>NZ_JBYHFM010000003.1:0-611448 GCF_057669765.1 Microbacterium sp. Y832 | reverse complement strand
GCAGAAGGATTACCAACGGCTACACCACGCATTGGGGCTTGACCGCGGGAGTCGCGGGCTGGTCATCTGCCACTCCGTCGCTGAAGGGGTCTGGCCTTGTTCGAGTGTTGCTCACGGGTCAACCGCTACGGCACGCCTGCACCCGCCGTCGGCCGACTTCATTGAGGGTTCGCTCAGTGTTGCGTCAGAAAGTCAACCGTCAACTCAGCGGACGCTTCTCGACATATGGTCTCCCCATGAAGCACATCGCCTAGACAAGCGGGTCCCTCCTCGCCGGGGACGACGACGCAAACATTCTGCCCACGCGCAGTACTCTCGGACATCGATCATTCCGACACCGTCATGTTGCAGCCGAAGCTGTCGACTGCAACGCGGGCGAGTGGCGGCTTCGACGTCAGGTCCCCGGGTGCATTCTCGTCGGCGTGCGCGGTGATCATCACGCCTCCATCCGACTCGGCTGATCGGCGGGCGTACACCTCAACCTGCACACACGGGAGGCCTGCCAGTTGGACCACACCATGGTCCACCCCGGCGATAGCCCTCCTCACCCCCCGGGGGCACACAAATGACGTTGGATCCTGTCGGGCTGGTATACCTTTCGGCTGGCATTGCGACCTTGTTCGCTGCGTTGCTGCCGCGGCTGCTCGGCAAAGCACCGGTGTCCATGCCCATGGTCTTCGTTGGTGCAGGCATCGTTGCGTTCACCATCGTCCCCGGATTGCCAGATCCCAATCCGACGGAGCATCCCGTCATCGCCGTCCACCTCACCGAGCTCTGCGTCATCGTCTCTCTGATGGGCGCTGGGCTTGCGATCAACAGGGTCTTTAGCTGGCGCACTTGGTCCACCACGTGGCGGCTGCTGGGCATCACGATGCCCTTGTCGATCGTCGCGGTTGCGCTGCTGGGCTGGTGGGGACTCGGGCTTGGTGCCGCCAGCGCGATCCTGCTTGCGGCGGCTCTGGCACCCACCGACCCTGTGCTGGCCAGCGAAGTGCAGGTCACCGAACCGCTCACCGAAGATGACCACGGCGACGACGACGAGGCTCGCTTCGCGATCACCTCCGAAGCCGGCCTCAACGACGGCCTCGCGTTCCCGTTCACATACGCCGCCATCGCGATCAGTACCGTCGGTCTGGCCCCATCGGGGTGGCTCAGTGAGTGGTTGCTGATCGACGTCGGGTGGCGTCTGGCTCTCGGCATGCTCCTCGGCCTCGGTGTGGGGTGGCTGTTACGCCGCCTGTTCTTCTCCGGACTCTCGCAACGGTTGGGATTCACCGACAAAGCCGACGGGTTCATCGCCCTGGCGGCGACTTTCCTCGCCTATGGAGCAGCGGAAGTCGCTGAAGGATACGGATTCCTCGCGGTCTTCGTCTGTGCCTGCACCATCAGAGCGGCAGAACGAGCCCATGGACTCCACTCGGTCCTGCACACCTTCGTCGAGCAAGTGGAACGGCTCCTCACTGTGGCTGTGCTCATTCTCCTCGGCGGGGCTGTTGCCCGTGGACTGCTTCAGTCGCTGACATTGCCGGACATTCTCTTTGCTGCGGCGGTCCTACTGGTCATCCGACCCCTCAGCGGCTGGATTGGTCTTACGCCGGGGAAGACAGGTCCCCGAGAACGAGGGGTGATCGCGTTCTTCGGCGTTCGAGGGGTCGGTTCCCTGTTCTACATCGCCTATGCACTCGAGAACGGCGACTTTCCCGGCGGTGAACGGCTTTGGGCGATCGCGTCCGTCGTGGTTCTCGGCTCCATCCTGATTCATGGGGCGGCAGCAACTCCCACCATGACGCTCCTCGACCGAGCGCGGCGGCGCCGCGCGCAACGACCGGAGAACGACGCGGGAGCGACCAACACACCCGTCTGAAACCCGACGCGAAGCGATGAGCGGGAGAGCTGGGGACCGCCGGCACCGCAAGAAGCACCAGGGGTCTCATCGGCTACGCGAGCGACAGTGCGAAAGACACCGAGAACCCGGCGGCCGTGCTCAACGCGACCGCCGGGCCACCGTGCTCGTACGCCTCCGGCATGAGGGTGTCTGCCAAGGAGGCGATCACGGCTCCGGCCGCGAACGCCAACGGCAAGGAAACCACTGCCGGGTCGCTCTGAGAAAGGAATACCGCTCCAGCCACAACCGCACCGGTGAGGAGGACAGCACACGCCGTCCACAACCACATGATCTGCGAGAGAGGCCGTCCCTGGTCCCGCATCGAGGCAGCGCCGACAAGCGCCTCCGGAAGGTTGGATGCAAAGATCGCCGCGAGCAGCGCGATGCTGCCGGTGCCTTCAGCCAGCGAGATGCCCAGTGCCAGATTCTCTGGGACGCCGTCCAGCGTCACAGCGGCCAGAAGCGCCACCCCGGCAGTTCCTCGGGTTGTCGCCGAGCTGGCGCTCCGGCCCGCTGCGGCGGCGTCTGTGTCCAGCTTGACGCTTCCCTTGACCTCGTCCGCAGGCTTCGAACGCGATCCGGCTTGAGCCCAGCGGTCCAGAAGCGCGCTGAGAATCGTGAACACTACCGCGCCGGCGAACAAGCCGACCACCGCAAGCCAGATCCCACCGCGCTCATAGGAGTCCTCGAACAACTCGAACGAAAGGGCCGTGATCAACGCTCCGGCCGCGAAAGACAAGAGAATCGCGAGCAGACGTTTGGGCAGCTCCAGCCGGGCACCCACCGCAGCGCCGATCACGAGCGCGACGGATGCGACGGCTCCGAACAACAAAATCATCCACATGCGTCCGACTCCCAACGGTGGACCGCGTGTAACGTCCGCCGGGCGATCAACTATGACACCGCTGACCAGCACCTTCAAGGCATCGCACCGACGCGGTGAAGGCGGACGAGTCGTTGCCTGATCTGTGTGCCCCGTCCTGTCTCGCTCAGTGGCACTTCTCGTGCTGACCGGCGAATATCCATCTCGAGACGGAGGCCACGCGGCATCCGCGCGCGTAGCGTCGACCTTGGAGGGAGGAGCAACCATGACTACACGGCACGACAGGACTGAAACACCTCAGATCGCGACCTGGTACTTCGTGGGCGCGACGTTCATCTTCGCCAGCCCGGCGCTCTTCATCCCGGATGCGGAGCTCTGGGTCCGCATCGTCCTCTTCGTAGCGGGATTTGTCGCAGTGGTGGGGGGCGGCGTACAGCTGGGACGAGAGATCACGCAGAAGCGTTCGAGACGCGTAGAACCATCCACGCCGGACTCCGATACAGCAACGTGACGCGTCATCGAGGGCCGCTCCGCATGGCGAGCGCTTGTCACCGGATCGTTCGGGTGTCCGGGCCGCGAGCGGGCATCCGGGAGGTGTGAAGCCTCCGGCACACCCCGGCGCAAGTACGCCGCGCCCGTCGCAGACCGGTGCTCCTTGGTCATCACGTTGCGGCGTGACGGTCGCCAACTGATCTGTCCATACGTCTGCCCCGACGGGCAGGGGAGGCGCGGGGAACGGAGCCGTGGCGGCGGTCCTCGCCCGGCGCGCCTCACCCGCCGCGGCCGGCGCACTCTCCGCGCGTCACGACCTCGTCCTCTAACGCGCCGGCCTGCCGTTCGACAGCCATACGGAACTGCACTACAACGTCCTTCAGAGACAGGAGTTTCCATATGCCAAGGGGAGGGCATCGGTCGTCGGTAGCGGACGCCTGGTGCGGGCCAGGGGCGTTCGATGATCAGGGTGCCGCGATCGTCGAAGATCATGAGGCTGTCGCGTCGTAGATGACGTAGACGTCCTGTCCGCGGCGGGTGTGGCTGATGTTGAACCAGATCCCACGGGCTTTGATAGTCCCGTTCAGATGGATCGTCGCGACCCGGATACCGGCGGCGGCGCGGCCTTGTGGGGCCGGGATCGCGGCGGGGCTTGAGATGGCTCGCCGCTGTTCGACGGGCAGCGGTCCCGGCGGGTTGGCTTTCGGCGTCGCCTCCCACGCGGCTTGCGGGACGACGTGGGCGACGATGCTCACCATCGGTCCGGCGCTCACACTGGATGCTGACGGCGTGGCGGTGGCGCGGATCGATATTGGCACGCACACCGGCACGCACGTCGATGCGCCGGCTCACACCGTGCGCGGCGGCCGAACGACGGCGGATGTCCGCCTGGATGAGCTGGTAGGCGAAGCGATCGTGGTGCGGGTTCCCGGAGGAGCCGCCGCGGCGCCGTACGGGCGGGCGCACCCTCGATTCCGGTGGGAACGTGAAAGAGCCATCATCGACGGCTACGTGAGCGTGAACGGCGAGGTCGATCGCCGTCGCGGGCGCCAGCTGAAGATCGGCGACATCGTCGGATTCGAAGGACGCCACGTCCGCGTCTGCCCCTGACCGGCCATTTCGGCTCATCGCGCACCGCTGTCCCGTCGACGGCGAGGGTGAGGTCGACGAGGGCGATCAGCGCCGCGGTGGGCCCGCGGTGATGGCGTCGATCGCTGCGCGACTCTCTCGATTCTCAGGCCATCGCCCGTGGACGGGCCGCAGACTGGGTACCTGACGGGATCCGAGGTGGGATCACGTGATGCTGCCCGGCAACCTGAAGTCGTAGCTCGGCAGTACGTCCGTCTTCTCGAGGCGGAACCCGCCCCGCATCATCGGAGTCATCAGGGTGTGCGTTCCGTAGGTGAACCCCACCGGGTACCCGAGCCCTGGCGTCACCACCCGCCACGGCTCCGCGAAATCCGTGGAGTCGTTCGAGGTCTTCTCGAGCACGGCGCCCGTCTCTTCGAGAACGAGGCGATAACCGGGATGCGCGTGGAAGAGCGCCGAAGATGCGGTGCTGGCTCTGTTCGACCCGCCGGACGCGAAGAAGTGCACGGTGTACCAGCCGCGTGCCTGCGGCACCGAGGACTGGGCCGTCAGCTCATGGTATGTCCGGATGAGGGCAGCGGCTTCGCGCGCGCTTTTCTCATCGGGGAAGTGGCAGCTCTTAGGGCCGAATGGGCAGTCGGAGATCTTGAGGCAGCGCTCCGCGAACGCGGTCTTGGGGTCGACGTGGAAGCGGTAGTTCAACGAAGTTCGGAGGAACGGAGAGTTCACTTCCCTCTCGTGCCGCTCGAGCGCTCGCTGGGCCGATTCCTGCAGGCTCGCCGCCATGGTGGCGAGCCTGTCCTCGTCTTTGGCGCTCAGCGCCGGTTGGTCGGGGGAGTGCTCGGCGGGCGCCCGCAGCACCGACAGCAGCCAGGACGCGTCCATCGGGTGGAACACATCGGACTTCGCCGCGCGGATCAGGCGGGCGTCACGTTCGGTGCGCTGGGCGTGACGCTCGGCGTGCTGCAGCCGCTCCCACTCCTCGATCACCTGAGCCTCGGCGGGCTTGAGTGCACGGCGGGACTGCTTGGCGCGGACCCGCTCGACCTTCTTCCGGAGGGCGAGTTCCGCCCTCGACGGTGCGGGGCGCTTGCGCTGATCCCATTCCCGCGCCTCACGCGCGAACCGGATCAGAGTCTCCTGCTTGCGGAGGTCCCGCTCCCGGCTCGGCTCCCGATCCGTACCCAACACCATTCGTTCCCCTCACGGGGCCCATGCGACATCGCAGCGGGGCCAGTCAAGCCTGGGGCCAGGCCTCCACCGAGGCCCAGCCGTGGATCCAGAATAGTGGGCCGCGCGGACAAGGCCGCCCGAGCGCCCCGTTACCTATGCGCCCCGCACCGCGCCGCGCCAACCACGCGGCGGATGGGGTCCCATGACGACATTCACCAGCGGCTTGCCGCAAGCCCAAGCGCAGCAAGCCGTTCCGCGTGCGGCCGGATCTTGGACCACGGTTCTCCGAGGCCCAGTCCCACGCCTTCGCCTCCCACCCTCGCGTATGCGGCGTTGATGTCGACGTGAGCGGGAATGAGAACCCCGCAGATTCATTCGAGTGAATCTCGGCTGGGGCGGACGCTCTAGCTTGCGGGTTCAGTGCCCTGACGTGAGGCTGGCCGCGCCGGCCACGGGCGCCCCAGATCTAGCGCGGACCTCGGGCGGCACTGGTGGAAGAAGCCGGTGTCGATGATGTCCTGATGCGTGTTCTTGCGGGAGAGGAAGTCCTCGATGGCGGCGAGTTCCACCCGTGACACGCCCGCTCGTCGGTCAACGCTGACCCGCAGGCTGGGTGAGTAGAAGCCACGGCGGACGTTCGGGTCCTCGGGGTGGTTGACGTTGTCGATGACGCAATGCTCGAACCGCCCGTTCTCGACGTACGCGATGCGGTAGGCGTCTTGTGACCGTCGCAGGACGCGAAAGAGCTTGTCCGCTTCCGCCTGCTTGGTCCGGTTGCGGTCGTATTTGGCGATCGGGAAGTCCTCGAGGTACTCCCGTTTCCAGCTTGACGCCAGGATCTTCAGGCCGTACTCCTTCGGCGACTCGCGGAGGAGGAACTCGTACCAGTTCGGGTCGGCGAGGATCGCAAGCTCGTTGCGGCGCGACCTGTTCGCGAACCGGGCAAGACGCTTCATCAGCTCGCTCGACCAGTTCAGTCGCAGCCTGGGAGAAACGTCCTTGGACCGGTCCGGCCGGAAGTGCGTCCGGTTGTCAATCTGGGCAGGGTCACCGTTCGGGAACAGCACCCCGAACGCGTCCACCACGAGCTGCCTCTTGTTGCTCTCGGTCAAAGTCATCCCCCATCTGCGGCACCGGCGCCCGAAGCCTGATCCTATGGTTCCTCCGCTTAGCCTCGATCCGCCGATGAGCTCGGGGGCGTGTAGGAGGTACGAAGCGGGAACGGCTTCTTGATCAGGGGCAATTTACTGGAGCGTTCGTCGCGATCCGCTCGCCGAGCGCTGCATCTCGCGGGTGCAGGCGATGTCGCGTCGAGCAGGCATGTCAAGTTTACTTGACTGTAAAGCGGGCTTTACATATGTTGGTGGGCAAGAGCTTCGAGCCGCAGAGAGGCACAACCCATGTCTGAACACACCAACAACGACCGCCCCGCTCGCACCGGCAGTTCGATGCAACGCGTTCTCCTCATCGTCCTTGCGGCGGCTGTCGGGGCGGGAGTGTTCGGAGTGACAGCGTGGCTGATCGGGTTGCGGGATGACGACCCTTCGGCAGTCGGTCCCGCGATCGCGGCGTTCAGCGTGCTGTGGTCCGCACTGATCGGCGGTGCGATGGCGGCCATGCTGGCCTGGGCGATCCTCATCGGCCGGCACTCGCCAAACACGCAGCGGGCCAATTCAAGAGACTCCATCGAGCGGAGCCAATCGGAACGAGCCCGGGCGGGTGCATTCACGGATGTTCTCTTCGTTGCGGCTGGCGGCCTGCTGCTCGTGTCACTGCTTCGGGTTGACGCGTCTGCACTACTGGCGCTCTCTCTGTTGATGGCGGTCGGGCTGCTCGACTTCTCGGTGCGGTACTGGGTGCTGCAGCACCGGGAGTCCTGATGCGCAACGACCTGCGTGAGCGTCGCGCGGCGGCCGGACTCTCCCAGGAGCGCCTAGCAGACCTCGTCGGCGTCTCGCGGCAGACCATCATCTCTATCGAGCGAGACCGGTTCGATCCCAGCCTTGATCTTGCGTTCCGCATTGCTGCAACGTTCGACGTGCGGATCGAGGAGGTCTTCTTTCCCTCGCCCGCCGCGTAGCCGGGGCCTCAGAGGTATCTCGTCGATGCAGTTCAAGCATGCTCCTGCCGCGGTGTCTGCGGTGTTCGATGACCGCCTGCACGGGGAGGAGGCGAAGCTGCTCCGCGAACGAGATCACCTCGTCGCACGTCTGCGCGATTCCGGTCACAGCTGGAACGCGATTAGCTCGCGCACCCGGCTTAGCCGGCAAGCCCTGATGAAGCGAACCCCGCCCTGTCTCCTAATGAGGTGCGCCGCAAGACGCTCCGGGTAGATGCGCTTTTCGAGCGATTGGTCCTATCCCAAACCTCGCCCTTGACGCCGTCGCTCGGCAGCGATGTCCTCGCGGCGCGCGTTCGACTCATAACCTTCCGCGAGTTCGATGAACAACGCCCGGATACGTGGCCAGGGTCGTGCGTCTTCGGCATACTTGCGGAATTTCCGGGCGAGCTCCCATTCGGTCACTCCACCTCCATCTCCGGCGCTCCGGCCGTGGCTGGCCGCCTATCGAGCCGACGTCCCACCCATGACCGATCAGCAACCGCTCGCTTCGGGCACTGCACCCCGCCGACCGCTTGGCGGCTGATTGGCGGCGCGACGGATCTGCGCGGGCGGCATGCTCGTGTCGGCGCTTCATGGTGAACCAACAGAGCCGCGGATTTCTGGCCCTTTTCGTTGCCCCGAAATCGGTATCGATCCGGTTGTCTCGCAGGCGGTGGCAGCTGCATAGCGTTAGCCGCTGCCGTCGCCGAGAGGACGCGGGCGTACCGCTCCGCAGCACCCGGCGTGAACTCGACGATGTCAACCATGACGCCGAACGTACAGGCCCACCGACCTGGCACAGAACCGTTCCCAGAGGACGGGCGCAGAGCAGCCTCGGCGCGGAGCATGCCGTTGCGCTCGAACGTCGTGCATGCTCGGAGCTATGGCAGGTTCACCGAGCGGCTTCGTGTTCACGGTTCGTGGTGATCGCGTGGAGATCCGCCACGACGGTCGGCTGGCGGCCACGTTGCGAAAAACGGCGGCGGCAAAGTTTCTCGACGATGTCGAACGCGCGGATCCACAGCAGGTGATGGCGCGCGTCACAGGCAACTACAAGCGGGGGAACGAGCGGACCGAGACCCGGCGGCCGTGACCGCGCGCGAGCGATACGGGTCACGTCGACCCGGGGCAGCCCCGGAACTACTTGCTGAGGCGAAGACCTCGACGCGCGAGTTCCTCGGTCAGGATTCGCACTGCTTTCGGACCGACACCGTGCACAGCCAGAAGATCTTCGGGTGTGTGAGACACGAGTTGGTCGTACCCGGTGATGCCGTGCGCCGCGAGCGCTTGCCGCGCGACGTTGCCTATCGACGACGGAAACTTGGATTCGAGGGTCACCTCCGTGACGATACCCGCGCCTGCGCCGGCGAGCCGGCGAGCTGACGTAGAACGCCTTCAGTCAGCGTGCTGCGGCGGCCAGACCACCCG
This sequence comes from Microbacterium sp. Y832, assembly GCF_057669765.1. Lineage (NCBI taxonomy): Bacteria > Bacillati > Actinomycetota > Actinomycetes > Micrococcales > Microbacteriaceae > Microbacterium > Microbacterium sp. Y832. Next base: position 602,457 of record NZ_JBYHFM010000003.1, on the reverse strand, counting down.
GAAGCGCTCGAAGACGATCTCCTCGTCTTCGGACCACACCCGGCCCTGGGCCTGAGCGACGCGCGTCCAGTAGCGACGATGCTCGCGCCGCCAGCTCTCCAAGCTCAGGTCGTCTTCGCCCTCATCCGCGGCGAACGCGGCGTCTGCGCTCGAGAACGTGCCCAACCGCAGCTCGACGCTCCGGATGATGATCTGGGGCACGCCACGCCCGTCGCAAGCGATCCAGTGCGACCCGATGCGGGGAATCTCATCGCCACGGGCGAGGTAGTCCGCGACGAGTTCTGACGTCCCCCTCTTGCGCCCGCTGATCACGTGCGCCACAAGCTCGTCGGCCAACCGCTCCGAGTCGCCGAAGTGCTCGATCGTGTACTCGGGGCACACCGATACCGCGTCGGGGTGCGCCGCCGCATACTCCTGCCACATGCGGCGACCGGCGTCGACGTCGACCGGGGCGACAGGCGATGAGGGCACAGCCTCATTGTGCCAAGACGAGGCAGAGTTCGAGAATCGCTGCCGTGCGGAGAGGGCGGAAAGGGGAGCGTCCCGGACTAGCATTCGAGGATGACGAAAGCAGCTCCGATCGAGGACATGTCGATCGGCGGGGAGATGATCCGCCTCGGCCAGTTTCTGAAGTTCGCGGGGGTCCTCGACTCGGGTGGCGACGTGAAAGAGGCCATCATCGACGGCTTCGTGACCGTGAACGGCGACGTCGATCGGCGGCGCGGACGCCAGTTGCAGCTCGGCGACATCGTGGGCTTCGAGGGGCGAAGGATGCGCGTCGCCCGGTAGATTCCCCGAACGAGGGCGCATCATCACGACCGTGCCATCGAGGGTCGCGGTCGAGCCGTCGGGGGGTCACCTCGCCTGTCTGTATTGAGGCTCAGTCCGGCGTGCCCTCGATCGCGCGAGCCCATCCGGCGAGGTCGACGTCATCCTCCCAGACCTCATTGATATCCGGGGGAGTGTGCTGCGCGAACTGAGCCGATGACACGGTGCCGCGCAGCCACGAGTCGACGCAGTTGCTGAGGAACAGCGCGGTCCGGCCGATCTTGGTGAGATCGCCTGTCTCGATGCCGCGGTTCATCACGATCGCGAGGTACCGCGGCACCGCGAGGTCCTTGCGCCCGAGATGGGCCGTGAAGGCATTGAGCGTCGATGAGAACCGCACGGATGCTTCACGCGCACCGTCGCGGTCGCCCCGCGTCGCGGTGCGTTGCAGATCGGTGAGGGCCCGAACGAGCGCGACGATCTCGACGCGGGTGTGCGCTCGCTCGCTCGCCAGGCGCTCGCGCCGCGCGAGCCAGACCGCGATGCCCGTGCTCACGAGGATCGCCACGACCGGAACGACGACGGCGCCGAGGACATCGAGCGGCACGACCGCCGGCATCGTCTCGATCATGTGCTGAATCTAGAGCGAACCCCTGACGGGCGTCTACGACCGACGCCTACCGCTCAGTGCGCTCCCGACTCCAGCGGGCGAGGAAGTACAGCACGACGCCGATCGCGAGCAGCACCCCCGCGAAGAGCCATACGGCCGGGCGCTGCTGCGTCAGGAGCAGGATGCACGATGCGGTGCCGAGGACGGGCACCCAGGTCCACACGCGGAAGTGCTCGTGTTCGACCGGGTCGCGGCGCAGGACGAGCACCGAGACATTGGCACTGATGAAGACGAGCAGCAGAAGCAGCACGACCGTCTCGGCGAGCGTCGCGAGGTCGCCGACGAGCGTCATCACCATGGCGATGAGAGTCGTCGCGAGGATCGCCACCCAGGGCGTGCGCCGCTTCGGCAGCACACGCGACAGGGTGTGGGGCAGGAGCCCCTGCTCGGCCATGCCATAGGTCTGCCTGCTCGCCATGATCATCGTGAGCAGTGCTCCGTTGGCGACGGCGATGAGCGCGATGAGGCTGAACAGCCACGCCGGAACGCCCACGCCCGTCGCCTCGACGACAGCCAGGAGCGGGCTGCTGGACTGCTCGAGTTCGTCAGCGGGAAGGGCGATGCCGCTCGCGAGGCCGACGAGCACGTACACGACGCCCGCTGTGATGAGGGCCGCGAAGAGGGCCTTCGGGTAGGTCTTGCGAGGCTCCTTGACCTCTTCGATGATGCTCGCGGACGATTCGAACCCGACGAACGAGTAGTACGCGATGATCGCGCCCCCCAGGACGGCGGCGGCGAGATTGGTGCCCTCCGGAGCCTCGGTGACGCGCGACACGTCACCGCCGCCACCGGAGACGAGAACACCGACCGAGACGACGACGATCACGAGGCCGATGACCTCGATGATCGTCATGACGAAGTTCGCTCTCATCGATTCCCGGATGCCCCGGGCGTTGAGCGCGGCGACGACGGCGAGGAGGCCGAGGGCGACGGGTGTGACAGGCAGATCGACGAAGGTCGAGAGATACTCGCCGGCGAAGGCGATCGACAAGCCTGCCGCACTGGTCACTCCGGCGGCGAGCATGCAGAAGCCGACGAGGAACGAGACGAGCTTGACCTTGAACGCGCGCTCGGCGAATACGGCAGCACCGCCGGCGCGCGGGTACTTCGTCACGAGCTCGGCGTACGAGCCGGCGGTGAGGAGGGCGAGCAGCAGAGCCACCACCAGCGGCGCCCACAGCATCCCACCGACCTCTGCCGCGAGCACGCCCATCAGTGCGTAGATCCCCGCACCGAGCACGTCACCGAGGATGAACGCGAAGAGCAGCGGTCCGGTGATCCCTCGGCGCAACCGTGACGGCTGCTCGAAATCACTGGTCACGATCGAAACTCTAGGAGACACCCGCCGCGGGCGGCGCGGGGTTGACAGGCGCGCGCATAGAGGAGCAACCCCGGTGCGTCAACCCGCTGGAGCGATCCACGCTGTCGTACCTAGCCTCGGGGTACTTGTCCGACCCCGGCAGTCTCGCGCGCCGGGCCGATACGACCCAGGGATTATGACGAACATGAGCAACAACGCCCACCCGCCCATCCCCGGCGCCCCCGCATCCGAGCCGGCATCCCTGCCAGAGCCTGAAACGCCGCGCGAACCGCTTCCCCCGAAGCCGGACCAGTCCGCGCCCGAAACCCGGTCGCCCACGGGCGCCGAGACCGGAGCGCCGGCCGAGACGCGGGCGCAGCAGGGGGAGTGGCTGACAACTGCGCTCGGCACTCGCCTGCGCGACACCGATCACTCGCTGCGCGCCGGCCCGCGCGGGCCCGTGCTCCTGCAGGACCACCACCTGCGCGAGAAGATCATGCACTTCGACCACGAGCGGATTCCGGAGCGGGTCGTGCACGCCCGCGGCGCCGCCGCGCACGGCACGTTCACGGCCAACGGCGCCGCCGAATCGGTCACGAGCGCCGCGTTCCTGCGTGCGGGTGAGACGACGCGCGTCTTCGTGCGGTTCTCGACCGTCGTCGGATCGCGCGGTTCGATGGACACGGCCCGCGATACTCGTGGGTTCGCGACGAAGTTCTACACGTCCGAGGGCGTCTACGACCTCGTCGCCAACAACATCCCCGTCTTCTTCATCCAGGACGGGATCAAATTCCCCGACATCGTGCACGCCGTCAAGCCGCATCCCGATCGCGAGATCCCACAAGCGCAGTCCGCCCATGACACCTTCTGGGACTTCGTCTCGCTGCACACCGAGGCGCAGGCTCACACGATGTGGAACATGTCCGACCGCGGCATCCCTCGCTCGTATCGGATGATGGAGGGCTTCGGCGTCAACACCTTCCGCATGGTCAACGACGCGGGAGACACCGTCCTGGTCAAGTTCCACTGGCGGCCCAAGCTCGGGACGCACGCCCTCGTGTGGGAAGAAGCGCAGATCGCCGGCGGCAAAGACCCCGACTTCCACCGACGCGACCTCGCCGACGCGATCGAGGCGGGTGCCCACCCGCAGTGGGACCTCGCGATCCAGGTGCTGCCCGACACCCCGGACGAGACCTTCGCCGGCATTGACCTGCTCGATCCGACGAAGTTCGTGCCGGAGGAGCTCGCGCCGCTGCAGGTCATCGGAACAATGACCCTCGACGCGAATCCCACGAACTACTTCGCCGAGACCGAACAGGTCGCCTTCCACCCGGGCCACCTCGTGCCGGGCATCGACGTGACGAACGATCCGCTTCTGCAGGGGCGCCTTTTCTCGTACCTCGACACGCAGCTCTCGCGGCTCGGTGGTCCCAACTTCACGCAGCTGCCGATCAACCGGCCGCACGCTGACGTCAACGACATGCTTCGAGACGGGATGCACCAGACCGCTGTGCACCGCGGTGTCGCGCCGTACCATCCCAACTCTCTCGACGGTGGGTGCCCGTTCCACGCGGGCATGGCTGAGGGCGCTTTCATCGAGGTGCCGACCGTCGTGCCCGAGGCTGCGATCACTCGCGAGAAGCCCGCGAGCTTCGACGACCACTACTCACAGGCGCGGCTGTTCTACCTCTCGCTGACACCGACCGAGCAGGAGCATGTCGCGGGGGCCTACGCGTTCGAGCTCGGCAAGTGCTACGAACAGGCGATCAAGGAGCGCCAGCTCGCGGCGCTCGCGAACATCGACGCGGACCTGTGCCAGAAGGTCGCCGACGCGCTCGGGCTGCCCGCACCTGCGGCATCCGTCGAGCTCGCCGATGTCGAGCTGAGCCCCGCTGTGCGAATGATCGGGGGGCAGTGGCCAGTCGACGGCCGGGTCGTCGGAATCCTCGCCGACTCCGAAACCGATCTCGCAGAGCTGCAGTCCGTGCGCGAGGCGCTCCACGACCAGGGCGTCACACCGTTGGTCATCGCCGAGCGCGGCGGCATGCTCGGGCACATCCCGATCCAGCGCAGCGCCGACACCGTTGCGAGCATCGAACTCGACGGCCTGATCGCCCTCGCCCCCACGACCGCGCCGCCGATCGTCCGCGCGTTCGAGGAGGCCTTCCGTCACGGCAAGGCCATCGGTGCCGACGATGCGGGAGCCCCCGTGCTCGCAGCGGCTCACATCGACGGCGGTGAGCCCGGAGTCCTCACGGGTCCCGCCTCGACGCTCGTCGAGGGAATGCTCGAGCTGCTCACCCGCCACCGCGTCTGGGATCGCCTCTCAGGACCCGTGATGTGATCTAGATCTCGATCTCGTCGACGGACTGGCCTTCTTCATCGAGGAGGGCCGGTCCGTCTTCGGGGTCGAGCCGCGCATCGGTGTCCTCGGGCTCGGCGGCATCGGTCGTGTCGGGCTCTGGTCCGGGCTCGCGGGGAATCGATCTGTCCTTCATGCTTCGAACCCAACCGATCGTCGGGCAGAGAGCAAGGGGTTGACGACGGTGGCGGCGGGCGGCAAGTCTCGAAGCAGACGAAGGGAGCGACGCATGCGCGCAACGCTGAACGGAACGGTGATCGCCGACGCCGAGCACGATGACCTCGTGCGGATCGAGGGCAACTGGTACTTCCCGCCGGCGAGCATCGGTGACGGAGTGCTCATAGAGAGCCCGACGCCGTACACGTGTCCGTGGAAGGGTGCGGCGCAGTATTACAACGTCGTCGTCGACGGGGAGCAGCACCCCGACCTCGCGTGGGCGTACCCCGATCTTCGCCCGGGCGCCGTCGATCGCGTCGGGCGGGACTTCGCGGGCTATGTCGCGTTCGCCCCGCAGGTCACGGTCGAGGACTGAGCGGTCAGGATCGGGTGGCGTCGTCGCGCATCTCGGCGGTGACTTCTCTGGTCGGGTCTCGGTCTCGGGTATCAGGTCTGGCGCTTGATGAACTGCATGAGCCAGGCGATGACAGCGATCACGAGGATCACGATGCCCACCCAGAGCAGAAACTTCACGGCCTCGACGAAGATGCCGAAGAACAGCAACGCGAGTCCGATGATCAGCAGGATGATGGCGAATCCGGTCATGTGCTCCATGATCGCGGTAGCCCCCGCTCGGCCACCGAGGGTTGACACGGTCCGCCCTTGCATGCCCCGCGCGGCGCGTGTGGGACGGTGGTGAGATGGACTCACTCGACGCAGTGATCGTGGGTGCCGGTCCCAACGGCCTGGCCGCTGCCGTCACCCTCGCTCGCGCGGGTCTCGCCGTGCGCGTCTATGAACGAGCCGACCGGGCCGGCGGGGGAGCGTCTACCCGGGAACTCACGCTTCCCGGGTACCGGCACGACGTCTGCTCCGCGATCCATCCGCTCGCCTTCGAATCCCGGTTCTTCCGCGAGTTCGCGCTCCGGGACCGCGTCGACTTCGTTACCCCCGATGTGTCGTTCGCCCAGCCTCTCGATGGCGGCCGTGCGGGTATCGCCTATCGCGACCTCGCCCGCACGCGCGACGAACTCGGGGTCGACGGTCCCGCCTACGAACGCCTCCTGCGCCCCCTCGTGCGACACGCCGACCGTGTCGCGGAGTTCACCGGCTCAACGCTCGTGCGGGTGCCACGGCATCCCCTGACGGCGTTCGCGTTCGGGCTGCGCTCGCTCGAACAGGGGAGTATCGCCTGGAACGCCCGCTTCCGCGAAGAGGTCGCGCCGGCGTTGCTGACGGGCGTCGCTGCCCACTCGATCCTGCCGCAGCCGAGCATCGCCGGCGCGGGAGCGGGACTCACGCTGGCCACCTATGCGCATGCGCGCGGCTGGCCGATTCCGATCGGAGGATCGCAGTCGATCATCGACGCGATGGTCGACGACTTGCGCGCGCACGGCGGCGAACTGGTGCTCGGCCACGAGGTGACGTCGCTCGACGAGTTGCCGCGCGCACGGGCCACGCTGCTCGATGTCACCCCCCGGGCGCTGCTCAAGATGGCGGGCGATGCTCTTCCCTGGGGCTATCGCCGCGTGCTCGAACGCTTCCGCTACGGCGGCGGAGTGGCGAAGGTCGACTTCGCCTTGAGTGATGCCGTCCCCTGGGTCCACAGCGGCGTGCGTAGCGCGGGCACCGTGCACGTCGGGGGGACGCGGGCCGAGATGGCCCGGGCAGAGAACGAGGTCGATCGCGGGCGGCTGCCCGAGCGTCCGTATGTGCTCGCCGCGCAGCCCTCCGTGTTCGATGACACCCGCGCACCCCGCGGTCACCACACGCTGTGGACGTACACGCATGTTCCCGCCGGAAGCGATGTCGACCGCGAAGAGGCCGTCATCGCTCAGATCGAGCGATTCGCGCCCGGTTTCCGCGACACGATCATCGCGTCGCATTCGCGCTCGGCGGTTGATGTCGAACGGCACAACCCGAACTACATCGGGGGCGACATCGCCGCGGGTGCGCCCACGTTCGACCAGTTGCTGCGCCGACCCACTCTGAGCCCTGATCCGTGGCGCACGCCGATTCCGGGCGTCTACCTCGCAGGAGCATCGGCGAGCCCCGGCCCGGGCGTGCACGGCCTGGCCGGGTGGTGGGCCGCGCTCAGCGCGCTCCGCCACGAGTTCGGCACGCGCGTCCGCCCCGACCTGTCGCCCTGATCAGGGGTGGGTGATCGACGGCCCCTGGGGGAAGCCCTGATCGTCGTCGACGTCTGCCCCGCTGGCGAGGCGATCGGCCGTCGCGCTGTCGACCTGGTCGGGGTCGACATCCGGATCGAGCGTCGCCTCGCCGTCGACGTCGCGGATCGGGTCGTCGGGCAGCAGTCCGCCGTCGTGACCCGACGCGCCCTGCTCGGGACCGGTGGGCGGGATGATGGGGGCGGGCGGAGTGTTGCTCATGGTGTCACCTCTCGTCTGGGGCTTCGACGTTACGAAAGCCCGGCGACGGATGCGACGGGGTTGACGGGCGCGCGGGAGCGTTCTAGCGGCGGGGCCATTCGATGAGGAGCAGACCCTGCTTGGTGTCGGCGAGCTGAACCACACCCTCGGTGAAGAGGTAGGTCATGCCGTACCCCTCGTCATCGCTCTGGATCGCCGTTTCGGCCGGCTCGGTGATGTAGACGCCGGCCTCGGACTCCTCACGCCGCCAGCCCTGACCCACCAGCGACTCCTGCGCCTGCGTGGCGGTCGAGTCCTGGATCGGCGCCCAGCCGAAGAACTGCAGGTGATCGCCCGCCGGCCCTTCGAAGTCCGCCCACACGCAGAGCAGACCGTCGGGCACTTCGATGTCGCCGATGTAGAAGAGGTCGGCCTGCGAGCTCCAGCCGAGGCTCTCGAAATCGGCGACGATGGCATCGGGGATGATCGTCTCGCAGGTGGGCTCATCGGCGCTCGGCGCTTCGGTCGCCGGCGCTGACGGGTCGGGCGCGGAGACGCTCGGCGTCGGAGCCGCGGTCTGCGGCGACACCGGATCGGGATCGGCCTCGGGGGCGCACGCCGTCAGCGCAAAGGCGGCCGCTGCGATGGTGAGAGCGGCGGCGAGACGCAAACGGGGGGAAGTCATCGGTGGCTCCACGGGGTTCAGGGGGAGTGCAGCAGGTCGAGGAACGGCTGGTGGAGCGTGCCGTTCGTCGCGAGCGACGACCGCTCCGTCAAAGAAGCGGCGCCCGAGTAGGCGGTGAAGGAGCCGCCCGCTTCGAGCACGATGGGCACATGCGCGGCGATGTCGTACTCCTGCACACCGAACTCTGCCACGAACTCGAGGCGCCCTTCGGCGAGAAGCATGTAGGGCCAAGCATCGCCGTAGCCGCGGTCGCGCCACACGGCCGACGTCAGCCGATCGAGGGCGTCGAGTTCGCCGGCCTCGCGCCACTGGGCGATGCTCTGGAAGCTCACGCTCGCGCGGTCGATCGCGTCGACGTCTGAGACAGAGATCCGGCGCGTGCCGCCATCCGCCGTGCTCGTCCACGCGCCGAGTCCGGATGCCGCCCACCAGCGGCGCGCGATCGCGGGCTGGCTCACGACACCCACGCGAGGAATGCCGTCGATCGCGAGCGCGATCAGGGTCGACCACATCGGGATGCCCCTGAGGTAGTTGTGGGTCCCGTCGATCGGGTCGATGATCCACTGGCGCGATCCGGAGCCGGTCGTGCCGAACTCTTCGCCGAGGATGCCGTCGCCGGGTCGCTCGCTCGCCAAGAGCGCACGGATCGCCGTTTCGGTCGCGATGTCGGCGTCGGTGACGAAGGTCGCGTCGGGTTTTGCCTGCACATCGAGATCGGGCGAGTCGAAGCGGGGCATGGCTGCCGCATCCGCCGCATCGGCGAGCCTCAGGGCGAGCGCGAGATCGCCCCGCAGATCACCGTCGAACGGCACGTCGAACGAGGACGCAGGGGAGGCAGCGGTCACGAGATCAAGGATAACCGGCGCAGTGCTCGACTCGATTTCCGGGTGACGCAATCGTGATGCTAATGTGGACCCTCGTTCGCCTCGTCGCGAATCTCGCACCTCTAGCTCAATCGGCAGAGCAACTGACTCTTAATCAGTGGGTTCTCGGTTCAAGTCCGAGGGGGTGCACGGATAAGCCTCGGTCACTCTCGCCAGTGACCGAGGCTTTTCTGCTTCTCGTGGGTGATGCTCGTGAGTGCTCGACGGTCATCCCGGTCGCGAAACGGCGACCGGAAGGCGCCACCGCGACGGATCGCGGTGGCCGCGGGGTGACCTGCTCAGCGCTGGATGCGCTTGCGGAGGAGCTTCTCCTCTTTGCCGCGCACGGGGGAGTCGGTCGCGACGAGGTGCCCCGTCGAGGCGCGTCGCGTGTCGACGATGGCGCCCACGGCGAGGGCCAGGGTGATGCCCCAGCTCAGCCAGGCAAGAGCGGTGCGCCACGTGAAGGGAGTATCGCCGCGTGTGGACCGCAAGAGCGTGAACCCGCTCAGGATCGCGCTGACCAGGCCGGTGCTGAAGAGGTATCTGCGCATGTGCCCACGCTAGCGGCACCCGGCGCGACCGCGCCTCCCTTGACAGGGCGACGCCCGGCAGTCAAGGCCGGATTGCGCGCGGGGCCCCGCTGTTAGCCTGATCAGCACACCCCCGCCCCCAGGAGTACCGTGACACAGGCCGAGTTCGTCGTCGTCGCCAATCGACTTCCCGTCGACCGGATCACCGAGGGGGAGTATGCCGGCGGGTGGCGCCCGTCGCCCGGTGGACTCGTGACAGCCCTCGAACCCGTCATGCGCCAGACGAAGGGCGCGTGGGTCGGGTGGCCCGGGCAGCCCGACCTGGCGCTCGAGCCGTTCGACTTCGATGGCATGCACCTCGTTCCCGTCGAACTCTCGGCATCCGACGTCGAGAACTATTACGAGGGCTTCTCGAACGACACGATCTGGCCGCTCTATCACGACGTCATCGCGGCGCCGCGGTACCGCCGCGTGTGGTGGGACGCCTACGTCAAGGTCAACGAGCGCTTCGCCCGCGCCGCCGCCGATGCCGCAGCGCAGGGCGGCACCGTCTGGGTGCAGGACTATCAGCTGCAGCTCGTGCCGCAGATGCTGCGCGAAGCGCGGCCCGACCTGACGATCGGATACTTCCACCACATTCCTTTCCCCGCATACGGCCTTTACTCGCAGCTGCCCTGGCGGCGCCAGGTGCTCGAAGGGCTGTTGGGCGCCGACGTCATCGGCTTCCAGCGCGTCGCCGACGCCAGCAACTTCGCCCGCGCCGTGCGGCGACAGCTGCGCTACGAGACGAAGGCCAGCGGCATCCGCGTGCCCGACGGCGAGGGCACGACGCGCCTCGCCGTCGCCAAGGCGTTCCCCATCTCGATCGATGCCGCGACGTACGTCGAGATGGCGCAGCGCCCCGACATCCAAGCTCGGGCAGCCGAGATCCGCGAGAGCCTCGGCAACCCCAAGAGGATCCTGCTGGGCGTCGATCGCCTTGACTACACGAAGGGCATCCGCCACCGGCTGAAGGCGTACGGCGAGCTGATCGATGACGGTCGCCTCGACGTCGAAGACGTCACCCTCGTGCAGGTCGCGAGCCCCAGTCGCGAACGCGTGCAGGCCTACATCGAGCTGCGCGACGAGATCGAGCTCACGGTGACCCGCATCAACGGTGACCACGACACGATCGGCTATTCGGCGATCCGGTACCTGCACCAGGGGTTCCCGCGCGAGGAGATGGTCGCGCTGTACCTGGCCGCGGACGTCATGCTGGTCACGGCGCTCCGCGACGGTATGAACCTCGTCGCGAAGGAGTACGTCGCGTCGCGCGTCGACAACCGCGGCGTGCTCGTGCTGAGCGAGTTCGCCGGAGCCAGCGACGAACTGGGGTCCGCACTGCGGGTCAATCCGCACGACATCGGCGCGCTCAAGGACACGATCATGCGCGCGATCGAGATGCCGGCAGCCGAGCAGGGGCGGCGCATGCGGGCGCTGCGTCGCAAGGTGCTCGACTTCGACGTCGCCCGATGGTCCAAGACCTTCCTCCAAGCCCTCGCGGCATCGAAGGACCGAGCGGGATGACCGGCTACGAAGCCCTGCGTCGCGTCGCGGCATCCGATCGCCTGCTCGTCGCACTCGACTTCGACGGCACGCTGTCGCCGCTGGTCGACGAGCCCATGTCCGCCCGCATGCTGCCCTCGGCGCGCGCCGCGATCGAACGCCTCGCGGCGCTGCCCGACACGACCGTCGCCCTCGTGTCGGGGCGCAGCCTCGTCGACCTGCGAGAGATCGCCGAGCACGCCGATGACTCCGTCTACCTGCTCGCCGGAAGCCACGGCGCGGAGTTCTGGACGCCCGGCGAAGGTGCCCTCGAACCCGAGCCCGACATCGTCGACGCCGAACTGCGCGACCGCCTTCTCGCCGACGCGCGGCGTGCGACAGAGGGACTCGCCGGCGTGTGGATCGAGCCCAAGACCTTCGGTCTCGGCGTGCACACGCGCCTCGCCGAGCCCGCCGACGCCGAGCGTGCCCACGCGGCGGTCGATGCCATGGTCATCGCCGAAGCGCCGCACTGGCGCCGACGCACGGGCAAGCACATCGTCGAGTACGCCTTCCGGCACGAGGGCAAGGACTCGGCGATCCACGAGCTGCGCAAACGGCTCGGTGCCACGGCGGTCCTCTTCGCCGGCGATGACGTGACGGATGAAGACGCTCTGCGCAGCCTCGGCGTCGACGACCTCGGTGTGCGCGTGGGGGCGGGGGAGACCGCCGCCGCCCTGCGAGTGGCCGACATCGACGAACTCGCCGCTCTGCTGGACGATCTCGCCACGCAGCGTCGGGCGGTCACCGGTGAGAACACGGCCCCTGCCCGGGAATAGACTCAGGGGATGCCCGAGTCTCGCACCGACATCGACATCAAGCCCCGCAGCCGCGTCGTCACCGACGGGATCGAAGCCACGACATCGCGCGGGATGCTCCGCGGTGTCGGCATGGGCGACGACGACTGGGAGAAGCCCCAGATCGGCATCGCATCGAGCTGGAACGAGATCACGCCCTGCAACCTGAGCCTGGACCGGCTCGCCCAGGGCGCCAAGGAGGGTGTGCACGCCGGTGGCGGCTACCCGCTGCAGTTCGGCACGATCTCGGTGTCGGACGGCATCTCGATGGGCCACGAGGGCATGCACTTCTCGCTCGTCTCACGTGAAGTCATCGCCGATTCCGTCGAGACCGTCATGATGGCCGAGCGCCTCGACGGGTCTGTGCTGCTGGCCGGATGCGACAAGTCCATCCCCGGCATGCTGATGGCCTCGGCACGCCTCGACCTGTCGAGCGTCTTCCTCTACGCGGGTTCCATCGCCCCCGGTTGGGTCAAGCTCTCGGACGGCACCGAGAAGGAGATCACGATCATCGACTCCTTCGAGGGAGTCGGCGCGTGCCTTGCCGGCCGCATGAGCGAAGCAGACCTCAAGCGCATCGAGTGTTCGTTCGCGCCCGGCGAGGGAGCGTGCGGCGGTATGTACACCGCGAACACGATGGCCTCGGTCGGTGAGGCCCTCGGGCTTTCCCTGCCCGGCTCGGCCGCCCCGCCGTCGGCTGACCGTCGCCGTGACGTCTTCGCGCACCGCTCGGGCGAGGCCGTCGTGAACCTGCTGCGCCTGGGGATCACGACCCGGGACATCCTCACGAAAGAGGCCTTCGAGAACGCCGTCGCCCTCGCGATGGCGCTCGGCGGCTCGACCAACGTCGTCCTGCACCTGCTTGCGATCGCCCGTGAAGCCGACGTCGAACTCAACCTGCACGATTTCAACCGCATCGGCGACAAGGTGCCGCACATCGGCGACCTCAAGCCGTTCGGCCAGTACGTCATGAACGACGTCGACCGTCAGGGCGGCATCCCCGTCGTCATGAAGGCGATGCTCGACGAAGGGCTGCTGCACGGCGACGCGCTCACGGTGACCGGAAAGACGCTCGCCGAGAACCTGCGCGACCTCGACCCGGACCCCGTCGACGGCACCGTCATCCACTCCTTCGACAACCCCATCCACGCCACGGGCGGCATCACGATCCTGCACGGCTCGTTGGCGCCCGAGGGTGCTGTCGTCAAGACCGCCGGGTTCGACGCCGCGGTCTTCGAGGGCCCCGCGCGGGTGTTCGAACGTGAGCGCGCCGCCATGGATGCGCTCGAGGCCGGCGAGATCGACAAGGGCGACGTCGTCGTCATCCGCTACGAGGGCCCCAAGGGCGGCCCCGGCATGCGCGAGATGCTCGCGATCACGGCCGCCATCAAGGGCGCAGGCCTCGGAAAAGATGTACTACTCTTGACGGACGGCAGATTCTCAGGCGGCACAACCGGCCTGTGCATCGGCCACATAGCACCCGAAGCGGTCGACGCAGGTCCGATCGCCTTCGTGCGCGATGGTGATCTGATACGGGTCGATATCGCGGCTCGCACTCTCGACCTACTCGTCGACGATGCAGAGCTCGCCTCCCGCCGCTCCGGCTGGGAGCCCCTTCCTCCGCGCTATACCCGTGGCGTCCTTGCCAAGTACTCCCGACTCGTGCGCTCCGCCGCTGAAGGCGCCACGACCGGCTGAGCCCCAGGCATCCGCATCCCGATCCGTCTCTGCGAGGACCATGACCATGCCCGCCGAATCCGCACCGGCCGTTCCCCGGCCTCCTGCCCGCACCGCTTCGCCGCCCGTGCTCACTGGCGCGCAGGCCGTCGTCCGATCGCTTGAGAAGCTCGGTGTCACCGACGTCTTCGGGCTGCCCGGTGGAGCGATCCTTCCGGTCTACGACCCGCTCATGGACACGTCCGAGATCCGCCACATCCTCGTTCGTCACGAGCAGGGCGCCGGGCACGCCGCCGAGGGCTATGCCTCGGCATCCGGACGCGTCGGCGTCGCGATCGCGACGTCGGGCCCCGGCGCGACCAACCTCGTGACGGCGATCGCCGACGCCTACATGGACTCGGTGCCGATCGTCTGCATCACGGGCCAGGTGTTCTCGAACCTCATGGGCACCGACGCCTTCCAAGAGGCCGACATCGTGGGCATCACGATGCCGATCACGAAGCACTCCTTCCTCGTGAAGGATGCGGCGGAGATCCCCGGCGCGATCGCGGCGGCCTTCGAGATCGCCTCGACCGGTCGCCCCGGCCCCGTGCTCGTGGACATCACGAAGGACGCCCAGCAGGCCGAGGCGCCCTTCGTGTGGCCCCCGCGCATCGATCTGCCCGGCTACCGCCCCGTCACCAAGGCGCACGGCAAGCAGGTCCAGGCGGCGGCGCAGCTGCTCGCCGAGTCGAAGAAGCCCGTCTTCTACGTCGGCGGTGGCGTCATCCGCTCCGGTGCGGCGGCCGAGCTGCTCGCTCTCGCCGAGACGACCGGCGTCCCGGTCGTGACGACCCTCATGGCGCGCGGCGCGTTCCCGGACTCCCACCCGCAGCACCTCGGCATGCCCGGGATGCACGGCACGGTGCCCGCCGTGCTGGCGCTGCAGGAATCCGATCTGCTCATCTCGCTCGGCGCGCGCTTCGATGACCGCGTGACGGGCAAGGCGGCACTGTTCGCTCCGAACGCGAAGGTCGTGCACGTCGACATCGACCCCGCCGAGATCTCGAAGATCCGCACGGCGGACGTGCCGATCGTCGGCGACGTCCGCGACGTGCTCGCCGACTTCGACGAGGCCTTCCGCAGCCTCACCGCGGGCACCAAACCCGATTTCGATGACTGGTGGTCGTATCTCGACGGTCTGCGGGATGAGTTCCCGCTGGGCTATGCGCAGCCGACCGATGGTCTGATGTCGCCGCAGCATGTCATCCAGCGCATCGGCGAGCTGACCGGCCCCGAGGGCATCTACGCCGCCGGCGTCGGCCAGCACCAGATGTGGGCGGCGCAGTTCATCAAGTACGAGCGTCCGAACTCGTGGCTGAACTCCGGCGGTGCCGGAACGATGGGCTACTCCGTTCCCGCCGCGATGGGCGCCAAGGTCGCCGAGCCCGACCGGGTCGTGTGGGCGATCGACGGCGACGGATGCTTCCAGATGACAAATCAGGAACTCGCGACCTGCATGATCAACAACATCCCGATCAAGGTCGCCATCATCAACAACTCGTCGCTCGGCATGGTGCGCCAGTGGCAGACGCTCTTCTATGAGGGCCGCTACTCGAACACCGACCTCAACACCGGCCACGACACCATCCGCATCCCCGATTTCGTCAAGCTCGCCGAGGCCTACGGCTGTCTCGCACTGCGTGTCGAGAAGGAAGAAGACGTGGATGCCGCGATCCGGACCGCGCTCGAGACGAACGACCGCCCCGTGGTCATCGACTTCGTCGTGAGCGCCGACGCGATGGTGTGGCCCATGGTGCCGCAGGGGGTCAGCAACAGCTACGTCCAGTACGCGCGGGATCACTCGCCGTCGTTCGATGAGGAGGCCTGAGATGCCCACGCACGTTCTGAGCCTTCTCGTCGAGAACAAGCCGGGTCTGCTGACCCGCGTCGCGGGCCTGTTCGCCCGTCGCGGCTTCAACATCGAGTCCCTCGCCGTGGGCGTCACCGAAGTGCCGGGACTGTCCCGCATCACGGTCGTCGTCGATGTCGATCAGCTGCCCCTCGAGCAGGTGACGAAGCAGCTCAACAAGCTCGTCAACGTCATCAAGATCGTCGAGCTCGAGTTCGCATCATCGGTGCAGCGCGAGCACATGCTGATCAAGGTCCGCGCCGACAACCAGACGCGGTCCAACGTGCTCGAGGTCGTCAATCTCTTCCGGGCACAGGTCGTGGACTACGCGCCTGACGCACTCGTCGTCGAGGTCACGGGCGACAAGGGCAAAGTCGACGCGTTCCTGCGCGCCCTCGAGCCCTTCGGCGTCAAAGAGCTCGCCCAGTCCGGCCTGCTCGCGATCGGACGCGGCGGCAAGAGCATCACCGAGCGCGTCCTGCGCGGCTGACCACACGAACACACTCCGGCTCCTGAACTCGTCGACGGACCGGTCACGACACCTCGACAAGCTCGGGGACCGAAGCAAAAGGAGAAAACCATGGCTGAGATCTTCTACGACGCCGATGCCGACCTCTCGATCATCCAGAACAAGAAGGTCGCGATCGTCGGCTACGGCTCGCAGGGTCACGCTCACGCGCTGAACCTGCGCGACTCGGGCGTCGAGGTCGTCATCGCGCTCAAGGAGGGCTCGAAGTCGATCGAGAAGGCCTCCGACGAGGGCTTCCAGGTCATGAACGTCGCGGATGCGACCGCCTGGGCCGATCTGATCATGATCCTCGCGCCCGACCAGCACCAGCGCGGGATCTACAACGACTACATCAAGCCGAACCTGGCTCCCGGCAAGACGCTCGCCTTCGCGCACGGCTTCAACATCCGCTTCGGCTACATCGACGCGCCCGAGGGCGTCGACGTCATCCTCGTCGCCCCCAAGGCCCCCGGCCACACGGTGCGTCGCGAGTACGTCGCCGGTCGCGGCATCCCGGACATCATCGCCGTCGAGCGCGACGCGTCGGGCACGGCGTGGGCGACGGCACTGTCGTACGCGATGGCGATCGGCGGCACCCGCGCCGGCGTCATCAAGACGACGTTCACGGAAGAGACCGAGACCGATCTCTTCGGCGAGCAGACCGTGCTCTGCGGCGGTGTGTCGCAGCTCGTCCAGTACGGCTTCGAGACGCTCTCCGAAGCGGGCTACCAGCCCGAGATCGCGTACTTCGAGGTGCTGCACGAGCTCAAGCTGATCGTTGACCTCATGTGGGAGGGCGGAATCGCCAAGCAGCGCTGGTCGATCTCGGACACCGCCGAGTACGGCGACTACGTCTCGGGTCCGCGTGTCATCGACCCGAGCGTCAAGGAGAACATGAAGGCTGTGCTCGCGGACATCCAGTCGGGTGCCTTCGCGAAGCGCTTCATCGACGACCAGGACAACGGCGCGATCGAGTTCGCCGAACTGCGCGACAAGGCCGCGTCGCACCCGATCGAGTCGGTCGGCCGCGAACTGCGCTCGCTCTTCGCGTGGAAGCAGCAGGACGAGGGCTACACCGAGGGCAGCGCCGCGCGCTGATCTCGTCTGGCTTCACCGACGGGCGTCCCTTCGCGGGGCGCCCGTCGGCGTTTCCCGACGTCATCGGTGCGCGCCCGACTACGCTGGGACGCGTGGATCGCGATGCGGATCAGGATGCCCTCGCCTGGGACGGCGATGATGACCCGACCCTCGACGCACCCCAGCGTCTGCCCGACTCCGACCTGCCCCCCGGGTACTCCGTCGTCGGCAAGGGGAGCGCGGAGTTCGAGACCGCGGCCCAGGGGCGACGCGACGCGGCGGCACCCGCGCCCGCCGCGATGAGCAACACGGCGCTGCTGTTCCTCGGCGTCTTCGGCGGGATCTACCTGCTTTACACGATCGGCTGGCTCCTCGGCGGGATGCGACTGCAGCTCTACGCTCTGGGTGCGGTGCCGGCCCCGTTCTACTTCGCCTCGTTCGTCCTCGCCGCCGCGGCGCCGGTCGTCTGGTTCGCCACGACCTACCTGCTCACCCGTGGGATGAAGGCGTGGCAGCGCTTCGCATGGTTGTCCGCGGGGGCTGTGCTGCTCGTTCCGTGGCCGTTCCTGATGGTGGGGGCGGGGCCGCTATGAGCACGGCAACACGTCGCGCCGCCATGCCCACGTGGCTCATCGCCACGATCGCGGGCGCCTTCGGCCTGTTCTACGCGTACGCCGTCTGGGGCGCCCTCGACTTCCTCCTGCTGCAGGCCGGGGGCAACCTCGGGCTCAACGCCTTCGGCTGGTTCGTGCTGCTGTTGGCCGTGGCCTTTCCGATCATCATCTTCGCGGCGGCGTTCGCGCTCGGCTGGCGGCGCCCGGCCTGGCAGTTCGCTCTGCTGCTCCTGGCAGGGCTCGGGCTCTCGGCGGTGTTCTGGCTCGACATCCTCGCGTACGCCGCGACGAGCTTCGCGCTGTACGGCTGAGCGGCGTCGCACGGTCAGAGAAACGTGTTCGGGCGCGCTAGGCTGGGCGCCAGCCTCGTCCCAATGGCGTGCGGCGTGGCATCAGTCTGATCTGCCGTCGCACAGCACCCGAAGGATTCACCGTGACGAAGCCTGTCGTTCTCATCGCCGAACAACTCTCACCCGCCACGATCGACGCGCTCGGTCCCGATTTCGACGTGCGTCACGTCGACGGGACGGACCGCCCCGCGCTGCTGGCCGCGCTGGCTGACGCCAACGCCGTCCTCGTGCGCTCCGCGACCAAGATCGACGCCGAGGCCCTCGAGGCCGCACCGGTGCTCAAGGTCGTCGCCCGTGCCGGCGTCGGGCTCGACAACGTCGACATCAAGGCGTCGACCACGGCGGGCGTCATGGTGGTCAACGCCCCGACGTCCAACATCATCTCGGCCGCCGAGCTGACGATCGGCCACATCCTGTCGCTCGCGCGCCGCATCCCCGCCGCGCACGCCTCGCTGGCACAGGGGGAGTGGAAGCGCAGCGCCTACACGGGCACCGAGCTGTTCGAGAAGACCGTCGGCATCGTCGGCCTTGGCCGCATCGGCGCGCTCATCGCTGCCCGCCTGCAGGCATTCGACATGCGCGTCATCGCGTACGACCCGTACGTCACGAGCGCGCGCGCACAGCAGCTCGGTGTGCAGCTCGTCACGCTCGACGAACTGCTCGAGCAGAGCGACTTCCTCACGATCCACATGCCGAAGACCCCTGAGACGACGGGCATGATCGGCCTCGATCAGATGCGCCGTATGAAGCCGACGGCGTACGTCATCAACGTCGCCCGCGGTGGCCTCATCGACGAGGAAGCGCTGTTCGAAGCCCTCACGACGGGTGAGATCGCCGGTGCGGGCCTCGATGTCTTCACGACCGAGCCCCCCGTCGAGGGCGGTCCCGCCCGCAAGCTCCTCGATCTGCCCAACGTCGTGGTCACCCCGCACCTCGGTGCCTCGACGGACGAAGCGCAAGAGAAGGCCGGAGTCTCGGTCGCCCGTTCGGTGCGCCTCGCACTCGGCGGCGAACTCGTGCCCGACGCCGTCAACGTCGCGGGCGGAGTCATCGACCCCTACGTGCGACCCGGCATCCCGCTCGTCGAGAAGCTCGGCCAGATCTTCGCCGCGCTCGCGCACTCCCCGCTCACGTCGGTCGACGTCGAGGTTCACGGCGAGCTCAGCGCCTACGACGTCAGCGTGCTGAAGCTCGCCGCGCTCAAGGGCCTCTTCACGAACATCGTCAGCGAGACGGTCTCGTACGTCAACGCGCCGTTGCTCGCCGAGCAGCGCGGTATCGAGGTGCGCCTGCTCGTCGACGACGACAGTCCCGAGTACCGCAACATCATCACACTGCGCGGTGCGCTCTCGGACGGATCCCAGCTGTCGGTGTCGGGCACGTTGACCGGCACGAAGCAGATCGAGAAGATCGTCGACATCAACGGCTACGCGATCGAGCTGCCGATCGAGCGCAACCACGTCGTCATGGTCTACCAGGACCGCCCCGGCATCGTCGCGATCTACGGTCAGAAGTTCGGCGAGGCCGGCATCAACATCGCCGGCATGCAGATCGCGCGCCGCGAGGCCGGCGGTCAGGCCCTCTCGGTGCTCACGATCGATTCCCCGGCGCCCGAGGGCCTGCTCGAGGATGTGAGCGCGGCCATCCAGGCCGACCTCTTCCGTCAGATCGAGATCACCGAGTCCTGACGGCCGGGCCGTGCCCGGTCAGAGGCTGATCGCGCGCTCGACGAGTGCGATCAGCGCGTCGAGCTCGGCGCCCTCGGGCGTCGGGCCCGGGATCGCGCCGCCTGCGAGCGCGGTGTTGAAGTAGAGACCGTCGCTCACGAGCATCACCAGGTCAAGCGCCGCGCCGTCGGGCGCGTACGGCCGCAGCGCGTCCGCCCATTGTTCGCGCAGGTCGCGCAGCGCGTCGCCCGCGGCGGCGTTGCCGCCCTGTGCGAGACGGGCGGATGCCACGATCGCGCGGTCCAGCGGCGTGCCGCCGAGCACCGATGAGCGCAGAAAATGCGCAACGGGGCCCTCGGGTGCGTCGAGGATCGCGGCGACGTCTTCGTCGGCGAGCACGCGCAGGCGGTGGAGCACGCCCTGCTCGAGGGCGTCCTTCGATGCGAAGTGATAGAGCAGGCCGCCCTTGGAGACACCGGCGGTGCGAGCCGTGGCATCCATCGTCGCGGCACGTGCGCCGTCGTCGATCAGGAGCGATTCGAAGGCGTCGAGCACCTTCTCGCGAGCGAGGGGAGGGCGGCTCATGCGCGACCCCCGGACACTGTCGACATCCTGTTACTATACCGGCTGGACGGTTTAGAAAGGCATTCCATGACGACGGGTCCCATCACGGCTGCGATTCGCGCAGAGCACCAGCAGCGGGTCGGCTGGCGCGGCTGGGCGGCGCTGGTCGTGCTCATGCTTCCCGTGCTGCTGGTTTCGGTCGACAACACGGTGCTGAGCTTCGCGCTGCCCGCCATCGCGCTCGATCTCGAGCCGACGAGTGCGCAGCAGCTGTGGATCATCGACGCCTACCCGCTCGTACTCGCGGGCCTGCTCGTCACGATGGGCACGCTCGGCGACCGGTTCGGCAGGCGGCGGATGCTGCTGCTCGGCGCCACCGGATTCGCCGCGGTCTCGGTGCTCGCCGCGTTCGCGCCGACGGCCGCTCTCCTCATCGCCGCGCGTGCCGGCATGGGCGTCTTCGGCGCGATGCTGATGCCGTCGACGCTGTCGCTGCTGCGCACGATCTTCACCGACCGCGATCAGCGGCGCTTCGCCATCGCGGTGTGGGCGTCGATGTTCTCGGCGGGGGCCGCTCTCGGGCCGATCGTCGGGGGCATCCTGCTCGAGCACTTCGCGTGGGGTTCGGTGTTCCTCATGTCCGTCCCCGTGCTGGTGCCGTTGCTCGTTCTCGCGCCGCTCCTCGTGCCCGAGAGCCGTGACCCGAAGCCGGGCCGGATCGACGTCGTGAGCATCATGCTGTCGATGGCGACCTTGGTTCCGATCGTCTACGGCATCAAGGAGCTCGCCGTGTACGGGCCGTTGAGCCTCGCGCCCGTGCTGTTCGCAGCCGGGATCGCCTTCGGCTGGCTGTTCGTCCGCCGACAGCTGCGCGCCGAGACGCCCATGCTCGACATGCGGCTCTTCCGCAATCCGACGTTCAGCGGAGCGCTGCTCGTCAACCTGCTGAGCGTCATCGGGCTCGTCGGATTCCTCTTCTTCGTCGCGCAGCACCTGCAGCTCATCATGGGATTGAGCCCCATGATGGCGGGCTTCGCACTCGTTCCCGGTCTCACGGCGATGATCGCGGCGGGTCTGCTCGTCGTGCCGATCGCCAAGCGGTATCCCGCGCACATCATCGTGCCGTCGGCGCTGGCATTCTCGGTCCTCGGTTACGTGATGGTCGTGTTCTCGACGGGGCCTGACACGCTGGGGCTGCTGATCGCCGCGTTCGTCGCTCTCGGCATCGGGATCGGTGCCGCCGAGACGGTCTCGAACGAACTCGTGCTCGCGAGCGCTCCGCCGGCGAAGGCCGGCGCCGCGAGCGCGGTGTCAGAAACGGCCTACGAGCTCGGGGCGGTGCTCGGCACGGCCGTGCTCGGCGGCATCCTGACCGCGCTGTATCGCACGAGCCTCGTTCTGCCCGAGGGGCTTTCCGCCGCGGCCGAGAGCGCGGCGCGCGAAACGCTCGCGGGAGCCGTGCACGTCGCGGAAGGCCTCGACAGCGCGACCGGCGACGCGCTCCGCGAAGCGGCGGCCCACGCCTTCGATTCCGGCGTCGTCGTGACGGCGCTGATCGGCGCGGGCCTCGTCGTCCTGGCCGCTGTCATCGCCGCAGGGATGCTCGGTCGCCGCCGCTAGGCTGAAGCAATGTCGCGAGTTGTGAAGCTGGCCGTCATTCCCGGCGACGGCATCGGTCCCGAAGTGATCACCGAGGCCGAAAAGGTCCTGGATGCCGCGACGGCGGGCACCGGCATCCGCTTCGACAAGACCCGGTTCGATCTCGGAGCGGCGCGCTTCCTCGCCACCGGCGACACCCTGAGTGACGGGGATCTCGAGGCGATCAAAGCGCAGGATGCGATCCTGCTCGGCGCCGTCGGGGGAGTGCCCGGCGATCCCCGTCTGAAGGACGCCAACATCGAGCGCGGGCTGCTGCTGAAGCTGCGCTTCGAACTCGACCACTACGTCAACCTGCGCCCGTCAAAGCTGTACCCGGGAGTGCCGGGACCGCTCGCCGACCCCGGCGACATCGATTTCGTCGTCGTGCGCGAGGGCACGGAAGGACCGTACGTCGGCAACGGCGGGTCCATCCGCCAGGGCACACCGCACGAAGTCGCCAACGAGACATCGGTCAACACGGCCTTCGGCGTCGAACGCGTCGTGCGCTATGCGTTCGATCTCGCTGAACGGCGTCGCCGAAAGCTCACGCTCGTGCACAAGACCAACGTGCTCGTGCACGCCGGCGGGATCTGGAAGCGCATCGTGGATGCCGTGGCCGCGGAGCATCCGGGCGTCGAGGTGGACTACCTGCACGTCGATGCCGCGACCATCTTCCTGGTCACCGACCCTGAGCGTTTCGATGTGATCGTCACAGACAACCTGTTCGGCGACATCCTCACCGACCTGGCCGGCGCCGTCACCGGTGGCATCGGCCTCGCCGCCTCGGGAAACATCAATCCCGACGGCACGTTCCCTTCGATGTTCGAGCCCGTCCACGGCTCGGCACCCGATATCGCGGGAGCGCAGAAGGCCGATCCCACTGCCGCTATCCTGTCGATCGCACTGCTGCTTGATCATCTCGGGTTGCAGGACGAATCCGCCCGCGTCACCCGTGCCGTCGAAGCAGACATCGCGGATCGGGGCGAACAGACCCGCACGACTTCCCAGATCGGCGACGCGATCGCGGCACGCCTGCAGGCGTAATCTGTAACCGCGCACCGCGTCGACACTCACCAGCCAGGACGTGACATGACCCTCATCGATTCAGAAACCGACGCCGGCCTCGAGACGCTCGAGTTCGCCGTCACCCGCAACCTCGCAGCCAAGACGCCGCAGCAGCGCGCCGAGATCCTCGCGAACCCGGGCTTCGGCACGAACTTCACCGACCACATGGTCGACATCTGCTGGTCCACCGGCGGCGGGTGGCACCGCCCGCGCGTGCAGCCGTACGGTCCGATCGCCCTGGATCCCGCCGCAGCCGTGCTGCACTACGGGCAGGAGATCTTCGAGGGCATCAAGGCCTACCGGCACGCCGACGGGTCGGTGCACACATTCCGTCCCGAGCAGAACGCCCTCCGGCTGCAGCGCTCCGCCCGACGGCTCGCCCTGCCCGAACTGCCCGTCGCGTACTTCCTGCAGTCGATCCGCGAGCTCGTCGCCGTCGACGGCGACTGGGTGCCTTCCGGCGAAGACCAGAGCCTCTACCTGCGACCCTTCATGTTCGCCAAAGAGGCGTTCCTCGGTGTTCGCCCCGCACAGAAGGTCGCGTACTACCTCATCGCATCGCCCGCCGGTGCGTACTTCAAGGGCGGCGTGCAGCCGGTCTCGATCTGGCTCAGCGAAGAGTACGCGCGCGCCGGCCGTGGCGGCACGGGTGCTGCCAAGACCGGCGGCAACTACGCCGCCTCGCTGCTGCCGCAGGCCGAGGCCCACGAGCAGGGCTGCGACCAGGTCGTGTTCCTCGACCACGACCGCAACATCGAAGAGCTCGGCGGCATGAACGTGATCTTCGTCTATAAGGACGGGCGCATCGTCACTCCGCAGTCCGACTCGATCCTCGAGGGGATCACGCGCGACTCGATCCTGCAGCTGGCGGCCGACCGCGGCCACACGGTCGAACGGCGCACGATGCCGTTCACGGAATGGCGTGAGGGCGTCGCATCCGGTGACATCGTCGAGGTGTTCGCCTGCGGAACGGCGGCCGTCGTCACCCCCATCGGGGTACTCAAGGGGAGCGACTTCGAAGACGTGCAGCCGCGCGGCGAGCTCGCGATGTCGCTGCGCGAAGAGCTCACCGACATCCAGTACGGGCGCCGCGAAGACCGGCACGGCTGGCTCACGCGACTGGACGGCTGACACGTGCGCATCGCCCGGTTCCGCCACAACGAGACGATCCGATTCGGCATCGTCGATGAGAGCGACCTCGTCGTACTCGCCGGCGACCCCATGTTCGCCGGGTTCGACACGACGGGTGAGCGTGTGCCGCTCGCCGATGTCGCCCTGCTCGCCCCCGTCATCCCCCGCTCGAAGATCGTGTGCGTCGGCCGCAACTACCGCGACCACGCCGCCGAGATGGGCAACGACGTGCCCACGGCGCCGCTGCTTTTCTTCAAGCCGAACACGGCCGTCATCGGACCCGGTGACTCGATCGTCATGCCGCCGCAGTCGGAGCGCGTCGACTTCGAGGGCGAGCTGGCAGCCGTCATCGGCCGCGTCGCCAAGAACGTGCCGGCCGAGCGTGCGCTCGAGTACGTCTTCGGGTACACGATCGCCAACGATGTCACGGCACGCGACCTGCAGAAGAGCGACGGACAGTGGGCGCGCGCAAAGGGCTTCGACACCTTCTGCCCGCTCGGCCCCGCGATCGAGACGGATTTCGATCTGACGGGCGACGCCGTGCTCTCGACGCGCGTGAACGGCGAGGTGAAGCAGCAGGCGCCGCTCACCGACATGATCTTCCCGCTGGCGGATGTCATCGCCTACGCCTCTGCGGCGTTCACGCTGCTGCCGGGCGATGTCATCCTCACCGGCACGCCCGCCGGGGTCGGTCCGCTTGCCTCCGGCGACATCGTCGAAGTCGACATCACGGGGCTGGGCGTCCTGCGAAACGCCGTGCGCGCCGCGGATGCCTGAGGGATCCTCGCTCCTCGATCACGATGTAGCCCGCGTCCAGCGGCGCTCGGTCTGGGTGCTCTCCCTCGGGCAGATCCTCGGCGGAATCGCGTTCGGAGCGACGATCTCGCTCGGCGCGGTGCTGGCGGCCGAAGTGTCCGGCGATGAGACGCTCTCGGGGCTCGCAGCAGCGGCGGTCACCTTCGGCACGGCGGTCGTCGCCGTGCCGCTGGCCGCCTTCGCCCGCCGGTTCGGCCGCCGCATCTCTCTCGCGATCGGCATGCTGGTCGCTCTGATCGGCGTCGCGATCGTCATCGCCGCCGTCGGTGCCGGCTCGTTCGGTTTCCTGCTGACCGGGTTCCTGCTCATCGGCGGCGGTCAGGCCGCCAATCTGCAGTCGCGGTTCGCCGCAGTCGACCTCGCGACCGACCGCACGCGGGGCCGTGACCTGTCGATCGTCGTGTGGGCGACGACGATCGGGGCGGTCCTCGGGCCCAACCTGACCGGGCCCGGTGAGGCTCTCGGGTCGCTCATCGGCATGCCCGCGCTGACGGGTCCGTACATCTTCACGATCGTGGGGCAGGCGCTCGGCGTCGCGTTGTACCTGTTCGCTCTGCGTCCCGATCCGCTGCTGCTCGCCCAGCGCGTCGTCGCCCATCGCGCGGGGGGCGCGGGTGCCCCCATCGCCAAGCCGGACCGCCCGCGCGTCGCGCGCTACGCGATCTTCGCCGTCGCGGCCACACACGGCGTCATGGTGTCGGTCATGGCGATGACACCGGTGCACCTGCTGCACCACGGAGCCGACCTCGTCGTGATCGGGATGACGATCAGCCTGCACATCGCCGGCATGTACGCCCTCGCACCCGTCTTCGGCATCCTGGCGGATCGGATCGGCCGAGTGCGCACGATCCTGGTCGGCCAGGCGCTGCTCGTCGCGGCGCTTCTCACGGCGTCGTTCGGTCAGGAATCGACGATCGCCGTGACGGTCGGCCTCGTGCTGCTCGGGCTCGGCTGGAGCGCTTCGACCGTCGCGGGCTCGACCCTGCTCACCGAGGCGAGCTCGGAAGAGCGGCGCACGCGACGGCAAGGGCTCAGCGACTTCGCGATGAGTATCGTCGGAGCCGCCGGCGCGATCCTCGCCGGGATCGTCCTCGGGTGGATCGGCTACGGCGGACTCGCTCTCGTCGCGGGAGTCGCCGTCATCGCCGTCGTTGCGCTGTCCCCGGCCGGCCGCTTCGTGACCGCGCGGGATTAGCGCCCGAGTGTGAGCAGCGCCCCGTCGACGTCGTCATCGTCGTTGAAGATGTGAAAGGCGACACGGGCGCGGCCCGCCCGCCCCGACGCCGTGATCCCCGCCGCCGCGAGGGCCGCGAGGTCGTCGCCCGCGGCATCCGCCCATGTCACGATCGCGCTCGCGCGTGCGGGATGCGCCAGACCCATCCCGTCGCGGAAGCGGGCGGCCAGCCGGGTGGTCTCGTCGTGGGCAGCGTCGCGATCGAGGCCGGCGAACAGAGCGAGCGCCGGCTCGGCTCCGATGAAGGCCTGCCACGCCGGCGACACGTCGAACCGCCGCGCGTCGGCGGCGAGGTCGAACTCGTGTCCGTAGCACGACACCCACGGGTCGGCACCGGAGTACCACCCGGCGAAGATGGGCGTCATCTCGCGCGCGAAGCGGGGCGACACCGCGAGAAAGGCGACTCCGCGCGGTGCGCAGAGCCATTTGTAGGCGTGGCACACGACGGCGTCGTAGCGCTCGGCGTCGACCGGCAGCCAGCCGACCGCCTGCGTCGCGTCGGCGAACGTGCGCGCCCCGACCTCGCCGGCCGCCGCGAGGATCGCGTCGACATCGGCGACGTCTCCCGTCGCCGACTGCACGATCGAGAACGCGACGAGCGAGGTCGACGCGGTGATGGCCCCGGCGAGTTCGTCGAGCGGCGCGGTGCGCAGGCGGATTCCGCGCCCCGCGTGCGCGAAGGGCCGCACGACCGACGAGAAATCTCCCTCGGGCACGAGCACCTCGCCGCCGTCGGGGACGGCGGTCGCAACGAGGCCCGTGAATACCGACGCCTGCGCGCCGATCGCCACACGGTCTGCGCCGACACCGACGAGCCGGGCGAAGTGGGCGCGCGACCGCTCGACGATGTCGCAGTATCCCGCGATGTCGATGTCACCGCGGGCGGCCGCAGTGGTGTCGGCAATGACGGCGTCGCGGGCGGCGCGGGGCGGCAGACCCGCGGTGCAGGCTGCAAGGTAGCCGCTGCCCCCGTCGAAAGCGGCGCGTGCCGAGAGCAGAATGTCCATGCCTCCAGCGTCCGCCGTCGGAACCTATTCGTCTAGGACCGTCAATGGATGATGAGCATCACGCGATGTGATGTCATGAGTTCCAGATAGATGCCTGCAGATCAGTCAGGAGCGCGGCACCGTCGAGGTTCGTCGCCGATTGATAGATCCAGAGGTCGCCGCGCGTGAACACCGTCTCGACCGTGTCGACGGGATACTGCGCGTTCGGCGCCGTGATGCTGCACATGTCACCGCCGTCCGTCCCTTGCCCGCACTCCCAGCCGTCACTCGCGAGTGACGCGATGTATGCGTCGGATGCCGTGGGATCGACCTCGCTGATGAGCACGAGATAGCCCGTGGCATCGCCGCCGAACCAGTCGCATCCGAGCACGAGGGTGCCGCCCGGCGGCACCGGACGGACGAATCCCTCGCCGTCGCCCTGCAGCACGAGCGGGTCGACCGTCTCGGCGCGCGTCTGAGCGCTGCCGACGTCGTCGCACGAGGCCGGCAGGGTGGAGGACGAGGGCACAGACGGGGCCGGTGCCGGTGTCTGCGGAGCGGGGGACAGCGAACCGACGGATGTCGGCAGGGGCGTCGGCTCCGACGGGCCGGAGGCGCACGCCGTGAGGCTCAGAACGAAGGCGGCGGCAAGAGCCGCGATGCCCGCTGTGCGGTGCCGAATCATGGGTCCTCCTGGTCTGGGGAGAGCTTACGTGCGGCCGTCGGGATGCGGCAGAGGGTGTGCGGACATAGGCGCGCCATATGCTTCTCGCGTGACCGATTCGATGAGCGCCGATACCGACTTCGACGTCCACGCGCTGCGCGTCGTCAAGGCGATCGCCGATGAGGGGTCGATCACCGCGGCCGCCGCTCACCTCGGCTACAGCCAGCCCGCCGTCAGCCAGCTGCTCAAACGGCTCGAAGCGCGGCTCAGCGTCGCTCTCGTCGAGCGCGTCGGGCGCGGCGTCCGGCTCACCGAAGCAGGCCGGATCCTCGCGCGTCATGCTCCCGCCGTCACGACGGCGCTGGATGCCGCCGCAGAGGAGCTCGCCGAACTGCGCGGCCTCCGCTCCGGACGCGTGCGCCTCGTCGGATTCCCGTCGGCCTCGCCGACGATCGTGCCGCGACTCATCGCCGACCTGGGGGCCCGGCACCCCGGGGTGACGCTGACGTATGTCGAAGCCGAGCCGCCCGAAGCCGTCGAGGCGGTGCGTGAGAATCGCGCCGACATCGCGCTCACCTTCAGCTACCCGGGCGATCGCGACGACCCCCATGGCGTCAGCGCACGCGGGCTCTCGGTGCGCACCGTCGGCACGGACGAGCTCGTCGCGGTGCTGCCGAGCGGGCACGCCGCCGCGGCGGGGGAGACGCTCGATGTGGCCTCGCTCGCCGACGAGCCGTGGATCGCGGGATGCCCGCGGTGCCGTGGGCACCTGCTCGAGCTCTGCGGCCGCGCCGGCTTCGCCCCGCGCATCGCGATCGAGACCGACAACGTCGTCGCCGTGGAGGGCCTCGTGGCGCAGGGCATCGGTGTCGCGACGCTGCCTCGTCTCGCCGTCGATGCCTTTCCGCTGCTGGCGGGCCTCACCGTGCTGCCGCTTGCCGGAGAGAGTCGCACGCTGCACGTCGTCACGGCTCACGGGGCCCCGCGAGTGCCGTCCGTCCGTGCAGCGCTCGAGGCGCTCGACCGCGCGCTCGCCGGCCCGATCGCGAGGACCGCGCGCAACTAGACTGGGCGGCGATGTCTTCTACACCCGATCCCCGCACCACGACCGCCGGCGGCCCTGACGTGCGCGTGCGCTTCTGCCCGTCGCCCACCGGTCTTCCGCACGTCGGAATGATCCGCACGGCCCTCTACAACTGGGCATACGCCCGGCACACCGGGGGCAAGCTCGTGTTCCGAGTCGAGGACACCGACGCGGCGCGCGACAGCGAAGAGAGCTACCGGCAGCTCGTCGACGCCCTCACGTGGCTGAAGATCGACTGGGACGAAGGCGTCGAGATCGGCGGCCCGCACGCGCCGTACCGTCAGTCCGAGCGCGGCGAGATCTACGCCGGGGTGCTGCAACGACTCGTGGCATCCGGTGCCGTGTACGAGAGCTACTCGACGGCCGAAGAGATCGATGCACGCAACGCCGCGGCGGGCCGGGCCAAGCAGCTCGGCTACGACAACTACGACCGCGATCTGACCGACGAGCAGAAGGCGGCCTTCCGCGCCGAGGGGCGCGAGCCCGCCTGGCGCCTGCGGGTGCCCGACACGGACACCACCTATGTCGATCTGATTCGTGGCGAGGTGACCTTCCCCGCGGGATCCTTCCCTGACTTCGTCATCGTCCGTGCGGGCGGTCAGCCCCTTTACACGTTCACCAACCCCGTCGACGATGCACTCATGGGCATCACGCATGTCATCCGCGGCGAAGACCTCATGCCCTCCACGGCCCGTCAGCTTGCGCTGTACAGCGCGCTCATCGACGCCGGTGTCACGACCTTCGTGCCGCGCTTCGGGCACATGCCGCTCGTGCTCGGCGAGACGGGCACGAAGAAGCTCTCCAAGCGCGATCCCCAGGCAGACCTCTTCCTGCAGCGCGAGAAGGGCTTCATCCACGAGGGCCTGCTGAACTACCTGGCCCTCCTCGGCTGGTCGATCGGCCCGGACCGCGACATCTTCTCGCTCGACGAGTTCATCGCCGCCTTCGACATCGCCGATGTCAATCCGAACCCGGCACGTTTCGACCAGAAGAAGGCCGAGTCGATCAACGGCGACCACATCCGGATGCTGCAGCCGGCCGATTTCGCCGAGCGCATCGTGCCGTATCTGGTGGACGCCGGGGTGCTCACCAACCCGCCGACACCGAGCGAGCTCGCACTGCTCGCCGAAGCCGCCCCTCTCGTGCAGGAGCGCGTGCAGCTGCTCGGCGAGGTGCCGGGCCTGCTCGGCTTCCTCTTCACGAACGAGATCGAGTACGCCGAGGATGCGCTGAAGGGTCTTCCTGCGAACGCGGGCGAGGTGCTGGTGGCATCCGTCGGTGCTCTCGAGCTGGTCCCCGAGACCGATTTCACAGCCGCAGCCGTGCAAGAGGCGCTGTCGTCCGCGCTCATCGAGGGCCTCGGCCTCAAGCCCCGCGTCGCCTATGGGCCGCCTCGGGTCGCCATCAGCGGACGCCGCATCTCACCGCCGCTCTTCGAGTCGATGGAGCTGCTGGGCAAGGCGGAATCGATCCGTCGCCTGGGCGCTCTCGTCGACAAGATCGGGTGAGACACGCCGGTTTGGTTTAGGCGCGATTGCGGGCTAAACTCGATCCTTGTGCGCGGCTCTGCCGCGTGACGGTGGGGTATGGTGTAATTGGCAACACGGCGGTTTCTGGTACCGTTGTTCTTGGTTCGAGTCCAGGTACCCCAGCAGTTACGAAAACCCTCGGTCATCCCGAGGGTTTCGTGCTTTCTACGCGCTGACCGCCTTCTTCACGAGGGCGCGGATCTTCTTCTCTGCAGCCGCGGTCATCTCGAGCACCGCGAATGAGGTCGCCCACATCTCGCCGTCGTCGAGGTGCGCCGCCTCATCGAACGAGATCGTGCCGTAGCGGGTGTCGAACTTCGACGCGGGCTGGAAGAACACGACGATCTTCCCGTCGCGCGCATACGACGGAAAGCCGTACATCGTCTTCGGGTTGAGGTCGGGCGCCTCCTCCATCACGATCGCGTTCAGGGCGACGGCGATCTGCTTGTCCGTGCCCTCGAGTGCGTCGATCGCGTCGACACAGGCTTCGAGCTCCCTCGCGAGTTTGGCTGCCCCTTTGAGTCCCTTCGTCGTTCGCAGCTCTTCGGCGCGCTGCGTCATCGCGGCGCGCTCGTCGTCGCTGAACCCCGTCATAGCGGCTCTCCCTCCGGATCCGGTGCACCTCAGGTGTGCGCATGTTCCGATCTTGGTCGATCGGGGCCGCGGCGAGAAGGGGGACAGCGATAGGATTCCTCGCAGAGACCGGACGGGACGACCCGTTCGTCAGGACTTTCGTCGGGACGGCCCGCAGACGAGGCAGTGGACCATGCAGGTCATCTCCCTATTCCGCGCGATCCTCACCCCGCCCGCGGTCATCCCGCTCCTGCTCGGCTGGGCGGCATTCGCGACACTGTGCGCCCTACGCCCGATGCTGCAGGGGCACCTCTCGACGCCCGCCCTGTTCGCGCTCCTCGCGGCGATCATCGCGGTCATCGTCGTGTGCGCGTTCGGGGTCGTCGCGCAGGCGGAGCACCTCGCGCGCAGGCTCGGTGACCCGTACGGCACGCTCGTGCTGACGCTGTCGATCGTCGTCATCGAGGTCATCCTGATCTCGGCGGTCATGCTCGGGCCGGGGGAGCACCGCACGATCGCCCGCGACTCGGTGATGGCGGTGTCGATGATCATCCTCAACCTCGTCGTCGGCGCCGCGCTTCTGGTGGGCGGTATCCGTCATGGCGGGTTGCGTCCGAACAGGACAGGGGTCTCGGCGTATCTCGCGCTGCTCGTCGTGCTGCTCGCGACGGCCTTCGCGCTGCCGGCTCTCATCGGCGTCGATGGCGCGTATACGCCTGGCCAGGCAGTCTTGATCCTGTTGCTCACCGTCGTGCTGTACGTGTTCTTCCTGTGGCGACAGATGGGGGCGCAGCGCGATGACTTCCGCGAAGTGCTCGTGGCCCGTGACCCGGCGGAGCCCCTGGCCGCGCCGGACCTGCCGCGCGCCGATATCCGCGCGATCCTGGCAGCGCACCGCGCCGAGGTTCTCGCGCGAATGCTCGTTCTCGTTCTCACCGTCGCGCCCATCGTGCTGCTGTCGCATGACATGGCCTCGCTGCTTGACGAAGGACTGCATCGCCTGGGGGCGCCCGTCGCGCTTTCGGGCATCCTGATCGCGCTGATCGTCTTCCTTCCCGAGACCATCACGACGATCCGGGCGGCATTCATCGGCGGGATCCAGCGCGTGAGCAACCTCTGTCACGGTGCTCTCGTCTCCACCGTGGGCCTCACGATCCCCGCGGTGCTCACGATCGGGCTCCTGACGGGACAGACCGTCGTCCTCGGGGAGAGCCCCGTCAACCTGGCGCTCCTCGCGATCACGATGCTGCTGTCGGTCACGTCGTTCCTCGGCAGGAGGACGACGGCGCTCCACGGCGGTGCGCACCTCATGGTGTTCGTGCTCTACGCTCTCGCCGTCTTCTCCTAGCCGCAAACCCGATCGCCTTCGGATCTTGTTCTCTGTGGGATTGCGTTGTACCGTGTGGGAACCCCGTCGAGGAGGCCCCGTGTACGCGACCGAACGCCATGCGCTGATCGAGCGGCTCATCGCGCAGGAGGGCCGCGTCCGCGTCGTCGAGCTGGCGCGTCGATTCGACGTCACGACCGAGACGGTAAGACGCGACCTCGGAGTGCTCGAGGACGCCGGGGCGCTGCGGCGCGTGCACGGGGGCGCCGTGCACACCGACCGCGCGAGCACGGCCGAGCCGTCCCTCAGTGACCGGCTGCGGCGCCGTGCGGCCGACAAAGCCGCGATCGCGGAGCGCGCGCTCGGGGCCATTGCGCCCGGCTTTCGAGGCTCGCTCTTCATCGACGCCGGCACCACCACAGCGGCTGTCGCGACGCAGCTCGCCCCGCGTCTGTCCGGTGCCCCGATCGATGTCGTGACGCACGCCCTGCCCATCGCCCACGCGATCGCGGGTGTGCAGAACGTCTCGCTCACTCTGATCGGCGGACGCGTGCGCGGTCCGACGGCGGCTGCCGTGGGGGCCGCGACCGTGCGCACGATCGACAGCCTGCGGCCCGATGTCGCCTTCGTCGGCACGAACGGGGTCTCGCCGACGTTCGGTCTGAGCACGCCGGACTCCGAAGAAGCAGCCGTGAAGGCCGCGATCATCCGCGCCGCGCGCCGGGTCGTCGTCGTCGCGGATTCCGAGAAGTTCGACCGCGACCTGCTCGTGTCGTTCGCGGGCCTGTCCGAGATCGATGTGCTCGTGACCGACGTCGCGCCGCAGGAACCACTTGCGACCGCTCTCGCCGGCGCCGACGTAGAGGTGTGGTGCGCATGATCGTGACCCTGACGCTCAACCCCGCGCTCGATCGCACGATCACCCTGGGTGCCCCCCTGCAGCCGGGCGAGGTGCAGCAGGCGCTGGGCGAGCGAGAGGATGCCGGAGGCAAGGGCATCAACGTCGCTCGAGTGCTCAAAGGTGCCGGCCTAGCGACACTCGCCGTACTCCCGCTCGCCGACGGCGACCCGTTCGGCGCCGTGCTGCGCTCGGCGGGCGTTCCGGTGCGGACGGTGCCGATCGAGGGCGCCGCACGCGCCAATCTGACGATCACCGATCCTTCGGGGCGCACGACCAAGCTCAATCTCGCCGGCGCCGCTCTGAGCGAAGCCGAGGCGCGGGCGATCATCGACGCGACCGTCGAGGCGACTGCGGACGCGCGCTGGCTCGTCCTCGCGGGATCGCTGCCGCCCGGTGTCGGCGATGACTTCTACGTCGACGTCATCCGAGCCGTCCGTGACGCGCTGGGCGAACGAGCACCGCGCATCGCGGTCGATACGTCGGGGGCCGCCCTGCACGCCGCCGTCGCGTCAGGGCATCCTGATCTGATCAAGCCCAACGATGACGAACTCGCCGAGCTGGCATCGGCGCCCCTGTCAGACCGTGACCTCGTTGCGAGCGTCGTCGACGTCGCCCGGGCGATCGTGCCGAGGCGCGCGCGGGCAGCCCTCGTCACCCTCGGCGGGGCCGGGGCCGTGTACATCGACGCCCACGGAGCCTGGGCTGCGGCGGCGCCGCGGATCCATGTGCAGAGCACGGTCGGCGCCGGGGACAGCTCGCTCGCCGGTTTCCTTCTCGCCGAGAGCGCCGACGCGGTCCCTGCGGACGCTCTGGCGAACGCCGTTCGCTATGGCTCGGCAGCCGCCCGCCTGCCAGGAACCCAGGTGCCGACGCCCGGCGACCTGGGCGACGACGACATCCCCATCACACGCATCGCATAAGCAGCATCCATCCAGGAGGTCACCGTGTCCGACACCATCACTGCTGACCTGGTCAGTCTCGATATCGACCTGGGACCAGACAAGGCCGCCGTCATCCGTGCACTGGCGGCCCGTGTGGCCCGCGAGGGCAGAGCCACCGATGCCGACGCGCTCTTCGCCGCCGCGTGGGCTCGCGAAGAGAAGGACGAGACGGGCCTTCCCGGCGGCATCGCGATCCCGCACGCCAAGAGTGCCGCCGTGACGACCCCGTCGCTCGCCTTCGCCCGGTTGAACCCCGGCGTCGACTTCGGTGCGCCGGACGGACCCGCCGACCTCGTCTTCCTCATCGCCGCTCCCGACGGGGCAGCCGAAGCGCACCTCGCGATGCTGTCGAAGCTCGCCCGCAGTCTCATGCAGGAGGACTTCACGGGGAGCCTGCGCGCCGCCACGTCGAACGAGGAGATCGTTCAGATCGTGCGCGCCGCGATCGGCGAGTCGGATTCCGCCTCAGCGCCCGCCGCGAGGCCTCCTGCCGCCGACGCAGGCGCCGCCACCGCCACCGCCACCGGGGCCGGGGCAGGTGCGGCTCCCGTCGATGACGCACTCCTCATCGACGGACACCCCGCGCGCATCGTCGCCGTCACATCGTGCGCCACGGGTATCGCGCACACCTTCATGGCAGCCGACGCGCTCACCGCCGCGGGCAAGAAGGCGGGGGTGGATCTCGTCGTCGAGCCGCAGGGCTCGAGCGGCTACAAAGCGCTCGACCCGAAGATCATCGACAACGCCGACGCCGTCATCTTCGCGAACGACGTCGATGTCCGCGAGGTGCAGCGCTTCGCCGGAAAGCCTGTCGTCCGCTCCGGTGTGAAGCGCGGCATCGAGCAGCCCGCGGAGATGATCGCCGAGGCGGTCGCCGCGGCCAAGGATCCCTCCAGTCCCCGGGTTCCCGCCGCGGCATCCACGTCGACGACGAGCACGTCGAACTCGAATCTGTCGTGGGGGGCGAATCTGCAGCGTGTCCTGCTCACGGGCGTGAGCTACATGATCCCGTTCGTCGCGGGCGGCGGCCTGTTGATCGCGCTCGGCTTCGCGATCGGGGGATTCGAGGTGACGGCGAACGCCGCGACCGTCATCACCGAGAACGCGTTGTGGAACCTTCCGACCGACGACATCACCTCGCCCTTCGGACCACTCGGGCAGTATCTCGGTTCGGTCGCGTTCATGATAGGCAACGTATCGATGGGCTTCCTGGTGTCCGCCCTCGCGGGTTACATCGCCTTCGCGATCGCTGACCGCCCCGGCATCGCGCCCGGCTTCGTCGCGGGTGCCGTCGCGGTTCTCATGAGCGCGGGCTTCATCGGCGGCATCATCGGCGGACTGCTCGCCGGTGCGGTCGCCTGGTGGCTGGGGCGCCTCGACGCGCCTCGCTGGCTGCGCGGGCTGATGCCCGTCGTCATCATTCCGCTGCTGGCATCCATCGTGGCATCCGGTCTCATGATCCTGTTGCTGGGCCGTCCGATCGCCTCGCTCATGGAGCTCATGAACGACGGCCTCACCAATCTCGCCGGCGGCGCGGGCATCATCGTCGTCGGCGTGATCCTCGGGCTCATGATGTGCTTCGACCTGGGCGGGCCGGTGAACAAGGTGGCGTACGCCTTCGCCGTCGCGGGCCTGGGAGCGGGCTCGCAGGACAACCCGACGCCGTACCTCATCATGGCGGCCGTCATGACGGCCGGCATGGTGCCGCCGCTCGCGATGGCCCTCGCCTCGACGGTGCTTGCACGGTCGTCCTTCACTCCGGTCGAGCGCGAGAACGGCGTCGCCGCCTGGCTGCTGGGCGCCTCGTTCATCAGCGAAGGGGCGATCCCGTTCGCCGCTGCCGACCCGTTGCGCGTCATTCCCGCCTCGATGGTGGGCGGCGCCGTGACGGGAGCCCTGTCGATGGCGTTCGGGGTTCAATCGCTCGCGCCGCACGGCGGGGTGTGGGTTCTCTTCGCGATCAGCCCCGTCTGGGGATTCCTGGTCGCGCTTGTTGCCGGTACCGTCGTGAGTG
The DNA here is from genome assembly GCF_057669765.1 of Microbacterium sp. Y832. Lineage (NCBI taxonomy): Bacteria > Bacillati > Actinomycetota > Actinomycetes > Micrococcales > Microbacteriaceae > Microbacterium > Microbacterium sp. Y832. The sequence continues at coordinate 566,119 of NZ_JBYHFM010000003.1, read as the reverse complement.
CGCTCCTGGTGGTCGCCCTCAAGAAGTGGGTCGGCCGAAGGAGCCTCGAACAGGCCGAGACCTCGGCTGCCGCGGCTGTGGCCGCGTGAGTTCCGACGAGAGGGAGACCATGGCAGAACGTCAGGCGACCATCGCGAGCAGCTCCGGCCTGCACGCTCGTCCCGCAAAGCTCTTCGTGCAGGCGGTGCAGGAGAAGAAGATCCCCGTCACCATCGCTGTCGAAGGCGGCGCGGATCTTAACGCCGGCAGCATCCTCTCCCTCATGGGTCTTGGCGCCTCGCACGGCACGGTTGTGACGCTGAAGGCCCAGGGCGACGGTGCCGAGCAGGCGCTGGAGGAACTCGTCGCACTGCTCGAAACAGATCTCGACGCGGAGTAGGAGACGCGGAGTAGTCTCTACGACAGTGAACGACGGATGCCGCGGGTCGAAGCCGCCGCGGCATCCGTCGTTGTCGTTCGGGGAGAGCGCTTCACACGTCGGTTGACTCGCCGGGGTTGAGGGTGAGGAAGGTTCCGCCGTTCTGCTCGGTCGCCCACGCGAGTCGCGCGCGGTGCATGTCGCGGCCGACAACCGACAGCGTCATGTCGTGCGTGCCGAACGCGCGGCGGGGTGCGACGGAGAGCACGAAGTCCATCGCGTCGCCGATCTTCAGCCAGGGTGCGCCGAGGGGCGCCGCCAGAAGCTCGACATCGACGCCCTTCGGCACGGCGTACGAGTCACCGGGGTAATAGAAGACGTCATCGACCAGCACGCCGACATTGTCGACGACGGGGATCGACTTGTGGATGACACTGTGCGTACCACCGAAGAACCTCAGGACGAACGGATCGACCGTCACGGTGTCACCCGGTGCGACGACGGTGATCCCGTAACCGGGTGCCGCGTGCGCGACGCCCTCAGGTCCGTAGATCGGCACATCGGGGACGGCGGACCGCACCCGGTCGAGATGGTCGCTCGTCCAGTGGTCGGGGTGCTCATGGGTCAGCACGACGGCCACGACTTTCGACAGGTTGTCGAGGGGGAGCGTGAACGACCCCGGGTCGATGAGGAGCGTGCCCTCGGCCTTGTCGATCCGCAGCGCGGCGTGCTCGAATTTGGTCACTCGCATGCGTCGAGTCAATCGCGCGGGGCCCCGCGCGGCAAGGCCCGAGCCCCCTCCCGCCTCGATTTGGAACAGAGCCGACGCCGTGGCACAATTGAACGGTTGTCGCGAAACGGCCCCATCGTATAGCGGCCTAGTACGCCGCCCTCTCACGGCGGTAACGCGGGTTCGAATCCCGCTGGGGTCACAACATGAAGAAGGGCTCGTCCGAAGGGACGGGCCCTTCTTCATTGACGGCGGCGGGACACCCCCGGCGAGGTGCCGCCCTCGCTCAGTCCGCGGGCGTCTTCGCGCCGGCCCGGCTGCGCCGCACGCGCGTGACCCACCGGACGACGGCCCACACGATCCACCCCGCGACGCCGAGCACGGCGAGCCAGGGGAGGAGGAAGCCAAGCGCGATGACGATGGCGTTGAGCGTCGCAACGAGCCCGTTCCAGCCGGCGGCGAACCCGTCACCGAATCCAGTGGGATCAGCCTCGACAACGGGGGTCACCGGAGACAGCGACACCGTGAGCGTCGACAGCGCGACCTGGTCCTGCAGCAGCTCGAGCTGCTGCTCGATGGATTCCACCTCGGCCTGACGCTCAGCCAGAGCCGACTCGGCGGTGATGAGGTCGGACAGATCGCCGGCTTGCGCCATGAGTTCGGTGAGTCGCTCGACCGAGGCGCGCGCGGCGTCCCGCCGGGCTTCCAGGTCGACCGACTGCTCGGTGACGTCCTGTCTCTGCACGGAGGACGACGTCACGTCGCCGATCTCCGCCAGCTCGTCGAGGAGCCCTGTCAGCTGGTCTGCGGGCACGCGCACCGTCACCCAGGCGCCTTCGACCGGCATCGAGGGGTAGGGCTGCTGCGCGAAACCCGTGGCCGGATCGACGATCAGCGCCCGAGCGGTCGTGCCCACGTTCATGGACTCGACATGGCCGCCGCGGCCGACGGCGGCGTCGCCGATCGACCGCGCGGCGTCGCCGACGTCAGCGGCTATGACCGAGGCCGACGCCGTCGTGATGACGTCGCGGGTGTCCACGGCGTCGCCTCGCAGGTTGGTCTCGGGTGCCAGCTCGATACCGGCGAGCTGCTCACGCGAGAAGCTCGACTCGCCCTCGGCCCACCCTCCGCCATCGGTCGCCGGGGCGATGACCGGCCCGGCGACGTCGGGCCGGCTGGATGCGGTGAACATGTTGCCGACGGCGGGGGAGATCAGGGCGGCGACCACGACGACGGCAGCCGCGGCGGCACCGGCGCCCCCGAGACGACTCCGGCGCCCACGGCGCGCCTGTGCAGCGGCGCGGTCGCGCGCGATGTCGGCGAAGACGGCATCCTCGATCTCGTCGATGCGGGCCTCGCTGAGTTCGGGCAGCGCGGCGTCGATGCGTGACGTGTTCATGTGCTCTCCTTGACGACGGTCCGAAGGCGCGTCCGGATGCGGGAGAGACGATTGCGGACGACCCCGTGCGCGACGCCGAGCTCATCGGCGGCCGCCTGATAGGCGTAGCCCTCGGTGGCGCAGAGCCGGAAGATGTCCTGATCGAGCGGCGCGAGGCCTTCGACCTCGCGCAGGATCCGATCCGCGAGCTCGGTGGCGATCACCTGCTGCTCGACATCGACGGTGGACGGCAGCGTGTCCTCGACCGCGGCCGACGTGCGTTCGCGGTCCCGGCGCTGAATCCGCATGCGATTCGCCGACTGGAACCGGCAGATCGTCGCCAGCCAGGGCAACAGCGAATCGCTCGCGAGCTGCATGTCCGGCAGCTTCCGCCAGGCGACGAGGAAGGTCTCCTGCGTCACGTCCTCGGCATCGGCCGGGTTGCCCAGCAGACCGTGCGCCAGCCAGTAGACCGGGCGGACGTACGTCCGGTACAGCGTGCGGAAGGCGCGCTCGCTCCCGTTCGCGGCCTGCGCCACGAGCGTCGCGTCACTGCGGGATGGGTCGATCGTCGTGCCCGTCGTTAGTCCGCACGCCTGAAGCGCGCGAAGCATCCGTCATCTCTCAGCATGTCAGTGTCACCCGCGGGCAGTTCGTCTCACGTTGCCGTGTGTGGCGGTATCGTTGTCCCCGCGAGAGGGAGTATCCCGTCAATGCGCACCCGTCATCACGGGCCCCTATGAGAGTGGCCCCGGGTGTGCACGCGAGCATCAGCTCGCGGGGAGAGACTTTCGGTCCTCCGCCGCACCCTCCCTCGAAAGGCCCGCATGGACCTCGTCCTCCCGCTCTGGTTCGAAATCGGCTCGCTCGTCGTGCTGACTCTCATCCTCATCGGCGATCTGCTGCTGATCATCAAGCGTCCGCACATCCCCTCGACGAAGGAGTCGAGCCTGTGGGTCGTCTTCTATGTCACCCTCGCGCTCATCTTCGCGCTGTTGATGTGGGTCTTCGCCGGCGGTGAGTACGCAGGGCAGTTCATCGCGGGATGGCTGACCGAGTACAGCCTCTCGATCGACAACCTCTTCGTCTTCGTGCTGATCATGACGCAGTTCTCGGTCCCTCGCCGGTATCAGCAGAAGGTGCTCATGGTGGGCATCATCATCGCGCTCATCCTGCGCGGACTGTTCATCCTCGTCGGCGCCGCCGTCATCGAGAACTTCAGCCCGATCTTCTATGTCTTCGGCGCGTTCCTGATCTGGACGGCGTGGCGGCAGGCCTTCCCCGGCGGCGACCACGACGACGAGGCGAAGCGCGAGAACTTCATCGTGCGCATCCTGCGCCGCACGATCGACATCTCCGACGAATACGACGGCGACAAGGTGCGCACCGTCATCGACGGCAAGAAGGTCTGGACCCCCATGATCATCGTCTTCGCGGCGATCGGCGTGACGGACCTGCTCTTCGCCGTCGATTCGATTCCCGCGATCTTCGGGATCACCCAGAGCGCTTTCATCGTCTTCACGGCGAACATCTTCGCCCTCATGGGCCTTCGCCAGCTGTACTTCCTGCTCGGCGACCTGCTCGATCGCCTGCGGTACCTGCACTACGGCATCGCGTTCATCCTCGCCTTCATCGGCATCAAGCTCATCCTGCACGCGATGCATGTCAACGAGCTTCCCTTCATCAACGGCGGCGAGCACATCGAATGGGCGCCCGAGATCTCGACGTGGGTGTCGCTGGGCGTCATCATCGCGGCGATGGCCGTCGCGACGATCGCGAGCCTGTACGCATCGGCGCGCGACCGTCACGCACCGACCCCGGGTGCCGCAGCCGCGGCCGTCGCCGACGAGAAGGGCACTCCGCCTACCGTCGAGCAGCCCGACGCCGACGGCCGCCGCACCGACGACCGCTGAGGCCGCACCGGCGCCTTCCGGCGCAGGCGCCGGTGCTAAGCTTCAGCGATGCGGATCGCTCGACTTCTCCTTAGCGGCCGCGACGAGTCCTAGTCTCCAGGCCTCCCTCGTCGCGGAGTTCCTCACGGGCTTGATCCCCATCTCAAGGAGCACGACCAGCATGACCACCACTGTTCCGGGTATTCCCGATCGCCCGCGCACCCTGGCCGAGAAGGTCTGGGACGATCACCTCGTCGTCAAAGGCGAGAACGGCGAGCCCGACCTCATCTACATCGACCTGCACCTCGTCCATGAGGTCACCAGCCCCCAGGCCTTCGACGGCCTGCGCGCCGAGAACCGGCCCGTCCGGCGCCTCGACCTGACGATCGCGACCGAAGACCACAACACTCCGACGCTCAACATCGACAAGCCCATCGCCGACCCGACGAGCCGCACGCAGATCGAGACGCTGCGTCGAAACGCCGCCGAGTTCGGCGTGCGTCTGCACTCACTCGGCGATGCGGAGCAGGGCATCGTCCACGTCGTCGGTCCCCAGCTCGGGCTGACGATGCCCGGCGTCACGGTCGTCTGCGGTGACTCGCACACCTCGACCCACGGCGCGTTCGGGGCGATGGCCTTCGGCATCGGCACGAGCGAGGTCGAGCATGTGCTCGCCACCCAGACGCTGTCGCTCAAGCCTTTCAAGACGATGGCGATCACGGTCGAGGGCGAGCTCAAGCCCGGCGTCACGGCGAAGGACATCATCCTCGCGGTCATCGCGAAGATCGGCACCAACGGTGGTCAGGGCTACGTGCTCGAGTTCCGCGGCAGCGCCGTGCGCTCCCTCTCGATGGAGGGGCGCATGACGATGTGCAACATGTCGATCGAGGCCGGCGCCCGAGCGGGCATGGTTGCTCCCGACGAGACGACGTTCGCATACGTCAAAGACAAGCCGCACGCGCCCCAGGGCCAGGATTGGGAGGACGCCGTCGAGTACTGGCGCACCCTGCCCTCGGATGAAGGCGCCGTCTACGACGCCGAGGTGTACCTCGACGCCGGCGAGCTCGAACCCTTCGTGACGTGGGGGACGAACCCCGGTCAGGGCGTGTCCCTCAGCGACGTCGTCCCCTCGCCCGAGGACTTCGCCGACCCCAACGAGCGCGCCGCCGCAGAGCGCGCCCTGGAGTACATGGACCTCGCGGCGGGCACGCCTCTCAAAGAGGTGCCGGTCGACGCCGTGTTCATGGGGTCGTGCACGAACAGCCGCATCGAAGACCTGCGGCAGTTCGCCTCGGTCGTCGAGGGGCGCAAGAAGGCTGACGGCGTGCGGGTCATGGTCGTGCCCGGCTCGGCGCGGGTGCGCCTCCAAGCCGAGGCAGAGGGCCTCGACAAGATCTTCACCGACTTCGGTGCCGAATGGCGGTTCGCCGGCTGCTCGATGTGCCTCGGCATGAACCCCGACCAGCTTTCCCCGGGCGAGCGCTGCGCGTCGACGAGCAACCGCAACTTCGAGGGCCGTCAGGGCAAGGGCGGTCGCACGCACCTCGTCTCGCCGCTCGTCGCGGCGGCGACTGCCGTGCGCGGCACGCTGTCCAGCCCCGCCGACCTCGACGCGCCGGCGCTCATCGGAACGGGGGTCTGACGTGGAGAAGTTCAGCACGCACACCGGCATCGCGGTGCCGTTCAAGCGCTCGTCCGTCGACACCGACCAGATCATTCCGGCCGTGTACCTCAAGCGCGTCACGAAGACCGGCTTCGAGGACGCCCTCTTCGCCAACTGGCGCCGTGACCCCGAGTTCATCCTCAACCAGTCCGTGTACCAGGGTGCGTCGATCCTCGTCGCCGGTCAGGACTTCGGCACGGGATCGAGCCGCGAGCATGCCGTGTGGGCGCTGCGCGACTTCGGGTTCGGCGTCGTGCTCTCGACGCGCTTCGGCGACATCTTCCGCGGCAACGCGGGCAAGCAGGGACTCGTCACGGGCGTCGTCTCCGAAGACGACCTCGAAGCGATCTGGGCGGCGCTCGAGGCGCAGCCCGGCATCCGGATGACGGTCGACCTCAACACCCGTACAGCGTCCGTGGGTGAGATGTCGGTCGCTTTCGACATCGATGATTACACTAGGTGGCGGCTTCTCGAAGGGCTCGATGACATCGGGCTCACGCTGCGCAACGAAGACAAGATCGCGCAGTTCGAGGCCCGCCGCGAGGCATGGCGGCCGCGGACGCTCCCCGTCCCGTAAGCCAGGAGATGCACCCCACAAGGGTGCAGATCCGCACCACATTGCCGTTCCTCGTCAAACACAAGTGAGGTCCCCTGGATGAAGATCCTTCTCAACGACTCCGCCCCGGCGGGCGACAAGGAAGCATCCGGAGAGGTCCTCGCGATCCGAGGCGGGCGACCGCTTTCGGGTCGGGTCGAAGTCAAGGGTGCGAAGAACCTCGTCACGAAGGCGATGGTCGCCGCCCTTCTGGGCGAGACCACGAGCACGCTGCGCGACGTGCCGGACATCAGCGATGTCCAGGTCGTCCGCTCGCTGCTCGAGGTGCACGGAGTCCGCGTCGAGGACGGTGACGAAGAGGGCACGATCCGCCTCGACCCCTCGGGTGCCGTCACGGCGCACTTCGAAGAGATCGACGCCCACGCCGGGGCCTCGCGCATCCCGATCCTGTTCTGCGGGCCGCTGCTGCACCTGCTCGGTGAGGCGCTCATCCCGGACTTGGGCGGATGCCGCATCGGTGACCGGCCGATCAACTTCCACATGGACGCCCTGCGGGCCTTCGGTGCCGTCGTCGACAAGAGCTACGAGGGCATTCGGATCACCGCTCCGGACGGCCTGCACGGAGCGAACATCGTGCTGCCGTACCCGAGCGTCGGTGCGACCGAGCAGGTGCTCCTTACGGCCGTCCGCGCGAAGGGCACCACGGAGCTCCGCAACGCCGCGATCGAGCCCGAGATCATGGACCTGATCGCCGTGCTGCAGAAGATGGGCGCGATCATCTCGTACGAGCCCAACCGCGTCATCTTCATCGAAGGCGTGGACCGTCTCGACGGCTACGACCACCGAGCGATCTTCGATCGCAACGAAGCCGCATCCTGGGCGTGTGCCGCTCTCGCGACCGACGGCGACATCTTCGTCGGCGGAGCGAAGCAGCAGGAGATGCTGACGTTCCTCAACGTCTTCCGCAAGGTGGGCGGCTGGTTCGACGTCCGCGAGGACGGGATCCGCTTCCGCCGCGGCGGTGACCTCAAGCCCGTCGTGGTCGAAACCGACGTGCACCCGGGGTTCATGACGGACTGGCAGCAGCCGCTCGTCGTCGCCCTGACCCAGGCGCACGGCACCTCGACCGTGCACGAGACGGTCTATGAGAACCGGCTCGGCTTCACGGATGCGCTCAACAAGATGGGCGCCGACATCGTGGTGCACCCGAACGGCATCGAGAGTTCTGAACGGCGCGTGCCGCGACGCGCGCTCGAGCAGGCCGCCGTCATCCAGGGGCCCTCAGCCCTGCACGGGGCCGACGTCGAGGTGCCCGACCTGCGTGGCGGGTACAGCTACGTCATCGCTGCTCTCGCGGCCGAAGGCGAGTCGATCGTGCGCAACGTCGGCATCATCCGCCGAGGCTACGAGAAGTTCTTCGCCAAGCTCGATGCACTGGGCGCCGACTTCGACGTCGTGGGATAAGACGGTGGCATCGACACGACTCCGTGCGTCGGCTGAGAAGCGCCGCCCGAGTGTTTTCTGGCCGCTCGCGGGGGTCGTCGTGCCGCTGGCGGGGCTGCTCATGAAGATCGAGATCCGCAACCCCGAGAAGCTCCCGCGCGAGGGCGCGTACGTGCTCGCCCCCAACCACTACTCCGAGCTGGATCCCGTGGCGGTCGCGGTCGCGGTCTGGAAGATGGGCCGCGCGCCGCGTTTCATGGCGAAGGAGAGCCTGTTCCGCGTGCCCGTCCTCGGGGCGGCGTTGCGCGCCACAGGTATGATCCCGGTGGCCCGTCAGGCCTCCGCCGCGACGGCGCGCCAGACCCTCGCGGCATCCGAGCAGCTCGTCGAGCACGGTCGCGGTGTCGTCGTGTACCCCGAGGGCTCGCTCACCCGCGACCCCGACATGTGGCCCATGCGCGGCAAGACCGGCGCAGTGCGTCTCGCCCTCGAGGGCGGCATCCCGCTCATCCCCATGGCCCAGTGGGGCGTGCAGCAGATCATGCCGCGCTACGGCAAGCCGCGCTTGTGGCCGCTGCGCCGCCGCGTGCTGGTCTCGGTCGGCGACCCCATCGACCTGTCGGCGTTCGACGGCCGCGCGCACCAGCCCGCAGCGCTCGTCGAGGCCACGGACATCCTGATGGGCGAGATCGCCCGGCTACTGGCCGAGCTGCGCGATGAGCCCGCTCCCGCAGAGCGATGGAATCCGTCCGCTCACGGTCAGAGGGAGACGGGCCGCCTTGAGCCGTAGACAAGGTGCAGCACGACCCCGCGTCGCCGTGATCGGCGCCGGAAGCTGGGGCACGACCTTCGGAAAGATCCTCGCCGACGGCGGAGCGGACGTCACGATGTGGGCACGTCGCCCCGAACTGGCGCACGAGATCCAGGAGGGCAAGCGCAACAGCGAGTACCTCCCCGGCGTCAACCTGCCCCGGTCGATGTCGGCGACCCACCACCTCTCCGAAGCGCTCGACGGTGCCGAACAGGTCTACCTCTCGATCCCCAGCCAGGCGCTGCGGCAGAACCTCAAAGCCGTGCGACCGCTCGTCGCGCAGTCCGAGGCACCGATCGTCTCGCTCATGAAGGGCGTCGAACGACGCTCGGGCCTGCGCATGAGTCAGGTCATCGAGCAGGAGCTGCACATCGACGCGTACCGGATCGCGGTCGCGTCCGGCCCCAATCTCGCGCTCGAGATCGCGCGCGAGCAGCCGACGGCCGCGGTCATCTCGTCGACGAGCCAGGACACCGCCGAGGCCGTCGCCCGGTGCGCGCGCAACCCGTATTTCCGCACGTTCGTGAACACCGATGTGATCGGGACCGAGTTCGGAGGCGTGCTCAAGAACCTGATCGCCGTCGCGATCGGCATCGTCGACGGCGTCGGCTACGGCGAGAACACCAAGGCCGCCATCATCACGCGGGGACTCGTCGAGATGACCGACTTCGCCGTCGCCTTCGGCGCGCAGGCTGACACGCTGCAGGGACTCGCGGGCCTCGGAGACCTCATCGCGACATGCCAGTCACCGCTCAGCCGCAACAACACGGCGGGGCGACTGCTGGGGCAGGGCTACCGCTTCGACGACGTCGTCAAGCAGATGAACCAGACGGCCGAAGGGCTCGCATCGGTCGCGCCCATCCTGCAGCTGGCCCGTGAAGTGGGCGTTGAGATGCCCATCGTCGAGCAGGTCAAACGCGTGCTCGACGGCACCATGAACCCCCGCGACATCGCGCCGCACCTGACGACGGACGACGACACACCCCAAGGGGAGAGGACCAAGAATGGACAGGCCGGCGGTGGCGGTGCTCTTTGGCGGTCGCTCCAGCGAGCATTCGATCAGTTCCGCGACGGCGGGGGGCGTCCTACGCGCGATCGACCGTGAACGCTTCCGCGTCGTGCCGATCGGCATCACGCGTGACGGGGCGTTCGTGCTCGAAGACGACGACCCCGACAAGTTCGCCCTCGACGCCGAGCACCTTCCCGAGGTCGTCGACAACGGCACGCGCATCCTGTGGCCGGATTCGACACGGACGCGCGAACTGAAGGTCACCGACGCCTCGGGCACGAGGTCGCTCGGCGACATCGACGTCGTCTTCCCGATCCTGCACGGCCGGTTCGGCGAGGACGGCGCCATGCAGGGCATGCTCGAGATGCTCGGTCTGCCCTACGTGGGAGCCGGCGTCCTGATGTCAGCGATCGGCATGGACAAGCGCGCCACGAAGTCCGCTCTCAAGGCGTCAGGCGTGCCGGTCGTGCCCTGGGTATCGGTGACCCGCGCCGACCTCGCCCGCGCGCGCGACCGGTGGGAACGCCGCATCCGTTCACTCGGCCTGCCCGTCTTCGTCAAGCCCGCGCGGGCCGGTTCGAGCGTGGGCGTGTCGAAGGTGTCCGATTGGGACGAGCTCGACGCTGCGCTCGAGGTCGCCTTCGCCGAGGATCGGACCGTGCTCGTCGAGCAGGCCGTGTCCGGTCGCGAGATCGAGTGCGGCGTGCTGCCGGGGCGCGACGGCGCCGAGCCACGCGTCAGCGTGCCCGGCGAGATCGTCATCACGGGTCGGGACTTCTACGACTTCGAAGCGAAGTACCTCGGTGCGGCGGGCGTGGAGCTCGTGTGCCCCGCTGTGATGAACCCGGGGGAGCAGGCCGAGATGCAGCGGATCGCCGCGCAGGCGTTCGAAGCCCTCGGCGGCGAAGGGCTTGCGCGCGTGGACTTCTTCTTCACCGGCACCGAGTTCTTCGTCAACGAGGTCAACACGATGCCCGGCTTCACGCCGATCTCGATGTTCCCGCGCTGCTGGATCGAATCCGGGATGACGTATCCCGAACTCATCGGCGAGCTCATCGACGCGGCGCTCGCACCGAGCGCCTAACCCTCGGCGCCCGGCAGGGCGTCACTCGTGTCGATGCACGCGCGTTCGGCCGGGATGGCCGCCGAGATGATGGGGCCGAGTCGATCCAGCACAGCGTTGGAGGACACGACCTCGTTGTCGATGAAGACCTCGACCGCGGGGGTGCGGCCGTAGGTCGTCACGAGATAGCTGGGGGCCCGTGATTCGTCGACGACCCAGTCGATGCCCCCGAGCGTGATGCAGCGGGCCTCTGTCGGACCGGGTGGGGTGACGCCGCAGGACAGGATCACCGACGTGTCGGCCGAGCCCCACGCGCCCGTCGCCTGCGCGTCGGTCCAGCGTCGCTGCTCACCGTCGATCGAGCCCGGCAGACGCACGGAGATCTCGGCGCAGAGCGGATCGTTCGCATCGGGCGCGGGCTGCAGGGCGACGGTCGTCGAGCACCCCGCTAGGACGGCGACGAGAGCCGTCGTGAGGAAGAGGGGGGAGAGGACGCGGGATGCACGCACCCCTTTAGGCTAACCGTCCCCGAGACGCGCCGGCGCCGGGCGACGCTAGCGTGGACGGGTGACCACTGCCGCGAACGACCCTCGTATCGGAGACCTCAGCGAGGGCGCCATCCTGCGCCGAATCCTGGATCGACTGAGCCCCTCTGAGGCGCTCGTCGGGCCCGGCGACGACGCCGCCGTGCTGGCGATGCCCGACGGGCGCGTCGTGGCGAGCGTAGACACCCTCGTGCACGGACCGGACTTCCGTCTCGCCTGGTCGAGCGCTTTCGACCTCGGGTGGAAATCTGCCGCGGTCAATCTGTCGGACATCGCGGCGATGGGGGCGCGGCCGACGGCGCTGCTGGTCGCTCTCGCGATGCCCGACGACACCCGCGCGTCCTTCGTCGACGGACTCGCCGAGGGGCTGCGGGCGGCCTGCGACGCGCTCGCGCCCGGGTGCGCCGTCGAAGGCGGTGACCTGACGGTGTCGGACACCCTGACGGTGGCCGTGACGGCCCTCGGATCGCTCGGCGGCCGCGCGCCCCTCCTGCGCTCGGGGGCGCGTGTCGGTGACACGGTCGCCGTCGCGGGCGAGCTCGGACTTGCTGGGCGGGGTCTGCATCTGCTGTTCTCGCGGTTCCGGGATGCCGCCGGTCAGCCGGTCCCCGTCGACCCGACGGTGCTGACGGCCGACGAAGCGCGCGATCTCGCCGCGCAGCTGCGTCCGTCGCCGCCTGTCGCCCTGGGCGCCGTGGCCGCCGAAGCCGGAGCGACGGCGCTGATGGACGTGTCGGACGGTCTCGTGCTCGATGCGACCCGCATGGCGGAGGCCTCGGGCGTCACGATCGACCTCGACGGCGCGCTCGATGAGGCAGAGCTGAGCGGCGGTGAAGACCATGCGCTCCTCGCCGCGTTCCCCGGCGACCTCGCGGTCCCCGAGGGGTTCCGGGCGATCGGTCGCGTCACCGCGGCAGGCGACTCGCCCGTGCTCGTGGGCGGGCGCCCGTATGCCGGCCGCGGAGGCTGGGACCCGTATCAGGACTGGGACTCACACGTCGGCTGATGTGCCGGACCACCACAGGGTCGTGTCGCCGTAGCGCTTGTCCCGGATCGCCTCCAGGCCGTTCGGGAGCTCCGGCGCGCCCGAGCGTGTCGCGCGTTCGACGATGACGGTCGCGCCCGGGGCGAGAAGGAGCACGAGAAGGTCGAGCACGACGGAGAGCTCATCGGCCGGAAGGTCGTACGGCGGATCGATGAAGACGAGGTCGAACGGCCCCCGCGCCGAGCGCAGGTAGCTGACCACGGCGGTGCGGTGCACGCGCACGGTGCCGTCCACACCGTCGACGGCGGCGACGCGGTCCGCGTTCTTCTGCACCACGGTCGCCGCGCGCGGGCTCTTCTCGACGAGGTCGACCGACCTCGCCCCCCGGCTGAGCGCTTCGAGGCCGAGAGCGCCCGACCCCGCATAGAGGTCGAGCACGCGTGCGCCCTCCACCTCGTCGGCTGACTCGAGGGCGCTGAAGAGGGATTCGCGCACACGATCGCTCGTCGGCCGTGTTCCGGCATCCGGCACGGTCAGAGCGAAGGAACCTGCACGGCCCGCGATGATCCTGGTCACAAGCAACAGCCTACGAGGCGACGTCCGAGCGCCTGCATAGACTCGATGCATGCCCGGCCTGACGCTCGAATCCCGTCTCGACGGCGTCGTGGGCGGCAAGACGGCGACGGCGCTCGCGAAGGCCTTCGACATGCGCACGGTGGGCGACCTGCTGTCGCACTACCCGCGCCGCTATGCGCGCCGCGGCGAACTCACACCGATCGACTCGCTGCCGCTGGGTGAACCCGTCACGATCGTCGCCGAGGTCGTGCGGGTCAACGAGCGACGCATGCAGAACCGCAAGGGCACGCTACTCGAAGTGGTGATCAGTGACGGTCAGGGGCAGCTGAGCCTGACGTTCTTCAATCAAGCCTGGCGCGCGAAAGACCTTCAGCCCGGCCGTCGCGGAATCTTCGCCGGCAAGGTGGGGGAGTACCGGCGTACGACGCAGCTGACGCACCCCGACTACGAGCTCTTCGACGACGAAGACGCGGCGCGCCAGAACGCGCAGGCCTACGCGACGATCCCGATCCCGATCTACCCCGCGACGAGCACGCTGGCCAGCTGGCAATTCACCAAGATCGTCGAACTCGTTCTCGACGGCCTCGGTGAAGTGCCGGATCCGCTGCCCGACGAACTGCGCATCCGCCACGGCCTCGTGACGGTGCGTGAGGCGATCGAATGGATCCACCGTCCGGCCGATGAAGTGCAGTACGCCGCCGCGCGCCAGACGCTGCGCATGCACGAGGCGTTCGTGCTGCAGGCTGCCCTGCTGCAGCAGCGCAACCTCGTGCGCGCTCTGTCGGCGACGCGGCGTGAGGGCGGTTCGCTGCTCGAGCGCTTCGACGCCGCGCTGCCGTTCGAGCGCACGCCCGACCAGATCACGGTCGGTGACCAGATCGAGCGTGACCTCGTCGGCGGCTGGCCCATGAACCGGCTCGTCCAGGGCGAAGTGGGATCGGGCAAGACGCTCGTCGCGCTGCGCGCGATGCTGCAGGTCGCCGAGAGCGGCGGGCAGTCTGCGCTCATCGCTCCGACCGAGGTGCTCGCGGGCCAGCATCTTCGCTCGATCGCCCGGATGCTCGGACCCGACCTCGCCCCGGAACTCATGCCGACCCTCCTCACGGGCCAGCTCACCGCTGCCGAGCGGCGCAAGGCGGCCCTGCGCACGGCATCGGGGCAAGCGCGGATCGTCGTGGGCACGCACGCGCTCTTGAGCGATTCGACGACGTTCGCCGACCTCGGGCTCGTCGTCGTCGACGAGCAGCACCGCTTCGGCGTCGAGCAGCGCGAGGCCCTGCGTGCGAAGGGCTCAGCGCCACACGCGCTCGTGCTGACGGCGACGCCCATCCCGCGCACGGTCGCGATGACGGTGTTCGGCGACCTCGACGTCTCGACGATCCGCACGATGCCCGCCGGTCGCGCGGGGATCGAGTCATTCGTCGCGCCGCTGGCCGAACGCCCCGCGTGGTTCGGTCGAGTGTGGGACCGCATCGCCGAAGAGGTCGCGCTCGGGCGCCAGGCGTTCGTCGTGTGCGCCGCGATCGACGCTGAGGCGCTCACGAAAGACGAGAAGACCGACCCCCTCGTCGAACCGCTCGACGCCGAGACTGCGCGGACGCGCTGGGGGGTGGTGCAGGTCCGCGACCTGTTGTCGCGGCATCCGTCCTTCGCCGGTATCCGGGTCGAGATCCTGCACGGCAAGATGCCGTCCGAGACGAAGGACGCCGTGATGCAGGCGTTCGCGCGCGGCGAGGTCGACGTGCTCGTGGCCACGACCGTCGTCGAGGTCGGTGTCGACGTGCCCAACGCTTCGACGATGGCGATCCTCGAGGCCGATCGGTTCGGTGTCTCTCAGCTGCACCAGTTGCGAGGGCGGGTCGGCCGAGGCGGGGTGCCGGGGCTCTGTCTGCTCGTGACCGAGGCGCCGGCGGGCAGCGCCGCTCGGCGTCGTGTCGAAGCCGTCGCGGCGACGCTCGACGGATTCGAGCTCGCCGAGGTCGACCTCGAACTCCGCGGTGAGGGCGACGTGCTCGGCGATGCGCAGTCCGGTGCGCGTTCCTCGCTGCGCCTTCTGCGGGTCGTGAAAGACGCGGATCTCATCGCAGAGGCTCGGATCGCCGCCGAACGCGTCTTGGCCGAAGACCCTGCCCTGGAGCGTCATCCTGGACTCGAAGCGGCCATCGAACGCCGCGTCGGGCACGAAGAGCGAGCGGCCCTGGCCCGCACGTGAGGCGGCCGGTCGCACCCGGCGATACGCTGGACGAGTGAATCCCAGGATCGCCGTCGTCCCCGGCTCGTTCGACCCCCCGACGCTCGGGCATCTCGATGTCATCCGGCGTGCGGCTTCTCTGTATGACCAGCTGCACGTGCTCGTCGTTCACAACCCCGACAAAGAGGCGATGCTGCCCATCGCGCAGCGACTGGCCCTGCTCGAGCAGTCGATCAGCGAAGCAGGGATCGCATCCGAGGTCGTCGTGGCGTCGTGGAGCATGGGTCTTCTCGTCGACTACGCCGTCGACGTCGACGCCGGCGTGCTCGTCAAGGGCATCCGCTCGCAGGTCGATGTCGCCTACGAGACGCCGATGGCGATCGTGAACCGCCACCTCGCGCATGTCGAGACGGTGTTCCTGCTGCCCGATCCGTCGCACGCGCTCGTCTCGAGCTCACTCGTGCGCCAGGTCGCTGCGCTGGGCGGCGATGTGTCGCCGTACGTCCCCGCTCCTGTGGCGCGGTTCCTCGACACGGGCGCGCGCGGCCTCTGAGGCGCGCAGCGCGGGTAGGATCGACGACCGTGAGTAGGTACAGACCCGGCGCTTTCGCCATCCCGGTACGAGACATCGTCCGCCGAGCCGGCGAGATGCGCGAGCACGTGCTCGACGTCACCGCTCCTGAGAAGTGGGGCGAGGGTCTCGTCGCCGTCGAGGCGGGCGAACCCATCACGATCGACGTCCGACTGGAATCGGTGCACGAAGGCATCCTGGTCTCGGCGACGATCGACACCGAGTACCGCGGCGTGTGCGGACGGTGCCTCACCGACATCGTCGCGCCTGTCGAAGTCGAGTTTCAGGATCTTTTCGCGTATCCTGGGGATGAAACATCTGACTTCGAGCTTCAAGACGACCACGTGGATCTTGAAACTCCGGTCAGGGATGCGATCGTCCTGTCGCTTCCGTTTCAGCCGGTGTGTCAGCCGGATTGCCCCGGCCTCGATCCGGCCACGGGTGAGCGGATGGCCCGAGACACCGACGAAGAGCAGCGCGAACCCCTCGATCCACGCTGGGCCGCGCTCCAGGACTTCACCACAGACCCCGACACCGACGCCCCGCGTGCGGGTGCCGAGAACACAGAAGAGAGCTAGTCATGGCAGGTAACCCCCCGAAGCGGAAGGTCTCCCGCTCCAACACTCGTTCGCGTCGCGCGCAGTGGAAGGCCGAGGTCCCCACGCTCGTCAAGACGATCGAGAACGGCAAGGTCGTCTACAGCCGGCCGCACCAGGCGAAGGTCGTCACCGACTCGCAGGGCACCGAGCTGTTCATGGAGTACAAGGGCCGCAAGGTCTCTGACGTCTGATCGCGGCTGACGCCGTGACGACTGTCACGTCGGGCTCTGCCCGTCTCACCGACAAGCTCGGGGTCGACATCGACCCCGAGCTTCTGTCGCTTGCCCTCACGCATCGCTCGTGGGCGTATGAGAACGGCCAGGGTCCGCACAACGAACGTCTCGAGTTCCTCGGGGACGCCGTGCTCGGCCAGGCCGTCACGGTTCGCCTGTACATGCGGCATCCCGATCTCGACGAGGGCGCGCTCGCCAAGCGTCGCGCTGCCGTTGTATCGACCATCGCCCTCGCCGAGGTCGCACGCACGATCGGCCTCGGCGACTATGTGAAGCTCGGTCGCGGCGAGATGCTGACGGGCGGGCGCGACAAGGACTCGATCCTCGCCGACACGACCGAGGCGATCATCGGCGCCGCCTATCTCTCGGCGGGTCCGGATGCGGCGACCGACCTCGTGCTGCGGCTCGTCGGCCCTCTGCTCGAAGACCCTGAGCGCTACGGCGCGGCGATGGACCCCAAGACGGCGCTGCAGGAACTCGCGGCACGTCTGGGCACCGCGGCGCCCACGTACGAGGTCACGTCGACGGGTCCCGACCACGACCGGCGCTTCACGGCCACCGTGAACGTCGCAGGAGTCACACACGACGGCGTGGGAACGAGTAAGAAGCACGCTGAGATGGCTGCCGCACTCACCGCGTGGCGCGAGCTCAGCGGCCGTGCCTGAGCTGCCCGAAGTCGAAGTGGTGCGTGCGGGCCTGGCGCCCGCGGTCTCGGGTTCCACCGTTGCCGCCGTGACGGTGCTCGACGAACGGGCGCTGACCCGGCACTCGGGCGACCGCGCGCACTTCGAGCAGGCCCTGACGGGGCGCAGGATCGGCACGGCGGCGCGCCGGGGCAAGTTCCTGTGGCTTCCGCTGGACGCGTCGTCCGAAGCGCTCGTGGGACACCTGGGCATGAGCGGCCAGCTGCTGCTGCGCGCCGCGGGTGCCCCGACGGAGCGACACGAACGCGTACGTCTCGACATCACGCACCCCGAGCACGGCGACCTCGCCGTCGTGTTCGCCGATCAGCGCACCTTCGGCTCGCTCGCCCTGGATGAGCTCGTCGCGACGGCGGACGGAGCGCCCGGCGGGTTCGGCACACCCGACGCCCTCGTGCCGACGCAGGTCGCGCACATCGCGCGCGATCCACTGGATCCCGCGTTCGACGACGTCGGGTTCCGGCGCAGCCTCGCACGCAAGAACTCGGCCATCAAGCGCGTTCTGCTGGACCAGACGGTGGTGAGCGGCATCGGCAACATCTACGCCGACGAAGCGCTCTGGGGCGCGCGCATCCACCCCGAGTCGCCGGCATCCGCTCTTTCGTCCCGCGCCGTCACCTCATTGCTGGCGCACGTGCGCGCGGTCCTCGACAAGGCCCTCGCCGAAGGCGGCACGAGCTTCGACGCCCAGTACGTCAACGTCAACGGCGAGGCGGGCTACTTCGCGCACTCTCTGCACGCTTACGGCCGCACGGGCCAGCCCTGCCATCGCTGCGGTGGACCGATCGTGCGCGTGTCGTTCATGAACCGCTCGTCGCATCTCTGTCCGCGCTGTCAGCGCCGACGATGACCGGCTCCCCGGCTCAGGCCGGGGAAGGGCGGTCGATCGCGAACGCGAGATGCGGCATGTCCACGCCGCGGTACTGTTTCACGAAGCGACCCCGAACCGTCATGCCCAGGCGGATCGCGACGTTCATGGACGCGATATTCGTGTCGCGCACCTGCGCGTAGAGACGTCCGACGCCGAGGGTGTCGAACGCATCATCGCGGCACGCGGAGGCTGCCTCGGTCGCGTAGCCGCGGTGCCAGTGCGACCGGTTGAACAGGTACCCGACTTCGACGACGTCCTGATCCAGGATGAGCTGACGCGTGAGCCCGCACTGGCCGATCATCTCGCCTGTTTCCCGCAGCTCCACCGCCCACAGCCCGAACCCGTCCACTCGGTAGCGCTCCAGTGTGCGATCGAGCCACCCCCGAACCTGATCGTTCGAGAACGGTCCCTCGTAGGCCGTCATCGTCTCGGCATCCTGAAGGATCGCACGCAGCGCCGGCAGATCGGCCGCCGACATCTCGCGCAGCGACAAGCGCGGTGTCTGGAGAACCATTCGGCCAGTGTGCCAGCATCACGACACGAGCACCTTCTTCCACGCACCGCCGTACGCGATGGGCACGAAACCGAGCGTCTCGTTGATGTCGAGCATCGGCCGATTCTCTTCTGCGTTGTATGTGATGACGCGAGGAGACCGCGGTGCGAGCTCGTGCCAGCGCATGAGGCCCGCGCACTTGACGAGCATGCCCAGCCGATGGCCGCGGTGCTCCCGCAGGACGAGCGTGTCCTCCTGGTGCGAGGCCTCCGTGCGATCGACACCGACTTCGAGCTCGTTGAAGGCGCACAGCTCGCCCGTCGTGATGTGCTGCGCCGCGGTCACGAGCAGCAGGCGTCCGGTATCGGCGTACGTGCGGTCGTGACGACTCAGGCGAGCGGCATCCCACGTCTCTTCGTCGATCTCCATCCCCGCTGCCGGCGCGTCGGTCGACATGCGGGACTTCATCCACGCGTAGCCCCCGCGATACTCGTCGGGCGTGGGCGGGGACCACTGCACGACGCGGTAGTCCGTGGCCACCGCGGCCGCCTCGCGCCACAGCCTCTCGACGTCGTCGAACGGCCGCGTCAGGTCGAAGGCGCTGCTGCGCTCGACCTGCTCGAGCGTGTACCCGTGTCGCAGGTAGAAGCGCGCCGCGTGGTCACGGGGAATCGACCCGACCCCCGTCGGGGCATCGAGGTGCGGTGCATCGGCGGACGGGTGCGTCGCCCAGGACTGCAGCACGGTGCGCCCGTGCTCGCGGGCGACGCGTTCGACGAGGTCGTAGGCCGCCGAGCCGATGCCGTGGGCCCACACGTCGCGCAGCAGCTCGATGAGCCAGTACGCGGTGCGTGATCCCGATTCCTGCGGAATGTCTACGCCGACCCGGCCGACGAAGACGCCGTCGACGATGACGGCCCACAGCAGGCGGATCTCGTGGGGATCGGCCTGGTAGTGGGGGAGCAGCTCAGCGGCGGTCATGCTCTCGTCGCTGTGTCCCGAGATCTCTTCGTACACGCGGTTGCGGACACGGACGAGCTCGATGAAGTCGGCGGCGTCCGGGTCGCCGATGCGGTCGGGGCAGGTGATGGGGCGCAGCTCGAGGCCCGCGAGGGTTGTTCCGGTCATGGTGACTCCATGGTGAGCAGAGGGGTGGGTAAGGGGGCGGTGAGGTGGTGCGACGCCGTGGCGCCGCACCACCTCACGCACGCGGGGAAAGCAGTTGCTGTCGCAGAAAGGCGGATTCGCGTGCGGCGCGGCTGCGCTCGTTCGTCAGAGTGCGGGCGTGCAGGTCGCGGTCCTGCTGGCGCCCTGCATGGCGCGTGCTGTGCAGCAGCAGCCAGAGACCGATGCGCAACGCGAGCCGGTCGGCGAGGCGCACCGGCCGTGCAACCGGAGTGAGAGTGGGCACGAGGACGGGCGCGGTGCGCACATCGACGAGGTACTTGGACATGATCGACTTTCGAGTCGGAAGGATAGGAGATGGATCGGAACGATCCGGGATGCGCGGGTGACGCGCGGCGGCACAGAAAGCCGCGACGAGCCGAAGCCCGATGTGCGGGCGGGCGCCCGCCCGAAGGCAGAGCGATCCCCTGGGCGGTTCAGCCGAAGGTGGGGAAGGCGGCGCAGAAGGAGGCGGTCGCCGGTGCAGAGGCGACTGCTCCTGTGAGCACACGGGCAGCGGGGACCTTGCCGGCTGCGATCATGCGAATCATCATGGCGACCTCCTTTCGACTTCTCACGCGGTCGATCACGCTAGCGCAGGGATACAATGCACGCAAGCATTCTCGGCGTGTCGAGGCGAGATGTCTCTCGGATGCGGCTCGCCGCCCGCGGTATCCGGGGCCTTTCGACTACTTTTGACGCAATGTCCATCCCGGAGCCGCGCGCATGCACCTGAAGAGCGTCACGATCAAGGGCTTCAAGTCCTTCGCGCAGCCGACGACTTTCGCCTTCGAGCCGGGTGTCACGTGCATCGTCGGTCCGAACGGCAGTGGCAAATCCAACGTCGTCGACGCTCTCGCGTGGGTCATGGGCGAGCAGGGCGCCAAGACCCTGCGCGGCGGCAAGATGGAGGACGTCATCTTCGCCGGCACCGCGACTCGCGGACCCCTCGGTCGGGCCGAGGTGCAGCTGACGATCGACAACAGTGATGGTGCCCTGCCGATCGAGTACGCCGAAGTGAGCATCAGTCGCACGCTGTTCCGCAATGGGGCGAGTGAGTACGCCATCAACGGTGACGCGTGTCGGCTGCTCGACGTGCAGGAGTTGCTGAGCGACTCTGGTCTCGGCCGCGAGATGCACGTGATCGTCGGGCAGGGTCGGCTCGACAACGTGCTGCAGGCCACCCCCGAAGACCGCCGAGGCTTCATCGAAGAGGCCGCGGGGATCCTCAAGCATCGGCGTCGCAAAGAGAAGACGCTGCGAAAGCTTGCGGCCATGGAAGCCAATCTGACGCGCCTCAGCGACCTGGCGGGCGAACTGCGCCGGCAGCTGAAGCCGCTCGGGCGACAGGCCGAGATCGCCCGCGAAGCGGCCACGATCGCTGCTGTCGTGCGTGACGCGAAGGCGCGCCTCTTCGCCGACGACCTCGCGACACTGCGGACGCAGCTGGCCGACCATGCGCGCAACGAGCAGGAGCGTCACGCCGAGCGGCTCGTGCTTCAGGACCAGCTCGACAATGTGCGCGCCCGCATCCGCGAGCTCGAGTCCGATCAGCGCTCCGAGGCGGTCGACGTGGCTCGGCGGGTCGCCTTCGACCTCGAAAGAGTGCAGGAGCGTGTCCGAGGTCTGTACACGCTCGCGGGTCAGCGGCTTGCGCTGCTCGGCGACGCCGAGGATGAGCGCATCGAACTCACGACGGTCTCGCAAGAGATGATCGACGACGCTCGTGCCGAGATCGACGACATCGGCGCAGGCCTCGGACAGGCGCAGGATGCCGCGGCCGCCGCCTCGCGCGACGTGATCCGCGCACGGGCCGAGCTCGATGCCCTCGACGTCGACATCGCGGCGCAGAGCGCCCTCGTCTCCGAGCACGACATGCGCTTGACGGCACTGCGCGGCACAGCCGAGGCAGCGGCGTCCGCGCTGACCGCGGTCCGCGCGGCCGTCGAACGCCAGCAGAAGGCGCTCGATGCCGCCCTGATCCGCCGTGCCGAGGCAGAGCAGGAGCTCGCCGGTGTGCAGCCCGATCTGGCGCCCGAAGGCACCGCCGTCGAGCACGCCGCTGCATACGAGCGGGCCCAGCGCGATGCGACGGACGCCGAGGCAGAAGTCGCGGGACTGCGCGATCGCCTGCACGCCACCGAGCGCGAAGTCGAAGCCCTCACGGCGCAGACGACGGCGCTCGGGCGGGCGCTCGAGATCAAGAGTGCGTCGGCGACCGTGCTCGCCGATGCACGCGCCGGGCTGCGCGGGCTCGTCGGCGACGCGATCCAGGTGCAGTCCGGCTTCGAGGCGGCCATCGCCGCAGTGCTCGGGCCGGTCGCCGAGGGAGTCCTGGTCGACGACGCAGACACCGCGTTCCAGCTCGCCGACGAGCTGCGCGGCGCCGATCTGGGCGTCGTCGACATCGTCATCGCCGACGCCTCCGCGCCGGTCGCCGACGTGCCCCGCGCACCCGGGCTCACCCCGGCACGCGATGTCGTGAGCGGGCCCGAGGGACTGCTCGGCATCCTGTCGTTCGTGATGATCGCCGATGACCTCGCTGCCGCCCGCGATGCCGCGATCGACCCGGCCGTGCCGGTGACGATCGTGACCCGTTCGGGGGAGCTCTGCACGCGGCACTCGCTGCGCGCCGGGGCCGGTGCTTCGCGGTCGCGCATCGAGCTCGGAGCCGAGCGGGACGCTGCGGCCGAGCGCCGCGACGAATTGACGGTCGTGGCCCATTCGCTGCGCGAAGCGCTCGGCGACGCGACACACCGCCTCGACGTCGCGCGACAGCATACGCGGACAGCACTCACGACGCTGCGCGAGCACGACGCGGCATTGGCTGCTCACGCCGAACAGGTCAACCGTGCGACCGTGCGGTACGAGTCCGCCGTCGCGGAGTGCGAACGGCTCGCGGCGGGACTCGCCCAGGCGCAGGCGGCTGTCGCCGAGGCCGAGGATTCCGCCCGGATCACCGATGACCGGCTGACGGCGGCGCTCGAGGCCCCCCGGCCGATCCTCGACGCCTCCGCGCGCGACGGCATGCTCGCCGCGCTCGAAGCGGCGCGCGACGGCGAGATGCGCGCACGACTCGACGTCGAAACGCTGCGCGAGCGCATCCGCGCGAGCGAAGCCCGCGTCGCCCAGCTCGTGCGTCAGCGCGAGCGCGAACGCGCGGCCGCCGCCGAGGCAGCGAGGCGGGCGGTCATCCGCCGCGCGCAGCGCGATGTCGCCGAGCGCGTCGTCGCGCAGCTGCCTGCCGTCCTCGATTCGGTCGATCGCTCGATGGCGCAGGCGCGTGTCGAGCTCGCCGCCGCGGAGTCTGCCCGGACCGCCCTCACGGCTGAGCTCGTGCAGCTGCGCGAGCGCGAGTCAGGCTTGCGCGAACGCCTCGCGGGCCTCACCGAGAGTGTGCACAGCCTGGAGCTCCAGATCCACGAGAAGCGCCTGCACGTGACGGGCGTGGTCGAGCGCGTTGCCTCTGAACTCGGCCTGGACGAAGATATTCTTCTTTCCGAATATGGTCCTGATCAGCCCGTGCCGGTCGACGGTGGGGCAGAGGTCCCGGCCGGGGAGGACGCCCAGACGGTTCCGTACGATCGGGCGCAGCAGCGCAAGCGCCTGCAGGACGCCGAGCGGAAGCTCGGACAACTCGGGCGGGTGAATCCGCTCGCCCTCGAGGAGTTCGCGGCCCTCGAACAGCGACACCTGTTCCTCACCGAACAGCTCGCCGATCTCTCGCAGACCCGCAAAGACCTGCTGACGATCATCGACGAGCTGGACGAACGGATGCAGACGATCTTCCTCGCGGCCTTCGAAGACACCCGCGTCGCATTCGGCGAAGTGTTCCCGATCCTCTTCCCCGGCGGCACGGGCAGCATCTCGCTGACCAACCCGGACGACCCGCTGACTACGGGCATCGAGGTGTCGGTGCGACCTGTCGGAAAGAAGATCGAGAGGCTGTCGCTGCTCTCGGGCGGGGAGCGCTCGCTCGCGGCGGTCGCGTTGCTGACGGCGATCTTCAAGGCGCGCCCGAGCCCGTTCTACATCCTCGACGAGGTCGAAGCCGCCCTCGATGACGCCAACCTCGGGCGTCTGCTCGGCGTCTTCGAGCAGCTGCGGGAATCGAGTCAGCTCATCGTCATCACCCACCAGAAGCGCACGATGGAGATCGCCGACGCTCTTTACGGGGTCTCCATGCGGCAGGACGGCGTCTCGGCGGTCGTCGGGCAACGGATCCAGGAGCGCGCGGCGTCGTAGGGCTGGGCCTCGTAGAGTTGAGGCATGGCACAGAGCTCCTGGTCGCTCGGTCGAGCGCTGCGCGGCATGTTCGTCAAGCCCACGATCGACGAGAACACGTGGGAAGACCTCGAAACAGCGTTGCTGACGGCTGACTTCGGCCCCGACATCACTGAGACGATCGTCGACGAACTGCGCGAGAAGGTCGAACGTTTCCGCACGACGGATCCCGCCGACCTGCAGCGCATGCTGCGCGAGACGTTGGAAGAGCACTTCTCCAAGTTCGACACGACGCTGCGGCTCACCGAGCGCCCCGCGGTCGTGCTCGTCGTCGGCGTCAACGGTGTGGGAAAGACCACGACGATCGGCAAGTTCGCGAAGTTCCTGCAGCGGTACGGACGCTCCGTCGTCGTCGGCGCGGCGGACACGTTCCGCGCGGCGGCCGTCGACCAGCTCGCCACCTGGGCTGAGCGGGGCGGCGCCGCGATCGTTCGACCCGAGCAGGAGGGGCAGGACCCGGCATCCGTCGCCTTTCAGACGATCGAGTACGCCAAGCGCACCGGCACCGAGATCGTGCTGGTCGACACGGCCGGCCGCCTGCACACCAAGGGCGGGCTCATGGACGAGCTCTCGAAGATCCGACGGGTCATCGAGAAGCAGGCGCCGATCAGCGAAGTGCTTCTCGTGCTGGATGCCACCACGGGCCAGAACGGCGTCATGCAGGCGCAGGCGTTCCTCGAGCACGCCGGGGTCACGGGCCTCGTGCTGACAAAGCTCGATGGGTCGGCCAAGGGAGGATTCGTGCTGGCCGTGCAAGAGAAGACGGGGATCCCCGTCAAGTTGCTCGGTCAGGGCGAGAACATCGGCGACCTCACGGGCTTCACCCCGCACGTCTTCGCCGCGTCGCTCGTGGAGTGACCTGCGGCATCCGACATGCTCGACTCGCCGTGCAGGACTATCGCGCCGCGCATCGTGCTGGTTTCATGGAGAGATGGCGATCGAACACGACTATTTCGGGCTTCTCGAATCAGGGCCTGACGGTTCGATCTTCTGGTCGGAGACCGTCGAACTCGGCGATCAGGCCGTGACGATCGATCTCACCGCCCCCGACCAGGCCGACGTCTCACCGGCGGCGCTCGATGTGGCTGCAGGGCTCATCTCGGGGCTGGAGACGATCGACCTCAGCGCTCGCAACGCGATGGTGGCAGAGCTCGACGACCGCACGAGCGAAGTGATCGAGTACATCCTGCAGCAGCAGCAAGAGCTCGGCGACGATCTCGAAGACATGCTCGTCGACATTTCCGGCGACGTGCAGATCGATGTGATCCGTTCGCTGCAGTTCATGAGCATGACGATCCTCGCCGACGAGCACGGGGGAGCGGACCCGTTCGCGGTGCTCGAGTACGCGCTGGACCCGGACGCGACCGACGACGTGCTCCTGGTCAACCTCGGAACCGACGGCGATGTGCTCTCGGTCACCAGCGCTGACTGACGTCTCCCACCACGGCCGCTCCAGCGGTCTTGATGTGCGGAGATACGACACCACCCCTTCGCGGGCCGTAGCCTGAACGCATGGCAGCGGGTTCTGGCAGACCGAAGGCTTCGTCGCGAGACACTCTCGCCGAGGCGGCGTGCGAGCTCTTCCTCGAGCAGGGGTTCGAGGCGACGTCGATCGTCGAGATCGCGACGCGCGCCGGTGTCAGCCGGTCGAGCTTCTTCAACTACTTCTCCTCGAAGTCCGACGTCCTGTGGGCGGGGCTCGACGAATGGATCGGCGAGCTCGAGAGGACGCTCGAGACGTGCTCGCGCGATGAGCTCGCGGCTGCCGTGCTTTCGCTCGCCGACGGATTCACGCCCGACGCGTTCGCGCTGGCGGTCACGAACGCGTCGGCGATGGGGCTCGACGACGAGCTCCCGCGCGAAGCCGCGCTGCGCAGCGCGCGGATCGCGCGAGCCGTCGCGACGCACCTGCACTCTCACGGCGCCGACAGGGTGACCGCCGAGGTCGCCGGTGCCGCGTGGGGAGGGGCCGTGCTCGCGGCCCTCGAGACCTGGGCGCTCGATGGCGCGGGACGCACGTCGCTCGCACGATTCCTCGCGCTCGCGAGCGACGTCGCGGCGCGCACGATGCCGCCGGCTCCGGGGGGTTCCGTGCAGCAGCTTCGGCTCGTCGTGCACGCGACCGACTTCGACGAGGCGCTGGCGTTCTACCGCGACGTCGCGGGGATGCCGCAGCTCGAGGCCTATGAGGCCGACGGCGGCGCACGGGTCGCGATCCTCGGGGCCGGGCGCGCCACGCTCGAACTCGCGAACTCGGCGCAGGTCGCCTTCATCGACCGCGTCGAAGCCGACGACGGCACGAGCGATCGTCTGCGCGTCGCCCTCGAAGTCGAGGACGCCGCCGCGATGACCGACCGGCTGGCCGCAGCGGGCGCGGCGGTGGAGGCCCCCGCCCGCGACACGCCGTGGCGTTCCCGAAACGCACGCGTCCGTGGCCCGGCCGATCTGCAGCTCACGCTCTTCCAAGAGCTCGGGCCGGCCTGAGGGCGCAAATCACGGCACGCCGAAGACGCGCGCGCTGAGATCGCCTGGCACTCGCTCGGGCGCTGAACCCGTAGAATCGGGGCATCATGGCGACTTTCGGCACACTCTCCGACCGGCTGACCGAGACCTTCCGGAATCTCCGGAAGAAGGGACAGCTCACACCGGCTGACGTCGACGGCACCGTCCGCGAGATCCGGCGCGCGCTCCTCGACGCCGACGTGGCACTCGTCGTCGTCAAGGAGTTCACGGGCAAGGTGCGCGAGCGCGCCCTCGGCGACGAAGTCAATCGGGCGCTCAACCCCGCACAGCAGGTCGTGCAGATCGTCAACGAAGAGCTCGTGGCGATCCTCGGCGGTGAGCAGCGTCGACTGCAGTTCGCCAAGAACCCGCCGACGGTCATCATGCTCGCCGGTCTGCAGGGCTCGGGTAAGACGACGTTCGCGGGCAAGCTCGCGCACCGTCTCGAGAAGGACGGCCACACCCCGCTTCTCGTCGCCGCCGACCTGCAGCGCCCCAACGCCGTCAACCAGCTTCAGGTCGTCGCTGAGCGCGCAGGCGCCGCGATCTACGCGCCCGAGCCGGGCAACGGCGTCGGCGACCCCGTGAAGGTCGCCAAGGACGGTGTCGAGGTCGCACGTCGCCAGCAGCACGACGTCGTCATCATCGACACGGCCGGTCGCCTCGGTGTGGACGCCGAGCTCATGAAGCAGGCCGCCAACATCCGCAAGGCGACCGACCCCGACGAAGTCCTGTTCGTCATCGACGCCATGATCGGCCAGGACGCCGTCAACACCGCCAAGGCCTTCCAGGACGGCGTCGATTTCACCGGTGTCGTGCTGTCCAAGCTCGACGGCGACGCACGCGGTGGTGCCGCGCTGTCGGTCGCATCGGTCACCGGCCGCCCCATCATCTATGCCTCGACGGGCGAAGGACTCGACGACCTCGAAGCCTTCCACCCTGATCGCATGGCGAGCCGCATCCTCGACCTCGGCGACATCCTTACCCTCATCGAGCAGGCCCAGCATGCCTTCGATGAGGAGGAGGCCATGAAGGTGGCCGAGAAGCTCGCGACAGAGAGCTTCACGCTCGAGGACTTCCTCGAGCAGATGCAGCAGATCAAGAAGATGGGCTCGATGAAGAAGATGCTCGGGATGCTCCCGGGTATGGGCCAGATGAAGCAGCAGATCGAGGACTTCGACGAGCGGGAGATCGACCGCACCGAGGCCATCATCCGCTCCATGACGCCCGGTGAGCGTCGCAACCCGAAGGTGCTCAACGGATCACGTCGTCTGCGTATCGCTCGGGGTTCCGGTGTCACGGTGACCGAGGTCAACCAGCTCGTTCAGCGGTTCGACCAGGCCGCCAAGATGATGAAGACCGTCGCGCGCGGCGGCGTGCCGAACATCCCCGGAATGGGCCCCGTTCCCGGTGGTGCCCGCCCGGGCGCCTCGGCGAAGCGCGGCAAGAAGCAGAAGTCGAAGGGCTCGCGTTCGGGCAACCCGGCCAAGCGCGCTGCCGAGAACGCCGGCATCCAGGCGGAGACGTCTGCGCCGACCGGCTCGGGTTTCGGCCTGGGCGGCGCCAAGGGCGCTCCGAGTGTCGAGGATCTGGCCGAGCTGCAGAAGATGCTCGGACGCGGCTGACGACCAGCATTCTGGCGCTGGCCACCTCAGCGTCGCGACAGGTGCTCCCGCAGTGTGGGGCCGGTCCGGAACTCGCGGATGAGGTGCTGTACGACGGCGCGCAGGTCGCCGTCTGAGGCGTCGGCGACGAGTCTTTGACGTGTCGCGCTGGATCCTTCGGTGAGGATCGACTCGATGCCGGCGAATTCGCGCGCGCACTTCAGCTCGACCGCGACGTCGTCGAGGCGTTCGAGCGTCTCGCGGATGTGGTCCGTGACAGGGCGCTGCGTGCCCTCGCGATCGATGATCACCTCGGCGTCCAGGCCGTAGCGCGCGGCGCGCCACTTGTTCTCGCGCGTGAACCACGGCGGCAGCGTCGTGAGCTCACGGCCCTCGTCGAGCTCGCGCGAGAAATGCTCGACGAGCGTCTGCACGAGTGCTGCGAGGGCGGCCAGCTCGGGCAGGGTCGACATCCCGTCGCACGCGCGCACCTCGATGGTTCCCCACCGCGGTGCCGGGCGGATGTCCCAGCGCACTTCGGTCGGGTCAGCGATGACGTCGGTGGCGATCATGCCGCGCAGATACTCCTCGAACTCGGCCCAATCCTGGAGCGGCCACGGCAGTCCGGCGGTCGGCAGCTGCTGGAAGACGAGGCTGCGGTTGGAGGCGTATCCCGTGCGTTCGCCCGCCCAGTACGGACTCGACGCGGACAGTGCCTGGAGGTGCGGCAGATAGGCCGACAGGGCATTGATGATGGGGAACACCTTGGTGACGTCTTCGACTCCCACGTGGATGTGGATGCCCCAGATCATCATGTTGCGTCCCCACCACTGCGTGCGCTCGATGAGCGACTGGTACCGGGTCTTCTCGGTCACCTCCTGGTCGTACCACTGCGCGAACGGGTGGCTCCCCGCGCACAGCAGCTCGATGTCCAGCGGATCGGTGACCGCGCGGATCGCGGCGATCGCATCGGCGATGTCGTCGACGGCGGCGGCGACGGTGTTGCCGATGCCGCTCGTGACCTCGACGGTGTTCGTCAGCAGCTCGCCCGTCACGGTGTGACGCTCGTGCTCCGTCGAGTCGCCGAGAGCTTCGAGAACGGCGGGGGCGCGCGGCACGAGATCGCCCGTCTCCCGGTCGGCGAGCATGATTTCCCATTCGAGCCCGACCGAAGAGCGGGCGGATGTCGCGAAAGCCACCGTCATCCGCTCAGTTTCGCACGCGCCGACACGCGACTCCGAGGTTTCGCGGCATCCCGTATCATCTGGCAGAATAGAGGGCTGGACGCCCCACTCGACCCTCTATCCGGTGTGGCGATCCCCTTCCGAGCTCCCGCCGGGTGTGCACCCCACGCTCCAGGCGACGTTCATCCGCTTCCACACATTCAGGAGAATCGTGGCTGTCAAGATCCGTCTCAAGCGTTTCGGCAAGATTCGTGCCCCGTACTACCGCATCGTCGTCGCAGACTCGCGCACCAAGCGCGATGGCCGCGTCATCGAAGAAATCGGCAAGTACCACCCGACCGAGGAGCCCTCGGTCATCGAGGTCGACTCGGAGCGCGCCCAGCACTGGCTGAGTGTCGGCGCCCAGCCGACCGAGCAGGTGCGTGCCCTCCTCAAGCTCACGGGCGACTGGGGCAAGTTCAAGGGTGACCCCAACGCCGTCTCGACCGTGCGCGTGGCCCCCGAGAAGGTGCCGTTCGAGGTCGACGCATCCAAGAAGTCCGTCGTCAAGCCCAAGGCTGAGAAGAAGGCCGACGAGCCCGCCGCTGAGGCTGAGGCTGCCGCGCCCGCCGCCGACGCGACCGACGCAGAGTAAGACATTGCTCGCCGCCGCGCTCGAACACGTTGTCAAGGGCATCGTCGATCATCCCGACGATGTCCGCATCCAGTCGTCCACGTCGCCCCGTGGTGACGTCCTCGAGGTGCGCGTGCACCCGGACGACCGGGGCCGCGTGATCGGGCGCGGCGGCCGCACAGCCAAGGCGCTGCGCACGCTCATCTCCTCGCTCGCGGACGGACGCCGCGTGCGAGTCGACGTCGCGGACGATTGATGACTGACGAACCCACGCCGAATCCGGCGCACGACACACCCTCGCCCAGTCCCGCTTCACCCCTCGGACGCACGCAGCTCCGGGTCGGACGCCTCGTGAAGGCTCACGGGCTGAAGGGCGCGCTCAAGGTCGAGCTCTACACCGACGACCCCGACGGCCGGTTCTCACCGGGGTCGACCTTCACTCTGCAGGTGCCGGATTCGTCCCCCTGGCACGGCAAGCAGCTCACGGTGCGCGAGTTCCGGTGGATGAACTCCCACGCCGTCGCGTTCTTCGAGGGCGTCGAGGACCGTTCGGGAGCCGAAGAGCTCATCCGCGCGATCCTCTGGGTGGATCAGGACGCCGACGCGGTCTCGGCCGAAGACGACGCCTGGTACCACCATCAGCTCATCGGTCTCGACGTCGTGCGTGACGGCGCCGTCGTCGGCCGCGTCGTGCGCGTGGACCACATGCCCGCGCAGGATCTTCTCGTGATCAACCTCCGGGATGGTCACGAAGTGCTCGTGCCGTTCGTCTCGGCGATCGTGCCCGACGTGGACATCGAGGCCGGCCGCATCACGGTCACCCCGCCCGCGGGACTCTTCGAAGAGCTCACGACGGAGGAGCCCGCGACCCCCGCCGCCGAGGACGAGTCCGCGGAGGACTGACGTGCGCATCGACGTCGTCTCGATCTTCCCGTCGTTCTTCGACGTGCTGGAGGTCTCGCTTCTCGGCC
This sequence comes from Microbacterium sp. Y832, assembly GCF_057669765.1. Lineage (NCBI taxonomy): Bacteria > Bacillati > Actinomycetota > Actinomycetes > Micrococcales > Microbacteriaceae > Microbacterium > Microbacterium sp. Y832. Next base: position 535,129 of record NZ_JBYHFM010000003.1, on the reverse strand, counting down.
GAGCCCGTGGCAACGGACTGCTCGACATCCGCGTGCACGATCTGCGCGATCACACGCACGATCGTCATCGCACGGTCGATGACACGCCATACGGCGGCGGTGCCGGCATGGTCATGAAGCCCGAGCCGTGGGGCGAAGCGCTCGATTCGATCGTCTCGGATGCCGCATCCCCACCCGTGTTCGTCTTCCCCTCGCCCGCGGGGGAGCGATTCACCCAGGCCACCGCCCGCGAGCTGTCCACCGCGCCGCACCTCGTGTTCGGCTGCGGACGCTACGAGGGCATCGACGAGCGTGTGTTCTCGTACGCCGCGACGCTCGGCGACGTGCGGCTCGTGAGCCTCGGGGACTATGTCCTCAACGGGGGAGAGGTCGCCGCGATGGCGATGATCGAGGCGATCGGCCGGCTCATCCCCGGCGTCGTCGGAAACCCCGAGAGTCTCGTCGAGGAATCCCATGAGGACGGCCTGCTCGAGTACCCGTCGTACACGAAGCCCGCGTCCTGGCGCGGGTACGACGTGCCCGAGCTGCTTCTGAGCGGTCACCACGGCAAAGTCGCCGCGTGGCGCCGGGAGCAGCAGATCGAGCGCACGCGTGAACGCCGGCCCGACCTTCTGCCGGACGAGTCGCTCTCCCCGTGAGAACGGTCTGGCCGACAGTGACGGTGACAGTCCGTGTCCTAGGACTCAACCCATCGGGGAGCTGCCGTCAGGTCATATACCTAGCCGAGCCGTAGGTTCGAGACTCCTCGCAGAGGTCGTCGATCCTCCTCCTCCTCTTCCTCCTGATTCTGGTCCGTGTCGTGGTCGGGATTATTGGGCCTGGCACGCATCGTTGCCTCCTTGTAGAACGCCGTGGATCTCAGCGCGGATTTCCTGAATCGATGGCGATAGGCCCACGAGCCAACGCGCCATCGCCGCCCGTTCGAATGCCCGTGCCCGTCTCTTTTCCCTGGTCATCCGAGGATACGCTCGGGACGATTCGCACACTAGCGGTGTCGTAGACAGCTCAGGCTGTGGCGGGCTAGCTTTCTCACATGCAGCAGTGGGTGCTGGCGCAGGAGACACCCCTCGGCGAGCGGTTGCTCGTGGCGGCTATCGGCCCGCTTATCACAGTTCTCATCGGCGGCCTCCTCGTCTGGGCGATCACGTCGATGGTCACGCGTCGCCGCGAAGCCGCGGACAAGGCACAGCAACACGCCCGAGAGGATGCGCTGCGCCGCCACGAAGAGCTCCGTGCCGATATGGTCCGGGACCAGGAAAGAGCGCGCGCGGACGACGAGTTGCGGCAGGAGCTGATCTCTGCGATGACCGACGCCGCGGGCACGTTGTACCTCAGTGCGCAGAATTACTGGCGCGCCAAGAGGTATGACCACGACACAGCGGCTGCTCGATCAGCACTGGACGCGCAGTACCTCAAGAGTCGGGCGACGGGGGAGATACTGGAGAATCGCCTCGAAGGCTACTTCGCCGACGATCAGCCGCGGCAATTATGGCACCGAGTCATGGACTTGCTCACCGTCAGGTTCTTCCAGCTGCATGACCGGGACACCGAAGCGCTCTACAGGGCTAATCAGGGTGACGCGCATTCCGGGCTCAGCGCGGAGGATCTCCGACACACCAAGCTGCTCCTCACCAGCTACCACCGAGCGCTCAAGGACTCGGTTCGCGCCGTGCTTGAGACCCCTCTCCGGGACCGCTCGTAAGCAGGCGACGGTTGAGACGCCCTCGACGCAGCACCTCCGGGAAGAACGACTAGTCGACGCCGAGGAACGAGCGGTCGGTCAGGATGACGGGACCGTCCTCGGTGATGGCGATCGTGTGCTCAGAGTGGGCGCCGCGCGAGCCGTCGGCGGACCGCAGCGTCCAGCCATCCGGGTCGGTGACGAGCTCATCGGTCGTCTGCAGGAACCACGGTTCGAGAGCCAGCACCAGGCCCGCGCGCAGCGGATAGCCCCGCGAGGGCTTGCCGTCGTTCGGCACGTGCGGATCGCCGTGCATCTCGCGGCCGACGCCGTGGCCGCCGAAATCGGTGTTGATCGAGTAGCCGTCGGCGTGCGCGATCTCGGCGATCGCGTGCGAGATATCGCCCACCCGGTGTCCTACGGTGGCGGTGGCGATGGCCGCGCTCAAGGCTCGTTCGGTCGTGTCGATGAGGGCGAGGTCTTCGTCGCGGGGTGTGCCCACGACGAACGACACGGCGCTGTCTGCCACCCAGCCGTCGATCGACACGGCGAAGTCCAGGGACACGAGGTCGCCGTCGCGCAGCGCATAGTCGTGGGGGAGTCCGTGCAGCACAGCGTCGTTGACCGATGTGCAGATCACCTTGCCGAACGGGCTGGCCCCGAAGGAGGGGTGATAGTCGATGTAGCACGAGGTGGCACCGGCTCGGCGGATGAGCTCGTGGGCGCGACGATCGATCGCGAGGAGGTTCGTGCCCACCTTGGTCTCGTCGCGCAGCGTTGCGAGGGTCTCGGCGACAAATCGTCCTGCCGGGCGCATCGCTTCGATCTCGGCGGGGGTGCGCAGTTCGATCATGGGAGTCCTCTCATCGACTTCGTCCATTCTGGCGGACCCGACGCGGGGAATCTGCTGTGTCCTTCTCTGCGCGCCCTGCTGCCCTCCGCCGGGGCGGCGTAGCATCAGAGCCATGTGGTTGCGACGTGCATTCTTCGGCTGGCTCATCCCGGCCGCATTCGTGCTGCCGTTGTGGCTGCTCATCGGCTGGAGCGTCTTCAACGCGGGCGCCTGGGGGTTCCTCTGGGTGCTCTTCCTCGCGATCCCGGGCGTGTTCATCTGGCAGCTCGTGCTCACCCTGCTCATTCGCGCGCGTGGCACTGTCCGTGCGCATCGCGCCGTGTCCTGGGCCGACGTCGCCGGCCTGACGGTATGGCACCTGCTCGTCATCGCGCTCGGCTTCTTCGACCCCACCTGGTGGGCCCCGACGGTCGTCACCGCCATCATCGCGGGCCTTGCACTCTTCTGGCTCGAACTGGCTCAGCTGTGGAATCAGGCGAAGCCCTCGACCTTCCTGCTGCGCACGAGCAGCGGGGTCGGTTACATCGCGCCGGCGGCGCCCCGTTCCGAGCCCGTGGCAGAGGACGTCATCGTCATCACCGAGAAGCCCGGGTCACCTCTGGGCTGATCCGCGGCCCCATTTTGGTGGCATCCGTCATCCGTGGCAGAATGGCTGTTTGTGTCCTGACCCGACTCTGCCTCAGGGGAGTCTGCCCTTCGGATCCATGCCGATGGCTTCGGACACACGACATCCTTTCCATTCCTTCCCGCGATCGACCTGTGGCGGTCGCAGAGAGAAACGATCATGCAGATCCTCGATTCGGTCGACGCAGCATCGCTGCGTTCCGACATTCCCGCTTTCGGCCCCGGTGACACCGTCAAGGTGCACGTCAACATCACGGAGGGCACCCGCTCGCGTATCCAGGTCTTCCAGGGGGTCGTCATCGGCCGCCAGGGTGACGGCGTCCGCGAGACCTTCACGGTCCGCAAGATCAGCTTCCAGGTCGGCGTGGAGCGCACCTTCCCGGTGCACAGCCCCGTGATCGACCACATTGAGATCGTGAGCCGCGGCGACGTGCGTCGCGCGAAGCTCTACTACCTGCGCAACCTCCGTGGCAAGAAGGCCAAGATCAAGGAGAAGCGCGAGAACTGACCTCGTGTTGCGATGCCCCGGACCACGTGTCCGGGGCATCGTCGTACCATGCCCGGGACAGCTCGGCAGAATCGGCTGTGCCCGGGCGTCCTGTCGCCTCCGAATGTGCGAACCTTGGAGGACGGTTCCGCCGCCGCCCGGCGTTCTCCCCGCGAAGGATCTCCATGACCACCGAGCAGACGGCGTCGGCTGAACCAGCTCGGTCTTCGGACACCTCTGATGACAGCAGCGGTCGTCGCAGCTGGCTCATCTTCCTGCGCGACGTCATCGTGATCGTGCTGGTCGCGGTGCTCGTGTCCTTCCTCGTCAAGACCTTCGTCGTGCGGTCCTTCTACATCCCGTCCGGCTCGATGGAGGACACCCTCGTCGTCAACGACCGGATCTTCGTCGACGAGCTCACACCGCGGTTCACGGGCTACGAGCGGGGCGACATCGTCGTGTTCCGCGATCCCGGAGGCTGGCTGCCACCCAGCACGCGACCCGAGCGCGCGCCGTTCATCGAGGCGATCGACGGGGTCCTCGGCTTCGTGGGACTCACCGCGCCCGACAGCGACGACCATCTCGTGAAGCGCATCATCGGACTGCCGGGCGATCACGTCGTCTGCTGCAATGCGCTCGGCCAGCTCACCGTCAATGGGGTGCCGATCGACGAGACGCCGTACACGAAGCTGCCCGGAGGCAGCCCTGCGTCGGCCGACACGTTCGATGTCGTCGTGCCCGAAGGCAGCCTGTGGGTCTTGGGCGACAACCGCAACCGGTCGAAGGACTCGCGCTACAACACGAACCAGCCGGGGAAGGGATTCGTCCCCGTCGACAACGTCGTGGGCCGCGCATTCGTCATCACGTGGCCCTTCGACCGCTTCTCACTTCTCGACTTCCACCATGAGGTGTTCTCGGGCGTACCCGACCCGGAGGGGGCCGACGCGCCATGACGGTGACGGCGCCGCGTCTCACGCTCGAGCGACGGCTGCTCAAGGAGCACGCGATCGTCATCGCGTGCGACGAGGTGGGCCGCGGCGCGCTGGCGGGTCCTGTCGCGGTCGGCGCGGCGGTCATCGACGCGCGGCGCTCGCGCCAAAGGGTGCCTGAGGGTCTGCGCGACTCCAAGCTCGTACCCGAGCTGCGCCGCCCTGCGGTGGCAGCTCGCGCGGTGCAGTGGGTGTCCGCCAGCGCGGTCGGGTGGGCCAGTTCCGCCGAGATCGACGAGGTCGGCATCATGCGGGCGTTGGGTCTCGCGACGATCCGCGCCCTCGCTGACCTGCGCGCCCACGGGATCGTGCCCGAAGATGCGATCGTCCTGCTGGACGGCAACCACGACTACATCACGCCGGCGGGGGCTGTGGGCCTGCAGGTGCGACCTGTCGTCAAGGCGGACCGCGACTGCGCCAGCGCGGCGGCGGCATCCGTCATCGCGAAGGTCGCTCGTGACACCCTGATGACCCGACTGCACGACGATCTGCCGCAGTATGACTGGGGGCGTAACAAGGGTTACGCGAGCCCGACGCATCGCGAAGCCATCCGCGCGCATGGCATCAGCGCGCATCACCGCGCCTCGTGGGCGATCACCGACGCGCCGACGCTGTTCTGACGGACGGATGCCGTCCCCTCAGCGCGGCCCGTCTAAGCTGGAGGCACCATGGATGACGACGTTTTCGAGGACTACGATCGCGAGCTCGAGCTCGCGCTCTACAAGGAGTATCGCGACGTCGTATCGCAGTTCCAGTATGTGATCGAAACCGAGCGCCGGTTCTATCTGGCCAACGACGTCAATGTCGTGCGCCGCGACACCGAGCACGACTTCTATTTCGAGATCTCGATGAGCGATGTGTGGGTGTGGGATATCTACCGAGCCGATCGGTTCGTGAAGAGCGTGCGGGTGCTGACGTTCAAAGACGTCAACATCGAAGAGCTCACACGGCGGGACTTCCAGCTTCCCGACGAGCTGTCCCTCGACAGCTGACCGAAAAGGCTCCTCCCGAAGAGGGATTCCCGGTCGTCGATCCACGGATGCCGCCCGCGTGATCCGCGGTGATGTCGCAGCGCCGATGCTGGGGCGATGGCAGCCAAAGACGAATTCGGACGCGCGGGCGAGACGCGCGCGGCAGAGCACCTCGAGAAGCTCGGGTACGCGATCGTCGATCGCAACTGGCGGTGTCGCGCAGGAGAACTCGATCTCGTCGCCGTGACTTCTCGCGACCTCCTGATCGTCGAGGTCAAGACGCGGCGCAGCGAGGAGTTCGGGCATCCCTTCGAGGCGATCGACGCCCGAAAGCGTTCCCGCCTGTGGCGACTCGCGATGGCGTGGATCGCCGAGCATCGCGAGGCGGTTCAGGGCCGGCGGCTGCGCTTCGCCGCCGTCGGGATCGTGGGAGACGACCCCGCGTGCGGCCGGATCGAGCTCATCGACGATCTCGAGGTGACGTGAGCGTCGCACGCACGTGGTCGGTCGCGTTGACAGGCCTCGATGGCCATCTCATCGAGGTCGAGGCCGACCTCACGAACCAGACCCCTGACTTCCGGATCATCGGGCTCGGCGACAAGGCGCTGGGAGAAGCCGTGCTGCGTGTGCGCAATGCGACCGCCAACAGCGGCCTTGAGCTGCCTCGCCGCCGACTCACCGTGAACCTCTCACCCGCAGCGCTGCCCAAACAGGGTTCGGGCTTCGACGTGGCGATCGCCGTCGCCGCGCTCGCGACAGAGGGCGGGCTTGATCCGGCCTCGGTGGCCTCCACGGTGCACGTCGGCGAGCTCGGCCTCGACGGGCGTCTGCGTCCCGTGCCCGGAGTCCTTCCGGCGGTGGTCGCGGCAGCCCGCGCGGGCATGCGTCGCGTCGTCGTGCCGCACGCGAATCTCTCCGAGGCACGGCTCGTCGACGACATCGACGTACACGGTGCTGTGAACCTCGCGTCCGTCGCCGCGCGCCACGGAGCCGACATCGAGGTGCACGACGAGAGTCCCGTCGCGCTGGGGGTATCGCCGGCACCCGCGTCGCAGCCGCTCGATCTCGCCGACGTCGTCGGCCAGGCAGATGCGGTCGAGGCGATCGTCGTCGCGGCAGCCGGCGGGCACCACATGCTCATGTCCGGACCGCCTGGCGCGGGAAAGACGATGCTGGCGCGACGGCTGGCGGGCATCCTTCCCGACCTCGGCGATCGCGACGCGCTCGCGTGTGCGTCGATCCTCTCGCTCTCGGGCCGACCCATCGCCAAGCTCTCCCGCACGCCCCCGTTCGAAGCGCCGCACCACAGCGCCAGCATCGCCGCGCTCGTCGGCGGCGGGTCGCGGGTCGTGCGCCCGGGAGCGATCGCCCGCGCGAGCGGCGGCATTCTCTTTCTCGACGAGGCGGGCGAGTTCCCGGCCTCGGCGCTCGACGCGCTGCGCCAGCCTCTGGAGCAAGGCGCGATCGAGATCCACCGCGCGGGGGTGACGGCCGCATTTCCGGCCCGCTTCCAGTTGATCCTCGCCACGAACCCGTGCCCGTGCGGTCAATACGGCGTGCGGGGTGGGGCGTGCATCTGCACGCCGATGGCGATCAGGCGCTACCTCGGGCGTCTGTCGGGTCCGTTGCTGGACCGCATCGACATCGAGCTGCACCTCGAGCGCGTCGCGGTCGCGACCCGCGAGACACGCAGTCCCCGGCTGACCACAGCTCGGGCGCGCGAGCGTGTCGCAGAGGCGCGGGAGCGGGCGGCTCATCGTCTGCGGGACACGCCCTGGCGCGTCAATGTCGATGTGGCGGGCACGTGGCTGCGTGACGGTCCGCACGCGCCCGCCTCGACGGTGCGTCGACCGCTCGATGCGGCGCTGCACCGCGGGGCGATCACACTGCGCGGCTACGACCGGGTGCTGCGCGTCGCGTGGAGCCTCGCCGACCTTGCCGGACGCTCGCAGCCCGGACTCGACGACGTCGGCAGGGCGCTCTACCTCAAGAAGGGACTCACGCTGTGACGTGGATCGATCTCACACCCGATAACGCCCGCGCGGCCCTCGGCTCGCTCGCGCGGCCCCACGACGACGACGCATCGCTGGTCGAGCGGTACGCGCGCGCCATCTGGTCATGCCTCGTCGAGCCGGGTGATGGTGCGGCCGGACGCCTCGTCGGGGCCGAGGGGGCCTCGGGCGCGCTGTCGCACGCGATAGGACGCGCTGACGCCGGACTCAACGGCGCCGATCTCGCACGGTGGACGCCGCGGCTCGTGCCCGCGACGATCGCGGCGGCGTTGCGCAACGCGACGGCTGCCGACATCGCCCTGGTGATGCCGTCCGACCCGGATTGGCCGACCGCTCTCGCTGACCTCGGCGAGCACGCTCCGCTCGCGCTCTGGGCGCGCGGCGATCCGCGTCTGCTCTCGCTCGGGGCGCCCGTCGTCGCGATCGTCGGCGCGCGCGCCGCGAGCGCGTACGGCGACCACGTCGCGACCGAGCTCGCGGCAGACCTGGCGAGCCATGGCGTGACGATCGTGTCCGGCGCGGCGTATGGCATCGACGGCAGCGCGCACCGGGCGGCCCTCCGCGTCGGGGGCACGACGATCGCATCGCTCGCGGGAGGAGTCGACCAGGCCTACCCGCGCGGTCACAGCGTGCTCATCGACGAGATCGCCCGATCCGGGGTGCTGGTGAGTGAAGTGCCGTGCGGAGCAGCCCCGACCAAGTGGCGCTTTCTGCAGCGGAACAGGGTCATCTCTGCGCTGGCCGACGCGACGGTGGTCGTCGAGGCCGGTGCTCGCAGCGGTTCGCTCAACACGGCGGGACACGCCGCTGCGCTGGGACGGCCGCTCGGTGCCGTTCCCGGAGCGATCACGAGCGCGTCGTCGGTGGGCTGCCACCGTCTGCTGCGCGAGTTCGGCGCGGAGTGCATCACAAGCAGCGCCGACGTGCTCGACATGCTCGGCTACCGCTCGATGCTGCCCGACCCGCCGCCCGATGACCGACGGACACCCGACGACCGTCCACCGACCGACGACATGAGCCGCGTCCGCGATGCGCTCAGCACGCGCTCCTGGCGCGACGTGCCCGACATCGCCCGGCGCAGCGGAATGAGCGGTGGCGACGTCGAGTCCCTCCTCGGCCTCCTGAGGCTGACCGGCGAAGCAGAACGCGACACACGCGGCTGGCGCATGGTGCCCGGCTCCCGGCGGTGAGGCGGTGAGGCGGTGCGGCCGTGAGCCGCGGAGACGGCGAGCCGCCACGACCGCATCGCCGCGGCCACGCATGCTGGGGGGCATGCACGTGCGTGACGCGATCGAGGAGTGGGTGCGGCATCTCGCCGATGTTCGCCGCCTCTCGCCTGCAACCGTGCGGGGGTACCGCTCCGACCTCACCGATCTCGCCCGCGTCGTCGGTGACGTCGAAGTCGACAGCATCGATCTCGAGAAGCTTCGCGAGTGGCTCTGGCAGGCGACCAAACGCGGCGACGCGCGCTCGACGATCGCTCGGCGCACGGCATCCGCCCGCGGGTTCTTCGCGTGGGCGGTCGAGAACGGGGTCCGTGCTGCCGATCCGACCCTGCGGCTGGTCGCCCCCAAACGCGGGCGCACATTGCCTCGCGTCGCCACCGCCGATGCGCTCGCCACGATGCTGGATGCCGCCCGCGCGTCCGCCGCCGACGGTGACCCCCTCGCGCTCCGCGACCACGCCATGCTCGAACTGCTCTACGGCGCGGGGGTGCGCGTCGCCGAACTGTGCGGGCTCGACCTCGATGATGTCGACCGTGAGACCCGAACGGCGCGCGTCGTCGGAAAGGGCGACCGAGAACGCGTCGTGCCGTACGGTGTCCCCGCCGCGGCTGCGCTCGACGCCTACCTGGTCCGCGCCCGCCCCGTACTGGCCGCACGCACCGAGGCCGGTCTGGGGCGCGCTGTCTTTCTCGGGGCCCGTGGCAGCAGGGTCGGGCCCCGCGCCGTCTACGACGTCGTCACACGCGCAGTGTCGCCCGTTGCCGGAGGAACGGTCGGACCTCATGCGCTGCGGCACTCGGCCGCGACCCACCTGCTCGACGGCGGCGCCGATCTGCGTGCTGTGCAGGAGATGCTCGGTCACGCAAGCCTCGGTACGACGCAGATATACACGCACGTGTCGAGCGAACGGCTGACGGCCAGCTACCGTCAGGCGCACCCGCGCGCCTGAACCGGTCAGCAGCAGGGGAGCAGCACGGCGCGGCGGATGCCGCCGAGGAACAACAGGGGATTGACGTACTCGCCGTGCAGCCGCACCCCGAGATGCAGCGTGCCGGAAACCGCGTGCCCGCCCGTCGACACCGTGCCGATCGCCGCGCCCCGCTCGACGACGGCACCGACCTCTACCGTGGGGTCGACCGGTTCGAGGGTCGACACGATCCCCTCGCCGTGATCGATGGTCACCAAGCGGCGATCGACGACCGAGCCCGCGAAGGCGACGATCCCCGCCGCGGGAGTGACGACGGTCGCATCGCCGACCGGCGCGAGATCGATACCGCGATGGCCCGCGGCGTATCGGTGGGGAGGCGCCTCGTAGGGCGCCACGATCCGCGACGCGGCCAACGGCCAGACCCACGCGGGCTGCGCAGGCGACGCAGCGAGAGAGCCTGCGGCCGGCGCCGGGCCCCCGAGACAGCACGCCAGGGCGAGCACGAACACGAGGCTGCGCCTAGCCGGTGAGACATTCGTCTGCGCGTTCACCACCCGATTCTCACCGCGTCACGGCGAGGTGGTGCGGGCCTGCGAAAACCCGTGTGACATCGCCGCCCGGAGCCCGCTGGGGAGGAGCCCCGCCTGTTACACTGGAGGCGCATCTCGTCTGTCGAGATGACTACGCGTGCCCAGAGCGCCGAGGATTCCCCGGAATCGTACGGCGTGGCATCCACTCCCACCGGTCTCTTCGAACAAGAGCGGGCGTGCGCCGGGCACCAGGCTCGCCGACATCGTCGGCGGAAAACAACCGCAAGAGGCGCGCATGCGCCAGAACAGGAGAACGGCCATGGCCGTCGTCACCATTCGCCAGCTGCTCGACAGTGGCGTCCACTTCGGACACCAGACCCGCCGGTGGAACCCGAAGGTCAAGCGCTTCATCCTGACCGAGCGCTCGGGCATCCACATCATCGACCTGCAGCAGTCGCTCGGCTACATCGACAAGGCATACGAGTTCGTCAAGGAGACGGTCGCCCGCGGCGGCACGGTCCTCTTCGTCGGCACGAAGAAGCAGGCGCAGGAGATCATCGCAGAGCAGGCGACGCGTGTCGGCCAGCCCTACGTCAACCAGCGCTGGCTCGGTGGCCTCCTCACCAACTTCCAGACGGTGTCCAAGCGCCTCGCCCGTATGAAGGAGCTCGAAGAGCTCGACTACGACGACCCCGCCTCGAGCCCCTTCACCAAGAAGGAGCTGCTGCTCAAGAAGCGCGAGCTCGACAAGCTGCACAAGTCGCTCGGCGGTATCCGCAACCTGCAGAAGACCCCGTCGGCCATCTGGGTCATCGACGCCAAGCGCGAGCACCTCGCGGTCAACGAAGCCACGAAGCTCGGCATCCCGGTCATCGGCATCCTCGACACGAACGCCGACCCCGACGAGTTCCAGTACCCGATCCCCGGCAACGACGACGCGATCCGCTCGGTGAGCCTGCTCACGCGGGTCATCGCGGATGCCGCCGCTGAGGGCCTCATCCAGCGTCACCAGCCGCAGGGTGAGACCGAGCAGGCCGCAGAGCCCCTGGCCGAGTGGGAGCGCGAGCTGCTCGAGCAGGGTGCGCCCGTTGTGACCGATGTCGCTGAGGTCGAGATCGCCGCGACCGAGTCGGCTGCCGACGTCGCAGGTGCTGCAGCGCACGACGCCGTCGCCGGCGACGTGGCCGCCGCCGAAGCCGCGGACGACGCGAGCCAGGACGCTGAGGCACCTGTCAAGGACGAGGCCGCCGCCAAGGTCGCCGCCGATGAGGCAGAGGCCGCCAAGGAAGCAGCGGAGTAAGACTCCTCACACGACGAGGTCCCGGTCGGGTGCGGCGCACGCCCACCCGACCGGGACATCCACGAGAACTCACACAACCAAGGAGCCGCTACATGGCAAACTTCACGATCGCCGACATCAAGACTCTGCGTGAGCAGCTCGGCACGGGCATGGTCGATACCAAGAAGGCGCTCGAGGAGGCCGACGGCGACCTCGAGAAGGCCGTCGAGATCCTGCGGCTCAAGGGCGCGAAGGGCAACGCGAAGCGTGCCGACCGCTCCACGAGCGAGGGCCTCGTCGCCGCGAAGCAGTCCGGCGACACCGTCACGATCATCGAGCTGAACACCGAGACCGACTTCGTCGCGAAGAACGAGCGTTTCATCGCTCTCGCCGACAAGGTCCTCGACGCGGCGATCGCCGCCGGTGCCGACTCCGCCGAGGCCGCTCTCGCCGCACCCGCCGGCGACAAGACCATCGCGGAGCTCATCTCGGACGAGGCCGCCATCATCGGCGAGAAGGTCGAACTGCGTCGCGTGCGCACCCTGACGGGCGACGCCTTCGAGATCTACCTTCACAAGACCAGCAAGGACCTGCCCCCGCAGGTCGGCGTCGTGCTCGCATACACGGGATCGGACACCGAGACGGCTCGCAGCATCGCGCAGCACATCTCGTTCGCCAACCCGTCGTACCTGTCGCGTGACGAGGTCCCCGCCGCAGACATCGAGCGTGAGCGTGAGATCGTCACCGAGATCTCGCGCAACGAGGGCAAGCCCGAGGCTGCGCTCCCGAAGATCGTCGAAGGCCGTGTCAACGCCTTCGTCAAGCAGGTCTCGCTGCTCGACCAGGACTACGCGAAGGACAACAAGGTCTCCGTCGCGAAGGTTGCGGAAGACGCCGGTCTCACCCTGACCGGCTTCGCCCGCTTCAAGGTCGGCGCGTAAGACGACCGAAGGGCCCGCATCGACTGCGATGCGGGCCCTTCGCATGCCCCCGACCGGGGGAGGTAGTTTGTACAACGGCGAGAGGAACAGAGTGATCGATGAAGCCACGGGGCGCCGGCGCGTCCTTCTGAAGCTGTCGGGAGAAGCATTCGGAGCGGGGCAGCTGGGGGTCAACCCGGACGTCGTGAGCCAGATCGCGCGCGAGATCGCCGCGGCGGTGGATCGGGTCGAGATCGCGATCGTGGTCGGCGGAGGCAACTTCTTCCGCGGTGCCGAACTGAGCCAGCGCGGCATGGACCGCGGCCGGGCCGACTACATGGGCATGCTCGGCACCGTCATGAATGCGCTTGCGCTGCAGGACTTCCTCGAGCAGGCCGGCGCCGCGACGCGCGTGCAGTCGGCGATCTCGATGACGCAGGTCGCGGAGTCCTACATCCCGCTGCGCGCCGAGCGTCACATGGAGAAGGGCCGCGTCGTGATCTTCGGCGCGGGCGCGGGTCTTCCGTACTTCTCCACGGACACCGTCGCAGCCCAGCGCGCGCTCGAGATCGGCGCGCAAGAGGTCCTCGTGGCCAAGAACGGCGTCGACGGCGTTTACACGGCCGATCCGAAGAAGGACGCCTCGGCGACGAAGCTCGACCGGATCACCTACCTCGACGCGCTTCAGCGCGGACTCAAGGTCGTGGACTCCACGGCGTTCAGCCTGTGCATGGACAACAAGATGGACATGCGCGTCTTCGGCATGGAGCCGGCCGGAAACGTCACGCGAGCCCTGATCGGCGAATCGATCGGCACGCTCGTCACGGCATGACCGGGTCTCGCCGATAGACTTGCCTCGCCCCCAACGCGAAGGAGACACTGTGATCGCGGACGTCTTGGCCGAAGCCGGAACGCGCATGGACCGCGCCGTCGAGGCCGCGAAGGAGGACTTCGCAACGGTGCGCACCGGTCGTGCGAACCCTCAGCTCTTCCAGAAGATCCTCGTGGACTACTACGGAACGCCGACGCCGCTTGCGCAGCTCGCTTCGATCAACAACATCGAGGCGCGCACGATCGTCGTCACGCCGTACGACAAGTCGGCGCTGAAGGCCATCGAGCAGGCCATCCGCGACCAGCCGAACCTCGGGGCGAACCCCACCAACGACGGCAATCTCGTGCGTGTCACGATGCCCGAGCTCACCGAGGAGCGTCGCAAGGAGTACGTCAAGCTCGTGCGCAGCAAGGGAGAAGACGCCAAGGTCCACGTGCGCGGGCTGCGGCGCAAGACGAAGGACGAGCTCGACGCGCTCAAGAGCGACATCGGCGAAGACGAGCTCGCTCGGGCAGAGAAAGACCTCGATGCGCTCACGCGTACCCACGTCGACGCGATCGACGAGGCGCTCAAGCGCAAAGAGACAGAGCTGCTCGAGGTCTGAGGAACCCATGACCGAGGCATCCGGATCAGAACCGGGAGGCTCCTCAGCTCCGGTGCCGCCGCAGACGCGGAAAGATGCCGCGCAGTCGCGCCGGCAGCTCGGCGACGAGCCAGACCCCACGGCGGTCTTCCAATCGCACGTGCGGGCTGCGCGCAGCGAGTTCGAGAACCAGATCGCGCACGCGCGCACCGAGTTCGAAGAGGTGAACGAGCGCATCAAGCAGCGTACGGGGCGTGATCTGCTCGTCGCGATCGTCATCGCCGTGGCGATCGGCGGGGTACTCCTGGCGTCGCTGCTGCTGTTCACGTGGGGCTTCGCCGTCTTCGCCCTCGCGGCCGTCCTCCTTGCCGTTTTCGAGTTCTCGCGCGCCCTCATCTCTGCCGGTCGACGCATCGACGTCGCACCACAGCTCATCGCGGCCACCGCGATCATCGCGGCCGGTTACTTCCTCGAGTCGTGGCTGCTGTGGGTCGTCATCTTCGTCGCCGTCGCGGTGGTCGTCATCTGGCGGCTCGTCGCGCAGATGACGGCGAACGATGGGCGCACGTACGGCGACGTTCTCACCGACGTCCTCGTCGGCGCCTTCGTGCAGTTCTACGTGCCGATCCTCGCGAGCCTCGCGCTCGTCCTGCTGCGGCAGGACGGCGGCGAATGGTGGGTCCTCGGATTCATCATCGTCGCTGTCGCCTCGGACACCGGCGCCTACGTTGCCGGCATCAGCTTCGGCCGTCACCCCATGGCGCCTCGTATCAGCCCCAAGAAGACGTGGGAGGGCTTCGCCGGCGCCGTCGTCGCTTCCGTGGTCGCGGGCGTGCTGCTCGCACTGTTCATGATCAACATCGACTGGTGGATGGGCGTCATCTTCGGTCTCGTCATCCTCGCGACCGCGACGATCGGCGATCTCGGTGAATCCATGATCAAGCGCGACCTCGGCATCAAGGACATGAGCTCGTGGCTTCCCGGACACGGGGGAGTGCTCGATCGGCTCGACTCGATCCTGCCGTCCGCCACGGCGGCGCTTGCGCTCTACTACCTCTTCACACCGCTGGTGGCCTGATGACGACGACCGACAAGACGCAGGCCGCTTTCCCGCAGAGCCGCGGCCGCTCGAAGGGCTACGAGAAGCGTGCCGTCGATGCGTTCCTCGCGCGCGCCCGCCGGGCATTCGAAGACGACGACCCGGGCCGGACCACGGCGGCCGAGGTGCGCCAGGTCGCGTTCCCCCTCGTGCGCAAGGGCTACGCCATCGCGGCCGTCGACGCGGCGCTCAGCCGGATCGAAGACGCCTTCGCTGTGCGCGAGCGAGAAGCGGCGCTCGCACGCTTGGGTCCCGAAGCGTGGGTCGAACAGGCGCGCGAGACGGCGCAGGTCGTGCTGGACAGGCTGTCTCGTCCGCGGGGCCAGCGCTTCGCGACGGTGGGGTTTCTGCGGTACGGCTATCGGGTCGACGAGGTGGATCTCGTGGCGGACAAGCTGGCACGCTACCTCGAGCGGGGAGATCCGCTGACGGTCGAGCAGGTGCGCTCGGTCGCGTTCCGCATGCAGCGCGGGGGATACCGCGAAGTGCAGGTCGACGCCGCCCTCGACGCCGTCGTCGAAGTGATGCTCGCTGTTGCGTGAGAGCACCCTCATGAGCGGCATCCGCGGGCGAATGGCATGCCGCAGAACCGGCCGGTAGACTCGGCGGCACTGTGACTGACGGCCATGAGATGATCCGCGCGCGGCGATCCGCCCGCCGGGACGTCGCGACCGTTGCCGACGTGTCGCCGCCGGCACGCACATCTTCCTCCACGACGCCGCGCTGGTCACGGCGACGGGGCGTTCTCGGGGTCTTCGCGGCCTTCGCCGCGGTCGGCTTCGTCGCCGCCTACGCGGGCACGGCCGGTATGGCCATCTCGCAAGCGAACGCGGAGGAGCCGCCGTCATCGCTGTACGCCGCCTCGCTCGAGCACGTGCAGACGTATGAGGGTGTCATGACGGCCAGCGCCGCCGAGGCCGAGGGGCTCATCGATCTGGGCCGCGACGGCTATTCGGTCTATGTCACCCCCAAGCCGACCCCGACCCCGACGACGTCGGCAGGCGAGGGCAGCGCTCCTGCCGCGCCCGCGGCGCCGCCTGTCTACACCGGTGGGGGGTCGCCCGCCGAGTGGATGGCGGCGGCGGGCATCGCCGAGGCCGACTGGGGATACGTCAACTTCATCGTCGGGCGTGAGAGCGGCTGGAACCCCAGCGCGACGAACCGCTCCTCCGGCGCGTGCGGGCTCGTGCAGGTATACCCCTGCAGCAAGCTCGCGAACGCCTACGACCCGGTCGTCAACCTGACGTGGGCCAACGGCTACGCGACGGGGCGTTACGGCAGCTGGGCGGGAGCGCACGACTTCTGGCTCCGCAATCATTGGTGGTAGGTCGCCGACGATGCCCCGATCCAATCGTCGTCGACGCGAACAAGGCGGCGACGAGTCGTTCGAGCGACTCCTGGCCGGGTGGAAGCGCACCGAAACCCGCCGTGGCGCCGAGTGGACCGTCCAGCCCGTCGCGGCAGCGAAGTCGCTGAAGGCGTATACGTGCCCCGGATGCGGCCGCACGATCGACGCCGGCACGGGCCACGTCGTCGCGTGGCGCACGGGCGGAGTCATGGGCGATGCGGCCGATCTGGCCGCACGCCGACATTGGCACGAACACTGCTGGAGGATCAGCTGACATGGAGATCCGCGGACCGATCATGCTCCCCGCACGGCGCGAGGACATCGAACTGCAGACGATCGATGGGCTGACGCTCGTCGGCGAGCTCGCGCTGCCGCCCGAGCACGACCCCGTCGCAACGCTCGTGACGCTTCACCCCTTGCCGACAGCGGGCGGTTTCATGGATTCGCACATCCTGCGCAAGGCCGCCGGGCGTCTTCCGGCCCTCGCCGACCTCGCCGTGCTGCGCTTCAACACGCGCGGCACGACGTCTGCGCGCGGCACGAGCGAAGGATCGTTCGACGGCGGGGCGACCGAAGCGTTCGATGTGGCAGCCGCCATGGCGTTCGTCGCCGAACGCGGGCTTCCCCGGCCGTGGTTCGTCGGCTGGTCCTTCGGCACGGAGCTCGCCCTGAAGTACGGGCGCGATCATGACATCGAGGGTGCTGTGCTGCTGTCGCCTCCGCTGCATCGCGCGACGCCGGACGAGGTCGCGGCGTGGCACGGGGACCTGCGCAAGCTCGTCATCCTCGTGCCGGAGCTCGACGACTATCTGCGACCCGCAGCCGCCGCCGAGAGGTTCGCGAGCGTCCCGGAGGCCGAGCTCATCGCTGTCGAGGGCGGCAAGCACCTCTGGGTCGGCGAAAACCAGACCCGTCGCGTCCTCACCGAGATCGTGGCAGCCGTCAACCCCGACGCGCTGCCGCTTCCGACGACGTGGGACGCCGCCGACGGCGCGCAGAGCAGCTAGCGCTCGTTCATCCGGGGTATGACCACCTGCCGGTAGATGATGAGCAGACTCGCGGCGACGGGGATCGCGATGAGCGCCCCGAGCAGGCCCAGAAGCGAGCCGCCCGCGAGGGCGGCGATGACGACGACGGCGCCAGGCACCGAGACGGCGCGGTTCATGATGCGCGGTGAGAGGATGTACGCCTCCACCTGCATGTAGATGAGGTACCAGATGGCCGCCGTGATGGCGGTGGCGGGGGAGCCGAGTCCCGGGATGAGGCACGTCAGCACGATGATGGTCGAACCCGTCAGGGTGCCCACCAGCGGGATGAGCGAGAAGAAGAACGCGACGACCGCGAGCACGGCCGGGAACGGCGCCTGGATGATCGTCAGGAAGATCGCGCTCAGGATGCCGTTGATGACGCCGAGGCTCAGCTGACCGATGACGTAGAAGCCCACCGAATCGGTGATCTGCTCGCTGAGGTCGATGAATCGCTCACGCTTGGAGGCCGGCACCAGCTGGTACACGGAGCGCTTCAGGCTCGGCGTGGACGCGGTCAGGTAGATCGTGAGGATCAGGACGATGAACGCGCCCATGAGGCCGGCGACGATCGTCATGCCCGCGCCGATGACGCCACCCGTGATCGATCCCCAGTTGTCCATGAGCCAGGATTCGACGTTGTCGAACACGTCCATGATGAACGCGGGGTCCAGCCCAGGGAAGATCGACTGCAGCCAGGCGGTGGTCTCTTGGAGGAATTGGGGGAAGTCGCGGCTGAAGAGGTAGTCCGAAACGACCTCGATGAGCTGCGCGATCTGCCCCAGGATGATCGGGAGCACAAGAAGCACGATGCCGGCGAACAGTGCGAGCACGAGGACGATGGTGATCAGGACGGCCGCCCACCGCGGCATCTTGCGCCGCTCGAACCAGCCCACGACGGGGTCAAGGCCCAGCGACAGGAACAGTGCCGTTCCGACCAAGAGCAGGATCGTCGAGAGGTTCTCGATGCTCCCGATGAGCAGGAGACCGAGGCCGACCCCCAGTGTGGCGACGAACGCCGTGCGGAATGGGTTGTGCACTTTCATCGTCGGCGTCCCACCTTTCGTGCGGTTGCTTTCGTAAGGATACGCAGTGCAGACCCTCAGCCACAGGATTGCTCCCTCTCGGTCGATGTCCAGCCGTGTTTCGCTAGTCTGGGATGTCGGTTCGTGGGTTCGCCAGGCCAGGTGTGGATCCGGAGGAGGGTGTTTTTCGTGCGTTTCGTTTGGGCTGTGGCGGCATTCGTCCTTGCCGCCGTGCTGATCGGTGCGGGCATTGCTCAGCGCACGGTTTTCCAGGGAGCGAAGACGGTCACCACGGCCATCTCGGCCAGCGAAGAGGCCCCGTATCTGCTCGTGGACGGCGAAGTGCTCGGCTCTATGCCGGGGACCCAGACGCTGCGTACACAGGCTCCCGGTGAGATCTTCGCGGCGTACGGACGGACCGCCGACATGGTCGCGTGGCTCGCTGACACGCCGTACAACAGCGTCTCGCTCGACAGCGACGGCACACCGGTCGTCGAGCTTGTCGAGCCCGAAGCGCCCGCGGTCGGCGAGGCCGACGAGGCCGCCACGACCGACGAAGCCGAGAGCGCACCCGCGCGGTCTCCGATCGGTTCTGACCTGTGGCTCGACGAGTTCCTCGAGAGTGACGTGCTCATCGCCCCGCTGCAGCTTCCTGCCGAGATGAGCGTCCTGGTCGCGACTGACGGCACCCAGCCGGCGCCGTCGAGCATCTCGATCTCCTGGCCCATCGACAACAGCACGCCGTGGGCAGGACCCCTCATGACTGTGGGTGGCATCTTCATGGCGGCGGGCATCGTCTTCTACATCCTCGGGATCCTGCACGCGCGACGCGCCCGCGGACCGCGGCGCAAGGGCCTGCCCATGCCTGTGACCGAACCGATCGACCTCACCCTCGACGAGCCCGACAAGGGCGTCATCTCCGCGGGAGAGCCCAAGCCCAAGCCTGTGGCGCGCGGGCGACGCGCTTTCGTGGCCATCCCCGCCGTGGCGATCTCGGCGCTGCTGTTCTCGGGGTGCAGCGCGGACGCGTGGCCGCAGCTGAGTGATTCCCCGACCCCGACCCCGACGCCGACGGTCATCGTTCCTGAGGGCCAGCAGGCCCCTGCGGTCACGAAGGCGCAAGCAGAGCGGATCCTCTCCCGCATCGGCGAGACGGTTGCCGAAGCCGACGCCGCGATGGACCCCGCCCTCGCCGCGACACGACTGGACGGCGCGGTGCTTGCGACCCGCACCACCAACTACAAGCTCCGCGGTGCGATCCCCGACTACGCCGCTCCGCAGCCCATCATCACCAAGCCGGTCGAGATCCTGCTGCCGCAGGCATACGACGGCTGGCCGCGGTCGGCGATGGCCGTCGTCGATGATGAGGAATCGAAGACCTCGAGCATCATGATCATGACGCAGGCCGATCCTTGGGCGCCGTACAAGATCACGTATCAGGCGAACCTCGAAGCGGCGACGCTCATGCCCGACCTGGCCGCCTCGTACGTCGGTGCTTCGCAGATCCCGCCGGACTCGTCCTTCCTGATCCTGCCCCCCGACAAGCTGGCCGCCGCGTACGCCGACATCGTCGACAACGGCGACGAGAGCGAGTTCGCCGGGCTGTTCGATTCAGAGGGCGACCAGTTCCGCACGAGCATCGCGGCCGACCGGCAGGCACGCATCGACGCCTTCAACGAGACGGCGACGAACACGGGAAGCCTCGCGTTCGACGCCGTCCCCGGCACCGAGGAGCCGTTCGCCATCGCCACTCTCGAAAGCGGCGCCATCGTCGCGGTGAACATCCACGAAGTCGACACGGTCAAGCCGACCAACACCGACGCCGTCATCAAGCTCGACACGAACCCGACCGTGCAGACCCTCGCGGGGGCTGAGCAGTCTTCGACGGGCTTCAGCACGACGTACAGCGACCAGCTGTTCTTCTACGTCCCCGGCCAGGGCTCGTCCGAGAAGATCCGTCTTCTGGGCTACGGCTCGGCAATCCTCGATGCGAAGGTGATCAGTTGAGCAACCCCACACCGCCCGCGGCCATGCGCGGCGCCGTCGATCTGTCCGCCCTGCGCAACCGCCCGGCGGCGGCGCCGCCCGCCGGCGCCGGCGCCGGCGCCGCCACCGGCGCGGGGGCCGCGCCCTCGACCCCGTCGCTCGTCTTCGATGTGACGGATGCCACGTTCCCGCAGGTGCTCGAGCTGTCGCGCACCGTCCCGGTCGTCATCGACCTGTGGGCCGAGTGGTGCGGGCCGTGCAAGCAGCTCAGCCCGATCCTTGAACGCGTCGTCGCCGAACTCGCCGGCAAGCTGGTGCTCGGCAAGGTCGACGTCGACGCAAACCCGCAGCTGGCACAGGCCTTCCGCGCGCAGTCCATCCCGATGGTGCTCGCTCTCGTCGGCGGTCAGCCGGTTCCCCTGTTCACGGGCGCCGTTCCCGAGCAGCAGGTGCGCGACGTCTTCGCCCAGCTGCTGCAGTTGGCGGCGCAGAACGGCGTGACGGGCACGGTCCCGGTGGGCGATTCCGCCGACGGCGCCGACACACCCGCCGAAGCGGTCGAGCCGCCCTTGCCGCCGCTGCACGCCGAGGCCTTCGCGGCGATCGAAGAGGGCGACTACCCCCGCGCGATCGCCGCCTACGAGCAGGCGCTCAGCGAGAACCCCCGCGACGCCGAGGCGCGTGCCGGGCTCGGTCAGGTGCGGCTGCTCGATCGGGTCAAGGATCTCGATCTGCAGGAGGCACGCGCTGCTGCCGCGGCGGCTCCGAGGGACATCGCGGCGCAGTTCGCCGTCGCCGATCTCGATATGACGGGTGGGCACGTCGACGATGCGTTCGAGCGGCTGCTCGAGCTCTTCGCGACGTTGCCGTCCGACGAGCGCAGCCCTGTGCGCGAGCGGCTGCTCGAGCTCTTCGGGCTCGTCGGCGATGCCGACGCGCGCGTGCTGCGCGCTCGGGGCCGACTGGCCAACTTGATGTTCTGACGCCCGGCTTCAGCCGCGCGCGGCCGTGGGAAGGTGCTTCTCCGGCTCGTGACGCAGCCACAGCACCCCCAGGGGCGGCAGAGTGAGCGACGCGTGACCGTCGGCATCGGCGTGCACGATCCCGCCGTTACCGGCCCCGGACCCGCCGAATTCGAGCGCGTCGGTGTTGAGGATCTCGTGCCAGACGCCGTGCCCGGGCAGATCCAGTCGGTACCCGACGAGAGGGGTGCCCGAGAAGTTGCACACGACCGCGACCGTCGTCCCGTGACCGTCTCGGCGGGTGAATGCGATGACGTCGGGGTTCCAGCTCGGGCCCCCGATGCGCGCGAACGCGGCGCTGTCGCTGTCGCGTGACCACAGCGCGGGCTCGGCCCGATACGTGCGATTGAGCGAGCCGACGAACGTCAGCAACTGCGCGTGCGAGGGCTGCTCGAGGATCCACCAGTCCAGTCCGCGGCTTTCGGACCACTCAGAGAGCTGACCGAACTCCTGTCCCATGAACAGCAGCTGCTTGCCGGGATGCCCCCACATGTAGGCCAGGTACGCCCGCATGTTGGCGAGTTTCTGCCAGTGGTCGCCTGGCATCCGTCCGAACAGACTGCCCTTGCCGTGCACGACCTCGTCGTGGCTGATCGGAAGCATGTAGTGCTCGCTGAAGGCGTAGACGAACGAGAACGTCAGCTCCCCCTCGTGATGCGATCGGTGGAGCGGATCACGGGAGATGTACTGGAGTGAGTCGTTCATCCAGCCCATGTTCCACTTGAACCCGAACCCGAGCCCTGCTTGGTGAGTGGGGGTCGTGACCCCGGGAAAGCTCGTCGACTCCTCGGCGATCATCGCGATTCCGGGGTAGCGCCGGTAGGCCGTCGCGTTGACCTCCTGCAGGAAGGCGATGGCCTCGAGGTTCTCGCGCCCGCCGTGCACGTTGGGTTCCCAATCGCCCGGCTCGCGCGAATAGTCGAGATAGATCATCGAGGCGACCGCGTCGACGCGCAGCCCGTCGACGTGGAACTCCTCGAACCAGTACAGCGCGTTGGCGACGAGGAAGTTGCGCACTTCGCGACGGCCGTAGTCGAAGATGTACGTGCCCCAGTCACGGTGCTCCCCACGCCGGGGATCGGCGTGCTCGTAGAGCGGCTCGCCGTCGAACCGGGCGAGAGCGAAGGCATCCTTCGGGAAGTGCCCGGGCACCCAGTCCATGATGACGCCGATGCCCGCCTGATGCAGCCGGTCGATCAGGTAGCGCAGGTCATCGGGCTCGCCGAACCGGCTCGTGGGCGCGTAGTACCCCGTCACCTGATATCCCCATGACCCGCCGAAGGGATGCTCGGCGAGCGGCATGAACTCCACGTGCGTGAAGCCGTGCTCCGTGACGTAGTCGACCAGCGGATCCGCCGCGGCACGGTAGGAAAGCCCAGGGCGCCACGATCCGAG
Organism: Microbacterium sp. Y832; assembly: GCF_057669765.1. Taxonomy (NCBI): domain Bacteria; kingdom Bacillati; phylum Actinomycetota; class Actinomycetes; order Micrococcales; family Microbacteriaceae; genus Microbacterium; species Microbacterium sp. Y832. The sequence goes on along the minus strand of NZ_JBYHFM010000003.1, from coordinate 512,314 downwards.
GTGCAGTTCGTACACCGACATCGGCTCGGTCAGCGGAGTCGCCCGCGCGCGCCGTACCATCCACTCGCGGTCGCGCCAGCGGTACGACGACTGCGTCACGATCGATGCGGTCGCGGGCGGCACCTCGGCGTACCGCGCCATCGGGTCGGCCTTCATGATCCAGTCGCCGCGTCGCGGGAGCAGTTCGTACTTGTAGGTCGTCCCGGGGCCGATGCCCGGAACGAACAGCTCCCACACACCCGACGCGCCCAGCGAACGCATCGCGTGGCTTTGGCCGTCCCACGCGTTGAGGTCGCCGACGATGCGAACGGCGCGAGCGTCCGGCGCCCACACGGCGAACGCGACACCCGTCACGCCATCGAGGTTGCGCACGTGCGAGCCGAGCACGCGCCACAGCTCCTCGTGGCGTCCTTCGCCGATCAGGTGCAGATCCAGTTCGCCGAGGGTCGGACGGTGCCGGTACGGGTCATCGGCGACGTGGTCGGGACCGGAGTCGTAACGCGCGACGAGCTCGTACGCTCCCGCCGTGCCGCCGCGCGTGCCTTCCCAGATGCCGCTGCGCACATGCTCGAGCGGTACGCGGGTGCCATCATCGAAGACCGCCGTGACGCTGCGCGCCAGCGGACGCCGAGCGCGGACGACCCAGCCTGAGGAGCCCTCGTCGTCGACCGCGGGGTGCAGCCCCAGCACGCTGTGCGGGTCGTGGTGCGATCCGGTTGCGATGTCGTCGAAAACCTGGTCGTCGATCATGACGTGCGCTCCTTGACGTGGAGGATGTGCACGGGTTCGGTGAAGGCATCCAGTCGCACGTAGTTGTGATCCGTCCAGGTCCACGTCGCGCCCGTCACGAGGTCCTCGACGTCGTAGGGCGCCCCCGGCTCGACACCCCATACGGTCGTGTCCAGATGCACCGTGGTCTGTCGTGCGGAGTGCGGATCAACGTTGACGACGACGATGATGGTGTCGCTGCGGCCCGTCGGCGACAGCGCGGCATCCAGGTGCTTCGCGTACACGAGGATCGCGTCATCGTCGCTCCAGTGCACCGTGAGATTGCGCAGCTGACGCAGCGCCGGGTGGTCACGCCGGATCTCGTTGAGACGTGTCAGGAAGGGAGCAAGCGAATCGCCCCGCGTCTGCGCCCCGACCCAGTCGCGCACCTTCACCTCGTACTTCTCGTTGTCGACGTTCTCTTCCGAACCCGGCCGGGCGACGTTCTCGTAGAGCTCGTAACCGGCATACACGCCGTAGGACGGGGCGGCCGTCGCGGCGATCGCCGCGCGGATGCGATAGGCGGCGCGCCCGCCGAACTGCAGGTACTCGGTCAGGATGTCGGGCGTATTGACGAAGAGGTTCGGACGCAGGAAGTCGGCGGTCTCGTCGGCGAGCGACGCGAGGAACTCCTCGAGCTCCGGCTTGGTGTTGCGCCACGTGAAGTAGGTGTAGCTCTGCTGGAATCCGACCGCTGCGAGTGCCTGCAGGGGAGCGGGACGAGTGAAGGCCTCGGCGAGGAAGACGACCCCGGGATGCCGCCCGTTCACGGTGCGGATGAGCCACTCCCAGAACTGCAGTGGCTTGGTGTGCGGATTGTCGACCCGGAAGATCTCGACGCCCTGCGCGATCCAGTGCTCGACGATGCGAAGCACCTCGGCACGGATGCCGTCGGGGTCGTTGTCGAAGTTGACCGGGTAGATGTCCTGGTACTTCTTCGGCGGGTTCTCGGCGTACGCAATCGTGCCGTCGGGAAGCGTCGTGAACCACTCGGGGTGCTCCGTGACCCAGGGATGGTCGGGCGCAGCCTGCAGCGCGAGGTCGAGCGCGACCTCGATGCCCTCGTCGCGGGCGGCGCGCACGAACGCGCGGAAGTCCTCGAGCGTTCCGAGTTCGGGATGCACGGCGTCGTGCCCGCCTTCTGCGGCCCCGATGGCCCACGGCGAGCCTGGGTCGGTCGGTTTCGCGTCCAGCGTGTTGTTCGGGCCCTTCCGGTTGCGTCTGCCGATCGGGTGGATCGGCGGCAGGTACAGCACGTCGAAGCCCATCGCGGCGACAGCCGGAAGACGCTCAGCCGCCGTGCGGAACGTGCCGCTGCGCACGGATCCGTCGGCGAGCCGTACGGCGCCTTCTGACCGCGGGAAGAACTCGTACCAGGCACCCACGCCGGCGCGCTCGCGCTCGACCACGAGCGCGTGCTCTTCGCCGACGGTCCGCAGCGACATGAGCGGTCGCGCCTCGAAATACGCCGCGATGGCGGGATCGCGGACGATCTCCAGCGCGGCGGCATCCGTCGTCTTCGGATCGCGCAGCGACGCAGCGGCCGTACGGAGCGCCGTGCGCTCGGCGGAGGGTCGGCTCTTCTCTGCGGCGGCGCGGTCGAACAGAAGCGCGCCGCTCTCGCGCATGAGGGGCGCATCGACATCGGCGGCGATCTTCAGATCGGCGGAGTGGCGCCACGTGGCGACGTCGTCGCCGAACGCTTCGTACCGGAACGTCCAGATGCCCTCTTCGAGCGGCGCGATGAGCGCCTCCCAGCGGTCGAACCCGTCATCGAGAGCACGCAGGCGGTGCAGCGACGCCGCCCCGGACGGCGCGACCAGCCGCACGTGAACGCCGATGCGGTCGTGCCCTTCGCGGAACGCCGTGACCTGGAACGGCACGACCTCGCCGTGATAGGCCTTCGGGCGGAACCGGCCACCGGGGACGGCGGGCCGAGCCAGCGAGAGCGGGATGCGGGGCGTGACGGTGTCGCGCTCCGCCCCGTCGTCCGGCCAGTCCCGCAGTGGAATCTCGGCGGCACTTCGCCAGGGGCGGGAGGGTTCGGTTCGCGACGGCTTCACCACGGTTCGAACCTATCGAACGGAACCGCCCTCGCGCGCGACGGGGTGCTGCGGCGATCGCGTCTCACTCTGCACGGAAGAGCTGCATGGAGGTGCCGCCGATCTGGAGGATCTCGCCGGGTGAGTGTTCGAGATGCTCGTCGGCGGGCCGATCATCGACGCTCGACCACAGCGACACGAACCGCGTCACACCGTCGACATGCGGCAGCGCGACCTCGATCGGGCGTTCGGAGCCGTGGACGATGAGCAGGATGCGATTGGGCTCCTCGGTCTCCGGCGTCGACGTCGCGACGTACTGCAGCGTGCGGTGCGAGGGATCCGTCCAGCGCTCTCCCGACATCGTCTCGCCGTGCTCGTCGTACCACTCCATGACCGACGCCGACGGCGTGTGCTCGCCGAGCCGGGCGAACCGGCTCGGGCGCAGCGCCGGATTCTCACGGCGCAGCTGGGTGAGTCGCTGCACGTGCGCGTGCAGGTCCTGCTGCCACGGGGCGTACTCCCACGTCAGCCAGGTCAGACGCGAGTCGTGGCAGTAGGCGTTGTTGTTGCCGCGCTGCGTGCGACCGAACTCGTCGCCGGCGGTGAGCATCGGGACGCCCGAGGACAGCAGCAGTGTGCCCAGCAGGTTGCGCATGGCCTTGCGGCGCGTCGCGCGGATGCCCTCGTCGTCCGTCGGGCCCTCTGCGCCGTGGTTGAAGGAGCGGTTCGTGTCCGCGCCGTCGCGATTCTGCTCGCCGTTGCCCAGGTTGTGCTTGACGTCGTACGACACGAGGTCGCGCAGCGTGAAGCCGTCGTGAGCTGTGACGAAGTTGACGCTTGCGAGCGGGCCCCGCTCAGCGCTGAACGTGTTCGACGAGCCTGCGAGGCGCGTCGCGAAGCCGCCGATGCCGACGGGTGACGTCGAAGCGCGGCGCGCGTAGTCGACGTCGCTGAGCCAGAAGTTGCGCACGCGGTCGCGATACCGGTCATTCCACTCGTGCCAGCCCTCGCCGAAATTGCCCGTCTGCCATCCGCCCATGCCGACATCCCACGGTTCGGCGATCTTCTTGACGCCGGCTAGTCCGGGGTCGTGCACGATGGCCTGCAGGAGCGGATGATCGGGGGTGAAGACGTGGGATGCGTCGCGGCCGAGGGTCGTCGCCAGATCGAAGCGAAACCCGTCGATCTGCACGTCGTTCGCCCAGTAGCGCAGCGAATCCAGCACGAGTCGCGCAGCAGCATCCGTCGCGGTGTTCACCGAGTTGCCGCATCCGGTCACGTCGATGTAGGCGCCGTCGTCGGTCTGCCGGTAGTACGCGCGATTGTCGATGCCCCGCAGGCTCGTGCGCGGGCCGCCGAGACCCTCTTCGGAGGTGTGATTGAACACGACGTCGAGGATCACCTCGAGCCCTGCCTCGTGCAGCAGGCGCACCATGCCCTTGAATTCGCGCAGAACCCCTTCGGGGCCGTCGCGACGGGCGTCTTCGCTCGCGTAGGCGGCGTGGGGCGTGAAGAAGTTGACGGTGTTGTAGCCCCAATAGTTGGTGAGGCCGTGCTGGAGCAGTCGGGGCTCGGTCGCGAACGCGTGCACGGGCAGGAGCTGCACGCTCGTCACCCCCAGATCCAGGAGGTGCTCGATCATGGCCGGGTGGCCCAGCCCCGCATACGTGCCGTGCAGGGCCGTGGGCACCTGTGGGTGGCGCTTCGTGAGGCCCTTGAGATGGGCTTCGTAGATGACGGTGCGATCCAGCGGCACGGCGGGCTTGCCGACGCCGCCCCAATCGAAGGCCCCGTCGATGACGACCGAGCGCCAGTCCTCGAAGCCCGCACTGTCCAGTCCCCGCGAATAGGGCTCTACCAGGAGCGTCCCCCGGTTGAAGGTGTTACCCGGCGCGTGCGGTCCGTCGACACGGATCGCGTAACGCGCCCCGGGCCGCATCAGCGGTGTCGTCACGCTCCACACGCCGCCGCCGACGGGCGAAAGGGGCAACTCGTCGGTGATCCAGTCCAGATCGTCGCTGTCGAACAGCACGAGATCGACGGAGTCGGCAGCCCCCGACCACACGCGCAGGGTGCCGCCGTCGGGTCCCTGCGTGACACCGAGCCCGTCGAGTTCAGTGCTCAGCAGGCCCCGCGGGGGCACAGCGGAGTCGGGCGCGTCCGGGTCATGCATGCGTTCTAGAGTAGTAAGGCTCGGACGGTGCCCAGCGCGCGAAGGGAGGGGCCATGACGGTCTACCTGGATCACGCGGCGACGACGCCCCTGCGCCCCGAAGCGCGCGACGCATGGCTGCGAGCTGCCGAGCTCGTCGGCAACGCGTCATCGATCCACGGCGGGGGTCAGGCCGCGCGGCGCCTTCTCGAGGAGTCGCGCGAGCGGCTCGCCGTCGTGCTGGACTGCGACCCCATCGAGGTCGTGTTCACCTCGGGCGGCACCGAATCGGTCAACCTCGCCCTCAAGGGTCTGTGGTGGGCGCGCGTCCCCGATGACGACGCGCTCGTTCTGCCCGACGGCGAGCACCACGCGACGATCGACGTCGTCGACTGGCTCGTCGCCTCGCAGGGCGCCACCGTGCGCGCCGTGCCCCTCGACCCGCACGGGCACATTCCGCTCAGCGCATGGCAGGCGGCGCTCCCCGGCGCCGCGCTGGCCACCGCGCTCGTGGCGGCGAACGAGACGGGCACCCTCAACGATGCGGCGGCGCTCTCGGCGACGGCGGCCGCGGCGGCGGTGCCGCTGCACCTCGACGCGATCGCCGCGCTGGGGCATGTTCCTGTCACGTTCTCGGCGTGGCGGGGGGATGCTGCGGCAGCGACGGGCCTCGTCGCCCTCAGCGTGTCGGGGCACAAGATCGGCGCTCCCGTCGGCACGGGCGCACTCGTCGTCGAGCGCACCGCCCGCATCGCCGCGCTCGTGCACGGCGGCGGGCAGCAGCGCCGGCTGCGCGCCGGAACGCAGGACGTCGCGGGCGCCGCGGCGTTCGCCGTCGCTGCCGAGCTGGTGACCGCCGAACTCACGCGAGAGGCCGATCGCCTCGCCCCGCTGCGCGATGATCTCGTGCGCGGCATCCGCGCGGCTGTTCCGGATGCCGAGCTGCTCGGCGATCCAGAGGCTCGTCTTCCCGGCAATGCGCACGTGCTCTTCCCCGGGGCCGCGGGGGAGACCCTGCTGTTCCTGCTCGACCAGCGCGGCATCGCGGTGTCGACAGGCTCGGCGTGCCAGGCGGGCGTGCCCGAGCCCTCGCACGTCGTGCGCGCGCTCGGTCGCAGCGACGTCGAAGCACGCGAGGTCCTGCGTTTCACACTCGGCCGCACGACGACCGCCGCTGACATCGCCGCCGTCCTCGCGGTGCTTCCCGAGGTCGTCGAGCGAGCGCGCGCCGCCCGCTGACGGATCTGGTGGTCTCAGCGAACGCCGATCCGCGAGCTCGTAGACTGGAAAGATGCGCATTCTGGCAGCGATGAGCGGGGGAGTCGACTCCGCCGTGGCGACCGCGCGCGCCGTCGAGGCGGGGCACGAGGTCGTCGGCGTGCACCTCGCCCTCTCACGGGCCGGCGGCACGCTGCGCACCGGCAGTCGCGGCTGCTGCACCATCGAAGACGCCATGGATGCGCGACGCGCGGCCGACCTGCTCGGCATCCCGTTCTACGTGTGGGACTTCTCGGAACGCTTCCGCGACGACGTCATCGAGGACTTCGTCTCCGAGTACCGTGCGGGTCGCACCCCCAACCCGTGCATGCGCTGCAACGAGAAGATCAAGTTCGCAGCCCTGCTCGAACGCGCCATCGAGCTGGGATTCGACGCCGTCTGCACAGGGCATTACGCGACGCTCATCGACGGGCCCGACGGGCTCGAGCTGCACCGGGCTTCGGATGCCGCGAAGGACCAGTCCTACGTACTCGGCGTGCTCACGGCGCAGCAGCTCGCGCACACGTACTTCCCGCTGGGCGACACGCCGTCCAAGGCGCTCGTCCGGGCCGAGGCCGAGCGCCGCGGTCTGACGGTCGCGCAGAAACCGGACAGCCACGACATCTGCTTCATCCCCGACGGCGACACGCGGGGTTGGCTCGCCGAGCGCGTCGGCGCCGAGCGCGGCGACATCGTCGACCGCGCGGGCGACGTCGTCGGCTCACACGAAGGCGCGCACGCGTTCACGATCGGCCAGCGCCGCGGACTGCAGCTCGGGGTCCCGGCATCCGACGGCAAGCCTCGTTTCGTGCTCGAGGTGCGTCCCGTCTCGAACACCGTGGTCGTCGGCCCGAAAGAAGCGCTCGCCACCGCCCGCATCGGCGGGGACCGGTACACGTGGGCGGGGCGCCCTCAGCCTGCGGGCGAGTTCGCCTGCCACGTGCAGATCCGCGCGCACGCCGACCCCGTTCCGGCCGTCGCCGTGCTCGATGACGACGGCCTCACGGTCACCCCCGAGACGCCGTTCGACGGTGTGGCGACGGGGCAGACCGCCGTACTCTACGACGGCACGCGTGTCATCGGCCAGTTCACGATCGACCGCACAGAGTCGGCTGTTCCCGTCGCATCCTGACGACGTCGGAGGCCGCTCGTAGACTGTGCAGGTGGCTGATGGCGTACCTTCTGACCTTCCCGATCTGACACTCGAGCAGGCGCACGACGAGGCGGCCGACCTCACCGAGCGGATCATGGGCGCGCGCGAGGCGTACTACGGCGCCGACGCCGAGCTGGTCGATGATGCGACGTACGACGGGTGGATGCGGCGGCTCGAAGCGCTCGAGCGACGGTACCCCGAGTTGCAGGGCCAGGACTCGCCGACCCAGACCGTGGGCGCCGCCCAGTCATCGATGTTCGCGCCGGTGACGCACGCCGAGCGCATGCTGAGCCTCGACAACGTCTTCAGCGACGACGAACTCCGCGAATGGTGCGTCAAGACGCAGGCGGCCGCGGGGCGGGCCGTGCACTGGCTCACCGAGCTCAAGATCGATGGACTCGCGGTCAACCTGCGCTACGAACACGGGGTGCTGACGACAGCCGCGACGCGAGGCGACGGCCGGATCGGCGAAGACGTCACGGCGAACGCGCTCCGCGTCACCGGCATCCCGCAGCGGCTGTCGGGAACAGGTCACCCCGCGCTCGTCGAAGTGCGCGGTGAAGTGTTCATCCCCGTGGCGGCGTTCCGCGACCTCAATGCGCTGCAGGCACGCCTGCGCGAGCGGGTCATCGCCGACGCCCTCGCGCGGGGGATCGACGAGGATCGCGCCGCGCGCAGTGCAGCGCGCCGCTTCGCCGCGTTCGCCAATCCTCGCAACGCCGCCAGCGGCGGCCTGCGTCAGCAGCTCGAGAAGAAGTCCGGACTCGAACTCGAAGCCGGACTCGCGCGCCTGGACTCGCTGCGCCTCTTCGTGCACGGAATCGGCGCGTGGGAGGCGCCACCGGTCGGCGCGCAGAGCGAGGTCTACCGGCTCCTCGCCGAGTGGGGCCTGCCCACGAGCCCGTATGCGCGCACGTTCGACGACATCGACGGCGTGCTGGGCTTCGTCGAGTACTACGGCCAGCACCGGCACGACGTGGAGCATGAGCTCGATGGCATCGTCGTCAAGGTCGACGAGCTCGCCCTTCACGATGAGCTCGGCGCGACCAGTCGTGCGCCGCGATGGGCGATCGCCTACAAATACCCCCCTGAGCAGGTCAACACGAAGCTACTCGACATCGTCGTGTCGGTCGGCCGCACGGGGCGCGCGACGCCGTTCGCCGTCATGGCGCCCGCGCTCGTCGCAGGCTCGGTCGTGCGTCAGGCCACGCTGCACAATCAAGACGTCGTGCGGGCGAAGGGCGTGCTCATCGGCGACACCGTCGTGCTGCGCAAAGCCGGCGACGTGATCCCCGAGGTTCTGGGCCCTGTCGTCGAGCTTCGAGACGGCACCGAGCGTGAGTTCGTCATGCCGACCGACTGCCCCGAATGCGGCTCGCGGCTCGCACCCGCGAAAGAAGGCGACATCGATCTGCGATGCCCGAACACGCGGTCCTGCCCCGCCCAGGTGCGCGGCCGTGTCGAGCACATCGGGTCCCGCGGCGCTCTCGACATCGAGGCGCTCGGTGAAGTGACGGCCGCCGCGCTCACGCAGCCCTCGGTTCCTGAGCAACCGCCGCTCGACACCGAAGCAGGACTGTTCGATCTGACGCTTGACGAACTCGTGCCCATCGAGGTTCTCGTCCGCGACCCCGAGACAGGGCTGCCCCGGCAGGACGACGACGGCACGCCCAAGGTGCGCGCGCCGTTCCGGCGCAACCCCACCGCCGCCGAGCGCAAAGCGGGTCTGGAGGGCCCGCATCCGTCGGCGCAGGCGATCACGCTGCTCGACGAACTCGAGAAGGCGAAGACGAAAGAGCTCTGGCGCTTCCTCGTCGCGCTCAACATCCGCCACGTCGGACCGGTCGCGGCCCGCGCCCTGGCGCAGTGGTTCGGATCCGTCGAGGCGATCCGCACCGCCACGAGAGAGGAACTCGCATCGGTCGAGGGCGTCGGAGGCATCATCGCCGACTCACTGCGCGACTGGTTCGGCGTGGAGTGGCACCGCGAGATCATCGATCGCTGGCAGCGCGCGGGTGCGCAGCTGGCCACGCCCGGTCATCCGGGTCCGGGTGCAGCCGCCGCCGCGGGCGGCGTGCTCGATGGTGTGACGATCGTGGCGACCGGTTCGCTCGAAGGCTATACGCGTGAAGGCGCGCAAGAAGCCATCATCGCCGCGGGCGGCAAGGCGGCGTCGAGCGTGTCGAAGAAGACCGACTTCGTCGCGGCGGGGCCAGGAGCCGGGTCGAAGCTCGCGAAGGCCGAAGACCTCGGCCTTCGGATCATCGACGCGGCGCAGTTCCGCATCCTCGTGGAGCAGGGGCCGGCGGCGCTCGACGCGCTCGCCCCCGACGCCGGCTGATGACGGCTCGCTCGCGACGAGGCGTCAGCTGCCGGTCGTGAGGTTCAGGAGAGAATCCCGCACACGGCGACGCAGCACCTTTCCGATGAGCGACTTCGGCAGCTCGTCGACGACGAAGAGCCGGCGAGGCACCTTGTAGGGCGTCAGGATGCCGCGGGCGAACTCTCGGATCGCCTCGACATCGGGATGCTCGACGTCCGGTGAGACGACGATCGCGGCGACGACTTCTTCACCGGAGTGCTCGCTCGGCAATCCGACCACGGCTGCATCCTCGACGTCGGGGTGTTGCCGCAGTGCGATCTCGACCTCGGTGGGAGCGACGTTGAAGCCGCCGGTGATGATGAGCTCCTTGATCCGGTCCACGATGCGCACGAACCCGGCGTCGTCGATCGTGACGATGTCGCCCGTGCGGAACCAGCCGTCGACGAACACGGCTTCGGTCTCCTCTGGCTTTCCGTAATACCCGTGGAAGACCTGGGGCCCGCGCACGATGAGTTCGCCGCGTTCGCCCTGCGGCACGTCGACGGTCGGCTCGTCGGGGTCGACGACGCGACATTCGGTACCCGGCAGCGGGAGCCCGACGGTTCCGGGCACACGGTTCTCGGCGACGGGATTCGCCATCAGCACGGGGGAGCACTCCGACAGGCCATAGCCTTCGACCAGGTACCCGCCCGAGGCCTTCTCGAACGGAACCACGAGCTCATGCGGCAGCGCCATGGCACCGGAGATCGCCACCTCGGTGCCGCGCAGCGAGACGCCCTGCTCGATCGCCGCGGCAAGCAGCCGGTCGGCGATCGGAGGAACGAGCGGCAGCAGCGTCGGCGGGTGCTTCTTCATCACCTCGAGCACCATGTCCGGGTCGAAGCGCGGGAACAGCACGAGCCGAGCTCCCATCGACATGGCGAAGGTGAGGCAGAGCGTGAGCCCGTAGGCGTGGAACATCGGCAGCACCGCGTAGACGACGCACCCGTTGCCGCGCACGATCGACGGCACCCACAGCTGCGCCTGCTTCGCGTTGGCGAGCAGGTTGCCGTGGGTCAGCACGGCGCCCTTCGGGGTGCCGGTCGTGCCGCTCGTGTACTGGATGATCGCGATGTCGTCGATTGCGGGGTGCGGATGCGCCGCGGGCAGCGCCTCGTGGTGCAGCACGCTCTCCCACGGTGTGGCGCCGCTCACGTGCTCGGTGAGAGCGGCACGTGCATCCCGTGCTTTCGAGATCGGCAGACGCAGCATCGCGCGCATGCGCATCGGCATCGCCTTCGTGATGTCCACGCTCACGAGATGATCGACCCTCAGGTCGGCGGGGAACTCCTGCACCGTCGTGACGACCTTGCTCCACACGATCGCGTGCTTCGCGCCGTGGTCCTCGAACTGCTTGCGCAGTTCGCGCGGCGTGTAGAGGGGATTGTGCTCGATCGCGATCGCGCCGAGCCGCAGGATCGCGTAGAAGGCGATGATGTGCTGCGGGCAGTTCGGCAGGACGATCGCGACGGGGTCGCCCGCCTTGACTCCGAGAGCCTTCAGCCCTGCCGCCGCACGCTCGATCGAGGCGAGCAGCTCGCGGTACGACATGGTTCGGCCGAAGAACTGCAGCGCCGGCGCATCCGGATAGTCGCGCGCCGAGGCTTCGACGATATCCACGAGCGAGCCGGACACCACTCCGAGGTCTGCAGGCACTCCGTCGGCATAGCTGGCGATCCAGGGGCGCGGCGGGTTATACGTCGTCACGCAGACAGCCTAAGGCGGTCCGCCGTGAGACCCCACCGCTCGTAGAATGGGGGCGTGTCGGAAATCACCCCAGATCTCGTGCGCCATCTCGGCGTGCTCGCCCGCATCCAGCTGACCGATGAGGAGGTGCAGCGACTCACGGGACAACTCGATGTCATCGTCGACAACATCGCCAAGGTGTCCGAGGTCGCGACCCCTGACGTCGTCGCGACGAGTCACCCCATCCCGCTGCAGAACGTCTTCCGCCCCGACGTGCCGGGCGACATGCTGACGACCGCGCAGGTGCTGCAGAACGCTCCGGATGCCGCGGACGATCGGTTCCGCGTCACGGCGATCCTGGGGGAGGAGCAGTGAGCGACCTCACGCGGCTGAGCGCCGCCGACCTCGCCGACCGCCTGGCCTCCGGAGAGGTGTCGAGCGTCGAAGCGACCCAGGCACACCTCGATCGGATCGCCGCCGTCGACGGCGATGTGCACGCCTTCCTGCACGTCAGCGACCACGCCCTCGACGTCGCCGCCGACATCGACCGTCGCCGCGCGGCGGGCGAACATCTCGGACCTGTCGCGGGAGTCCCCCTCGCGATCAAGGACGTCCTCGTCACGACGGATATGCCCTCCACGAGCGGGTCCCGGATCCTCGAGGGCTACATGTCGCCCTACGACGCGACCGTCGTCGCGCGTGCCCGGGCGGCCGGTCTCGTGCCCCTCGGCAAGACGAACATGGATGAGTTCGCGATGGGCTCGTCGACCGAGCACTCCGCCTACGGTCCGACGCGCAACCCGTGGGATCTCGACCGCATCCCCGGAGGCTCCGGCGGAGGCTCCGCGGCAGCCGTCGCGGCCTTCGAAGCCCCGCTCGCGCTGGGCTCGGACACCGGCGGCTCGATCCGCCAACCCGCTCACGTGACCGGCACCGTGGGTATGAAGCCCACCTACGGCGGCGTGAGCCGGTACGGCGCGATCGCCCTGGCGTCCTCTCTCGACCAGGTCGGCCCCGTGACCCGCACGGTCCTCGACGCCGGACTGCTGCACGACGTCATCGGCGGCCACGACCCGCACGACTCGACGTCGCTCTCGGACGTGTGGCCGTCATTCGCGCAGGCCGCGCGAGACGGAGCATCGGGCGAGGTGCTGAAGGGCCTGCGCGTGGGCGTCATCCGCGAACTGGCCGACGGAGCATTCCAGGCCGGCGTCGCCGAGTCGTTCCGGCAGTCGCTCGCCCTTCTCGAGGCGAACGGCGCCGAGATCGTCGAGGTCAGCGCGCCGCACTTCGAGTACGGTGTCGCCGCCTACTACCTGATCCTTCCCGCCGAGGCGTCGAGCAACCTTGCGAAGTTCGACTCCGTCCGCTTCGGCATGCGCGTCACGCCCCACGCGACGGCCACCGTCGAAGAGGTCATGGCCGCCACCCGTGAGGCAGGCTTCGGCGACGAGGTGAAGCGCCGCGTGATCCTCGGCACCTATGCCCTTTCGGCGGGCTACTACGACGCGTACTACGGCTCGGCGCAGAAGGTGCGCACGCTCATCCAGCGCGACTTCGACGAGGCGTTCGCGCAGGTCGACGTCATCGCGACGCCCTCGGCGCCCACGACGGCGTTCCGACTCGGCGAGAAGATCGACGACCCGCTGCAGATGTACCTCAACGACGTCACGACGATCCCGGCCAACCTCGCCGGCGTGCCGGGGATCTCGATTCCGTCGGGGCTCGCCGCCGAGGACGGCCTGCCGGTCGGCATCCAGTTGCTCGCTCCCGCGCGCGAAGACGCCCGGCTCTACCGGGTCGGCGCAGCGCTCGAGACCGCACTGGTGGATTCCTGGGGCGGACCGCTGCTGGACAGAGCGCCGGCTCTCGGAACGAACGGAGGTGCCCTCTGATGGCGAAGGACAAGCTGATGGACTTCGACGCGGCACTCGAGATGTTCGAGCCCGTGCTCGGCTTCGAGGTACACGTCGAGCTCAACACGGCGACGAAGATGTTCTCGTCGGCGGCCAACCCCGCGAACTCCGCCAACCACGGCGCGCCGCCCAACTCGCTCGTCGCGGCCGTGGACATCGGTCTGCCCGGTTCGCTGCCCGTCGTGAACGAGACGGCGATCCGGTACTCGATCAGCCTGGGCCTCGCCCTCGGCTGCTCGATCGCCCCGACGAGCCGGTTCGCGCGGAAGAACTACTTCTACCCCGATCTGGGCAAGAATTACCAGATCTCGCAGTACGACGAGCCCATCGCCTTCGAGGGTGAGATCGACGTCGAGCTGTCGGACGGCACGATCGTTGCGATTCCGATCGAGCGGGCCCACATGGAAGAGGATGCCGGCAAGCTGACCCACGTCGGCGGGGCGACGGGGCGCATTCAGGGCGCCGAGTACTCCCTCGTGGACTACAACCGTGCCGGTGTGCCGCTCGTCGAGATCGTGACCAAGACGATCTTCGGCGCCGAGCACCGTGCACCCGAGATCGCGAAGGCGTACGTGCAGACGATCCGCGACGTCGTGATCGGGCTCGGCATCTCGGATGCCCGTCTCGAGCGCGGAAACCTGCGCTGCGACGCCAACGTCTCACTTCGTCGTCGCACGCCCGCCGGCGAGCCCGACGAGCCGCTCGGCACCCGCACCGAGACGAAGAACGTCAACTCGATGCGCTCGGTCGAACGCGCCGTGCGCTACGAGATCCAGCGGCAGGCGGCGATCCTGGCTGCAGGCGGGACCATCACGCAGGAGACGCGTCACTGGCACGAGGACACCGGCGCGACGTCTCCGGGCCGTCCCAAGTCCGACGCCGACGACTATCGGTATTTCCCCGAGCCCGATCTGCTGCCCGTCGTGCCTGCTCCCGAGCTGATCGAAGAGCTGCGTGCCGCGCTTCCCGAGCCTCCCGCGGCGCGTCGACGCCGTCTCAAGGCGGATTGGGGCTTCACCGATCTCGAGTTCCAGGACGTCGTCAACGGCGGACTCCTCGCCGAGGTCGAAGCGACCATCGCCGCCGGAGCGTCGCCCGCTGCCGCGCGCAAGTGGTGGACCGGTGAGCTGTCGCGCGTCGCGAATGCCGCGGGCAAGGAGCCGGCTGAACTGGTCGAGCCGACCGCCGTCGCGGAGCTGCAGAAGCTCGTCGAAAGCGGCACGCTCACCGACAAGCTCGCGCGCCAGGTGCTCGAAGGCATGATTGCGGGCGAAGGAACGCCGCAGCAGATCGTCGATGCGCGGGGTCTTGCGGTCGTTTCCGACGACGGTGCCCTGATCGCGGCGATCGACGACGCACTCGCGTCACAGCCGGACGTCCTGGCGAAGATCCGCGACGGCAAGGTGCAAGCGGCCGGTGCCGTCATCGGTGCAGTCATGAAGGCGATGCGGGGCCAGGCGGACGCCGCGCGCGTGCGCGAACTGGTCCTCGAGCGCGCAGCAGGCTGACCTCTCGTCTCGGGCGCCGGATGTCGGCGCCCGAGACGAGAATGGACGTATGGGGCGAGGCGACGGCAGCGGGCGGATGGTGTCACCGCGGGATGCGGACGACACCGGCACCGGCATCCTGCATGTCGACATGGACGCCTTCTATGCCGCTGTCGCTGTGCTCGATGATCCGAGCCTCGCCGGCAAGCCCATCATCATCGGCGCCCCCGAGAGCCGCTCGGTGGTCTCGAGCGCGTCCTATGAGGCGCGTCGGTTCGGTGTGCGCTCGGCGATGCCCGTCGGGCAGGCGCTGCGGCTGTGCCCCACGGCGATCGTCGTCCCGCCGCGGTTCGACCGATACCTCGCACTGTCCGCACAGGTCATGGCCGTCTTCCGCGACGTGACGCCGCTCGTCGAGCCCCTGTCGATCGATGAGGCCTTCCTCGACGTGCGCGGCGCCCGACGGCTGTGGGGGAGTCCCGGCATGATCGCCCGGATGCTGCGCATCCAGGTGCACGAAGCCACGGGCCTGACATGCTCGATCGGCGTGGCGGCGACGAAGCACATCGCGAAGATGGCATCGACCGCGTCCAAACCTGACGGCCTGCTCATCGTGACACCGGCCGACACCGAGGCCTTCCTCGCGCCGCGTTCTGTGCGGGCGCTGTGGGGCATCGGGCCCAAAGCAGGCGACGCGCTCGAGCGCCGCGGCATCCGTACCGTCGCCGATGTGCTCGACGAACCGCGCGAGGTGCTCGAACGCGCGCTCGGCCCGGCACTCGGTGATCGTCTGTGGCATCTCGCGAGGGGAATCGGTCCTCGCCCCGTCGACACGACGCGGATCGAGAAGAGCATCGGACACGAAGAGACCTTCCACGAGGACATCGCCGATGACACCGTGCTGAGGGCCGAGCTGAGGCGTCTCTCCGACCGGGTGGGTGCGCGCCTGCGGGAGCACGGGTGGGAGGCGTCGACCGTGTCGATCAAGGTGCGCTTCGCCGATTTCACGACCATCACGCGCTCCCAGACGCTCACCGAGCCCACCGCCGTCGGGCAGCGCATCGGCAGCGCTGCCCACGATCTGTTCGCCGGCGTCGACCGCGGGCTGCCCGTGCGGCTCGTGGGTGTGCGCGCCGAGAAGCTCAGCCCATCGGGCTCCGGTGCACCGGCTCTCTGGGACGACGACGAGGGATGGCGCCGGATCGAAGGCGCCCTCGACGGAGCAGCCACGAAGTTCGGTCGCAACGCCGTGACGCGGGCGACGCTGCTCGGCAACCGCCGTGACGGCGGTTCGCTGCCCTCGCATCCGCGAACCCCGAGGGCGCAGTGAGTCCGCTCTGGGAATGACCGGCGCGGGCGGGTAGCGTGGTGGCATGGCCAACATCGCTCTCGAACTGTCCAAGCAATCCGCCTCGCTCGGCGTGAAGAGCGTCTACGGCGAACCTCAGGACATCGATGGTGTCACCTTCATCCCCGTCGCGCTGACATGGTCGGGCTTCGGTGGCGGCGCCGATGAGCAAGGCAACGGCGGCGGCGGGGGCGGCGGCTACGCGGTTCCCATGGGTGCGTATGTCCGCAAGGGAGACGACCTACGGTTCGAGCCGAACCTGGTCTCGCTGCTGGCGGTCGGGATCCCGTTCGTGTGGATCGCCGGGCGTGCGCTCAGCCGTGTCATCCGCGCCCTCAAGAAGTAACGCCGACGCCGTCGGAGAGGCCCTCAGCGCCGCGACGTCGCTCGTTCTCCACGCGGCTGCGTCCGTCTCGGCCGCGAACCCCGTCATTCTCATCGACGGGCGAAGCGGAGCGGGAAAGTCCTCCCTCGCGCGCCGCACCGTCTCGCAGTGGCCTCACGGCTCCCGTGTCCAGCTCGTTGCGCTGGATTCCCTGTATCCGGGGTGGGACGGCCTTGAAGCCGGCGTCGAGCGCGCGCTTGAGGACATCCTGCGGCCACACGCGCGGGGCATGATCGGCGTGTGGCAGCGGTGGGACTGGCACGAGGAGCGGACCGCCGAAGCCCACGCGGTTGATCCGGCGCTTCCGCTCATCATCGAGGGTGCGGGAATTCTCACGCCCCAGACCGCCGAGCTCGCCGACGTCCGGGTGTGGTGTGAGTCGCCGTCGGCATCACGCCGCCGGCGCGCGCTCGATCGCGACGGAGACACGTATCGCCCGCACTGGGAGCGGTGGGCTCTGCAGGAACAGGCGCACATCGATCGCCACGACCCCGCCGCGTTGGCGACGCTGCGCGTCGAGGTGCCGTGACCCGTCAGTCCTCGTCGATGGCGCGGACGAGCCCGTCGAGGCGATACCCGAGCCACTCGTAGATGCCGAATCGGGGGTCGTCCTGAGGATGATCGTCGTCATCGGTGATGTCCAGGCGCGTCGCGAGCACGAGCCGCACCGCCGAGAGTGTGCGCAGCCAGGACCGCGCTTCGCCGGCATCGAGGGAGATCTCGACGACCTCGACGAAGCGGGGATCATCGGGGTCATCGGGCAGCTCGCCGATCACGGCGAGAGAGTCCAGCACGACCGCCGCGTCGTCGGCTCGGCGCGCGAGCAGATCGCGCTCCGTGAGCGCGCGGAACTCCCGCGCAGCCTCGGCGTCGGCATAGGCGTCGGGAACGAGGCGCCCCAGCGCCGGATCCCCGGCGACGTCATCCTCGGCGAGCAGCTCACCGAACTGGCGCACGAGCATCGTGAGGTGAGCCCCTTCGATCCGTGCGAGTTCGAGCACGATCGTCCGCTCGGTCACGGGGCCTCCCGGACGGTGGCCCAGAGGCTGTAGTCGTGCATGGCCTGCGTGTGCAATTCCATCTGCTCGCGGGCGCCCTCGGCCACAACAGCATGCCCGTCGTGGTGGACCGCGAGCATGAGCCGCTCCGCTTCGTCGCGCGAATAGCCGAAGTACTCGCGGAACACGTGCGTCACGTAGCTCATCAGATTGACCGGATCGTTCCAGACGACGGTCTGCCACGGACGCACGGGTTCGACGAGCCGGTCAGCCACGGGGGAGCGGTCGGTGTCGGGCAGCGCCACCGTAGCCATCACGCCCACCCCAGCTCGTGCAGCCGGTCATCGTCGATCCCATAGAAGTGGGCGATCTCATGGACGAGGGTGGTGTGGACCTCATCGCGCAGTTCGTCGATGTCGTCGCAGTTCGCCAGATGCGGCTCGCGGTACACGATGATCCGGTCTGGCAGCTCGCCGCCGCCGTACTGGCCGCGCTCGGTGAGGGCCCAGCCATCGTAGAGCCCGAGCAGGTCGAGGCTGCCGTCTTCGGGTCGATCCTCGACGACGAACACGACATTGTCGAGAGCGTCGACCATCTCATCAGGGAGCTGGTCGAGCTCGTCGATGACGAGCTGCTCGAACTCAGCTGCTTCCATGTCCATACGATGCCCCATGGCCTCGCTTCGATTGGGGTGAGTAACGGGGCTCGAACCCGCGACATCGGCCACCACAAGGCCGCGCTCTACCAACTGAGCTATACCCACCATGTCTCCCGCTTTCGCGGGCAACCAGAAGATTCTCTCACACCTCCGTCGAGAATGACGAAACGGCGGCGACCGCGGCCGCGCGAGCGTCATCGCTGGTCGGTCCCGGCTCTGGAACGAAGACAGCGCGGCGGTAGTAGACCAGCTCGCGGATCGATTCGAGGATGTCAGCGAGGGCGCGGTGGCCGCCGTCTTTGGCCGGTGCGTGGATGTACGCGCGAGGGTGCCAGCGGCGCGAGAGCTCTTTGATGCTGGAGACGTCGACGTTGCGGTAGTGCAGCCACCGGTCGACGCGCGGCATGTACTTCGCGAGGAACATACGGTCGGTGCCGATCGTGTTGCCGGCCAGCGGAGCCTTGCCCTGCTGCGGCACGAACCGCTGGATGTACTCGAGCGCCTGGAACTCGGCATCGGCGACCGAGACGCCCCCGGGGATCTCGTCGAGCAGCCCGGACTTCTCGTGCATGGCAGTCACGAAGTCGTTCATGTTCTCGAGCGCCGACGCATCAGGCTTGATGACGATGTGGAAGCCCGCGTCGAGCGGCCGCAACTCGAAGTCGGTCACGACGATCGCGATCTCGACGAGTTCGTCGACCTCGAGATCGAGACCGGTCATTTCGCAATCGATCCAGACGAGCCGGTCGTTCTCAGAGGCACCCACCATGGGCTCCATCCTAACGATGGCAGCGACACGGGATTCTTCGGTCCCCCAGAGGTGATTCGAACACCTGACCGGCGGATTAGAAGGCCGCTGCTCTATCCACTGAGCTACTGGGGGTCACTGCCATCAAGGGTAGCGGCCATCAGGCATCAGGGAATCGACGGGAGTGCTGGCTCTTTGTCCGTCGGCGGCGTAGCGTCGGGCGCATCGGAGGGAGTTCTGCGATGAGCACGACCGAGACTTCACGCGCCCTGTGGGTCGCTTACGGCCCGGGAGGCGTCGTCGGCAGCATCCGCAAGGTCGATGAGGGATACACCGTCTCGATGACGGGGACGCAGGGTGCGGCTGGGACCTACCCCTCGATGGAGGTGGCCAAACGTGCGCTGCACGCCCGCATGGCACCTGGGAGCGACTGGCCGCGGTTCCTCGAGCACTGAAGTTCGGCGATCAGCTCTGCGGCGGCAGGATCTCATCTGAAGTGATGGTCGGAACCTTCGCCGCGCCGCGGCGGGGAGGGCGTCGGGTGTCCAGCAGCGGCAGAGCAGCATGGACGAGGGGGCCGATGAGCACGGCGAACAGGACCGTGCCGAGCCCGACCGTTCCGCCGAGCAGCCAGCCGCCGAACAGCACCGACAGCTCGACCGTGGCCCGGCAGACCCAGATGGGCCACCCCAGGCGCATGTTCATCCCCGTCATCAGGCCGTCACGCGGTCCGGGCCCGAAGTGTGCGCCGATGTACAGGCCCGAAGCGATCGCCACGAGCAGGATGCCGGCGAGCAGGACCGCGATCTGAGCGACGAGCCCTTCGGTGGGCGGAACCCACGTCAGGACCGCCTGCATCGAGGTGCCGACGAGGGCGATGTTCGCCACCGTTCCCACGCCCGGCTTCTGGCGGAGAGGGACCCACAGCAGCAGGACGAGCAGCCCGAGCAGGCTCGTCACCCATCCGATGCCGATCCCCGTGTGGATCGAGATACCCTCGGCCAAAACGGTCCAGGGGTCTACTCCCAGCCCCGCCCGCACCGTCAGCGCGCAGCCCGCGCCGAAGAGCAGCAGCCCGATGAGCAGTTGGACGACGCGACGTAGCACAGCCCCATCCAACAGCATGAGCGCGCAGTCAGCGCGCGTAGCGCAGGCACTCCAGCGCGTCGTCGGCCGACCAGAAGTCGCCGAGGTCGCGGAACACACGTGAATCCGGGTGGAATCGGCGCGCTCGGTAGCGCGTGCCGCGGGTGTCGGACACCGATTGCAGGTGCCCGACGACGAGTCCCGTGTGGTCGATCACGCGCCAGAGCGCGCGGGCCGCGGGCGCGAGTCGCATCGGTGTGGGGCGACGCAACTCCGGGGCGGTCAGCGCGGGCCAATGGGTATGGATCGACATGGATCTCCCTTCCGGTTCGAACATAAGTGCGACTTCCGACATCAATCACCAACGCCCCTCTCCTCCCCAAGCGAGGCTCCTCGCCGCGCTGTCCCCAGATCCTCCGCGCTCGGGCCGCGGCGGGTGATCGGGAGCGAGGGTGGGACAGCCGTGGTGCCGGCCGGGCACGCGGGCACCACGGCACACCATCCGAGCGAAGGAGAAGGCATGAACGGCACGACCATCACGGTCGCGGGGAACATCGCGACCACACCAGAGCAGCGCAGCACCGCGGCCGGGGTCGCCTACACACGGTTCCGTCTCGCATGCAGCGAACGCCGCCGCGACAAGGCGACAGGCGAGTGGGTCGACGCGGGGACGAACTGGTACACCGTTTCGGTGTTCCGCACGCTCGGCGAGAACGCCGCGCGGTCGTTGAAGATCGGAGAGCGGGTGCTCCTCACGGGCAGGCTGCGTATCCGTGACTGGGAGACCGCGCAGAACCACGGCACCGAGGCCGAGATCGACGCCGAGGCGATCGGGCATGATCTGCGGTGGGGAACGACGTCCTTCGCGAAGACGTCCCCGGCAGACGGCGCGCAGGCGCAGGCGCCGCGGTCCGAGTGGGCGGCCCCCGGCACGTCCCCGGCTCAGCGCGCCGGAGAGGGGGAGCGGTCGCCCGTTGCGGTCGGGGCTTCCGGTGGCCCCGTCGAGGAGGCGCCGTACTGACCGTCCAGGGGCCTTCCTGGTCGCGGACCTAGAATCTCACCGTGACCCGATCCCCGCAGAACGGCCCCTCTCACCTCCGACGTGGAGTGGCGACGGCGGCGGCGCTGGGCGTCGGCCTCCTGGTGCTGAGCGGATGCACCGAGGCATCGCCCGCGCCAACCGCGACGACGACGGCAGCCGCGACGCCGACCGCCACCCCGACCCCCGACGTGGTGGCGTTCCTTCCCGACGGCACGGCGTCAGATAACCTGCCGATCTTCCGGCAGGTCGTCGAGATGGTCTGGGCCGGCGAGGACAACGCGTCCGGTCGCGCCTACATCGACGCCCTGATCGCGACGGGTTTCGACCGCGGGGCGATGGAAGTCACCCAAGACCTGTCGACCGTCGGGAACCCGGCCGAAAGCCTGCAGTTCTCGGTGCTGTGGGGGTCGGAGTGCCTCATCGGACAGGTCGGGCCCGCGACGGGTGACCCCGTGGCCGTCGTCGTCGACGCTCTGGCCGAAGGCGGCTGCCTCATCGGCCGCACGCGTCCGATCGACTGGTGACCTCTCCGCGGCCGGTAGGCTGGGGGGCTGACGTCCGCAGTCCAAGGAGAGCAGGATTCGCATGGCTGAGTACATCTACTCGATGGTCCGCGCCCGGAAGGCGGTCGGAGAGAAGCTGATCCTCGATGACGTGACGATGGCGTTCCTCCCCGGCGCCAAGATCGGAATGGTCGGCCCCAACGGTGCCGGCAAGTCGACGATCCTCAAGATCATGGCCGGCCTGGACACACCGTCCAACGGCGAAGCGAAGCTCAGCCCCGGGTTCACGGTCGGCATCCTCATGCAGGAGCCCGAGCTCGACGAGTCCAAGACCGTGCTGGAGAACATTCAGGACGGCATCGCCATCAAGGCGAAGGTCGACCGCTTCAACGAGATCTCCGGCCTGATGAGCGACCCGGACGCCGACTTCGACGCCCTCCTGGCCGAGATGGGCACGCTTCAGGAAGAGATCGACGCCGCGGACGCGTGGGACCTCGACTCGCAGCTCGAGCAGGCGATGGATGCCCTGCGCACGCCCCCCGGCGACGCATCTGTCTCGAACCTCTCGGGCGGTGAGAAGCGCCGTGTGGCGCTGACCAAGCTGCTGCTGCAGAAGCCCGACCTGCTGCTGCTTGACGAGCCCACGAACCACCTCGACGCTGAGAGCGTGCTGTGGCTCGAGCAGCACCTGCAGAAGTACACCGGTGCCGTCATCGCCATCACCCACGATCGCTACTTCCTCGACAACGTCGCGGAGTGGATCGCCGAGGTCGACCGCGGTCGTCTCATCGGCTACGAGGGCAACTACTCGACGTACCTCGAGAAGAAGCGCGAGCGCCTCGACGTGCAGGGCAAGAAGGACGCCAAGCTCGCGAAGCGTCTCGCCGAAGAGCTCGAGTGGGTCCGCTCCAACCAGAAGGGCCGCCAGGCCAAGTCCAAGGCGCGTCTGGCCCGCTACGAAGAGATGGCCTCCGAGGCGGAGCGCACCCGCAAGCTCGACTTCGAAGAGATCCAGATCCCGCCGGGCCCGCGCCTGGGTGGCGTCGTGATCGAGGCGAAGAACCTGCGGAAGGGCTTCGACGGCCGCTCGCTCATCGACAATCTGAGCTTCAGCCTGCCCCCGAACGGCATCGTGGGCGTCATCGGTCCCAACGGCGTCGGAAAGACGACGCTGTTCAAGACCATCGTGGGCCTCGAACCGCTCGACGGCGGTCAGCTCAAGATCGGTGAGACGGTCAAGATCAGCTACGTCGACCAGTCGCGATCGAACATCGACCCGGACAAGACGCTGTGGGAGGTCGTCTCGGACGGCCTGGACATCATCACGGTCGGAAAGATCGAGATCCCGTCGCGCGCCTACGTCTCGAAGTTCGGGTTCAAGGGCCCGGACCAGCAGAAGAAGGCGGGGGTGCTCTCCGGCGGTGAGCGAAACCGTCTCAACCTGGCGCTCACGCTCAAAGAGGGCGGAAACCTTCTGCTCCTCGACGAGCCCACGAACGACCTCGACGTCGAGACGCTCCAGTCCCTCGAGAACGCGCTCCTGGAGTTCCCGGGCTGTGCCGTGGTGATCACGCACGACCGGTGGTTCCTCGACCGCATCGCGACGCACATCCTCGCGTACGAGGGCACCGAAGAGCACCCCGACCGGTGGTACTGGTTCGAGGGCAACTTCGACGCCTACGAAGAGAACAAGGTCGAGCGGCTCGGGCCTGACGCGGCCAAGCCGAACCGTTCGGCGTACCGCAAGCTCACGCGTGACTAACGACGCCGGCATGGTCGTCGATATCGGGCGCCGCGTCCGCATCCCCATCCATCTGCGATGGGGAGACCTCGACGCGCTCGGACATGTCAACAATACGTCCATGCTCAAGCTGCTCGAAGAAGCGCGCCTGCGCGCCTTCTGGTTGCCCGAGGGAGACGCTGAGGCAGCTCCGACGGCGATCTTCGACATGTCGGTGCTCGAGGGCGGAGGTGACCGATCGGCTCTCGTGGCGCGGCAGGAGATCGAGTATCTGCGCCCTGTGCCTTACGGGCATCGGCCGCTCGACGTGCAGATGTGGATCAGCAAGATCGGCGGGTCGAGCATCGAGGTCTGCTACGAGGTGTTCAGCCCGCTCGGCGATGATCAGCAAGTTCTCTACGCGCGTTCGTCGGCCGTCGTGGTGCTCGTCGACATCGTCTCCGGCACGCCCACGCGCCTGAACGAGCGCGAGCGGTCGACGTTGTCGCCGTTCCTCGGAGAGCCGATCAGCTACCGTCGCTGACGCGCTCAGGCCTCGGTCGGCACCCGCACCATGACTTCCTGTGCGACGCTCGCGATGAGCACGCCGTCGCGCGAGTAGACGCGTCCGTTCGAGAGTCCGCGTCCGCCTCGGGCGCTCGGCGACTCCTGGACGTAGAGCATCCACTCATCGACGCGCCCCGGGCGATGCCACCACATCGCGTGGTCGAGGCTCGCGACCTTCAGTCCAGGCTGCGACCACGGGATGCCGTGTGCGCGCAGGATCGACTCCTGAATGGTGAGATCGCTGAGGTACGCGAGGGCTGCGCGATGTATGCCCGGGTCATCGGGCATCGCGCTGCGCACCCGCATCCACACCGCCTGTTCAGGGCGACGCTCACCGGACACCTTCGTGTAGATCGGCGAGGAGACGTGACGCAGGTCGAGAGGCCGGTCCGTGTACATCCGTTTCGTCATCGGATGCAGCCCGTCCAGCTGAGACTCGACGTCGGGCAGGTCCTCGGGGTCAGGCACTCCGGTGGGCATCGGCGTCTGATGTTCGAGCCCCGTGTCCTCGTCCTGGAAGGACGCGATCATCGAGAAGATCGGCACGCCCTCCTGGAAGGCCTGCGTGCGTCGCGTGGAGAAGGAACGGCCATCGTGGATCCGGTCTACCGCGAACGTGATGTGGGCTTCGGCGTCACCCGGGCGCAGGAAGTACCCGTGCATGGAGTGCACCGTGCGCTCCTCGGGCAGCGTGCGCGAGGCCGCGACGATCGACTGCGCGAGCACCTGCCCGCCGTACACGCGACCGAGCGGCATCGGCTGCGACACACCCGTGAAGATGTCCTCTGTCGTGCGTGCGTCCGAATCGGCGAGGTCAAGAACAGCGAGCATCGAAGCGACCGGCTCGGCGCCTGCGCCGTCGTACGTGGACTCAGGTGCGTCGGTCACTGGCATCTCCGTCTCCGATGGCCGGGGTGTCACCTCGGCGCCGCTTGGTAGTTTAGATCGGATGTCTTCCCGTCTTCTGTTCGCCGACACCGCTTCGGCCGCCGACGCCCTGACGTTCGCCGGCCGTGCGGCCGTCCTCGGCGACGGCGCGGTGCGATTGCGTGGCGCCGACGGCGCACTCGTCATGACCAGCGCGCCGCTCTCCCCGCGTGGGCTGCTCGACTCCACGCCGACGGTCCTCGGGATGCGCGTCCTGACCGTCGATCCCGAACTCGTGTGCGACATCGTGGTCGAGGCATCCGAGCTGAGCGCCGCAGACGACGATGCGACCGCGGTCGTGCTGCCCGAGGTGGGGCTCTCACCGGCCTGGGCAGGCGTCTCGCCTCCGCGCAGCGGGTGGGAGCCGCAGGGCACGATCGCCGCAGCCACCCTCGCGTCGCGGGCGCAGTGGGGGATCGCCGCTGTCGCCGAGGCGGTGCCCCGCGACGCCGGCGAGGACGCCGTGCGCGCCGTACGCGCATCGGTGTGGGGGAGCCCCGACGATGCGCTTCAGGGGCTGCCGCTGGGCGTCGCCTTCGCCGCGTTCGGTCTCGGCTTCATCGCGGGGCAGGAAGACGCGGTCGCGCGCACAGCCGCCGGCTGGATGAGACTCACGCTCGCCCGCGGTCACGTCCTGGTGCGCGGTCCCGTCCGCAGAGGACTGACGCAGGTGCGCTCCACGGGCCGCGGCTGAGCACGCTCAGACGGCAGCTGCCATCGCGCGCCCCGCGATGCGGCCCGAGAAGAGGCATCCGCCGAGGAATGTCCCCTCGAGAGCTCGGTATCCGTGCACGCCCCCGCCCCCGAATCCGCTCGCCTCTCCGGCCGCGTACAGGCCAGGAACGGGCTCACGCCGCGAGGACACGACGCGTGCCGAGAGGTCGGTCTCGAGTCCGCCGAGCGACTTGCGCGTGAGGACGTGCAGCTTGACGGCGATGAGCGGCCCCGCGGCAGGATCGAGGATGCGATGCGGCGCCGCCGTGCGGATGAGACGGTCGCCCCGGTAGGCGCGCGCCGAGCGCAGCATCGCGATCTGCGCGTCCTTCGTGAAGTCGTTCTCGACGGCGCGGTCCCGAGCTTCGATCTCGAATCGCACGCGCGCGGCATCGAGCAGGTCGCCGCCCGGCAGCGCCTGCATGCCGCGGATGAGGTCCGCCAGCGAATCGCGCACGACGAAGTCGGCGCCGCGGTCCATGAACGCCTGCACGGGCCCGGCCGCGCCCTTGCCGAGCCGGGAGCGGGCGAGCAGAGCGAGGTCCTTGCCCGTGAGATCGGGGTTCTGCTCGCTGCCCGAGAGCGTGAACTCCTTCTCGATGATCTTCTGCGACAGCACAAACCACGAATGATCGTGCCCCGTCGCACGCAGGTGCGCGAGGGTGCCGAGGGTGTCGAAGCCCGGGAAGAGCGGGACCGGCAGACGGTGCCCCGTGGCGTCCAACCAGACGGACGAAGGACCGGGAAGGATCCGGATGCCGTGATCGGGCCAGACCGGATCCCAGTTCTGCAGACCTTCGACGTAGTGCCACATGCGGTCCTCGTTGATGAACCGCGCGCCGGCATGCCGCGCGGGCTCGATCATGGAGCCGTCGACATAAGCGGGGACCCCGGTGAGCATGGTTGCGGGCGCTGTGCCGAGGCGAGCCGGCCAGTAGCGCCGGACGAGGTCGTGATTGCCGCCGATCCCCCCGGCGGCGATGAGTGTGGCTCCGGCAGAGATCTCGAACGAGCCGACGACGTCGCGCGTCGTCACGACGCCTCGTGCAGCCCCCGCCGGGGCGAGCACATCGCCGGTCGCACCGGTGACGGCGCCGTCTGACATCGACAGCGAGGTGACGCGGTGCCGAGGCAGGATCGTGATCCGACCCTTCGCCTCGGCCTGCTGCACGGCCGCCTGGAACGGTGCGACGACGCCGGGACCTGTACCCCAGGTGACATGGAAGCGCGGCACGGAGTTGCCGGGCCCGGTCGCGGAGTATCCGCCGCGCTCGGCCCATCCGACGATCGGGAAGAAGCCGACACCCTTCTCTCGCAGCCAGGCGCGCTTCTCGCCGTGCGCGAAGTGGAGGTAGGCCTCGGCCCACCGGCGCGGCCAGGCATCGTCATCGCGGTCGAAGCCGGCCGTCCCGAACCAGTCCTGGTGCGCGAGCTCGAGCGAGTCCGTGATGCCCATCCGGCGCTGCTCGGGGGAGTCGACGAAGAACAGCCCGCCGAAGGACCACCACGCCTGGCCCCCCAGATTGACGCGTGGCTCCTGGTCCACGATCACGACCCGCTTGCCCGCCGCCGCCGCTTCGCTCGCCGCGACGAGTCCGGCCAGCCCCCATCCGATGACGAGCACATCGGTGCTGCGGGTCGTGGGGGACATGGCGACTCCTTCGTCGGTGGAATGCGCTCAGCTCGTGGCGGGTGGCTCCGGATTCACAGCGATGGATGCCGAGGCGCGCCCCGCCGCCGACGGACCGATGCCCGTAGGTTCGAAGGTGTTCACCATGGCATGCGCCGCGCGTTCGAGATAGTCCCACAGCGTCGCTTCGTGCAGCGGAGACAGCGACAGGTCATCGACAGCGACCCGCATGTGCGCGAGCCATCGATCCCGCGCGTCGGGGTTGACGTGGAACGGATTGTGCCGTGCCCGCAGACGAGGGTGCCCGCGCTCCTGGCTGTAGGTCGAGGGCCCACCCCAGTACTGTTCGAGGAACATCAGCAGACGTCGTTTGGCGGGGCCGAGATCCTCCTCGGGGTACATCGGCTGCAGCACCTCGTCGTCGGCGACACCGCGATAGAAGAGATCGACGAGTCGCTCGAACGTCGGGCGCCCGCCGATCTCTTCGTAGAAGGTCTGAGATGCGGCATCCGTCATGAGTCCTCCGGAGGGGTCTCGGGTGTCGCGGGCGGCGTCTTCGGCATCCGCTTGGGCTTCCACACCGGACGCGCCGAGGCGTTGCTGATCGTGGGCTGAGGCCTGGTCTTGGGCGGATTCGAGCCACGCACGCGTCCGGCGCTCTCGAGCCCGGACAGCATCACGGTGCTCAGCTGAGGCACAGTGACACCGAGGACGTCCATCGACTGCTTGATACGCACCCGCAGCTCTCGCGCGACGTCGTCCTTCGCATTCGCGCGCGTCTTCATGACCAGGCGGATGATGAGGGCGTCACCGGACACCGACTCCAGACCCCACACCTCGGGGTTCTCGAGGATGCGCGAGCGCCATTTCGGGTCCTTCGCCAAGGCCGAGGCGGCGTCGAGCATCGTCTTCTCGACCTCGTCGATGTCGCTGTCGATGGGCACCGCGAGATCGATGATGACGCGCGACCACCCTTGCGAGAGGTTTCCGATGCGCAGGATCTCACCGTTGCGCACGTACCAGAGGGTGCCGTTGACATCACGCACGTGCGTGATGCGTACGCTCACGTACTCGACGATTCCGGTCGCGAGCCCCAGGTCGACGACGTCGCCGATCCCCACCTGGTCTTCGGCGACGATGAAGATCCCGTTGAGCACGTCTTTGACGATGTTCTGCGCACCGAAACCGAGGCCCGCGCCGATCGCCGCCGTCAGCAGTGTGAGCGAGGCGAGGGCGTTGGGCGCGAGCACGTCGACGACGAGCAGCAGCGCGATGATGACAATCGAGACGTTGACGATGTTCTGCAGGATCGAACCGAGCGTGCGGGTGCGCTGCACGAGGCGGACGGACGCGAGCGGTGACCGCTCGAGTGCCATCGTGTCGGTGACTTCTGCCTTCGTCTTGGCTCCGTTGACGACGCGGTGCACCACACGGCGGATGACGAGCCGCAGCACCCAGGCGATCAGGAACGCCACCACGATGATTCCTGCGATTCGCAGGATGTTCCAGCCGGAGTCGATCAGGAACGCCAACACTTCTTCCCAGAAGACGGGGTCGATGATCGCCGGCGCCGCCGGGTCGGGGGCGTTCGGATCTGCCTGAATCCACATCATCGCCACGATCCTAACGACGGATGCCTCGGCTTCGCCTGAGTGCGCGAGAGCCGAGGCATCCTGACGGAACTACTCCGCGTCGCGTTCCTGCACATCGAGCGCGCGATCCACACCGGCGAGGTTCTCGGCGACCAGACGGCGCAGGGCGGGAGGCGCGTCGAGGTTCGCGGCGAGCCACGCGCGCGTCGCATCACGCAGCGAGACATCCGCGAGTGCTGCCGGGTAGAGCCCGAAGATCAGATACTCCGCGATCTTGTACGTGCGCGACTCCCAGATCGGCAGCAGCATGTCGAAGTACGGCGCGACGAAGTCCCGGAGCAGATCCCGGCTCGCGGGGTGCCCGAACCCGAGGGCGGCGGCACGCACGAGCGTGTTCGGCAGGTCGTCGCTGCCGACGAGCGCATCCCACGCGGCGCGCTTGGCTTCGCTTGTGGGAATGGCGGCCTTGGCCTGCGCCGCGAACTCCCCGCCCTTGGCGGTGTTGTCGGCGGCCAGGGCCACGTCGATGTCCTCGGCGGTGACGAGTCCGCCGGCCGCGAGCGAGACCAGAAGCTGCCAGGACAGGTCGGTGTCGATCTCGAGACCGGGGAGCATATCCTCACCATCTCGCAGGCGACGCACCTGCTCGCGCTGAGCGGAGGTCGATGCGGCGGCGGCGAACGATGTGGCGAACTGCAGCTGATTGTCGCTTCCGGCCTCGGCGGCGGTCGCGAGCTTCCAGAGCGCGTCGGCGACCTTGGCGCGGGTAGCCTCACGGCGTTCGGGAGCGACGTACGAGTTGGCGGCGAGCAGCAGCTGCCCCAGCGTCGTGCGGACCGTCGTCGACTCGGTCTCGGAGGCGATGTTGCGCAGGACGAGGTCGACATAGTCCGAGGCCGACGCTTCGGCATCGCGCGTCTGGTCCCAGGCGGCACCCCACACGAGCGAGCGGGCGAGGGGATCCTCGATCTTCGCCAGGTGGTCGATCGCCGTCTGCAGCGAGCGGTCGTCGAGGCGGATCTTGGCGTAGGCGAGGTCGCCGTCGTTGAGCAGCACGAGATCGCCCCGCGACACACCCTTCAGCGCGGGGACTTCGGTCAGGTCGCCGTCGACATCGAGCTCGAGGTGGTGCACGCGCACGAGCGCGTCGCCTTGGAGACGGTAGATGCCGACGCCGAGGCGGTGCGGGCGGATCGTGGGGTAGTCCGCCGGGGCAGTCTGCACGATCGCGAATCGCGTGATGAGGCCATCGACATCGGTCACGATCTCAGGCGAGAGCGTGTTGACGCCCGACGTCTCGAGCCACTTGCGAGCCCACGTCGTCAGATCGCGACCGCTCGTCTGCTCGAGTTCGGCGAGCAGATCGCCCACTTCGGTGTTCGACCACTCGTACTTCTTGAAGTAGGCCGCGACACCGGCGAAGAACTGCTCGATGCCCACCCAGGCGGCAAGCTGTTTGAGCACCGATCCGCCCTTGGCGTAGGTGATGCCGTCGAAGTTCACCTGCACGTCTTCGAGATCGTTGATCTGGGCGACGACCGGATGCGTCGAAGGCAGCTGGTCCTGGCGGTACGCCCAGGTCTTCTCCATCGCGTTGAACGTCGTCCACGCCTGGGTCCACTCGGTGGCCTCGGCGGTCGCGATCGTCGACGCCCACTCGGCGAACGACTCATTGAGCCACAGGTCGTTCCACCACTTCATCGTGACGAGGTCGCCGAACCACATGTGGGCGAGCTCGTGCAGGATCGTGACGACGCGGCGCTCCTTGACGGCATCGGTCACCTTCGAGCGGAAGACGTAGGTCTCGGTGAACGTGACGGCTCCGGCGTTCTCCATCGCGCCCGCGTTGAACTCGGGCACGAAGAGCTGGTCGTACTTCGCGAAGGGATACGGGTAGTCGAACTTCTCCTCGAAGTACGCGAAGCCCTCGCGCGTCTTGTCGAAGATGTAGTCGGCGTCGAGGTGCTGCCACAGACTCTTGCGCCCGTAGACACCGAGCGGGATGACACGGCCCGATGAACTCGTCAGCTCGGAGAACGTCGCTTCGTAGGGCCCGGCGATGAGCGCCGTGATGTACGACGAGATCGGCGGAGTCGACTCGAACTCCCACGTCGCGACCGCGTCGCCCCGGGACTGTCCCTCACCCTGCCGAAGGATCGGCTCGGGCGTGGGGGAGTTGGAGACGACCTTCCACCGAGCGGGCGCCGTCACCGTGAACTGGAACGTCGCTTTGATGTCGGGCTGCTCGAAGACGGCGTACATGCGCCGCGAGTCGGGCACCTCGAACTGCGAGTAGAGGTAGACCTCGCCGTCGACCGGGTCGACGAAGCGGTGCAGGCCTTCACCCGTGTTCGTGTAGAGGCAGTCAGCGTCGACGACGAGCTCGTTCTGAGCGTCGAGCCCGGTCAAGGCGATGCGCGAGTCTGCGAAGGCCGACAGGTCGACCTCGCGTCCGTTGAGGGTGATCGAGTGCACGTCGCGTGCGATCAGGTCGATGAAGGTTTCGGCGCCCTCGACCGCGCCGAAACGGACGACCGTGCGGGATCCGAAGACCTCGTCGCCCTTCGTGAGGTCCAGTTCGACGTCGTACGCGATCGCGTTCAGCGCGGTTGAGGCGGGACGGATGACGGCGCGACGCTCCTGCGCCTCGATCCGAGTGAGGTTCTCTCCAGGCACTGCAATGCTCCCGTGTTCTGTGGATCGGGTCGGTGCCGGACGCGGATGGCGAGGGCGGCAACCCGAACAGCCTACTGGCCGCGGATCTGCGCGCGGCGGGCCGAGACCTTCCCGCACGCTGTCAGGATGGACGCATGACAATCCGCGAGGACGAACATGTTGCGTTCGCCTCGGATGCCGCGGCATCCGGAGCCCCCTATGCAGAGGCGGCCGTCGCCTATGACGGACTGCTCTTGGCCGGCTTCGGCGGCCCGGAGGGACAGGATGACGTCATCCCGTTCCTGCGCAATGTCACCCGGGGCCGTGGGATCCCCGACGAGCGTCTCGAAGAGGTCGCGCACCACTACCGTCATTTCGGCGGGATCAGCCCGATCAACGCCCAGAACCGCGCCCTCAAGGCTGCGCTCGAAGCGGAACTCGCCCGCCGTGGCATCGACCTGCCGGTCTACTGGGGAAACCGCAACTGGGCGCCGTACCTCGAAGACGCCGTCACCGAGGCGGCAACAGCCGGTGACACGACGCTGCTCGCGCTCGCCACGAGCGCATACTCGTCGTTCTCGAGCTGCCGCCAGTACCGCGAGGACTTCGCCCGCGTGCTGACGGCGACCGACCTCGCGGGATCTGTCACGATCGACAAGGTGCGCCAGTTCTTCGACCACCCGGGGTTCGTGCAGCCCTTCATCGACGGCGTGCGCGACGCGGTCGCGGGCTTCCTCGCCGAAGGCATCGACCCCGCAGCGGTTCGCGTGCTGTTCTCGACGCACAGCATCCCGACCGATGACGCCGAACGGTCAGGACCGCGCGACCGTGAGCTCGGCCCGCTCGGTGCGTACCCTGCGCAGCATCTCGCAGTCGCCGAGGTCGTCATGGCCGCGGTCGCCGCCGAGATCCCGGCTGCAGCGACGGTCGGCTGGGAGCTGGTGTACCAGTCCCGGTCGGGTCCGCCCACGCAGCCCTGGCTCGAGCCGGACGTCAACGACGTCATCGAGAAGCTTCCCGCCGACGGTGTCGCCGCCGTCGCGATCGTGCCGCTCGGGTTCATGAGCGATCACATGGAAGTGCTGTGGGACCTCGACACCGAGGCGATGGAATCCGCCGAAGAAGCGGGCCTGCGCGCCGTGCGAACGCCCACTCCCGGCATCGACCCCGTCTTCGTCTCGGGCCTGATCGATCTCGTCGAAGAGCGACTGAGGGGCACCCCCGCGGCCGACCGCCCCCACATGACCGAGCTCGGGCCGTGGTTCGACGTGTGCCGCCCCGCATGCTGCGAGAACATCCGCGCGGGGTTCAAGCCTGCCGCCGCCGGAGTCGCGCCCTGACTCCGCTGCCCGTCCCTAGGATGGGTGCCATGCGCATCCACATCGCGACCGATCACGCCGGCCTCGAGTTCTCCACGCAGCTGCAGCACCACCTCGCGGAGCGGGGCCACGACATCGTCGACCACGGTCCACTCGAGTACGACGCGGTCGATGACTACCCCTCGTTCTGCATCCGGGCGGCGCAGGCCGTCGCGAAGGACCAGGCCGACGGCATCGAGGCGCTCGGCGTCGTCTTCGGGGGGTCGGGGAACGGCGAGCAGATCGCGGCGAACAAGGTCCGCGGCATCCGCGCGGCTCTCGTGTGGAGCATCGCGACGGCAGAGCTCGCCCGCGAGCACAACGACGCGAATGTCATCGCGGTCGGTGCCCGCCAGCACACGTTCGACGAGGCGGCGACGTTCATCGACCGCTTCATCGCGACCCCTTTCTCGGGGGATGAGCGCCACGCGCGCCGCATCCGCCAGATCGCCGCGTTCGAGATCGACGGTTCGCTCGAGCCCGATCCCCGTGCAGGCGCCCCGATGGGCGGCGAATCCGTCGAGGCGATCGACCCCGAGGCGGGCTGATGCCCGAGGGGCACTCCGTCCACCGCATCGCCCGCCAGTTCGACCGCAACTTCGTGGGGCGCAGGGTCAGCGCCTCGAGCCCTCAGGGCCGCTTCGTCGAGGGCGCCGCGATCATCGACGGACGAACGGCGACATCGGTGCGCGCCGTCGGCAAGCAGATGTTCCTCGAGTTCGACGATGACATCTGGCTGCGTGTGCACCTGGGCATGTACGGCGCGTGGGATTTCGCGGGTGAGATTCTCGCCGATGCGACCATCGAGGCCGCGAACGGACGCATGGGGCAGACGAACCAGCGGGGGACCGCCGATGCCGAGCCGATCATGGATGCCGCGGGCGAGAACTCGCTGACATCCATCGGTGCTCCCCGGCGCGCACGGGTGCACGTGCGCATGTCCGAGCAGACCACGGGGCTCGCCGGCGACGACGACGAGTGGCCACCGCCGGTCGTCGGCCAGGTGCGGCTGCGTCTGCTGACCGACACGACGTGCGCTGACCTGCGCGGGCCCACGGCCTGTCAGCTGCAGACACCGGACGAGGTGGCAGCGACCATCGCCAAGCTCGGGCCCGACCCGCTCGTCGACGATGTCGCCGAAGGGGAAGAGCGCTTCGTCTCGGTCGTGAGGCGCAAGCCGACGCCGATCGGACTGCTGCTGATGGACCAGTCCGTCGTGAGCGGGATCGGCAACGTCTACCGCGCCGAGATGCTCTTCCGCGCCCGCCAGAACCCGCATACGCCGGGTCGCGATGTGCACGAAGAGACCGTGCGCGAGCTGTGGCGCGACTGGGTCTCACTGCTCGCGATCGGTGTCGAGACCGGTCAGATGATGACGATGGACGATCTGGGTCCTGACGAGTGGCGCGCCGCGATGGCCAACCGCGACGACCGCCACTGGGTCTATCACCGCGCGGGCCTTCCGTGTCGTGTCTGCGGCACGGCGATCGTCGTCGAAGAGGCGGCTGGTCGCAAGCTCTACTGGTGTCCGGACTGCCAGCGGTGAAACCTAAGCTGAGGGGATGCGCCAGAACCCGAGCTTCGCGATGACCGACGTCGCAGAGATGCGACGACTCATCGACCAGAACCCGTGGGTCACGCTCGTGAGCCAGAGCGACGAGGGCCTCGTGGGCTCGCACTACGCCGTGATGCTCGACGACACACGGGACGACCTCACGATCGTCGGGCATGTCGGGCGGCCCGACGACCTGATCCACGGACTCGGCGACCGCGAGCTGCTCGTGGTCGTCCAGGGGCCGCACGGCTACATTTCCCCCGGTTGGTACGACGGGGGCACGCAAGTGCCCACCTGGAACTTCATCTCGGTGCACCTGAGCGGCATCCCCGAGATCCTGTCGCACGAAGAGAACCGGCGTGTGCTCGACGGGCTCGTGGGACGGTTCGAGCACGCCATGCCGCAGCCGCGCCTCATGTGGGAGCCGCCCAACGACCCCGCCGTCGTCGAGCGTCTCGAGAAGGGCACGGTCGGGTTCCGGCTCACGCCGTCGAGAGTCGTCGCCAAGCGAAAGCTGAGCCAAAACAAGTCGCCCGAGGTCGTCGAGACGATCATCGCCGAGCTCTCCGGCGACGCACCGTGGGCGAACCCGTCGCTCGCTGCCGAGATGCGTCGCGCGCACGACACCATGGCCGCAGCACGCGGGGCCCGAGCATGACGGGCGCACGCATCGCGACGATCGCGAACACCCGCATCGCCGGTGCCGGACGCGAGCTGCTGCCCGATGACGGCCCCGTCGACGTCTTCCTGCGCGACGGCCGCATCGCCGACATCGCGCCGGCCGGTGCGCTGCGCCACGAGGGCGAGACGCTGCAAGCCGAGGGGTCCTGGCTGATCCCAGGGCTGTGGGACCACCACGTGCACGTCGTGCAGTGGGCGCTCACCGCTCAGCGGCAGTCGCTCGGCGAGGCCTCGAGCGCGGCTCATGCGGCACGCATCATGGGGGGCGCGCCCGTCCTTCCCGACGGCAGGCGCCTGGGCACAGGCTTTCGCGACGCTCTCTGGCCGGATGCGCCGACGCTCGAGATGCTCGACGCGGCGACCGGCGACATCCCCACCTACATGATCAACGCCGACGTGCACAGCGTCTGGCTCAACTCCGCCGCGCTGCGCCGTGAGGGGCACGAACCCGACGGGGTCGGCATGCTCCGTGAAGAGGCGGCGTTCGAGATCTCGCGTCGGCTCAACGCGGCCGACCCCGCCGTGGCCGATGAGCTCGTCTCTGCGATGGCGAAGGATGCCGCGTCACGCGGCGTCGTCGGCATCGTCGACCTCGACATGTCCTGGAACGAGGATGCCTGGGTGCGGCGCCTCGCGGCGGGCTTCGATGCCCTGCGCGTCGAGTTCGGGATCTATCCGCAGTTCCTCGATCGGGCGATCGCGGAAGGCCTGCGCACCGCAGACGTCGCCCGCGGTGCGGCGTCCGATCTCGTCCGCGTCGGTCCGCTCAAGGTCATCACCGACGGCTCGCTCGGCACGCGGACCGCCGCCTGCTCGCACGCCTACCCCGGTGACCCTTTCAACCACGGGCTTCTCACGGTCGATCCCGACACTCTGCGCGAGCTCATGACGCGCGCGACCGGGGCGGGCATCGCGTGTGCGATCCACGCGATCGGCGATGTCGCGAACACCCACGCGCTCGACGCCTTCGCGATGAGCGGCGCATGGGGCACGATCGAGCACGCCCAGCTCGTCGCGCACGCCGACATACCGCGTTTCGTCCGCCTCGGGGTCGGGGCGAGCGTGCAACCTGAGCATGCGGTCGATGACCGCGACATGACCGACTCCCTGTGGGCCGATCAGACAGCCCTGCCCTATCCACTGCGCGACCTCGCCGACAGCGGGGCGAACCTGCTGTTCGGATCGGACGCACCCGTGTCGCCCTTGGACCCGTGGGCGGCGATGGCGGCCGCTGTCTACCGCACGCGCGACGGCCGGGCTCCGTGGCGGATCGAGCAGGGCATCGGGGCCGGCACGGCGCTTGCCGCCTCGACGCACGGCGGATCCGCCAACGGCGCACGCATCGAGGTCGGTGCGATCGGCGACCTCGCCCTGGTCGAGCGTGACCCCCTCGATGCGAGCGAAACGCAGCTGCGCGACATGCGCGTCGCGGCGACGCTCGTCGGCGGCCGCGTGACGCACTCGGCGTAGGGCCCGACAGCGCGAGAGGGGGGCCAGCCCCCGGAGAGGTTCGGGCGTCCGGCGGATGGTCCGCAGCGCCGCGGAACGCGACCCTGGAGTGGTGGCCAGCACTTCGCACTTTCACGCCACGTCGCCCCGAAGGAGACACCGATGACCCCCACGACCTCTGAGGTCCGCCCCGTACGACGAGGGTTCTGGGCGACCTACGGCTCGCTGTGGAAGCACGTGCCCGGAAGTGGCGTCTACCTCCTCGTGGTCTTCGGGCTCGCGATGGCAGGACTCACCGCGATGGTGACGCTGTTCTCGGTCGGTGCCGGACTGATCGTCCTGGTCGTGGGCCTGCCGATCATCGTGCTTTCGCTCATCGTCGCCCGCGGATTCGGCACGGCCGATCGCTTCCTCCTGCGACTGACGGGGCTGCCCGTCATCGAGGAGCCGATCTGGAACCGTGATCGTCCTGACCAGAACGGTTTCTGGATGACGTTCACCCGTCCGATCCGCAACGGACGATACTGGCTGGCGCTCGTGCACGGCATGATTGTGAACCCCGTCGTGAGCGGCGTGACGTTCTCCGTCACGATCGCATGGCTCAGCCTCGGATTCGGCGGGTTGACGCAGTGGTTCTGGCGGAGCCTCCTGCCGCCGGAGGACCCGCGCTGGGGCCCGCCGGAGGACCTGCACTGGGGCCAGTACGTCGCCGACGCGATGCCGTGGCTGTTCGGGGGATGGCCCGCCGGCGCGGTCGAGTCCGTGCTCTACACCATCGCCGGTGTCCTGTTCACGTTCACCCTTCCGTGGGTGCTGCGCGGACTCGCGATCGTTCACCACGCGATCGCGGCGGGAATGCTCGGCCGGTCGCGCTCGGACGACCTCGTCGCCGAAGTCCGCGCCGAAGCGGCGGCTCGAGGTGCGGCCGTGCACGCCGAGGATGTCGCTCTGCGCCGCCTCGAACGCGACATCCACGACGGTCCGCAGCAGCGCCTCGTGCGTCTGCAGATGGACCTCGCCGCGCTCGAGCGCCGTGCAGAATCCGGCGACGCCGGCGCCGCGGTCGAACTCGCGCGGGAAGCGCGCACGCACGCGAAGGCGGCGCTCGATGAGCTGCGGGCGCTGTCGAGTGGCGTCGCGCCGCCGCTGCTGCAGGATCGCGGGCTGTCGGCGGCGCTCGGCGCCGTCGCCTCGGCCGCGGCGCTGCCCGTCCACGTCGAGCTCGCGCCCGAGATCGATACGGTCGTGAGTCCCGAAGTGGCACGCACGGTCTACTTCATGGTGTCCGAACTCGTCACCAACGCCATCAAGCACTCGCGGGGAACCGCCGTGACGTTGCGGGCCGTCGTGCGGCCGGCAACGCCCGGAACGCTCGGGATGCTCGACGTGTGGGTCGTCGACAACGGTGTCGGCGGTGCCCGCATCACGGCCGGACACGGCCTCGAAGGGCTGCGCGAGCGAGCGGCGGGCCTGCGCGGTCAGCTGGTCGTGCACAGCCCCGACGGCGGTCCTACATCGGTCGGCGTGCACATCCCGATCACGTCCTCGTGACCGGCGCCTATTCTGAACAGGTGCTTGCCGCGCCCGATCGCCCCACCCGGGTCATCCTCGTCGAGGACTCCGTCCTGCTGCGCGAAGGGCTCGTGCGCCTCTTCGAGGAAGCCGGCTACGTCACCGCCGGCGCGTTCGGCGACGCCGAAGACATCGTGGCGCGGGTCTGCGCCGCCGACGCCGATGTCGCAATCCTCGACGTGCGGCTGCCACCCGGCTATCGCGACGAAGGCATCCGCGCCGCCCTGGCCCTGCGTGCGGCGCTGCCGCACGTCGGCATCCTCGTCCTCAGCCAGTACGTCGAGGGCGTCTACGCGCGCGAACTGCTCGCGGGCGGCGACGGCAGCGTCGGCTACCTGCTCAAGGACCGGGTCACCTCACTCGAG
Source organism: Microbacterium sp. Y832 (assembly GCF_057669765.1). NCBI lineage: Bacteria > Bacillati > Actinomycetota > Actinomycetes > Micrococcales > Microbacteriaceae > Microbacterium > Microbacterium sp. Y832. The sequence goes on along the minus strand of NZ_JBYHFM010000003.1, from coordinate 473,939 downwards.
GAGTTCACGGATGCCGTCGAGCGTGTGCGGACCGGGGGCACGGTGCTCGACCCGGATGTCGTGCGCCAGCTCATCGCCGCCCGGCCCGACCCCGTCGCGACACTGACCCCGCGTGAGCGCGATGTGCTCGAACTCATGGCCGAGGGCCGCAGCAACGGCACGATCGCGGCGCGCCTGTTCATCGGGGTGGGCGCCGTCGAGAAGAACGTGCGCGCCATCTTCCAGAAGCTGGGGCTCGAGGACTCCGGCTCGGATCATCGGCGCGTCCTCGCCGTGCTGGCTTTCCTGCAGCGCTGACGACGACGGGGTCGGGACCCGAAGGTTCCGACCCCGCCGTGATGAGCTGCGGTCTACTCGGCCAGGTGCGCGAAGAGGAACCAGCGGTCCTTCTCGAGCGTCGCCTTGATGCTGATCGCGACGTCCTGGCTCGTCAGGTCGATCTCGTCCAGGCCATCGACGGCCGCCTGCGTGTCGGCGATCACGCGGTCCATGTCGGTGATGACGTTGCGGATGAGCGTCTCCCACTGCGTGAACCCTGCGGGGACGGCCGTCGCGGCCGACTTCTCGGCGATCGTCGCGACACGCGCGTCGACGGGCAGGCCCAGGGCGACGATGCGCTCGGCGGCCTGGTCGGCGCCGGCCTGCGCGTTGGCGACGACGGAGTCGAGCAGTTCGTGGATCGCGATGAAGTTCGTGCCGCGCACGTTCCAATGCGCCTGCTTGCCGTTCACGGCAAGACCCTGCAGCCCGAGAACAACGGGAGTAAGGAACTGGGCGGTCGCGGCGGCGACGGTGGGGTCGGCAGCGGTTGCGGGGGTCGTGTTGATCTTCGTCATATCTCTCGCCTCCATACGGGTCGGATGCTGCGCGCCCGCGCAGGTGTTCCGACGAATCCAACGCTAGTGCGCGGTGATCATTCCGCAAGCAAGACAAGGCTCCGCTAACTGCCGCACGCCCTGCCGGGCAAGCCCGCTCGACTCGGCTAACGTCGAGGCGTGCCTTCAGCCGACCATGATCTGGGTCCCCAGAACCTCCGCAAGCCCTCCCGGGTCGTCCTGCGCGAACCGCAGGACCGGTCACCCGAGCACGCCGAGCCGTCGCGGTTCCTGCCGCACGTGCAGGGTCTGCGCGCGATCGCGGTGCTGTTCGTCGTGCTCTACCACTTCTGGCCCGCGCGGCTCTCGGGGGGCTACGTCGGCGTCGACATCTTCTTCGTCATCTCGGGCTTCCTCATCACGGGGCACCTCATGCGTGAGCTCACCGCGACGGGCACGGTGCGACTCGCGCAGTTCTGGGCGCGCCGGGCACGGCGCCTGCTGCCGGCATCCCTGCTCGTGCTGCTCGTCTGCGCCCTCGCCGCCGCGACGCCTTACCTGACGCCGACCTCCGCGCTGCCCAACGAAGTGCAGGAGATCCTCGCCTCGACGTTCTACGTCGAGAACTGGTTCCTCGCCTTCACCTCCGCCGACTACCTCAACCACGCCGGCGACCCGACGACCGTTCAGCACTACTGGACGCTGTCGCTCGAGGAGCAGTTCTACGTCATGTGGCCGCTCATCATGCTTCTTGCGGCATGGGTCGGCGTGAAGTTCTTCCGCGGAGCGCGCCGCCGTGCCGTGCTCGTCGCCCTCGGCGTCGTGACCGCCGTCTCGTTCGTCTTCTGCGTCGTCTTCACGATCACCGACCCGGCACCGGCCTACTTCGTCACCTTCGCCCGCATGTGGCAATTCGGCGTCGGGGCGCTCATCGCCCTCATCCCGATGCTGCGGGTGCGCAACGCCCTCGGCAGCTTCGTGCTCGGATGGGGCGGCGTCCTCCTGCTGCTGTACGTCGCGGTGACCTTCGACGCACAGACGCCGTTCCCCGGCTACATGGCGGCTCTGCCGACCCTCGGGGCGGCGGCGATCATCGCGGCATCCAACACCGATCGCTGGTGGTACCCGACCCGCATCCTGGCGCTGCGCCCCGCGCAGTTCGTGGGCGACATCTCCTACTCGCTGTACCTGTGGCACTGGCCGCTCATCGTCATCGCGCCGTCCGTGCCGTTCTGGGGCCTCACGATCTACCACCGCGTCGCGCTGCTCGCGCTGTGCTTCGTGCTCGCGTGGCTGACGAAGGTGTTCGTCGAAGACCCCGCGCGCACCTGGAAGGTGCTCACCTCGCGGCCCGCGCGGGTGACGCTGTGGACGTCGCTGGCCGCGATGCTGCTCGTCGCCGGCACGACCGTCGGTGCCTGGGCGATCAACGCTCCCGCGTACGACTCGGGCGTGCGCGAGATCGCCGAGCTGCGCGAGAACCCGCCGGAGTGCTTCGGCGCGGCCGTCGTGCTCGACGACGCCTGCGCCGCCACGGACGCGGGGGACACGATTCTTCCTGCGCCCGGCTTCGCCGGAATCGACCGACCGGGTGACCCGCAGTGCTTCATCCAGCTCAACGACGCCCGGCCCGTCTCGTGCGAGTTCGGGTCGGACGACGCCGACGCTCCCCGGATCGCGCTCGTGGGCGACAGCCATGCCTACCAGCTGCTGTCGACCTTCCAGCGCATGGCCGATGACAACGGATGGCACCTGACGACGTGGTTCAAGGGCGCGTGCCCGTGGAGCACGACGCCGCTGTCGACCCCCGGCGCGTTCGGCGAGGCGTGCACCGAGTGGCGCGACGGCGTACGGGCGGCTCTGGCCGACCGCGACATCGACGCTGTCTTCACCGCGGCGATCGCCACGACCCCCTACGCTTCCGCAGGCTACGAGTCGTCCTTCGACGCGGCCGTCGCGGGGTACCGCGAGGCGTGGGCCGAAGTGCTGGAGCGCGGCATCCCCGTCATCACCGTCGTCGACAACCCCGTGTGGGAGACCGACCCCAACAAGTGCCTGCGCACGCGCGACCAGGCGGAGTGCGACGGACCGCGCTCGGAGCTGCTCGTCGCCGACGACCCCCTGCGTGCCGCTGCCGCGGGAGTCGATGGCGTCACGCTGCTGGACTTCACCGACGTGTTCTGCGACGAGGACACGTGCTGGCCGGTCGTGGGCGGCGCCAACATCTACCGCGACCAGGACCACCTCACGGTGACCTTCGCCGACACCGTGGCTCCCGCGTACACGGCGGCGATCGAAGAGGCACTCGCGGCACGCGCGCAATAGGGTCGGACCATGACCGTTGCCGAAGGTGCCTCCATCCTGTCCGTCCTCGGCTCGACGCCGCGGCTCGACCCGACAGCGTTCGTCGCCGCCGGCGCGCGGGTGATCGGAGCGGTGACCCTCGGGCCGGAGGCCAGCGTCTGGTACAACGCCGTTCTGCGCGCAGACGGTGACACGATCACGATCGGCGCCGGAAGCAACCTGCAGGACAACGTCTCGGTGCACGTCGACGGCGGCTCACCCGTCGTGATCGGCGAGAACGTGTCGGTCGGCCACAACGCCGTCGTCCACGGCTGCACGATCGAGGACGGCTCGCTCATCGGCATGGGCTCGGTCGTACTGTCGGGCGCCGTCATCGGAGCCGGATCCCTCGTCGCCGGGGGAGCGGTCGTGCTCGAGGGCATGGTCGTGCCGCCCGGTTCGCTCGTCGCGGGGGTGCCCGCGAAGGTGCGTCGCGAGCTGACGCCCGAGGAACGCGACGGCATTCGGCGAAACGCCGACGCGTACCGCCGGCACACTGCCGAGCACGAAGACGCAGCGCGGGCCTGAGGCCTCTCGTCAGACCGCGGCCGGCCAGACGGCGATGACGCCGACGATCGAGGCGGCGAGGATCAGCACCCACGCGAAGAAGGTGTTCATCACCTGTCGGCGGCCGCGGCCCACGGCCCGGTCGAACGCCGTCGCGAGTCGGTCGGCCTCGGCGGTGTAGTCCGCGAACCGCTGGTCGTGCAGCGCGCCGCGCGCATCTGCCGTGTCGCCCTCGAGCGGCTTGCGCAACGCCTGCTCGGCGGGTGCCAGCTGCTCGCGATAGCGGACGCCGGCCGCCGCGATGTCGGCGTCCCATGCGCGCCAGGCCGCACCGAGAGTGAACACCTGATAGGCACTGCCGAGGAGCCACAGCACCGCAGCGAGGAAGGTCAACGTCACTTCGGGATGCTATCGGGATGCGCCGGGCCCGAGGGACCGGCGTTCTTGGAGGGGCTGACGGGAATCGAACCCGCATCATTAGTTTGGAAGACTAAGGCTTTACCACTAAGCTACAGCCCCGCAATCGGCGTAATCCTGCCGATCATCGCAACGGAAAGCCACGACTTCGTCCAGTCTAACGGACCCGAAGACACGATCCGGACACGTCGGGGAAGCGAGCCGCGCGCGTCGGCTAGACTTCACAGGGCCGTTTCGTCTCCGCATTCGTGCGCGACCCGCCCGGGGCGTAGCTCAGCTTGGTAGAGCGCCCGCTTTGGGAGCGGGAGGTCGCAGGTTCAAATCCTGTCGCCCCGACGTCACGACCCCGCTCGGGGATCCGAGACCCCAGACATTCATCCGCCGCGGCCGAGTCCGGTCCAAACGAGGAGAACGAACAGGCATGGTCAACAGCACCGTCGAGAAGCTCAGCCCCACACGGGTAAAGCTCAACATCACGGTCAGCCCGGACGAGCTCAAGCCGAGCATCGCGCACGCGTACGAGCACATCGCGAAAGACGTCCAGATCCCGGGTTTCCGCAAGGGCAAGGTCCCCGCACCGATCATCGACCAGCGCATCGGACGCGTTGCGGTGCTCGAGCACGCGGTGAGCGACGGGCTCGACCGCTTCTTCCGTGAAGCCGTCGCCGCCAACGAGCTGCGCGTCATCGGGCGCCCGAACGCCGAGGTCACCGAGTGGCCGAACGAGAAGGACTTCTCGGGCGACCTCGAGGTCACGATCGAGGTCGACGTGCGCCCCGAGTTCGAGCTCCCCGCCTTCGAGACGCTCACCATCGAGGTCGACGCCGTCGAGACCGACGAGGCCGCTGTCGACGAAGAGCTCGACCGCCTGCGAGGCCGCTTCGGCACGCTCATCGCCGTGGACCGCCCGGCTGCGACCGGCGACTTCGTCGAGCTGGACCTGGTCGCCACGATCGGCGACACCGAGATCGACCGCGCCGAGGGCGTGTCGTACGAGGTCGGCTCGGGCGAACTGCTCGAGGGCATCGACGAGGCGATCGACTCGCTCACCGCAGGTGAGGACACCACTTTCCGCTCGAAGCTCGTCGGCGGCGACCACGCCGGCGAAGAGGCCGAGGTCTCGGTCACCGTCACCGCGGTCAAGGAGCGCGAGCTGCCCGAGGCAGACGACGACTTCGCGCAGATGGCGAGCGAATTCGACACGATCGCCGAACTGCGCGAGAGCCTCGCGGCCCGCGTCGGTCAGCAGGCGGTCTTCGCACAGGGTGCCGCTGCTCGCGACAAGTTCATCGAGAAGCTCATCGCCGAGGTGGACATCCCCGTTCCCGCCCAGCTCATCGAGGACGAGGTTCACAATCACCTCGAGGGTGAGGGCCGTCTCGAAGACGACGTCCACCGCGCCGAGGTCGCCGAGGCGAGCGAGAAGCAGTTCAAGACGCAGATGCTCCTGGACAAGCTCGCCGAGCAGTCCGACGTGCAGGTCTCGCAGGAAGAGCTCACGCAGTACCTCATCCAGTCGGCCTCGCAGTACGGCATGGCTCCCCAGGAGTTCGTCAACGCCCTGCAGGAGGGCAACCAGCTGCCGGCGATGGTCGGCGAGGTCGCCCGCAACAAGGCCCTCGCGGTCGCTCTCGGCAAAGTCACCGTCGTCGACACGAACGGCAAGCCGGTCGACCTGACCGGCTTCGTGGCCGTCGAAGACGAGCCGACCGCCGAAGAAGAGGTCGTCGAAGAGGCGCAGGAGATCGCTGACGCCGCTGCCGACGCCGACGAGGTGATCGCGGCCGAAGAGGCCGAGAAGCCCGCCAAGAAGCCCGCAGCGAAGAAGGCGCCCGCCAAGAAGGCGCCGGCCAAGAAGAAGGCCGCTGACAAGGAGTAGGTCGCACACGCGACGCGAAGGGTGGATGCCGCGGCATCCACCCTTCGTCTTTGCCCAGGGCGAACACGCGCGGGTCGCCGGCGGCGCGCCGGTAGATTCGATGCGACGACCACGGAATCAGGAGTGTCACATGGCCGAACCACTTGTCGCGACGAGCGTCTTCGACAGGCTGCTGAAGGACCGCATCATCTGGCTGGGCTCGGAGGTGCGTGATGAGAACGCCAACGAGATCTGCGCGAAGATCCTGCTCCTCGCCGCTGAGGACTCCGAGAAGGACATCTACCTCTACATCAACTCGCCCGGCGGCTCGATCACGGCCGGCATGGCGATCTACGACACGATGCAGTTCGTGCCGAACGACATCGTGACGGTCGGCATCGGCATGGCCGCCTCGATGGGGCAGCTGCTGCTGACCGCGGGCACGAAGGGCAAGCGCTACATCACCCCGAACGCCCGCGTCCTGCTGCACCAGCCGCACGGCGGTTTCGGTGGAACGGCGAGCGACATCCAGACGCAGGCGCAGCTGATCCTTGACATGAAGAAGCGTCTCGCCGAGATCACGGCGGCCCAGACGGGCAAGACCGTCGAGCAGATCAACGCCGACGGCGACCGCGACCGCTGGTTCCGCGCCGATGAGGCACTCGAATACGGCTTCGTCGACCACATCCGCGAATCCGCCTCCGACGTCATCGGCGGCGGCGGAACCGCCAACTGACCCGGCTGACGGCGAAAGAGAGAAACCGAATGCACACCCCGACTGTCGGCATCCCCCAGGGTCTTCAGATGCCCAACAGCCGCTACGTCCTGCCTCAGTTCGAAGAGCGCACGGCCTACGGCTACAAGCGTCAGGACCCCTACAACAAGCTCTTCGAGGACCGCGTCATCTTCCTCGGCGTTCAGGTCGACGACGCGTCGGCCGACGATGTGATGGCGCAGCTGCTCGTGCTGGAGTCGCAGGACCCCGATCGCGACATCATCATGTACATCAACTCGCCCGGCGGCTCGTTCACGGCCATGACGGCGATCTACGACACGATGCAGTACGTGTCGCCGCAGATCCAGACCGTCGTGCTGGGCCAGGCTGCCTCGGCGGCGGCCGTGCTGCTGGCTGCAGGCGCACCCGGCAAGCGCCTCGCGCTGCCGAACGCGCGCATCCTCATCCACCAGCCGTCAATGGGCGAGGCAGGACACGGCCAGGCGTCTGACATCGAGATCCAGGCCCAGGAGATCATGCGCATGCGCACCTGGCTCGAAGCGACGCTCGCGTACCACTCGAACAAGCCCGTCGAAGAGGTCCACAAGGACATCGACCGCGACAAGATCCTCTCGGCGGAAGAGGCGCTCACGTACGGCCTCGTCGACCAGGTACTCACGACACGCAAGCGCGGGCAGACCGCCATCACGAGCTAGCGGATGCCGCGCAGCCCCGTCGTCCGGACATTTCCGGGCGGCGGGGCTTCGTCGTCCATGTCGGCTTCCACTTGCCGCGTCGCAATCCCGCTCCATGTCGCAGCTTGCGGATAGGCTCGGAGAACGGCTGGACCCGGCCCGACAGAGGAGGAGCCACATGGCACGCATCGGTGAGAGCGCCGACCTGTTCAAGTGCTCTTTCTGCGGAAAGAGCCAGAAGCAGGTGCAGCAGCTCATCGCTGGGCCTGGCGTGTACATCTGCGACGAATGCGTCGAGCTGTGCAACGAGATCATTGAAGAGCGGATGGCCGAGTCCTCGTCGGGCGTCGTGTCCGACTTCGACCTGCCGAAGCCCCGCGAGATCTTCGACTTTCTCGAGGAGTACGTCGTCGGCCAAGAAGACGCCAAGCGGGCGTTGTCGGTCGCCGTGTACAACCACTACAAGCGCGTGCGCGCCCACGGCACGCTGCAGTCCGCAGAGCAGCGGGCCGAAGAGATCGAGATCGCCAAGAGCAACATTCTGCTGCTCGGGCCCACGGGATGCGGCAAGACCTACCTCGCGCAGACCCTCGCGAAGCGCCTCAACGTGCCCTTCGCGGTGGCAGACGCCACGGCGCTGACCGAGGCCGGCTACGTCGGCGAAGACGTCGAGAACATTCTGCTGAAGCTGTTGCAGGCAGCCGACTTCGACACGAAGCGCGCCGAGACCGGCATCATCTACATCGACGAGGTCGACAAGATCGCGCGCAAGGCCGAGAACCCCTCGATCACCCGCGATGTCTCGGGCGAGGGTGTCCAGCAGGCGCTGCTGAAGATCCTCGAGGGCACGGTCGCCTCGGTGCCTCCGCAGGGCGGGCGTAAGCACCCGCACCAGGAGTTCATCCAGATCGACACGACGAACGTGCTGTTCATCGTCGCCGGTGCTTTCGCGGGCCTCGAAGAGATCATCTCGTCGCGTGTCGGCAAGCACGGCGTGGGCTTCGGTGCACCGCTGCACAACAAGGGCGACGACCTCTCGCTGTTCAGCGAGGTCCGGCCCGAGGACCTGCACAAGTTCGGACTCATCCCCGAGTTCATCGGGCGGCTTCCGGTTGTCGCATCCGTCGCACCGCTTGACCGTGCGGCGCTCATTGAGATCCTCACCGGCCCGAAGAACGCGCTCGTCAAGCAGTATCAGCGCATGTTCGAGCTCGACGGTGCGGCGCTCGAGTTCGACGTCGAGGCGCTCGAGGCGATCGCCGAGCTCGCCGTGGCGCGAAAGACCGGTGCGCGCGGGCTGCGGGCGATCCTCGAAGAGGTGCTGGGGCCGATCATGTTCGAGATCCCGTCGTCCGACGACATCGACAAGGTCATCATCACGCGCGCCGCCGTCGAACAGGGTGCGACGCCGACGCTCGTGCTGCGAGAAAAGCGCAAGAGCGCCTGACCCGCGAGGGCCCTCAGTCGGTGAGGCCCCGTCGCGTCAGCAGCGGGCCGATGTGGGCGTCGCGGCCCCGGAAGTCGCGGTACGCCTCGAGAGGGTTCTTCGAACCGCCGACACCGAGCAGCCGTTCGCGGAATCGGTCCCCGTTGGCCCGCGTGAGTCCGCCGTTCTCGCGGAACCACTCGACCGTGTCGGCGTCGAGCACTTCGCTCCAGATGTACGAGTAGTACCCGGCGCTGTACCCGCCCGAGAAGATGTGCGCGAAGTACGTCGATGAGTACCTGGGCGGGATCTCTTCCATGTCGAGCCCGATGTCGCCGAGAGCGGCCTTCTCGAAAGCTGCGACGTCGTCGACCTCGGCCGCCTGCTCGGGCGGGAGCGAGTGCCACGCCTGATCGATCCAGGTCGCCGCGAGGTATTCGCTCGTCGCGAAGCCCTGATTGAACGCGGCCGAACTCGTGAGCTTGTCCACCACGTCGTCGGGGAGCGGCTCTCCGGTGTCGACGTGCCGCGCGTACGAAGCGAGCACGTCGGGCCAGAAGATCCACATCTCGTTGACCTGGCTCGGGAACTCGACGAAGTCCCGGAAGACATTCGTGCCCGCGAAGTGCGGGTAGGTCACCGTCGCGAAGAGGCCGTGGAGCGCGTGGCCGAACTCGTGGAAGAAGGTCGTCACCTCGTCGAGGGTGAGCAGTGTCGGCTCTCCGGGTGCCGGCTGCGAGACATTCAGATTGTTCACCACGATGGGGGCCGTGCCACGCAGACGCGACTGGAGCACGATCGAGTTCATCCACGCCCCGCCGCGCTTGGTGTCCCGCGTGTACAGATCGAGCACGTACAGGCCGAGGGCCGATCCGTCGGAGTCATGCACCTCGAAGACCCGCGCGTCCGGGTTGTAGGCGTGCAGGTCGGCACGCTCGGTGAAGGTGATGCCGTACAGCTCGGTCGCGGCGCGGAACACGCCGTCGTGCAGCACTCGCTCTGCCTCGAACCAGGGGCGCAGCGCCGCCGTGTCGAGGTCGTAGCGCGCGGAGCGCACCCGCTCGGTGTAGAACGCCCAGTCGTGGGCCGCGAGGGGGAACGGCTCGGGTTCGGCGTCGATGATCTTCTGCAGATCGGCGCGCTCGCGCCGGGCGTTGCGGGCGGCGGGGATCGCGAGGCTGCGCAGCAGCTCGTGCACGGCGGCGGGGGAGCCGGCCGTCTCATCGGAGGTCACGTAGTCGGCGTGCGTCTCGAAGCCGAGCAGCTGTGCGCGCTCGGCGCGCAGGGTGACGATCTCGCGCAGCACGTCGCTGTTGTCGTGCGCGTTGCCGCGGCGTCCGCGCGCCCGTGAGGCGTCCATGATGCGGCGCCGCGACTCGCGGTTGGTGAGTGAGGAGAGATAGGGGTGGCCGGTGAACAGCGGCAGCGTCACGACGTATCCGTCGTCGAGACCTCGATCGCGTGCGGCACGGGCAGCCGCCGACACCTCGCCGTGGGTGATCCCCGCGAGTTCATCCGCCGTGTCGAAGACGACCGCGAGGTCGTTGGTGTCCGCGAGCAGGTTCTTCTCGAACGTCGTCGTCAGCACCGACAGGCGAGTGTTGATCGAGGTGAGACGGGCCTTCGCTTCGTCATCGAGTCCGGCTCCCGCGCGGGCCATCTCGCGGTAGCGCCGCTCGACGAGATAGCGCTGCTCGGGGTCGAGATCGAGCTCATCCAGGCGATCGTGCAGCGTCTTGATCCGCCAGAAGAGCTGCGCGTCGAGCTGGATGGCATCGTGGTGCGCAGCCATCAGCGGCGCGAGCGTCTCTTCGATCTCCTGGATCTCGTCGGTGGCATCCGCCGCGGACACCGTGTAGAACGCGTGGGCGACGTCCGTCAGCAGCGCACCGCTGGACTCGAGCGCGACGATGGTGTTCTCGAACGTCGGCATCGATCGCACGCGCGTGATGGCGGCGACCTCGGCGAGCTGCCGCTCAAAGCCCTCGCGGAAGGCCGGCAGGTAGTGCGCGGGACGGATCTCGGCGTAGTCGGGCAGGCCGTACGGCAACGTCGACGGGGTGAGCAGAGGGTTCGCGGATGCCATGGGCCCAGCCTAAACGCCGCAAAACGGCGCGACCTCCAGCCGAGTTCACCCCGCGGTCAGGGGTAGCGGGGTCAGGAGAACTCGTCGTCGGGGTCGTGGCTGACGACGGGCTCGTCGGCGGCGTCGAGGGTGACGATCGTGCCCGTGTCGAGTTCGGCGATCGGCCGCCCCTCGAGCCACGTCAGGGTCCACCGCGGACGCGGCCCGTCCGTCAGGGCGAGCGCGCCTTCGACTGAGCGGATGCCTCGGGTGAGGGCCGTGGGCACCGAGGTGGGCGGTTCGTCGCCCGACGTCCAGCGCGTGCCGAGCTGCATCAGGCCTCCTCGACCGGGGCGAGGACCACGTCGCCGACGGCGAGTTCGTCACCGTCCGCGTAGGCGATGTCGCTGATGCGACCGACGGCCTTGAGGTCACCCTCGGCAAGGCTGATCGCTGCGAGGGATGCCGCGGGCGCCGTGATCGTGAGGCGCTCGACCGCTGTCTTCTGCGATGCCTTGGCCTCGGTCTTGGCGCGGCGGACGCCGATGAGTGCGGCGCTCACGGCCTTCAGCACTGCCGGGTCTCCCTCGATGCCGAGGGGCTCCGGCCAGGGCGCCGTGTGCACCGAGTCATCGTTGAACCACGACCACGACTCTTCGGCGGCGAAAGCCAGGACCGGCGCGAACAGCCGCAGCAGCGTCGACAGCGCGGTCCGCAGAGCGAGAGCCGCCGAGGGCTGCCCGACGTCGGTCTGGTCGTAGGCGCGCTCCTTCACGAGCTCGAGGTAGTCGTCGCAGAACGTCCAGAAGAACGACTCGGTGAGTTCGAGCGCCCGTGCGTGGTCATAGCCTTCGAACGCCTTCGTCGCCTCGCGCACGACGCCGTCCAGCGTCGCGAGCATCGACGCGTCGAGCGCATGTGTGATCTCAGCACCCTCGGGCACGGGGAAGGACAGCACGAATTTCGACGCGTTCAGAACCTTGATCGCCAGGCGACGCCCGATCTTGACCTGCGTGGGGTTCTGCGGGTCAAAGGCGGCGTCGGCGCCGAGCCGGCTCGAGGCCGCCCAGTAGCGCACCGCGTCGGTGCCGTGCTTGTCGAGGATGTCGGCGGGAGTGACGACGTTGCCCTTCGACTTCGACATCTTCTTGCGGTCGGGGTCGACGATGAAGCCCGAGATGGCGGCATCCGTCCACGGCGCCCGGCCGTCTTCGAGGGTGGAGCGCAGCATCGTCGAGAACAGCCACGTGCGGATGATGTCCTGTCCCTGCGGGCGCAGGTCGAACGGCGCCACGAGGTTCCACAGCTCCTCATCGCGCTGCCAGCCACCGGCCAGCTGCGGCGTGAGCGATGATGTGGCCCAGGTGTCGAAGATGTCCTTCTCCGCATCGAATCCGCCCGGCATGCCGCGCTGGTCCTCGGTGTATCCCGGCGGTACGTCGATCGTCGGGTCGATCGGCAGCGTCGCCTGATCCGGTGTCAGCACGCGGTCGTAGTCCCGCTCGCCGTTCTCGTCGAGGGCGTACCAGACGGGGATCGGCACGCCGAAGAAGCGCTGGCGCGACACGAGCCAGTCGCCCGTGAGGCCTCCGACCCAGTTCTCGTAGCGCACGCGCATGAAATCGGGGTGCCACGCCATGTCCTTGCCGAGGGCGATGAGCTTCTCACGCAGCGACTCGTCGCGGGCGCCGTTTCGCAGGTACCACTGGCGGGTCGAAACGATCTCGAGCGGGCGGTCGCCCTTCTCGAAGAACTTCACGGCGTGCGTGAACGGCTTGGGATCGCCGTCGAGTTCGCCCGACGCGCGCAGCAGGTCGACGATCGCCTTCTTGGCGCTGAACACGGTCTTGCCCGAGATCTCGGCGTAGGCCGCCTTCGCGGCATCCGTCACGATGACATCAGGGGCTTCGGCGAGGATACGGCCGTCCTTGCCGAGGATCGTGCGGTTGGGCAGGTCGAGTTCGCGCCACCAGATGATGTCGGTGACATCGCCGAAGGTGCAGATCATGGCGATGCCCGACCCCTTGTCCTTCTGCGCGAGGGGGTGCGCGAGCACGGGCACCTCGACGTCGAAGAGCGGCGTGCGAACGGTCGAGCCGAAGAGCGGCTGGTACCGCTCGTCGTCGGGGTGCGCGACGAGCGCGACGCAGGCCGCGAGCAGTTCGGGACGTGTCGTCTCGATGTGCACGTCGCCCGAGCCGTCGCTCTTGTGGAAAGCGACGCGGTGGTACGCCGCGGGCTGGTCGCGGTCTTCGAGTTCGGCCTGCGCGATCGCGGAGCGGAAGTCGATGTCCCACAGCGTCGGCGCGAGCGCCTGGTAGGCCTCGCCGCGTTCGAGGTTGCGAAGGAACGCGAGCTGGCTCGTGCGGATCGTGTCGTCCGAGATCGTGCGGTAGGTCTGGGTCCAATCGACGCTCAGCCCGAGCTGGCGGAAGAGGGCTTCGAACTGCTTCTCGTCTTCGAGCGTCAGGCTCTCGCACAGCTCGATGAAGTTGCGGCGGCTGATCGGAATCTGGTCTGCGGCCTTGGTGCTCTTGTTGTCGCCGCCCTGGAACGGGGGCGTGAAGTCGTTGTCGTAGGGCAGCGACGGGTCGCAGCGCACGCCGTAGTAGTTCTGAACGCGACGCTCGGTGGGAAGACCGTTGTCATCCCATCCCATCGGGTAGAACACCGTCTTGCCCCGCATGCGCTCGAAGCGCACCTTGACGTCGGTGTGGGTGTAGCTGAACACGTGCCCGATGTGCAGCGACCCGGATGCCGTCGGCGGGGGAGTGTCGACGGAGTAAACGCCCTCGCGCCCGACCTCTGCCGCGCGAGCGCGGTCGAACAGGTAGGTGCCCTGCTTCTGCCACGCGGCATCCCATGCGGTTTCGAGACCTTCGAGAACGGGCTTGTCGGGAATCGTGGACATATGAGGTCTCCTCGCCGTATGTGCGGCACCGTGTGAGCGTGCCTGAGTATGGGATGCCCGACGATTCTATCGAGCCCACGGACGACGCCGAACGACGCAAAGTGAACTCAGTCCAAAAAGTGCGTTAGCGTAATCTCGTCCCCGTCACGTCACAGAGGTTCCCGCATGCTCTCCCACCGCTCTCTCACTCCGCGTCTGCTGCGTGCGGCCGCCCTCACCGCAGCCGCCGCGCTCGTCCTGAGTGCGTGCGCGCCGACGGGTGACGATGCGGAAGGGACCGGCGGCGAACTGGTCTGGGCCATCGAGGGCGCGAACCTCTCTGCCGGTCACATGGATCCGCAGACGAGTCAGCTCGACGTGTCGGCCATGGTGCAGCGTGCCGTGCTCGACTCGCTCGTCTTCCAGGCCCCCGACGGCACGTTCTCGCCGTGGCTCGCCGAGGACTGGCAGATCTCCGAGGACGGACTCGAGTACACCTTCGAGCTGCGCGACGATGTCGTCTTCCACGACGGCGAGCCCTTCGACGCAGCGGCAGTGAAGGCCAACTTCGACCGCATCGTCGATCCCGAGACGAGCTCGGCGCAGGCGGCGGCGATGCTGGGCGCGGACTTCTACGCCGGCACCGAGGTCATCGACGACCACACCGTGCGCGTGTCCTTCACGCAGCCGTACGCCCCGTTCCTGCAAGCGGCCAGCACCGCGCAGCTCGGGTTCTATTCGCCCGCCGTGCTCGCCGCGGACGCCGACCTGCTCGCGGCCGGCGGGCCCGACGTCACGATCGGCACCGGGCCGTTCACACTGACCGACTACACGCCCGACCAGGAGATCGTCTACACGCGCAACGCCGATTACGCGTGGGGACCCCAGGGGCAGGGCGCACCCGAGATCGAGACGCTGCGCGTGTCGATCCTGCCTGAGCCCGCTGTGCGCGCCGGAGTGATCACGAGCGGTGAGGCCGACATCGCGGGCCAGCTTCCGCCGAGCACGATCGGCGACCTGCCCGAGGACATCACGGTCGAGTCGATCGAGCTGCCGGGTCTGCCGTACTCGCTGTACCTCAATGAGCAGTACGGCGTGTTCGCCGACGAGCGCGTCCGCCAGGCGTTCGCCCTCGGCATCGACATCGAACCCACGGTCGAGCAGGTGTTCTTCGGTCAGTACCCCCGCGCGTGGAGCATCCTCGCCTCGCCGACCCCGGGCTACGAGCCGTCCCTCGAGGGCACCTGGGACTTCGACCCCTCCGCGGCGAACACGCTGCTCGACGCCGCAGGATGGACCGAGCGCGACGCGGAGGGCTTCCGGACGAAGGACGGCGCGCGCCTCTCGGCCCGCTGGATCGCCTGGACGCCCGTGCCCGATGACCGCACGGCGCTGGCCAATGCGATCCAGTCCGATCTGCGCGAGATCGGCTTCGAGCTCGTGCGGGAGGTGCTCGAGCCGGGGGCATACAACGAGCAGTACGGCGGCAAGACGTTCGACCTGACCGACTGGGGCTTCTCGGGGGTCGACCCCGATCTGCTGCGCAGCCACCTGCACACCGAGGGGTTCCAGAACGCCTCGCAGGTGTCCGACCCTGAGATCGACGCGCTGTTGGACCGCGGCGTCGCGACGAGCGACATCGACGAGCGCAGCGACATCTACCGCGAGCTGCAGCGCTGGAACGCCGACTACACCGCGATCGTGCCGCTGTACGTTCCGTCGTCCATCACGGCCGTCTCCCCGGGCCTGAGCGGACTCTCGTACGACCTCTACGGCCGGCCCCTGTTCTACGACGCCACGGTGGAATGACCCCGGCGGGGCGCGTCCTCGCGCGGATCGCCGGCCACCTCGCCGGACTCGTCGTGGTCCTCTGGGGGGCGGCGACCCTCGCGTTCGTCGCGATGCGACTGATTCCCGGTGACCCCGTCGAGGTGATGCTGGGCCCGCAGGCCCAGGTCTCGGACTCGGTCAAGGCCGGCATCCGCCAGGATCTGGGGCTCGACCGCCCGCTGCTGCAGCAGTACATGGACTACATGGCGCGTCTCGCGCGCGGCGACCTCGGCGAGTCCTATCAACTGCGGATGCCGGTGGCAGACGTCATCGGCAGGCAGCTGCTGCCGACACTCCAGCTCACCGGTCTCGCGCTCGTCATCGCGGTCGTGCTCGCGCTGGTCGTCGCCGTCACGGTGCGGCGACGCGCCGCGCGGATCGTCGTGGCCGGGGTCGAACTGGTCATCCTCTCGTCACCGGTGTTCTGGATCGGGCTCATCCTGCTCACGGTGTTCGCCTTCACTCTGGGCTGGTTCCCCGTGACGGGGTCGCGCAACGCGGCATCCCTCGTTCTGCCGGCCGTCACATTGGCCCTGCCGACAGCTGCCCTGCTCGGGCAGGTGCTGCGCGACGGCATCGAGGCGGCCGAGCGACAGCCGTTCGCCATCACGGTGCGCGCGCGCGGCGCGAGCCCGAGCAGGATGACGCTGCGCCACACACTGAGACACGGCGCCACGGGCGCCCTCACGCTCGCCGCCTATCTCGTGGGCACACTGCTCGGCGGGGCGGTGCTCGTCGAGACGGTGTTCGGCCGCCCGGGCCTCGGCCGGGTGACGCTGGTCGCGATCACCGACCGTGATCTGCCGGTCATCGGCGGCATCATCCTGCTGAGCGCCCTCGTGTTCGTCGTGATCAACATCGTCGTCGAGCTCACCTCCGCGGTCATCGACCCGCGGCTGCGTCGACCGAAAGCGGCCGATCACGCGAGAGTGGGCGTGCCGTGAGCCGCCGTCAGATCGCGGCGCTGACCGCGGCCGGGGCTGTTCTCTCGGTCTTCCTCGCGATGGCCGTCGCGCCGTCGCTGCTCACGCCGCTCGATCCGTTGCAGACCGACGTGCGGGCAGCGCTGTTGCCGCCGAGCGCCGAACACCTGTTCGGCACGGACCAGAGCGGGCGGGATGTCTTCGCGCGTGTCGTCTACGGAGCGCGCTCGTCGCTGTCGATCGGCCTGATCGCCGTCGGGATCGCGCTCGTCGTCGGCCTCATCGTGGGCACAGCGATCGGCGCGGCACCGCGCGTCGTCGATGCCGTGGCCGTGCGCGCCCTCGATGTCGTCCTGGCCTTCCCGGAGTTCCTCATCGCGCTCGTCGTCGTCGCGATCCTGGGGCCGGGCCCCACCAACGTCGCGATCGGCGTCACGATCGCGGTGATCCCGGTCTACATCCGGCTCGCGCGGGTGCAGACACGGACGCTCCTTGCCGCCGATCACGTCGAGGCGGCGGCGCTGCTCGGCGTCGCCCGGCCGGTCGCCCTGCTGCGGCATGTCGTACCCGGTGTGCTCGGTGCCCTCAGCGTCATCGCGACGATCGGATTCGGCACGAGTATCCTCGCCGCCGCGGGACTGAGCTTCCTCGGCCTCGGAGCCGTCGAACCCGTACCGGAATGGGGTCTCATGCTCTCGGGCGGGCGCAACGTCCTCGCGCAGGCGTGGTGGATCGCCGTCTTCCCGGGACTCGCGATCACCCTCACGGTCATCTCGGCGACGGTCGTCGGTCGCACGCTGCGCGCCGCCGCGGAAGGACGCACGACATGAGCGCCCTCGACGTCGCGAACCTGCGCATCTCGTTCGACGGGCGCACCGTCGTCGACGGCGTCGACCTCGCCGTCGAACCGGGGGAGTGCGTCGCCGTCGTCGGCGAGTCCGGCGCCGGCAAATCGCTCACGGCGCTGGCTCTGCTCGGGCTGACACCGCCCGGGGCGCACGTGCGCTCCGATCGGCTCGAGATCGACGGCGCCGACCTGCGCGATGCGGGGGAGCGCGCGTGGCGCACCGTGCGCGGGGACCGGGTCGGTGTCGTCTCACAGGATGCCCTCGTCTCGCTCGACCCGCTCGCCCGCATCGGCAGCGAAGTAGCCGAGCCGCTCGAGATCCACACGCGTCTGGACCGACGTGAACGCGCGCGGCGCGTACAGGACCTGCTTCACCGGGTCGGGATGCCGCATCCTGAGCGCCGCGTGCGCCAGCACCCGCATGAGCTGTCAGGCGGCCTGCGGCAGCGTGCGCTCATCGCGTCGGCTCTCGCCGCCGGGCCGCGCGTGCTCATCGCCGATGAGCCGACCACGGCGCTGGATGCGACCGTGCAGGTGCGCGTTCTGAGTCTGCTGCGATCGCTCGTCGACGACGACGGCGTGGGTCTGCTCCTGGTCAGCCACGATCTCACCGCCGTCGCGCGCATCGCGGACCGGGTCATCGTCATGCGGGACGGGCGCGTCGTCGAGTCGGGCCCCGTCGCGCAGGTGCTGGGCGCCCCCCAGCACCCGTACACGCGCGAACTCGTCGTCGGCGCGCTGATTCCCCCCGCCGCGTCGC
Source organism: Microbacterium sp. Y832 (assembly GCF_057669765.1). Lineage (NCBI taxonomy): Bacteria > Bacillati > Actinomycetota > Actinomycetes > Micrococcales > Microbacteriaceae > Microbacterium > Microbacterium sp. Y832. Next base: position 455,848 of record NZ_JBYHFM010000003.1, on the reverse strand, counting down.
CCGTCGGCGGCGACATCGTGCTCGCCGCCGACGGGCTGTACAAGAGCTTCCGCGGTGTGACTGCCGTCCAGGACGTGTCGTTCACGGTTCGGGCGGGCCGCAGCCTCGGGATCGTGGGCGAGTCGGGTGCAGGAAAGACGACCGTCGCACGGCTGCTTCTCGGTGTGGAGACTCCCGACCGCGGCACGGTGCGCCTCGAGGACACACTGTGGAACCCCGCCCGCGAGAGGGATCGTCGCGCTCGCCGGGCCCGGATCCAGCTCGTGCACCAGGATCCCCGCGCTGCGTTCGATCCGCGCTGGACGATCGGCAGGTCGCTGCGCGAAGCCCTGACGGCGGGTGGCGTCCCCGCGTCGCAGCAGGCGGGGCGCACCGACGACCTGATGAAGCTCGTCGAGCTCGACGCCGCCCTGGCGCAGCGCCGTCCGGGTCAGCTCTCGGGTGGCCAGCGCCAGCGGGCCGCGATCGCCCGCGCCCTCGCGACGCAGCCCGATGTGCTCGTGCTCGACGAGCCGGTGTCGGCCCTCGACGTCTCGGTGCAGCGGCGCATCCTCGAGCTGCTGGCGCAGCTGCGGCGCGAGATGGGACTCACGATGGTGCTCATCTCGCACGACCTGTCGGTCGTCCGCGGGCTCGCCGACGACGTGCTCGTCATGAAGGAGGGCCTCGTCGTCGAACGCGGCGCGACCGCCGATGTCCTGAGCAGCCCGCAGCATCCGTTCACCTCCGAACTCGTCGCCGCCTCGGCGCGGTCGGATAGAATCGCCTGAGCAGCACCGATCCGGCCATCACCGGGGAGCTCTCGGAAGAACGGCGCAAGCCCAGTAGAACCGAGCGGGTCAGGCCCGTGACAGCCGCAGTGAAAGTGGCCGGCAACGGCAACGCGGGGTGGTACCGCGGTCCTTCACAGGGTCGTCCTCGCAGGAACCGGCGACCACGACACCTGCGAGAGATCCATGACCTACCCCCGTCCTTCAGCAAGCTCAGGAAGCGACGCTTCGGCGTTCGGACCCGCAGCGGTCGTGCCGAGCCCGCGGTTTCCCGAGATCGAGCGCGAAGTGCTCGCTTTCTGGAAAGACGACGACACGTTCCGCGCCTCGATCGAGAACCGCGAAGGCGCCGATGAGTGGGTGTTCTACGACGGCCCGCCCTTCGCCAACGGTCTGCCCCACTACGGCCACCTGCTGACCGGCTACGCCAAAGACCTGTTCCCGCGGTTCCAGACGATGCGGGGCAAGAAGGTCGATCGCGTCTTCGGCTGGGACACGCACGGCCTGCCGGCCGAGCTCGAGGCGATGAAGCAGCTCGGCATCACCGAGAAGGCCGAGATCGAAGCCATGGGCATCGACGTCTTCAACGACAAGGCTCGGTCATCGGTGCTGGCGTACACGCGCGACTGGGAGGACTACGTCACGCGTCAGGCTCGCTGGGTCGACTTCGAGCGCGGCTACAAGACGCTCAACCCCTCGTACATGGAATCCGTGCTGTGGGCGTTCAAGACGCTGCATGACAAGGGCCTCGCCTACGAGGGCCACCGCGTGCTGCCGTATTGCTGGCGGGACGAGACCCCGCTGTCGGCGCACGAGCTGCGCATGGACGACGACGTCTACCAGATGCGCCAGGATCCGTCCGTGACGGTCACCTTCCCGCTCGTCGGCGCGAAGGCCGAAGCTCTGGGCCTCACGGGTGTGCGCGCCCTCGCCTGGACGACGACCCCGTGGACGCTGCCGACGAACCTCGCGCTCGCCGTCGGTCCCGACATCCGATATGTCGTCGTGCCGGGCGGTCCCGCGGGCGCAGCCGATGTGCAGCCGGGTGATGAGCCGTTCGAGGCGACGGCGCACCGCTACCTGCTGGCGGAATCGCTTCTCGCCGGGTATGCGAAGGACCTCGGGTACGAGTCGGCACAAGCCGCGCAGGACGCCGTCGAGCAGAGCGTCCTCGGCGCCGATCTCGAGGATGTCGCCTACGACCGGCTCTTCGACTACTACGCCGATGCCGACACGTGGGGCACCGAGCGCGCGTGGCGGATCCTCGTCGACGACTACGTCACCACCTCGGACGGCACCGGCATCGTGCACCAGGCACCGGCATTCGGTGAGGATGACCAGCGGGTGACCGAAGCCGCCGGCATCCCGCTCATCATGAGCCTCGATGACGGCGGACGCTTCCTGCCCCAGGTGACGGATGTCGCGGGCGAACTGTGGATGGACGCCAACACGCCGCTCGTGCGCCTGCTGCGCCAGAGCGGGCGCCTGCTGCGCCTGGCGAGCTACGAGCACTCGTACCCGCACTGCTGGCGCTGCCGGAACCCCCTCATCTACCGCGCCGTGTCGAGCTGGTTCGTGCGCGTCACCGACATCAAGGACCGCCTGCTGGCGGGCAACGAGCAGATCACGTGGGTTCCCGAGAATGTCAAGCACGGCCAGTTCGGCAAGTGGCTCGAAGGAGCACGCGACTGGTCGATCAGCCGCAACCGGTACTGGGGCTCGCCCATCCCGGTGTGGAAGAGCGACGACGCGGCGTACCCCCGCGTCGACGTCTACGGCAGCCTCGCCGACATCGAACGCGACTTCGGCCGCCTGCCGCGTGACCCCGACGGCAACGTCGACCTGCACCGCCCGTACATCGACGACCTGACCCGCCCGAACCCCGACGACCCCACGGGCCGGTCGACGATGCGCCGCATCGAAGACGTCTTCGACGTATGGTTCGACTCCGGTTCGATGCCCTACGCCCAGGTGCACTACCCGTTCGAGAACCGCGAGTGGTTCGACTCGCACGCCCCGGCGGACTTCATCGTCGAGTACATCGGCCAGACGCGCGGCTGGTTCTACGTCATGCACGTGCTGTCGACGGCGCTCTTCGACCGCCCCGCGTTCACGGGGGTGTCGTGCCACGGCATCGTGCTTGGCAGCGACGGCCACAAGATGTCGAAGTCTCTCAGGAACTACCCCGACGTGTCCGAGGTCTTCGACCGCGACGGGTCCGACGCGATGCGCTGGTTCCTCATGTCCAGCTCCGTCCTGCGCGGTGGCAACCTGGTCGTGACAGAAGAAGGCATCCGTGCGGCCGTGCGGGAGTTCATGCTGCCGCTGTGGAGCACGTGGTACTTCTTCGCGACCTACGCCAACGCCGCTGCCCCGGGCGGTTACGAAGCGACGTGGCGCACCGATTCGACGAACGTGCTCGACCGGTACATCCTGGCCCTCACGGGTGACCTCGTGCGCGACGTCGCCGCCGACCTGGAAGGGCTCGACTCGACATCGGCGGCCGCCAAGCTGCGCGACTTCGCCGCGGCGCTCACGAACTGGTACATCCGTCGTTCGCGCGACCGGTTCTGGATCGGCGTCGACCCGTCGTCGAGCGCGGCCACCGGGACCGAGGCGTTCGACACCCTCTACACCGTGCTCGAGACGCTCACGCGCGTCGCCGCCCCGCTCATCCCGCTCGTCTCGGAGCGCGTGTGGCAGGGCCTCACTGGCGGCCGCAGCGTGCATCTGCAGGACTGGCCTGACGCCGACGCGTTCCCGCAGGCGGCGGACATCCGCCACGCGATGGACGCCGTGCGCGACGTCTCGAGCGTCGCGAACGCGCTGCGCAAGAAGGAGGGCAAGCGTGTGCGTCTGCCGCTGCCGCAGCTCACGGTCGTCGTGCCGAATGCCGCGGACCTGGCGCAATTCGAAGACATCCTCCGCGACGAGCTCAACGTCAAGGAGGTCCGGATCGACGAGTTCCGACCGGAGTCCTATGACCAGTACGGTGTCGCGCTGCGGCTCGTCGTCGACGCGCGCGTCGCAGGACCGAGACTCGGCAAGCGGGTCCAGCAGGTCATCAAGGCGGCCAAAGCCGGCCAGTGGATCGAGGATGAGCGCGGAATCGTCGTGCAGACGGCAGACGGCGACGTCGTGATGGCGCAGGGCGAAGCATCGCTCGACAGTGACGTCTCGGTGCGTCCCGAGGGCGAGGCCATGGGCTTCCTCGGCGGCAGCGACGGGTTCGTACTGCTCGACACCACGACGACGCCCGAGCTCGAGGCGGAAGGACTCGCCCGCGACGTCATCCGCGCCGTGCAGGACACGCGCAAGGCGGCCGGTTTCGACGTCAGTGACCGCATCCGTCTCGCGCTGCAGTTCGACGACGCCGGGGATGCCGCAGCGGTGGCGCAGGCGTTCACGACGGCCGACGTCGCCGGCGAGACACTCGCCGTCGCCTACGCGGTGCGGAACAGCACCGCGACGATCTTGGCGCTGGGCGACGGGGGAGACCCCGAGTTCGAGGCGACCGTCGAGCCGGGAACGTACGCCAACCGGGGCGCGTTCACCGTCTCGGTGGCACGAATGGAGGCATCCGGATGAGCGACCGCACGCGGGCTGACGCCGTGTACGAAACGCTGCTGCAGCGGCAGGGCGAGCAATGGGTGCAACCGCGCGTCGAGCGCACCGCACGCGTGCTCGAACTGCTCGATGACCCGCAGAAGACCTACCGAGTCGTGCACATCAGCGGCACGAACGGCAAGACCTCCACAGCGCGGCTCATCGAGAGCCTGCTGCGCGCCCACGGGCTGCGCACGGGGCTGTTCACGAGTCCGCACCTCGAGCGGTTCACGGAACGCATCGCGATCGACGGAGAGTCGATCTCGGATGCCGCGATCGCCGACGCGTGGGATGAGATCGAGCCGTTCGTGGCCATGGTCGACGCCGAACTGACGGCCGCGGGCGACGCGGCGCTGACGTTCTTCGAGCTCCTCACGGTGCTCGCCTTCGTCGCATTCGCGGACGCGCCGATCGACGTGCTCGTGCTCGAAGTCGGCATGGGCGGTGCGTGGGACTCGACGAATACGGCAGACGGAGACGTCGCGGTGTTCACTCCCATCGACATCGACCACGTCGATCGCCTCGGTGACACCGTGGTCGAGATCGCGACGGTCAAGGCCGGCATCATCAAGGACGGCGCGGCGGTCGTCTCGGCACAGCAGCTGCCCGCCGTGAAGGCCGTCCTCACCGACGCCGCCGAAGCGCGAGGCGCGACCATCGCGTTCGAGGGCGACGACTTCGCCCTCGTGTCGCAGCGCCTCGCCGTCGGCGGACAGCTCGTCTCGGTGCGCGGTCTCGCGGGGGTCTACGAAGACGAGTACCTGCCGCTGTACGGCTCGCATCAGGGCTTCAACGCCGCGCTCGCCATCGCCGCCGTGGAGTCACTCCTCGGTGGCGGGACGCGGGCGATCGCGGGCGACGTGCTCGCCGAGGCCTTCGGCCAGGCGACGTCCCCCGGACGCCTGCATCTCGCCGGCACGCACCCGACCGTTCTCGTCGACGCCGCGCACAACCCGCACGGCGCGCAGGCTCTCGCGACGGCTCTGCGCGAGTCGTTCGACTTCGACGAGTGGGGCGTCGTGCTGGGCGTCCTCGATGACAAGGACGCCGTGGGCATCGTCTCTGCCCTCGCCGAGACCGCCTCGCACGTCTTCGCGACGGCGCCCGAGTCGGACCGGGCGAATGAGCCTGACACGATCGCCGACGCGGCTGAGGCAGCGGGTCTGCTCGTGACGGTTCACGATGGCCTCAGCGTCGCGGTCGAGGCGGCTCGGGAATGGGCAGCGGCATCCGATCGTCGTGGCGTCGTCGTGACGGGATCGGTCGTGCTGGCAGGCCAAGCGCTCACTCTCGCCGAACTCGAAGACTGGAAGTCAGGGTGGACATCATGACCGATACACAGACACCGCGGCCGCGCCGCCGGCGCGGGGCAGCCGAGTCGCTCGCCTCGATCGTGCTGGCCTTCGAATCGGTCATCGCGTTCCTCGGCGGGCTCGTCCTCTTCGGACTCGATGCGCTGCCCGACGGCGTCGAGCGCTGGTGGGGGATCGTCGCAGGTACGACCCTCGCTGTGCTCATGATCCTGACGGGCCGGTTCGTCCGCTACCGGTGGGGAATCGTGATCGGCTGGCTGCTGCAGGTCGTCGTCGCCCTCGGCGCACTCTTTGAACCCGTCCTCATCATCGTGGCGCTCATTTTCGGCGGCATGTACGGCTATGCCACCATCAAGGGTGCGGCTCTCGATCGGCGCAACGCCGCGATCGAGGCCCAGTACTCCGACCAGGCCTGACAACGGAACGGAAACACCAGACATGACCACGGAAGAGACCCTCGTCCTCATCAAGCCGGACGGCGTCGCCCGCGGGCTCACGGGCGCGATCCTCGCCCGCATCGAAGCGAAGGGCTACGCCCTCGTCGACATCCGACTCGTCGAACCCGACCGTGCGCGCCTCGAACGGCACTACGCCGAGCACGAGGGAAAGCCCTTCTACGAGCCGCTCCTCGAGTTCATGATGTCGGGCCCGTCCGTCGCGATCCGTCTCGCCGGCAACCGCGTCATCGAGGGGTTCCGCTCGCTCGCGGGAACGACCGACCCGACGACGGCGGCGCCCGGCACAGTGCGCGGCGACTTCGGGCGTGACTGGGGCGTCAAGGTGCAGCAGAACCTCGTGCACGGCTCGGACAGCCCCGAGTCCGCCGCGAGGGAACTTGACATCTGGTTCTGACGCGAGTCAGAACAGCGAGTTCACGATGCTTACGACGGCGTTCATCTCGAGCTGGGCAAGCAGCAGCACGAGCGCATAGCTGAGGATCGTCGCGAGCGGCACCCACGACATGAGCTTGTCCGCTGCCTGGCGCACGCCGGGCGGCACGGCGAGCACACCCGAGCGCAGCACATGCAGCGTCACGAGGTAGAACGTCGGAATCGTGACGGCCCAGGTGACCATGCACCACGGGCAGAGGGTGTGCAGGTTCGGCGCGTAGATGCTCTGGCCGATGAGCCAGATCACGAAGCCGAAAGCGAAGGTCGTCCCCGCCCAGAACAGCAGCCAGAACCAGCGCGCGAAGCGAGCACGAGCGAGGATCGCCGCCCCGACCACGATCGGGGCCACCCAGCATGCGAGCCCCAGGATCGGATTCGGAAAGCCGAAGATCCTGCCCTGCCAGGCATCGAGATTCGCGCTGCACTGCACGAGGACCGAGATGTCGCAGGCCGCGCCTGCGCCGGGATTCGCGAGCGTGTCGAGTTTCGCGACGGTGAGTGAGAACGCCGCCCACCACCCGATCGCTCCGGCGATGATGAGCCACACCGCGAGAACAGTCGGGCGCGTGTGGGTCTGAGTCGGGGGCATACCTCGGATTATGGCAAACACCGCCTATGTGTGAGGCATGGATGCGGCGCGGAAATGACTGCCGCGTCCTCATGTGAGCAATCCGGCGGGGAAAGTGCGATAATGATGCGGATGCGCCGCGGCCGCGCCGCCACAGCATCATCGAAGACTTCAGGGCGATGACAGCCCTTCGCAGCCTGGGCGCACAGCCGGTTGCAGACCGAGTGAGTTCGTGGCACCGCAGGTGCGGCGCCACACGAGATTTCGCCGGGCGACGCGCGGTGTCGCCCCGCAGGGAGTACGCCAGTGATGGCTGTTGACAGCACCTCAGAAAACCCCAACGGCGACGAATCGAGCGCCCCGACGAAGGCGGAGATCTCTCCGCCTGAGGTGACCGGGCTTCCGGTCGCCGACGAAGCGCCTGACATAGAGGTGCCGAGCGACGCCGAAGCACCGGCTGCCGCGAAGAGCACCGACGACGCGCCCGAGACGCCCGAAGAGGCGCCCGAAGAGGCGACGGATGCCGACACGGAGAAGTCCGAGGCCTCCGGCCCCGTCACAGCCGTGTCGCTCGGCCTGCTTCCCGAGACCTTCGTCTCGGAAGTGACGACCGATCTGCACTTCTACGCACCCGAGGTCGCGCCGCTGCCTTCGCTCCCCGAGGAGCGTCCGCAGATCGACGACCAGTTGTCGTCGACGAGTTCGCGCCGACGGGGGCGTCGACGCGGGGGAGACCGTGACGACGATCACGGCGACTCCGCGCCGCCCCCCCGCCAGCGCGCTGTCGAGCTCATCACCGAGCCGCAGCGCATCAAGGGCTCGACCCGTCTCGAGGCCAAGAAGCAGCGTCGTCGTGATGGCCGGGAAGCCGGTCGTCGCCGTGCCGTCGTGACCGAGGCGGAGTTCCTCGCACGCCGCGAGGCCGTCGACCGCGTCATGATCGTCCGCTCGAAGAACGGTCGCGTGCAGATCGCTGTGCTCGAGGACAGCGTGCTCGTCGAGCACTACGTCGCGCGCAACCAGGACGCATCCCTCATCGGCAACGTCTACCTCGGGCGCGTGCAGAACGTGCTCCCGAGCATGGAGGCGGCGTTCGTCGACATCGGCCGCGGGCGCAACGCCGTGCTGTACTCGGGCGAGGTCGACTGGGATGCGGTCGAGACCGGCAATCAGCCGCGCCGCATCGAGCTCGCCCTCAAGTCGGGCGACAAGGTCCTCGTGCAGGTCACGAAGGATCCCATCGGCCACAAGGGCGCGCGCCTGACGAGCCAGATCTCTCTCCCGGGCCGCTACCTCGTGTACGTCCCCGGCGGCGCGATGAACGGCATCTCACGCAAGCTTCCCGACACCGAGCGGGCACGTCTGAAGAAGATCCTCAAAGAGGTCCTGCCGGAGTCCTCGGGCGTCATCGTGCGCACGGCGGCCGAAGGGGCGACCGAGGAGCAGCTCACCCGCGACGTGCAGCGCCTGACCAAACAGTGGGAGCACGTCTCCCGTCAGGTCGATTCGATCCAGGCGCCCGCGCTGCTGCACTCCGAGCCGGATCTGCTGGTCAAGATCGTGCGCGACGTCTTCAACGAGGACTTCTCGCGCATGCTCATCCAGGGCGACGAGGCGTACGCGACGATCACGAAGTACCTCGAGTCCGTCGCCCCCGACCTGCTCGACCGCGTCGAGGCCTACGAAGACGACATCGACCCGTTCGACGCGTATCGGATCACCGAGCAGATCGAGAAGGCCCTCGACCGCAAGGTCTGGCTGCCCTCGGGTGGTTCTCTCGTGATCGACCGCACCGAGGCGATGACCGTCGTCGATGTCAACACCGGCAAGTTCGTCGGCTCGGGCGGCAACCTCGAAGAGACCGTCACCAAGAACAACCTCGAGGCTGCCGAAGAGATCGTCCGTCAGCTCCGCCTGCGCGACATCGGCGGCATCATCGTGATCGACTTCATCGACATGGTGCTCGAATCCAACCGCGACCTCGTGCTGCGTCGCGTCGTCGAGTGCCTCAGCCGCGACCGCACCAAGCACCAGGTCGCCGAGGTCACCTCGCTCGGGCTCGTGCAGATGACCCGCAAGAAGCTCGGCCTCGGCCTGCTCGAGACCTTCAGCGAGGCGTGCGACGTGTGCGCGGGCCGCGGTGTCATCGTGCATCACGATCCCGTCGTCAAGCACCGCGCGTCATCGGGCGGCTCGTCCAGCGGACGCCGCTCGCGCGGTGCCACGACTCCGCCGCCCGGTTCCAACGGAACGCACGTCATCACCGAAAGCGCCAAGACGGCGCTCGCGCAGATTGCGGCATCGACGATCCACCACGACGAGGCCGACGATCAGGCCCCTGTTGTCGAGGCGCCCGTCGAGCGCCCGAAGAAGCAGCGAAAGAAGCGGCGGGACTCGTCCGCGAAGGACGCCAATCCACCCCGCACCGAGAAGGACGCGCTGCTGGATTCGGTGCTCAGCGCGCTTCCTGAGCCCAAGGCTCCGGGCCAGGGGCGGTCTCGCCGCCGGGTCTCGACGGCCGCGCTGACGGGCACGCCGGTCTCGCCGACGACGTCGCCGGTCGCACCCGCCTCAGAGGACTGAGCCCGCCGTCACAGCCCGCGTCGTTCGCGGGCTGTGACGCGCAGGCCGGATGCGATCAGGCGGCGCACGAGCTCGTGCCCGCTGACGTGCTCGGCACCGGCGGCGACGAGCCGGGCATGACTCTCGTCCGGCACGTCGTAATGGTCGAGGTCGAAGCCGCGACGGGGGATCCCGTTGGCCGCCGCGAAGGTGTGCAGCTCGGTAAGATCGGTGTCGCTCACGAGGTGCGCCCACAGTCTTCCGTGGGCGGGCCAGAGCGGGTCATCGAGGAGGATCGCCACCCCGCGATCCTAGGCGGGCCATGACAGCGGCCGGTGCTTTTGCGGGAGATCGTTCCATCCGGTAAAGTATTCCTTTGGTGCGTCCCGTGTCGCATGCCTCCCGGCGTTCGTCGACAGCTCAGCCCAGCTCAGCCGTCCGCACCAAGACTTTCCAGTCTCAATCGGAGCATCCCGCTCCCAGACGAAATCAGGTGTGAAGTGGTTTACGCAGTTGTGCGAGCCGGTGGCCGGCAGGAAAAGGTAGAGGTCGGCACCATCGTCGTCCTCGACCGTCAGGCTGCCTCGATCGGCGACAAGATCGAGCTTCCGGCCTTGCTCCTCGTCGACGGTGACGCCGTGACGAGCGACGCCGACAAGCTCGCCAAGGTCAAGGTCACTGCCGAGGTTCTCGGTGAGCTTCGCGGACCGAAGATCATCATCCAGAAGTTCAAGAACAAGACCGGCTACAAGAAGCGCCAGGGCCACCGTCAGGACCTCACGCGCGTCAAGATCACCGACATCAAGTAAGTCCAGGAAGAGACGCAGAGATGGCACACAAAAAGGGCGCAAGCTCCACCCGCAACGGTCGTGACTCCAACGCACAGCGCCTCGGCGTGAAGCGCTTCGGCGGCCAGAAGGTCCTCGCCGGCGAGATCATCGTCCGCCAGCGTGGCACGCACTTCCACCCCGGCGCGAACGTCGGTCGCGGCGGTGACGACACGCTCTTCGCCCTCGAAGCCGGTGCTGTCCAGTTCGGCCAGAAGGGCGGCCGCAAGGTCGTCAACATCGTCGCCGCAGCGGCGGAGTGACCTCGACAGGTCTCACCGACCAGCGGTAGTACACCTTCAGCGAAGGGGGCGGGCTCCGGCTCGCCCCCTTTCGCATTCCTCAGACAGATAGGAGACGCAGATGGTCACATTCGTGGATCGAGTGACGCTGCACCTGCGTGCCGGCAAGGGCGGCAACGGCTGCGTCTCGGTGCGTCGTGAGAAGTTCAAGCCGCTCGCCGGCCCCGACGGCGGCAACGGCGGTCAGGGCGGAGACATCGTCCTGGTGGCCGACCCGCAGGTGACGACGCTGCTGTCGTACCACCACTCTCCGCACCGCACCGGCGGCAACGGGGGATTCGGCATGGGCGACAACCGTTCCGGCGCCGCAGGCGAGAACGTCGAGCTGCCGGTTCCGGTCGGGACGGTCGTCAAGGACGCCGAGGGCGAACCGCTCGTCGACATGATCGAGCCCGGCATGCGCTACGTGGTGGCGCCCGGCGGACTCGGCGGACTCGGCAACGCTGCGCTGGCTTCACCGAAGCGCAAGGCTCCCGGCTTCGCCCTGCTCGGCACGCCCGGGTGGGAAGGCGACGTTCAGCTCGAACTCAAGACGGTCGCGGACGTTGCTCTCGTGGGCTTTCCCTCCGCGGGCAAGTCGAGCCTCATCGCCGCGATCTCGGCGGCGCGTCCCAAGATCGCCGACTATCCGTTCACGACTCTGCACCCCAACCTCGGCGTCGTCCAGGCGGGCGACATGCGCTACACCGTCGCCGATGTGCCGGGCCTCATCGAAGGAGCAAGCGAGGGCAAGGGCCTGGGACTGGAGTTCCTGCGCCACGTCGAGCGGTGCACGGCGCTCGTGCACGTGCTGGACTGCGCGACGCTCGACCCCGGTCGTGACCCGCTGACCGACCTCGACGTCATCCTCGAAGAACTCGCGGCCTACCCCGTTCCCGAAGGCCAGACGCCCCTGCGGGAGCGGCCCCAGATCGTCGCGCTCAACAAGATCGACGTTCCCGAAGCCAAGGATCTCGCCGACCTCGTGCGTCCCGAGCTCGAGGAGCGTGGCTTCCGCGTCTTCGACATCTCGACCGTCAGCCACGAGGGACTGCGCCCGCTCACCTTCGCACTGGGCGAGATCGTCGCCCAGCACCGTGCCGAAGTGGCCGCGACCCCCGTCGCTGAGCGCATCGTCATCCGGCCGAAGGGCGGGGTCAAGGAGTTCACGATCCGTGTCGAGGGCGGCACGTACGGAAACGTCTACCGCATCCTGGGCGACAAGCCGCTCAAGTGGGTGCAGCAGACCGATTTCCAGAACGAAGAGGCCGTCGGCTATCTCGCCGACCGACTCGACCGCCTCGGTGTCGAGACCGAGCTGTTCCGTGTCGGCGCGACGCCCGGTGCGACGGTCGTCATCGGCGAGGGCGACGGCGTCGTCTTCGACTGGCAGCCCTCGCTCAGCTCGGCCGCCGAACTGATGGCGGCACCTCGCGGCACCGATCCCCGCCTCGATGACAACGCGCGGCGCACGACCGCGCAGCGTCGCGAGCGCTATCACGACCGCATGGACGCGAAGGCGGCCGCCCGGGCCGAACTCGACGCGGAACGGATCGCCGACAAGCAGCGCCCGGTCGAGGAAGCGGAATGACTGCGCTCGAGCGCGGGGACATCCCCGGTGCTCGACGTGTGGTCGTAAAAGTAGGTTCGTCGTCGATCAGCGGCGGGCAGGCCTCGCGCATCCCGCCGCTGGTCGCCGCTCTCGCGAAAGCCCACGGGCGTGGCACCGAGGTGGTCCTCGTCTCATCAGGGGCGATCGCGACCGGCATGCCGTACCTTGCGCTCGACGAGCGACCGAGCGACCTCGCGACGCAGCAGGCGGCCGCCGCGGTCGGTCAGAATGTGCTCGTCTATCAGTATCAGCAGGCGCTGCAGCCGTTCGGCATCGTCGCCGGTCAGGTGCTTCTCACCGCCGGCGACCTCGAGAACGCCACGCCGCGGTCCAATGCGCGCAGAGCGATGGAGCGTCTTCTCGGCCTGCGCATCCTGCCGATCGTCAATGAGAACGACACCGTCGCAACGCAGGAGATCCGCTTCGGCGACAACGACCGGCTCGCCGCACTGGTCGCCGGTCTCGTCGGTGCCGACGCGCTCGTGCTGCTCAGCGACATCGAATGCCTGTACACACGGCCGCCCGACCAGCCCGGTGCCCGCCCGATCGAACGTGTCGCCTACGACGAAGACCTTGCGGGCTTCGAGTTCGGGTCGACCGTCGTCAACAGCGTCGGCATGGGGGGCGCGGCGACCAAGGTGTCCGCGGCCCGTCGGGCAGCGGCATCCGGAATCGGGGTGCTCGTGACACGCACCGACCTCGTCGAGAACGCCCTCGCCGGTGAGTCGGTCGGAACATGGTTCGCCCCCAACCCCGACCCCGCCTCCGACCTCGCGACGGGCCCTGTTCGCACGTCGATAGGCTGAGGACGTGACCACCACCGCCGTGACAGCACGTGAGCGGATGCAGCGCGCTAAAGACGCCTCCCGCTCGATCGCGCTGTTGTCCGATGACATCAAGCGTGCGGCGCTGCTCGCGATCGCCGACGGCATCGACACGGCCGCATCCGCCGTCATCGCCGCCAACGCCGAAGACCTCGAACGCGGTCGCGCCGGGGGACTGTCCACGGCGCTGCAAGACCGGCTCGCGCTGGATCAAAAGCGCGTGAGTGCGCTCGCAGACGCCGTGCGCGACATCGCCGACCTCCGCGACCCCGTGGGCCGCGTGCTCGACGAGCGGACGCTTGCCAATGGCCTCGCCCTGACGAAAGTGGCGGTGCCGTTCGGCCTCGTGGGCGCGATCTACGAGGCGCGACCCAACGTCACGGTCGACATCGCCGCGGTCGCGCTTCGCTCGGGCAACGCCGTCGTGTTGCGCGGAGGCACAGCCGCCGAGCGCACGAACGCCGTGCTCGTCCGCATCATGCGCGCGGCGCTGGACGCACAGGGGATCGATCCCGACGCCATCCAGACGGTCGATGAGTTCGGCCGTGACGGCGCGCGCGACCTCATGCAGGCGCGCGGCATCGTCGACGTGCTCGTGCCCCGCGGGAGCGCAGAGCTCATCGAGACGGTCGTGACCGAATCGACGGTGCCTGTCATCGAGACCGGCGCCGGTGTCGTGCACATCGTCCTCGATGCGTCAGCGCCCCTGGAATGGGCTCGTGACATCGTCGTCAACGCCAAGGCTCAGCGACCGAGCGTGTGCAACGCCGTCGAGACGGTGCTCGTCCACCGCGCAGCCGCGGAACGCCTCGTCGAGCCCGTCGTCACGGCGCTGCGCGAACAGGGCGTCGTCGTGCACGGCGACGACGAGGTCGCGGCTCTGGCAGCCGACGTCGTGCCGGCATCCGAAGACGACTGGTCGACCGAATACCTGAGCCTCGATGTCTCGATGCGGATCGTCGACGACCTCGACGCGGCACTCGCGCACATCCGGCAGTACTCGACGCACCACACCGAGTCGATCATCACGACCGATGAGGCCAACGCAGAGCGCTTCCTCGCCGAAGTGGACTCCGCCGTTGTCATGGCGAACGCCTCGACGCGGTTCACCGACGGCGGCGAGTTCGGCTTCGGCGCCGAAGTCGGCATCTCAACCCAGAAGCTGCACGCGCGGGGCCCCATGGGACTCGCAGAACTCACGAGCTCGAAGTGGCTCGCGCGCGGCTCAGGACAAGTACGCGCCTGACCACCTAAACTGGAGGCGCGCTGTGCCACAAGCGCGGAAAGACCCTCGAATGGAGCCGGAATGACCATCGCCACGCTACTCGCCTTCGCCGCCGAAGAGGCGGACCACGGGAACGTGGCCCTCGAGACCGTCGGGTACGGCATCGTCGCGATCATCGCGTTCGCATCCCTGGGCCTGGTGACGCTGTCGTACCGCAACGTCGCCAACCGCCACGCCGCCAAGGCCGACGCCTACGCGAAGGCGCACGCCAACGACGTCCAGCACGCAGGGCACGGTCACGGCCACTGAGGCCGAAACCGCATGACGGTTGCGCGTCCCCCGCGGATCGGGGTCATGGGTGGGACGTTCGATCCCATTCATCACGGACACCTCGTCGCCGCGAGCGAGGTTGCGCAGTCGTTCGACCTCGACGAGGTCATCTTCGTGCCCACGGGTCAGCCGTGGCAGAAAGAAGACGTGAGCCCGGGCGAAGACCGGTACCTCATGACCGTCATCGCCACCGCATCGAATCCGCGCTTCAACGTGAGCCGCGTCGACATCGACCGCGACGGTCCGACCTACACGATCGACACACTGCGTGAACTGCAGGCCGAGCGTCCCGACGCCGAGCTCTTCTTCATCACCGGTGCCGACGCCATAGCGCAGATTCTCAGTTGGAGGGACCATGATGAACTTTGGGATCTCGCCCACTTCGTCGCTGTCTCCCGGCCCGGCCATGTCCTGAACACGGACGGGCTTCCGACCGAGGACGTCAGTCAGCTCGAGATACCGGCCCTGTCGATCTCGTCGACGGACTGCCGGGAACGCGTGCAGACCGGGCACCCCGTGTGGTACCTCGTTCCTGACGGGGTCGTCCAATACATTGCGAAGCACCACCTTTACCGGAGCGAGGCATGAGCACACCCGAGCAGCCGAACACCCCTCCACTGACGCGCAAACAGCTGCGCGAGATGCGCACAGGGGTGACGCCCATCGTGACGATGGATGAGGACCCGTCCGAAGAGTCCGCCGAAACGGTTCCGGACGTCTCCGTACCGCTTCCGCGGCCCGCAGAACCCGCCGTCGTACCCGACGCACCCGTGGACGATTCCGAGGTCGACCTCAGCGCCGCACCGCTGACCCGGCGCCAGGCCCGTCAGCAGGAGCGGATCCGCACCGCGTCGGTGCCGGTCATCACGCCCGAGCAGGCCGCCGCACACGCAGCAGCCATCGCTGCCGTTCCACCGATCTCGTCGCTGCCGCAGGATGACGAGCGCTCCGACGACGACGTCGAGGCGCTTCGCAGCCTGTTCGCGCCCGCGGACGAGGACGAGGACGAGGACGTCGAGCCTGAGGTCGTCGCGGACGAGGACGTCGAGGACGAGGACCAGATCGTCGAGGCCGAGATCGTCGAGGCTGAAGCACCCGAGTCCGTCGTCGTCGTCGACTACGAAGACGACGACGTGGACCTCATCGCATCCGACATCGTCAATGACCAGGCGGGCGACACCGCCGAGTACGACGACGAGCCGGAGCCGGCTGAGGATGCAGCCATGGAGGCCGCCTCCGACGTCGAGGAAGACGCAGACGGCGAAGCCGGAGACGGCTCGCAGGTCGACGAAACGCCCGAGCGCATCGTCAATCCGTCGCTCGGCGCGGGCGTGATCGCGGGGGAGCCCGTGCAGCTCGACCTGCCGCCGTCGTTCGACCAGCTTCTGTCGCGCGGAGCGACCGGTTCGATCGGCGCACCCAACGCGCTGATCCTGTCGCAGTCGACGGGGGAGCTGCCCATGGTCGCGCCCGTCACGGCCACCGGCGACGTGCTCGTCACCGGAACCTTCGCCCTGCCCGAGGGCCTCGGCTCGCGGGGACACGCACACGGCACGACCGACGGAAAAGAGCTCGACTCCGTGCTTCTCGACGGCGAACTGCCGGCACACTCCTCGCCGACGCCGATCGCGGCAAGTTCCGCGGTCAGCACCATCAAGCCCGCGGGCGAAGTGATCCGGCCGCCTGCTCCTGAAAAGGGCAATCGACTCATGC
Source organism: Microbacterium sp. Y832 (assembly GCF_057669765.1). Classification (NCBI taxonomy): domain Bacteria; kingdom Bacillati; phylum Actinomycetota; class Actinomycetes; order Micrococcales; family Microbacteriaceae; genus Microbacterium; species Microbacterium sp. Y832. Next base: position 439,327 of record NZ_JBYHFM010000003.1, on the reverse strand, counting down.
TCTGGCTGGCGATCACGGCCGGTGCACTCTTCGCAGCTCTCGCTGTTCTTCTCATCGTCGCCGTCGTGACGGGGCTCTTCTGATGGCCGCCGGTCCGCAGGCCCACGAGATGGTCGCGATCGCCGCGGCCGCAGCCGATGCGAAGGGCGGCGAAGACCTCGTCGCGATCGACGTATCGCAGCCGCTTCCGCTCGTTGACATCTTCCTGCTCGCGACCGGACGCAGCGAGCGCAATGTCGCCGCGATCGCCGATGAGATCGAGGAGAAGCTGCTCGAAGCGGGGCACAAGCGGCTGCGCCGCGAGGGCCGCCAGGAGTCACGCTGGATTCTGCTCGATTTCGGCGACCTCGTGGTGCACGTCTTCCACGAGCAGGAGCGCGTGTTCTATGGTCTCGAGCGCTTGTGGAAGGACTGCCCGGTCGTTCCGATCGAGCTGCCCCGCCCCGCTGCGAGCGAGTGACGCGGTCAAAGATGCCCTCTGCTGTGTAGTAGCATTATCGAGTTGCCTCGAGCGATCGAGACAGCGTCTGGGCCTGTGGCGCAGCTGGTAGCGCACCTGCATGGCATGCAGGGGGTCAGGGGTTCGAGTCCCCTCAGGTCCACGTAAAGTTGAACGTTCGAACCTTGCCCCGCTTGATCGCGGGGCAAGGTTCTTTCGTCGTGTGGCCTGGGGATGGCGTCAAGGATCGTCGCGATCGTGTGGGCTGGTTCGAGGGCAGCTTGGTCTTCGTCGTCGATGGTGATTCGGTCGAACAGTGTCGAGCCTGCCGGTGATGGCGTGGCGGCTCGCGCGGATGCGGTCCTGTTCGGTTTTGAGCAGGTCGATGGGGATCGCGTCGGCGTAGTGGGCTTGGCGGAGCTTGACCTGTTCGGCTTCGAGCTTGATCTTCTGTCCTTCGAGGAGGGTCCGTTGGGCACACTCGCCGGCCACTTCCGGCTCACGTTCATCACATGGAAGGTCACCGATGACGTGGTCACGGGGCTGAAGCTCTCTCGCAGGAAGCTCGGGCTGAAGTGGACGCTGAAGCAGAAGCGGGATGTCGTCCATCAGCACAACGACATGTCGCGGGCACGATGATCGGCGAAGTCGGGTCGTCTCGATCGGGTTGCGCCGGTGGTCACGTGCTCGAGTCTAGAGAGGCGTGCCTGTTGCGGTTTCGACAGCTTCGGTTGCTATCAACTCGTGGAATGGAGTCTCGGGATGTGCGCGCCGATGCTCTCTGGTAGCTCCCGCACGCGCTCCGGGCGCCAGAACTCGGTCAGGTAGACGATCTTTCCCATCGGGTCGCCCATCCAGAGGTTGTCGAAACCTGGCGGCGTGGTGAAGTACATGTAGAAGGTGCTCTCGCCGATGTAGACGAGCGCGAACACCGACTTCAGGTTCCAGTTCGGACTGTCGCCCTCGGGTTCGAACCGGAGATAGACGGGGCTCTTCATGATGTTCCCCGTGTCGATCGCGAACCCCACCCGGGGGTCGTTGAACTCCGGCCATTCGACGCGCACCTGCGGACTCGGCAGATCGAGCTCCTTCGGACCGCGCCCGAGCACATACTCGCGCCACGAGCCGCGCGCGTAGTCGTCGGCTTCGCTGTCGAGGCGGAACTCCCTCCCACCCAAGCCCAGATAGACCCTGCCGTCGGTACCCGCGTTCTCGACATCCCCCGTGATGATCTGCACGAGGATCCCTGTGATCGCCGACATGTCAATCTCCCATCCCTTGAGCCGGCATTGCGGTCGGCTATTCCGAAGGGAAGAGCAGCGGGGGAGGGTGCTGATACCCCTCCGGATGCAGGCGCGCGCCTGTACAGGTCAGCTTTCCGAGTCGGCAGCGGGGACGGGGTCCGACGCGGACTCCTTTGCCGACCGGCGCCCCAGCGGGATCGTGGTGAGGAGTCCGATCATGAGCGCGGCGACGCCGACCCAGGCAGCCACCGACACTCCCTGCGTGAGTGCTTCGCGCGCGGCATCCGCGATCGCTGCCGTCGACGGGTCGGACGCCAGCTTGGCGATGATGGCCCCGGCCGAGTCGGAAACGGCGTCCACGAGTTCACCCAACCGCGGATCGGCCGCGATCTGCTCGCTCAGGCGCGCCTCGGTGCCGACCCGCAGCGTGGTGAACAGCGCGGTCCCGAGGATCGCGATGCCCAGCGCCGACCCCACCTGGCGGGCCGTGGACTGCGTGGAGGACGCCTGTCCGGACTTGTCCACCGGGATGTCCACGAGGATCAGCTGCGTCAACTGCGCGGTGGCCAGCCCGACGCCCATGCCGTAGAAGAACAGGGGTGCAGTGGTGACCCACGGAGAGGAGTCGGGCCGGACCAACAGTGCCAGCGCGGCAAGGGAGAGGACCTCCAGCACCAGGCCTGTGCGCACCAGCTGGACTGCACTCATCCGCTTCGACAGCGGGCGGACGAATCCCGTGGCCAGGAAGGAGCCCACAGCGAGGGGGAGGAAGGCGAGCCCGGCTTGCAGCGGGTCCATCCCGAGTCCGTACTGGAACCAGATCGGAAGCGCGAGGATCAGCCCGAACTCGCCCATCGAGACGGTCAGCGCCGTGACGTTGCCGTTGCTGAAGGTCTTGAACCGGAACAGGGTGACATCGAGCAGCACGGAGCTCCCGGCAGCCGCGCGCCGCCGCTCCCGGAGGACGAGCAGGCCAAGCACGGCGATCGCGAGCACGAACATGACTGGGATGACGCTGAAGCCGCCGAGGCTGATCGGAGCGGAATCCCTCGCGTCCCACCAGCCGTAGGAGCGGCCCTCGATCAGGGCGAAGACGAGCAGCCCGAATCCCAGCACCGAAGTGAGGGCGCCGATCCAGTCCGTGAAGGGGGCGGTCCGGCTCTCCTTCGACTCGGGCAGGGAGAGCAGCAGGCCAATGATGACCAGGATGCCGAACGGGACGTTGATCCAGAACGCCCAGTGCCATGAGAACGCGGTGGTGAGCCAGCCGCCGAGGACCGGGCCGACGGCGGCCATCGCCCCGATCGTGGAGCCCCACACCGCGAACGCGATACCGCGCTCGGCCCCGCGGAAGGTCGCGTTAAGCAGCGCCAGAGTGGTGGGAAGGATCATCGACCCCCCGACGCCCTGCAGGGCGCGTGCTGCGATCAACCAGGTCCCGCTGAGGGCGAATGCGCACAGGATGCTGGAGCCGATGAAGATCACCAGACCGATCACGAGCAGCCGCCGACGACCCAATCGGTCACTCATCGTGCCCCACACCATGAGCAGGGCGGCGAAGACGAGGGTGTACACCTCCTGCACCCACTGCACCTGGGTCGTGCTCAGATCGAGCCGCGGTCATATCGGTGTAGGGCATCGGATCGACTCCGAGGAGGAGGTGGTCTGCGCCAGTGGCGAGTATGAGGCGGGAGCTGGCGCCGGATTCGGTCGCCTTCTTTGTGCAGTAAGACGTTCTGTCCGCGAGGGGCATGATCCAGCTGGCCCTCGCGCGTGAGCATCTTGTGGCCCGTGCCCCCCAGGAGTAGGTTCGGGCTGTCTCGGGGGAGCGGTGCACCGGGTGCGCGCGTGTGGAGAGTGTAGCGATCTACGAGAGCGAGGCTGCATCATGGTCGGTTCTTACCTCGACTTCGACGGCGACGGTCGGGCCGAGGTGCCTGTTCGTAGCCCGTGGGGCATCGGGCTCTTGGAGTACACCGGCGGTGCGCTCGGCAGTCCCGCGCTCAAACCCAACGGCACGCGCTTCGGCGGCTGGCTTCTCAATACCGCCGACAACGTCTTCGTCGACGCCGCTGACGTCGACGGCGACGGGCGTGCCGAGCTGCTCGTCACAAGCTCGTGGGGCATCGGGGTACTCGAGCAGGCAGGGTCCGGCTTCAACGGCCTCGCGCTCGCGGGCAACGGGACCCGCATCGGCGGCTGGTTGCTCAATACGGCCGACAACCGCATCGGGCCTACCGGCGACTTCGACGGCGATGGCGCCTCCGAGTGGCTCATGGTCAGCCCGTGGGGCATGGGCATCATGGAGCTGAGGGGCGGCGCGTTCGTCGGCGTCATGCTCGTGCCCAACGGCACGATGCTCGGCTCGTGGCGCCTGGACACCTCGATCGACCGATTCGGACCTGTCGGCGACGTCGACGGGGACGGATCCGCCGAGATCCTCGTGACGAGCACGAACGGGATCGGCATCCTGAAGCTCACGGGCACATCGCTCACCTCGCTGGCCGTCGTCAGCAACGGCTCCCGGATGGGCGAGTGGCTGCTCAACACGGCCGACAACCACTTCTGGGCCTTCGCCGACTTCGATGGCGACGGGCGCAGCGACCTGCTGGTGACGAGTCCGTGGGGCCTCGGCATCCTGTCGTACTCGTCCGGGAGGCTGACGGCGTCGGTGATGGCACCCAACGGCCCGATGTACGGGAACTGGCGACTCAATACCCTCGACAACCGCTTCGCGCGGCTCGGCGATCTCGATGGCGACGGCCGCGCAGAGATCCTCGTGACGAGCCCATGGGGCATGGGGATCCTCGAAAAGTCCGGATCGACGCTCGGCAATCCGTGGCTCGCTCCCAACGGCACGCGGTTCGGTGGCTGGCTGCTGAATACGGCCGACAACTACGTCGACGCGGTCGCCGATGTCGACGGCGACGGCCGTGACGAGATCGTCGTCACGAGCCCGTGGGGGATCGGTGTGCTCGGGTTCCGCCGCGGGACGATGACCGGGCTCATGCTCTCGCCCAACGGCACGCGGTTCGCCGGTGGCTGGCTGCTGAACACGGCCGACAACCATGTCGGGATCGGCATGCAGCTCCTGCGAATCCACGCGAAGGTGCTCACCGCGCCGACTTCCGTGTCTCTCGACACGATGTTCAGTCAGATGCAGCGGGTGTACGAGCTGCTCGGCGTCCGCGTGCAGCGCGTCAGCACGGAGAATCTCACTCTCCCTCTTCTTACGGATGTCGATATCGGCGGCTGCACGATGGGAAGAGTCACGGCGGAGCAGACGCAGCTCTTCGGCAACCGCAACAACGTTCCGACGGGTGACCTCACGGTGTACTTCGTGCGCTCGACGGTGCCATCGAACAACGGCTGCGCGGCGTTCCCGGCGGGGCGGCCGGGGGCTGTCGTCGCGAGCACCGCTTCGCCCTGGACGCTCGGGCACGAGTGCGGTCATGTGCTGGGGCTCAACCACGTCGACGACCCGCCGCCGCCGGCCCCTGCAGCGCCCGCCCCATTGCTGAACCGGCTCATGACGGGCCGCGGCACATGGAACATCACCGACCCGCCGCCCGACGTCACCGCGCAGGAGAATCTGGCGCTGCGCGCGAACCGTCTGACGCACAACATCTAGGAGCGGTCATGGCTGTCACCCGCGAAGACGTTCTCTGGGCGCTCTCGCCCGACGAGATCAACTACAACGCCGTCGCGGAGTATCTCGGACCCGCCGCGGTGCCGGTTCTGCGCGAACTCATCGCGGAGGGCGACCCCGCGATCGCACCGAAGGCGACCTACCTCGTCGCCCGGATCCCGTCGGACGAAACGTCCGATGCCATCCGCGAGGCTGCTACCGCCACGGAGCCGCTCGTGCGGCTCGCGGCGGCGTCGGTGGCGCCTGCGGTGGGCGTCGCCGACGCACCCGAACTGCTGGGGCGACTCCTCGAGGATGAGGACGTCGGGGTACGCAAGCAGGCAGTCGACTCCGCCGCGCGGTTCCGCGACCACGATGAGGTCAGCGTGCGCCTCGAGAAGATCGCGATCGGCGACGACGAAAAGGCCCTGCGCAACCTCGCCGAGCGGGTGCGTCAAGCGCCATGAGCATGCCGCCCCGTATCTTCGTGCAGATCCCCGCCTATCGCGACTCCGAGCTTGCCGCGACGCTGCGCGACATCTATGCCAAAGCCCGGCATCCTTCGACCCTGCGCACCGTCGTGCTGTGGCAGAAGGACGACAGCGACGTGCTGCCCGACGATGTCCGCGCGCTGCCCGGTCTCACGATCATCGAAACGGATGCCGCGGACAGCCGGGGGCCCAACTGGGCCCGGAATCTTCTGCAGCGGGAACTCGGCGACGAACCGTACACGCTCCTGCTCGACTCGCACCATCGCTTCGTCCGTGGGTGGGACGAACAGGCGATCGGGATGCTGCACGGGCTCGAGGGCGCCGGCATCCGCAAGCCCGTCCTGAGCTCATATCTCCCCAGATACGTCCCGGGCCGCAGCAAGACGCTGCGCCAGACCGACCCGTTCGCCGTCTCGCCGATGGAGCGCGAGGGGGGCGTCCTGACACGGCTCACGAGCTACCCCATCCACCGTTGGAGCGATCTTGCCGGGCCCGTGCGTGGGTCGTACGTATCGCTGCACTTCCTGCTGGCGCCCCGCGCGTTCACCGAGGAGGTCGGGATCGATCCCGAGATCTACTTCTTCGGCGACGAGGTGACGCTGAGCGTCCGCGCCTTCACCCACGGGTGGGACGTCTTCCACCCTCACCACGTGCTCGGCTGGCACGCGTACAGCCGGTCGACCCGCGAGCCGCACTGGGGTCGGCATCCCGACTGGCACGTCGCCCACCGCGCCTCGCTCGCGCGACAGCGTTCTCTCTACACCGGGGGTGCCGACACGGCGTCACTGCGCGGCGACGAACGCAGTGTCGCCCAGTTCGAGGAGTGGGCGCTGCACCGACTCGTGGTACCGGCATGAGCATCGTCGCGGACATCGCGACCCGCGGGATCGGATGGGACGCGTCGTTCATCACGCGCAAGCGCGCGGCTGCGATGGTCTCAGACCTCCGCTACGTGCGGTGGCAGTCAAGCCGCGTCATCACGCAGGGCGAGGCTGGGCGGATGATCGCGGACGACCCAATGCGCGTGAGCCGCTCGGCGGGACAGATGTGGTTCAACGAGGCTCTGTCCCACCGCGTCGCGCAGATCGCGGCGCGGGTGTGCGCCGACTTCGCCGTAGAGCCCGATCATCTCGAGACCTGGCAGGCGGTGCAGTACGACCCAGGCGGCAAGTTCGAGACGCACCTCGACGGGGGCTCGTTCCGCGACGAGCTCGGGGGAGAGCGCGTGCTCACCCTCTTGCTCTTCCTCGAGCAGCCGGACTCCGGCGGCGAGACCTATTTTCCCGAGCTCGATCTGCTTGTCGAGCCGACGGCGGGGAAGCTCGTGGCCTGGAACAACCTTCTCCCCGACGGGGGGCTCGACCGGCGCCTCCTCCACGCTGCCACGCCCGTGCGCGAGGGGCGCAAGACCATCCTCACGACCTGGTCGCGCGAGCGACCCGTGCGCTGAGGCCAGAAGAGAAAGGAAGGCACGATGTCCGATAAGGACCACGCCCTCGTCAAGCAGGTCATCGCGAAGTTCGGTCCGACGCTCGACCTCGTCAACCGGCCGCAGGAGTTCATCGAGATCCTTCGCAACACGAGATTCGACGATCAGGACGCGGGACTGAACCCCTGCGCGGGCACTCCGCCGGCACCGCCGCCCGGCCCCACGAGCCTGCAGTTCGACGAGACCCAGCTGGTGGACGTCATGAAGCAGGTCTTCGCCTTATCGAAGGCGGTCGACCAGAACACGAAGCAGCTCAAGGCGATCAGGAAGCAGTTGGGTTAGGCGGCGCCGAGCCCGTCAATCGATGAGGTGTTCCGCTCGCGACTTGCGTGCGGGGATCAACGGGATCAGGCCGAGATCGACCAGGTTTCACCCGGTCGATGCAACATCATCCGGGCCTGTGGCGCAGCTGGTCGCGCACCTGCATGGCATGCCGGTGGTCAGGGGTTCGAGTCCCCTCAGGTCCACCAGAACTCCCGCTTCGGCGGGGGTTCCTGTTTCCTCCGTCGCGGGGGCATCCTGTCCCTCTGGCGGTGCTCCCCTTCACTCTGGTACACGTGGCATTACGCGCGGCCGCGTGGGCCGCACGGCGTGGACAGGGGAGTGGCTCATGACCAGCGCGGAACCGTCGGCTCGCACGGACGGAGTCGTCGCGTCGGAGGACGGGACGCGGATCGCCTGGAGCCGCATGGGTTCGGGCCCCGACCTCGTGATGGTGCATTCCGTGGGCGTCTCTCGCGCCACGACGCCACAGCCGACCCTCGCGGAGGCGCTCGCGGACGCCTTCACGGTGTGGTCGTACGACCGCCGGGGAACGGGCGACAGCGGTGACACCGAGCCGTACGACGTCCAGCGCGAAGTCGAGGATCTGACCGCGATCATCGGGCTCGCGTCCGGGCCGGTCACGGTCTACGGCTTCTCCTCCGGCGCCACGCTCGCGTTGCTCGCGGCCGCGGCCGGTGCTCCGGTCGAGTGCCTCGCGCTGCTCGAGCCGCCGCTGTCGGACGAGTCGGATTCCGACGGTGCCTTGCAGGCGGAAGGGGAGCGACAGTTGCAGCAGGGACCGGACGTGCTGCACAGGTGGTTCTATACCGAGATCGTCGGTGTCCCGGATGAAGTGCTCGCCGAACTCGGGCCACCCTCGGAGGCCGTATTGCGCGATGCGCCGTCCCTCCTGCACGAGCTGGCCTTCCTGCCGGCCACGCCCGCACGCCGGTTCGCGGAGGTGAGGCAGCCGACGCTCGTGATCGCGTCGGACTCCACGGCCCCCGAGATGTACACGTGGGGGCGGGCGCTCGAAGCCGCGATGCCCAACGCGAGGTTCGTGGTACTACCCGGCGAGTGGCACGGCGTCGACGATGCGACGCTCACGCGCGCGATCGCCGATTTCGTGGGCTGAGGACGGCGGGTCCCGGCTGTCATCCGTCCTGGGCACCGGGAGCACGCGATCGAGGATCGCGGCGGCCGACGGGAACGACAGGGCGGACACGAGACCCGCCGTCCCCAGAGTGACGCCTCCGCGCAGTCCGGGCGATCGATGACCCGCGGAGCACGGTCGCACACCCCCTGCGTCCCGCGCCCGGGCGCAGCTGAGGGCTCGCCAAAGCGCGAGAGACGCGCGGGCCCCGTCCACCGTAACGACGCGTGCGGCTGGGCCGAGGGACACGTGTGTCGCCGCGGATCTATTTACAACGTCGTAAACCGTCGATAGCCTGGCGACGCTTCACCCCAGACCGGCGTGAAGCCGCCATTCAAGGAGGAACGGCTATGAAGGTATTCCGATGGAGTAGGGAGTCCGAAGGAGATCTCGGCTCGAGCCGGGTGGCCCGCCGCCGGTACCTGAGGCCGGTTGCGGTCTTCGGGATCGCCGTGGCGATGGTGCTGGGCACGTCGAGCGTGGCAGCGCAAGCCGACGACGTCGATCTGACTCCGGGGCCGACGGTCGTCGCCGATCCCACCTCGCCCACCGGTTACACGGGGCACTTCGTCTACTACAACCCGACCGCCACCAGCGTGCGGTTCGTCGCCGACATCATGCTTCGCAACTGGGCGAACCCCGCCGACACGACGGTCTATTCGCCGTTCCAGTACCGCCCCGGTCTGATGCGCGGGGGCGGCGGTTACGACGTGCAGATGACGAACGCCGGCGACGGCTACTGGGTCACCGACGTCCCGCTCGCAGCCGGCGCCAACCAGTACTGGTTCTACGTCGACAACAACACCAACCTCTGGGTGGCAGACCCGGCGAACCCGCCGATCTACGCGCCCGACGGGCTGACCGGCACCGCCAGGCGCGCCTTCAACAAGGTGAACGTGCCCTACGACCCGGAGAAGCAGAACTTCGCTCCGCTGGCGGCGCGCGAGATCGAGAACCCGCGGCCCGACTCGCCCAAGGGCACATGGAGCTACGTACCGTTCCAGGTGAACGACACGACACGCACCATGGGGGTCTACCTTCCCCCCGGCTACGACGCGAACCGCGCCGAGCCGTACAAGACGATCTACCTGCAGCACGGCAGCGGTCAGGACCAATCGGACTGGATGAACATCGGCAGCGCACCGGTCATCATGGACAACCTCCTGCAGGACGGGCTCACCGAGCCCGCCGTCATGATCACGACCAACACGACCTACCTCGGCGCCGCGAACCAGGGGCACCCGGTGCTGCGGGATGTCGTCATCCCCTTCGTCGAGACGACCTACAACGTCTCGACGGAGGTCAAGGACCGGGCGTTCGCCGGTCTATCGCAGGGCGCCGGGGTCACGAACGCCCTCATCAGCTACGACCCCACGCTGTTCGGATACTTCGGCCCTTGGAGCCGTGACGTGGGATTCGACAACGCCACGCCGAACCTCGGGGCGCCATACATCCTCTTGGGCGGAGGGGCATGGGACTTCGGTCTGCCGAACCCGACGCGAGTGGCGGCGCTGACCGACGCACACGTCGAGAACGTCGTCGTGTCCGGGGCTCACGACTTCAACACGTGGAACCAGCTGTTCACGACGTTCGCGCGGGACTACCTGTGGCAGCCGGATGCGTGGGACCTGAAGGTGTCGGCGACGGCTTCGGTGCGGTGCGTTGCAGGCAAGGGCCTGGTGACGGTCAAGGTGGCGAACGCCGATGTCAACGCCACCGTCGATCTCGGGGTCACGAGCACGTATGGGACGAAATCCTTCGCGGGCATCGCGACGGGCAAGGGCGCGACGCACGCGTTCACGACGCGCCTGGCGAACGTGCCCGCGGGATCGGTGACGGTGGCCGCGTCGTCGGTCGTGCACGGTGAACCGGTCTCCACTGAGGTGACGGCGTCGTACGCGGCGACCTCCTGCGGCTGACCGAGTCATGGTGGTGGTGGGCTCGTCCGGATGGGCGGGCCCGCCACACATTCCGGGCCGACGGCCACCGCTAAAGTGAGGACGGAAGCGCACGCGAAGGAGAAAGACATGACCGGCACGATTGTTGTGGGTGTTACGGGGGCTCCAGTAACCCGACGGGCCGTTGACTGGGCCATCGCACGCGCGGCAGCGCGCCGGCAGCGCGTTGAGCTCCTCGGCGTCGTCGGCGGCGCCATCGGGGCCGTGGGCGAAGGCAGCGTGCTCCAGGCGGCCGAGGCCGACACCCGCGAGATGCTCGAAGAGGAACGCGATCGCGTGGCGCCATCCGGTGTCGACGTCTCTATCCGCGTCGCGGTCGGTGACCCGGTCTCGACCCTCGTCGAGGCGACCAAATCCGCCGACCTGCTCGTGATCGGCAGCGACTACCGCGGTCCCGGAGACGGACCCAACCGCGGCGTGCACGGCATCCGCGTCGTCGCCGACGCGTCATGCCCCGTCGCCGTCGTGCCCGACCTCGAGCTCGGACAGCGACGCGGTGTCGTCGTCGGCATCGACGGATCGCCCGTGTCCGAAGCCGCCGTCGCCTTCGCCGCCGCGGAAGCCGACCGGCTGGGCCAGCCTCTCATCGCCGTTTGCGCGTGGACGCCGCTCGCGTCACCGCGGAACGCCCTCATGGTGCTGCCCGACGAGTACCGCGCGGGCATGGAGCTGCTCGCGCGCGAGCGGCTCGCCCTCGCTCTGGCGGGCCTGCTGGCACAGTATCCCGGCCTGGTGATCGACGAGCGCATCGTCGAGGGCTTCCCGTCTGACGTGATCAACGATGCGGCCGCCGATGCGCAGATGGCCGTCGTCGGGTCTCGCGGGCGCGGGCCCGTGCGCCGTTTCCTGCTGGGGTCGATCAGCCACGAAGTCCTGCAGCGTCTGGCGACGGTGACGGTGGTCGCCCGCTGACGTAGTTGCACATCCTGTGTCGATCATGAGAATCTGCTCATGTAGTCACGTCGAAGCGGCTGCACAGTAACGGCACTCCCTGCCCGACCCGAGCGGAGTCCACGATGATCGTTCCCGACCTCGTCAATCAAGTCGCCCATGTGCTCAAGCGTCCGGCGGTCCTCGAAGACACGCGCCAGCGCATGGTGGCCTTCAGTCCGCAGGATGACCGGATCGACTCGGTGCGCGAGGCGACGATTCTGCGCCAGCAGGCGGGATCCGACGTCAGCGAATGGCTGCGCCGCATGGGCGCCTTCACGACTGATCTCGCGGTGCACGTGCCTGGTAACGGCGACCTCGGGATGCTGCCGAGGCTTCTCGTGCCCGTGCGCGCCGACGGCGAACGGCTCGGTCACCTGTGGTTCATCGAGGCTCCCGACCAGCTGACGGCCGACCAGGTTTCGGTGGCGTCCGAATTCGCCACCCGCATCGGTCGCGCATGGCGACAGGCCGAGGCGACGGTGCAAGACGGCTCGGCCGAGCGGGCAGACCGATCGATGCGTCTGCTCACCGGCTCGACCAAGATGCGCACGCGCACAGCGCGCGAACTGGTCGGACGCGGTCACACGTGGAATCAGGGCACTGTCCGGGTGCTCGTGCTGTCGTTGCAGGGCACCGAGCGCAAAGCCGAGCCGTCTGAAGCGCTGCGCCGAGAGCTGCGTGCGTCCGCGCTCGGCGCGTTGCGCGGGGTCGGCGGCGCGGGTCTGCACGGAACGATCGGCCAGCAGGGCGTCGTGATCCTGACCGGTGCGGCCGGGGGAGACGATGACGCCGTCGCCGAAACGGCCGAACGATTCCTCTCGATCGCCGAGTCGCGCCTGCCCGAGGTGCCCGGCGCCGGGCCGATCGTCGTCGGCACGGGGAGCCCCGTCGACACGCTCATCCGTGCACGCACGAGCTACCGTGAAGCGCGGCACGCGATCGAACTCGGCGCGGCCTTCGGGCTGCAGGAGCGCGTGCTCGCGTGGTCGAAGCTCGGGATCTACCGCGTGCTGCACACGGCCGCGCAGAACGGCCTGCGCGCCGAGGGGCTGCAGCCCCGGCTCGATGAGCTGCGCACGCAGCGCGACGGCGCCGTGCTGCTGGAGACCCTCGACTGCTACCTCACGACGGGAGGCCAGGTCCAGGAGGCGGCCGCGCGGCTCAATCTGCATCGCAGTTCGCTGTATCACCGGCTCGCCCGCGTCGAGAAGATGCTCGGCACCGATCTTCAGGACGGCGCGCAGCGGCTCAACCTGCACGCGTCGCTTCTGCTGCTGCGTCTGGAGTCCTTCACATTGTGACCCGTCGCCGGCCTCGTCTCCTCGGGCGACATCTGTCGCACGGGATAGTGTCAACTTCGAACGGTCGCTTGATGAGGTCGAGGGCCGCACGACCTATCATTACCCGAGACTGGGCGCCCGTGTCGCGTGCCAGCGGATCCAGGAGTACCCACGTGAGAAGCATCGCCGCCCGGTTCGGGGCGATCGTCAGCACGCTCGCACTCGGTTTGGGGCTCGCCGCGCTGGCCGCGCCGGCCGCAGCGAGTGAGGCCGACGAGGTCACGACCTGGGCCGTCCAGCCCTCCTCTGTGGATGGGCCCGACGGCCGCGACGCCTTCACGTACACCCTGGCGCCGGGCGAGACGGTGACCGACTACATCGGCGTCTCGAACCTCGGCACCGCCCCGCTCTCCCTTCGCGTGTACGCACAGGACGCCGCCATGACGGCGGACGGCGCCTTCACGCTGCCGCCCGCTGACACGGCCTCGACGGATGTCGGCACCTGGGTCGGCTTCAACGGCGACGGCGTCTTCACCGTCGAGCCGGGCACGCGCATCGATGTGCCCTTCCGTCTGACCGTGTCTCCGACGGCCTCGCCGGGTGATCACGCCGGTGGCATCGTCGCATCCGTCGTCGAACTCGCCGGAAGCGGTGACGGCGAGCAGCAGGTCGCCGTCGACCGCCGCGTCGGTGCGCGGGTGTACGTCAACGTTCCGGGCGATCAGCTTCCCGCCGTCGATGTCTCCGATGTCTCGGTCGCGTATTCGGCGTCGCCCATCTTCGCGTCGAGCCCGGCGACGATCTCGTTCGACGTCACGAACACCGGAAACATGCGCGTCGGCGGCACCGCGACGATCCAGATCACGGGGCCCTTCGGACTCTCACTCGACGCGGTGCACGAGATCGAGGTGCCCGACGTGCTGCCGGGAGCGACCGTCACCCTCAGCGCAGAGCTCGACAACGTACCGCCCGCGCTGCTGCTCTTCGCCACCGTGACACTCGAGCCCACGATGGCCGGCGCTGCCGCCGACGTCGACGGCGAGCACTCAGCCACAGGGATCGCCTGGGCCGTGCCGTGGCTGCTGATCGTCGCGCTCATCATCGTCATCGCGATCTTCGTGCTCGTCTGGCTGCGCGGACGACGTCTGCGCCAGCGTCTCGCGGCGGCCGAGGCAGCTGCGGCCGAGGCGACGGCGGCGCGCGAACCCGCTACAGTGCCGGATACCAGCACAACGGATGCCGCGCCCCCGAGCGACCTCGAAGCTTCCGACGCGGCAGAATCACCGCGCGGAAACTGAGCCCTTCCCTCAAACCCGAACAAAAGGAGAAGCAGTAACATGCCACATTCCACCAAATCCACGACGCGACGCCGCGTCGTGGCCGCAGGGATCGCGGTTCCCGCGGTCGCCTGCAGCCTGCTGTTCGCGGCCGTGCCCGCGAACGCCGACACGGCGACGACGCCGACGTTCGTCGACGGGCTGTCGCAGGCGGTCTTCACGACCGACCGCAACGCCTGGATCCGCGAAGAAGCGTGGGTCGAGAGCGAGATCGACTCCGACGGAGACGGCAAGCTCGACCTCATCCACATCGACGTGACGCGCGTGCCCGAGACGGCCAACGGCCTCAAGGTTCCCGTCGTCTTCGAGATCAGCCCGTACTACGCCGGTGGCGGCGCTGTCGAGAACTGGTCAGTCGACCACGAGATCGGCCAGCCGCCGACATCGAAGCCCGGCTTCCCCGCACCGCGGGCGCCCCGCACCAGCCCCAAGATCTCCACGAGCCACGAGTCGACCTGGGTTCCGCGCGGCTTCGCCGTCGTGCACGCCGAGGGCATGGGCTCGGGCTTCTCCGAAGGCTGCCCCACGACGGGCGGTGTCAACGAGACGCTCGCCGGCAAGGCCGTCATCGACTGGCTGAACGGCCGGGCGAAGGGCTACACGAGCATGGACCGCTCGCAGCAGGTCACCGCTGACTGGACCACCGGTTCCGTCGGCATGATGGGCACGTCGTACAACGGCACGCTCCCGACCGCCGTCGCCACGACCGGTGTCGAGGGCCTCGACGCGATCGTCCCGATCGCCGCGATCTCGAACTGGTACGAGTACTACCGTTCGGACGGCGCCGTGCGCGCTCCCGGCGGATACCAGGGTGAAGACGCCGACGTGCTCGCCGACTACGTCCACACGCGTCCTGACCAGGCCACGTGCCAGCCCGTCATCGACCAGATCCGCGCCGAGCAGGACCGCGTCACCGGTGACTACAACGAGTTCTGGGACGAGCGGAACTACCTGAACGACGTCGACAAGATCAAGGCGGCGACGCTCGTGACCCACGGTCTGAACGACCGCAACGTCATGATGACGAACGCTTCCGACCTGTACACGGCGCTCAAGAAGACCGGCACGCCGCACCAGATCTACCTGCACCAGGGCGGCCACTCCAGCACCCTGCCCGCGGACATCGTGAACCGCTGGTTCACCCGCTACCTGTTCAAGCACGAGAACGGCGTCGAGAACATGCCGAAGGCGACCGTGCAGCGCGAAGACCGCGTCAACACGCCTTACTCGAACTGGCCTGACGTGGCTGCCGCCGACGTGACGCTGAACTTCCACGCGGCCGACACCGCCAACGGCGTCGGAACGCTGGACTTCGGCACGGAGCGCGACGCTGTCACCGAGACCCTCGTTGACGACGCCACGCTGCGCACGCAGGCGCTGGCTGCGGCTGCTGAGTCGCCGAACCGTCTCGTCTACCAGACGCGTGAGCTGACGGCTGGCGTGCGCTTCTCGGGCACCCCCCGCGTGTCGCTCGACATGGCGGTCGACCGCGAGAAGGCGAACCTGTCCGCTGCTCTCGTCGAGTACCCGGCGAACGGTGCCGCACCGAAGATCATCACGCGCGGCTGGATGGACGTGCAGAACCGCGAGTCGGCTGCACGCACCGACGCGATCGTCCCCGGTGAGTTCAACCAGTTCACCTTCGCGTTCGAGCCGCACGACTACGTGTTCCCGGCCGGATCGAAGATCGGCGTCGTCGTGACGTCGTCGGACAACGAGTTCACCGTTCGCCCGGCTCCCGGCACCAAGCTGACCGTCGACCCCTCGGGTTCGTCGCTCACGCTGCCGGTCGTCGGTGGCGCGCAGGAGCTCATCGCCCGCCTCGGCGCCAGCGGACCCGGCACCGACCACCAGGTCATCACGACCGAGGTCGAGCAGGGCACGCTCTCGCTCACCGTCACGAGCGACGAGCCCGTCGTTCTCGAGTCGGTCGCCCTCACGGGTGTCGACCAGACCACGACCGGTGCGCTGCACCCCGTTGACGTTCTCGACGGACGCGGCACCGCGGCCGGCTGGGACCTGACGGCACAGATGTCCGACTTCACGAGCGGAACCGGCAGCATCCTGGGTGAAAACCTCGGATGGACGCCCAACGCACGCGCCGCGGTGAGCGACCTGCCCACCGACGGTTCGCAGAACTCGGTCGTCACGCCGGGTGCACCGGCTGCGCCGGGCACCGGTATCGGCGACTCGGCGACGCTCTGCGCCGCCGCCGCCGGTCACAGCGCGGGTTCGTTCACGTGTGGTGCTGACCTCGTGCTCGGCGTGCCGGGCTCGACCCGGGTCGGCACGTACTCGGGTGTTCTGACGCTGACGCTCATCTGAGCATCCGAACGGGTGGTGCGCGGCGGCTCGTCCGCCCGCACCACCCGTTCGCATTTGTGCCGAAGCCCCACCCCACCCCCGACGCGACGGGCGAGAGCACCCGCGCGTCTATGCTGGCCGGATGACCCGTCAGCGCGCCCTCACCCTCGCGCTCCTGTGCGCGGGGGTGCTCGCGATGTCATCCGCCCCCGCAGCATCCGCCGACGACGAAGCGGTCACGGCGTCACGCGTCGTCGTCCTCGCCGCGACGCCCGACGACACCGCGACCCAGGCAGCCGCCGTGCGCGACGCGATGTCACTGCGCGAGCGTGCCGCGACGGTCGTCATGGGGCATATCCCGACGACGGATGCCACGGCGGTGAGTGCCTACCTCGCATCCACCGGCGTCGGCGGTTTCATCCTGATGGGATCGAACATCCCCGCGACCGAGGCCGAGCTGCAGACGCTCACGGCTGCGATGACCATCGACCCTTCGCTGCCGCCCCTGCTGGCCATCGATCAGGAGGGCGGCGATGTCAGCCGTCTGCCGTGGGACGACTTCGCCTCGGCCGCTGCGCTCAAGGACCGGCCGGCCGACGAGACGCGTGACGCCTTCGCGGGCCGCGCAGCACTCGTGCAGCGGGCCGGCATCGGCGTCAACTTCGGGATCGTCGCCGATGTCACGAGCGACCCGGGGATGTTCATCCACCGGCGCGCCCTCGGCACGACGCCTGCCGCGGGCGCCGAGCGGGTCGAGGCAGCCGTCGACGGCGAGAGCGGTGCCGCACTGTCGACACTCAAGCACTTTCCCGGACACGGCGCTGCGCCCGGAGACTCCCACGCGGGCATCCCGTCGACGGGCTTGTCGGCGACGCAGTGGCGTGCCACGGCAGGGGAGCCGTTCGCCGCGGGGATCGACGCGGGCGCCGAACTGCTCATGTTCGGCCACCTCGCCTACACGGCCGTCGACGCCGCACCGGCGACGCTGTCGGCCGAGTGGCACCGCATCGCGCGCGAGGACCTCGGCTTCGATGGTGTCATCATCACCGACGACCTCGGCATGCTGCAGGCTTCGGGAGACCCCGCGTACGCCGACCCGGTCGCGAATGCCGTGACGGCTCTCGCCGCGGGAAACGACATGGTGCTCGCCGTCATGTTCTCGACGGCGGATTCGGCGGCACTCATCATCGACGGCATCGTGACGGCCGTGGAGTCGGGGTCGCTGCCCGCGACACGGTTGGACGATGCCGCAGCCCGCGTGCTCGAGCTGCGATTGACGCTGGCGGCAGACGGGCGCGGCCTGCTGCCGTGCGCGGAGTGCGCGCCGGCGGAGTGATCAGCCCTGCTCGACGGCCTCGAGGAGGCGAGTACGCAGTGCCTGCCCGCGCTCGGCGAAGACACGCTGCGCGCGCACGTACGTCGCCTTGCCCTCGGGCGTTTCGATGGGGACCGGCGCATACCCCCACGCCGAGAGGTCGTACGGTGAGGCCCGCATGTCGAGGGCGCGGATGTCGCGAGCGAGCTCGAACGCGTCGAGCAGCAGGTCACCGGGCACGAGCGGCCCCAGCTTCTGGGACCACTTGTAGAGGTCCATGCCGGCGTGCAGGCATCCGGGCTGTTCGAGGGCTGCCTGCGTCGCGCGCGTGGGCTGCTCCCGGTTGCGCGGCACGGCTGCGGGAGTAAAGAAGCGGAACGCATCGGCGTGCGTGCAGCGCAGCTCGTGCGCCTCGACGACGGCGTCGGTCTCGGCCTGTCCGAGTCGCAGGGGTTCGGGGTGGCGGTGCTCGCCCTGGCGGTAGACCATCGCCCACTCGTGCAGACCGAAGCAGCCGAAGCCCGCCGGCCGAGCCGCGGTCGCGCCGAGGATCGCGACGATGCCGGCGACGAGCGACCCCCTGTCGGCGCGGAACGCGGCCGTATCGACCGTCACCGACCCCGGGGCGGCGCCAACCGCGTACCAGCGCCACGTCGCGCGCGGCTCAGCCGCGGCATCAGCCAGTTCGACACCCGCTCCCGGGTGCCACCGACGCAGCACCGCCGGCTTGTACGAGTAGTACGTGAAGAGGAAGTCCTCGACCGGGTGCCGCTCACCGCGACGCGCGCGCTGCCGGTGGGCGGAAGTCAGTGCGTCGGCGCGCTCTTCATGCCGCGCCTGGGCGCCACGCCACGCGTCGACGTCGAGGACGGTGCGGGATGCGGCGAGGGTGGACACCGTTCGAGGATAGGCGCCGCGCCTCAGGAAGACCCCTCGACGGGCTCGATGAGAGCGGGGGAGTCGTTGCGGACGTTGCCGACGGCGGCGGAGACGACGTAGTCGTCGAGCGTCTCGGCGACGGCCGGTGCGGCATCGATCGCGGCGTCGAGCACATCGCGCACGTTGTCGGTGTCGGTGTCGAGCCACGCGTCGGCGTGATCGGCGTCGACGAACAGCGGCATGCGGTCATGGATCGACCCCAGCCGTCCGATCGAGTCCCGCGTCAGGATCGTGAAGCTCAACAGCCACCGGCTCGGGTCGTCATCCGCCTTCGCCGGGTCTTTCCACCACTCGTAAAGGCCCGCGAAGAAAAGCGGGGAACCGTCTGCCGGGTGGATGTAATGCGGGATCTTCGCGCCGTCGGCGGTCTTCCACTCGAAATAGCCGGATGCCGGCACGACGGCCCGTCGGCGCTGCAGGGCCGTGCGGAACATGGGCTTGTCTTCGAGCTCTTCGGCGCGGGCGTTGAAGGCGCGCGCGCCGATCTTGGGATCTTTCGCCCAGCCCGGCACGAGGCCCCAGCGAGCTGGTTCGAGCCGGCGCGTCGGCGGCTCGGTCTTGGTCGAGTCGAGCACGATTCCGACCGCGCTCGTCGGCGCGATGTTGTACGACGGGGGCGGCAGGTCGTCGCTCTCGACGTCGACGCGCAGGACACCCACGAGTTCCGAGCTGACATTTGCCACGACGAAGCGTCCGCACATGGCGTCAGCCTACGTCGGGGACCCGACATCAGGGTTCGATGACGCCGACCTCTTCGAGCCTTTCGAGCAGTCCCGCCCCGTCGTTGTCAGCGACCCAGGGGATGTCCGCCGCAGAGTGGTCGTTCACGGCGGTGCGACCGCCCGCGAGCACGGCTTCGGCGGGTGTGAGGCGTCGGATGGCGACCGCGACGACATTGCCCGGGTGCTCGCTGGTGAACCTCGTGTACAGGTCATCGTCGTGCTGGCCGTCGTCACCGATCAGGAGCCATCTCACCTGCGGGAACTCCTGAGCGAGTCGCCGCAGGTTCGCCTCTTTGTGGGCCCTGCCGCTGCGGAACCACCGGTCGTGCGTGGGCCCCCAGTCGGTGAGAAGCATCGCGCCCGGAGGGAAGACATGGCGCCGCAGGAACCGCATCAGCGTCGGTGCGATGTTCCATGCGCCCGTCGACAGATACACGACGGGGGCACCGGGGTGATCGCGCACGACCCGCTCCAGCAGCACCGCCATTCCGGGAACCGGCTGGCGCGCGTGCTCGTTGACGACGAAGGAGTTCCATGCCGCGACGAGCGGGCGCGGCAGCGCCGTCACCATGACGGTGTCGTCGACGTCCGAGACGACCCCGAAGCGCACATCCGGCCCCACGATGAACGCGCGCGTCTCGACGGGCTCGCTGCCCTCGACCGACATCGTGAACGTCTGCCATCCCGGTTCGAGGGTCGCTGGCAACCTGGTGTCGATGACTCCGCCGCGATCGGCGACCACTTCGTGGGTGACACCGGCGATCGTCACGCTCACCTGCGCGAAGCCCACGGGCACGGCGGCGAAGCTGCGCCACCCCCGCACCCCGGCATACTCGCCGGGGTTTCGCGGCGCGGCGGGCGGCACGATGAGCACGCGTCCGAGCACACGGATCCACCCGACCCCGCCGTATCCGGGGAACGGCGTGACCGTCGGCGTCAGGCCGCGAGCACGCGCACGACGTTCTCGCCAGGTGTGCACACGGTGCTCGAGCCGAGCGAGCCACATCACCTTCGCGGGCCGGGCGGCCCCGGAGTTCTCGGGCATCCCGTCAGTCTTTCATGTCGTCCGCGCCACCCTGGGACGCATCGGCGTCGACGTCTGCCTCGGGCGAGCCGGTCAGGTGCCGCCGTTCGGAGCGCTCGATGAGCCGTTTGACGATCACGACGGCCACCACGAACACCACGATGACGGCCACGAAGATGTATGCCGCGAAGTGCAACTGATCCGCGAGCGCGCGGTATCCCTCGGCCGCGACGGCCGAGACCGAGATGTACGCGGTCGACCAGATGAGGCAGGCGGGTGTCGTCCAGGCGAGGAAGCGCCGATACGAGAAGTCGCTCATGCCGACGGTGAGCGGCACGAGGGAATGCAGGACGGGCAGGAACCGCGAGATGAAGATCGCAGGCCCGCCACGGCGCTGCAGATAACGCTCCGAGCGCGCCCAGTTCTCACGCCCGATCCACCCGCCCACGCGCGAGTCGCGGATCTTGGGGCCGAGCAGCCGCCCCAGCCAGAACCCGATGCTCTCTCCGACGAGCGCACCCATGACGACGACGAGGACGAGGACAGCGCCCTCGACGAATCCGTCGACCGCCGTACCGGCGACGATCACGATGGTGTCGCCGGGAACGACGAGGCCGACGAGCACGCTCGTCTCCAACATGATCGCGAGGCCGGCGATGAGGGCGCGCACGGCCGGATCCACGCTCTGAACCGTGTCCAGCAGCCACGTCAGGATCTCGTTCACCCCACGAGCCTAAAGCTCCAGCGTCGCCCTAGCCTGGGAACATGTCGCCTTCTCTTTCGCCGGTCGTCCTGCCGCGCTGGATCGACCCGGCGACGGCGTTCGCGCACTTCGAGGCGTCCGCGGAAGAGGTGTTCTGGCTCGATGCGGGCCCCTCCGCCGCGTCGGGGTGGAGCTGGGTCGGCTGCGGCGATTCCGAGCGCGACCCCGCGAGTGTGCGCGCGGTTGTGTGCGGGGGCGCGGGGGAGTCAACCGAAGGCGGTCCGTTCCGCGGAGGGTGGGTCGGCTGGCTGGGGTACGAGGGTGCCGCGCGGAGCGCCGGGGCGGCTGTCTCGGCCGGCGACGGGACGGCGCCCGATGAGGTCTGGCTGCGCGTGCGGCGCTTCGCCGCGTTCGACCACGCCGCGCAGCGGGTGTGGGTCTTTGCGGAACCGGGCGAGAGCACGGCGCTCAGTGACGCGCTCCTTGCGGCCGGCGGTGCTCCCGCTCCCAGCGCACCGCCCGACCTCGGGCCGGCCCGTGCGCGTCATACTCCGCACGGCTATGCGGATCTGATCGAGCGGTGCCGCGACGCGATCCGCACCGGCGATGCGTACCAGCTGTGCCTCACGACGCGGTTCGAGGTCGCCGCATCCGTCGATCCTGGCGACGTCTTCCGCAGGCTGCGCGAGGCGACGCCGGCCCACCACGGCGGCCTCGTCGTCAGCGGCGCCCACGCGCTCGCGAGTGCGAGCCCGGAACGCTTTCTCGACGTGGGCGGGGGCACGGTGCGCACACGGCCCATCAAGGGCACGCGCCCGCGCGGCGGCGATGCCGACGCCGACGCCGCTCTCGCACGCGAGCTGCGCGAGAGCGAGAAGGAGCGCGCGGAGAACGTCATGATCGTCGACCTCATGCGCAACGACCTATCGCGCGTCTGCGAACCGGGATCGGTGGGGGTCGACGCGCTCCTCGAGATCGAGTCGTACCCCGCCGTGCACCAGCTCGTCAGCACCGTGTCCGGCCGGCTGCGCACGGGGACGACGGTGGCAGAGCTGCTCGAGGCGACCTTTCCCGCCGGCAGCATGACCGGGGCGCCCAAGCTCTCGGCGATGCAGATCCTCCACGAGCTCGAGAACGCGCCGCGCGGCGTCTTCTCGGGGGCATTCGGCTGGATCGGAGTCGACGGGTCCCTCGACCTCGCGATGGTCATCCGCTCGATCGTCGTGCACCCCGGCGGTGCCTATGTCGGGGCCGGCGGAGGCATCACCTGGCGATCGGATGCCGGCGCCGAAGTCGCCGAGGTCGGGATCAAGGCACGGGGTCCCCTCGCCGCTCTGGGGGCGCATCTGCCGCACGGGTGGTGACTCGGGCGGTCCGCTAATCTGGAGGGTGGCGCCCTCGCGCCCCGCCCGGCATTCCATGATTGGTGTTTCTCTGTGAGCCAGACCCTGCCCCCCGACTCCCCGGCCGACGGCAGCGCCTACGACCCGCACGCCGTCCAGCGCAAGTGGCAGGCGCGGTGGGAGGCGCAGGATCCGTTCCGCGCAGGCGGCGAAGAGGACACGAGGCCGCGCAAGTATGTGCTCGCGATGTTCCCCTATCCGTCCGGCGACCTGCACATGGGTCACGCAGAGAACTACCTCTACTCGGACATCGTCGCCCGTTCGTGGCGTCACCGCGGCTACAACGTGCTCAACCCCATCGGGTGGGACTCGTTCGGTCTGCCTGCCGAGAACGCCGCGATCAAGCGCGGCGCCGACCCGCGCGAGTGGACGTATGCCAACATCGCGCAGCAGAAGGCCGGGTTCCACGCCTACGGGGTGTCGTTCGACTGGAATCGCGTGCTGCACACGAGCGATCCCGACTACTACCGCTGGAACCAGTGGCTCTTCCAGCTTCTGCACGAGAAGGGCCTCGCGTACCGCAAGCAGAGCCCCGTCAACTGGTGCCCCAACGACCAGACGGTGCTCGCGAACGAGCAGGTCGTCGACGGCCGATGCGAGCGCTGCGGCGCCGAGGTCATCAAGAAGAAGCTGACGCAGTGGTACTTCAAGATCACCGACTACGCCGACCGCCTGCTCGATGATCTGAACCAGCTCGAAGGGTTCTGGCCGCACAAGGTGCTGCAGATGCAGCGCAACTGGATCGGCCGTTCGGTCGGCACCGACATCGAGTTCGAGATCGAGGGGCGCGACGAGCGCGTCACGGTCTTCACGACGCGCCCCGACACTCTTTACGGCGCGACGTTCTTCGTCGTCGCCCCCGACAGCGACCTGGCTGCCGAGCTCGTCGCCGACGCCGATCCCGACGTGCGCATGCGCTTCGCGGACTATCTGACCACGGTGCAGAAGCAGACCGACATCGAGCGCCAGAGCACCGACCGCCCCAAGACGGGCGTCTTCCTCGGCCGCTACGCCATCAATCCCATCAACGGCGAGCGGCTGCCGATCTGGGCTGCCGACTACGTCCTGGCCGACTACGGTCACGGCGCGGTGATGGCCGTTCCCGCGCACGACCAGCGCGACCTCGATTTCGCGCGCGCCTTCGATCTGCCGGTGCGCGTCGTCGTCGATACGACCGCCCCCGTGACGGGCGCGATCCCCGTGATCGAACTCGACGACGAGGGTGTGCCGATCGATCCGGGCACGGATGCGGCATCCCTCGAGGACCCGGCACAGACCGGCGTCGCGCTCACGGGCGAGGGTCGCCTCATCAACTCCGGCTCTCTCGACGGCATGTCCAAGCGCAACGCCATCGCGCGCATCACAGAGGAGCTCGAGGCGAAGGGTCTCGGAAGAGCGACGAAGTCGTACCGCCTGCGTGACTGGCTCATCTCGCGCCAGCGCTTCTGGGGCACCCCGATCCCGATGGTGCACACCGCCGACGGTCGCATCGAGCCTGTTCCCGCCGACCAGCTGCCGCTCGTCCTGCCCGACGCGCACGGTCTGGATCTGTCGCCCAAGGGCACCTCGCCCCTCGGCGGCGCGACGGAATGGATGCAGACGGTCGACCCCGTGACCGGGGAGCCGGCGCTGCGCGACCCCGACACGATGGACACCTTCGTCGACAGCTCGTGGTACTTCCTGCGCTTCCTCAACCCCGGCGACCCCGACCAGGCGTTCTCACGCGATCAGGCCGATCGCTGGGCGCCTGTGGACTTCTACATCGGCGGTGTGGAGCATGCGATCCTGCACCTGCTGTACGCCAGGTTCATCACGAAGGTGCTCTTCGACTTCGGCTACATCGACTTCACCGAGCCGTTCTCGTCGCTCATCAACCAGGGCATGGTGATCCTGGGCGGTTCGAAGATGTCCAAGAGCAAGGGCAACCTCGTGCTCTTCTCGGACGAGCTCGAGGCGCACGGCGCCGACGCCCTGCGCGTCGCGCTGGCATTCGCCGGGCCCGTCGAAGACGACAAGGACTGGGACGACGTCTCGACCACCGGCGCCGCCAAGTTCCTGGCGCGCGCGTGGCGCGTCGCGCACGACGTCACGAGCGCCCCGGATGTCGTGTGGGCCGACGGCGACGCTGCGCTGCGCCGCGTCACCCACCGCCTGCTGTCGGACGCGCCGGGGCTCATCGAGCAGACGAAGTTCAACGTCGTCGTCGCACGGCTCATGGAACTCGTCAACGCGACGCGGAAGACGATCGACTCGGGCGCCGGCGGTGCCGACCCCGCCGTCCGGGAGGCCGCCGAGGCGACGGCCATGATCCTCGACCTCTTCGCGCCGCACACGGCCGAGGAGATGTGGGAGATGCTGGGCCACAGCTCGTTCGTCGGCCTCGTGCCGTGGCGTCAGGCCGACCCGGCGCTTCTCGTGGAGGACTCTGTGACGGCCGTCGTGCAGATCGATGGCAAGGTGCGCGCGACGCTCGACGTGCCCGCGCGTATCTCTGCCGACGACCTGGAGGCGCTCGCACGCGGTGACGAGCGCGTGCTGCGCTCGCTCGGCGATCGCGAGATCGTCCGGGCCATCGTGCGCGCACCGAAGGTCGTGAGCTTCAGCACGCGCTGAGCGACTCCTCCACAGACGGGCACCTCGTCCGCGAGCGCACGGCCTGCCGTGCTCGGGACAACGGGCGCGCTCACGCGGCCTAGCGTAGCCGGGTGACCACGGCCGAGGACCCGCCCGCGACGCGGCGCCGCCTCGGCGTGGGCGCCGCGGTCGTGCTCGTCATCGTCGCGCTGGCGGTCACGGTCGGGATCGGAGTGGTCCGCGGTGCTGCCGCGCCGGTCGAGTCGGTGACGTTCGACGAGGCGGCGGATGCACCGCGGGATGCAGCGGGGGTGCAGCTGTCCGACCTCTATGCGCACGTGTCGGGCGCGGTCGCCACTCCGGGGCTCTATGTCCTGCCGCAGGGGGCCCGGGTCGTCGATGCGATCGCCGCAGCGGGCGGCTTCACCGACACGGCGGCGCGCGACGCCGTCAACCTCGCGCGGCCGCTCAGCGACGGCGAACAGATCGTGGTGCCGCAGGAGGGCGACGACGTCGCGGCGCCCGGTGTCGCGCCCGTGACCGACGGCCGCGTCAACCTCAACGTGGCGGATGCGGCCGCGCTCGAGACGCTGCCGCGCGTGGGTCCGGCCATCGCACAGCGCATCATCGATTGGCGCGACCAGCACGGTCGGTTCACGAGCGTCGACGACCTGCTGGCTGTTCCCGGAATCGGCGACAAGATGCTCGCGGCGCTGCGTGATCTCGTGACCGTCTGAGCGCGTAGGCTCGATTCCCATGGCCCTCGGTGCGACGATCCACACGTTCGATGTGCAACTCGCCGACGTCGACCGCGGGGTGTATGAAGATCTCATGCTGCGCGTCGCTCGGCACCCGTCCGAGACCGATGCGTTCATGATGACGCGCGTGCTCGCCTACTGTCTCGAGCACGAAGAGGGCATCTCGTTCAGCGAGGGCGTCTCAGCGACCGATGAGCCCGCCGTGCTCGTTCGCGATCTCACGAACCGCGTCACGGCGTGGATCGAAGTGGGGTCGCCCGACGCGGCGCGGCTGCACCACGGCAGCAAACTCGCCGATCGCACGGTCGTCTACACCCACCGTGATCCCGCGAAGGTGATCGCGACATGGTCGGGCAAACGCATCCACCGGTCCGACGAGATCCCCGTGCGCAGCTTCGATCCCGGCTTCGTCGAGTCGCTCACCCCGGCGATCCAGAGGCGAAACACCGCGACGCTCTCGGTCACCGAGGGGCACCTCTACCTCGAGCTCAACGGCGCGGCGTTCAACTCGCCGATCCACGAGCACGCGATCGGCTGACTCGGCTCCTCCCCACCGCCGCTGACCGGCGACCTCGGCACGGATCACGGATGCCGCCCCGACGCCCCGTATGCCGCTGCGTAGCGTCGAGGCGTGGCGGAGGACGGTCGGCTCGGACGGCGCCTCCGGCTGCTTCCTGCCGCCGGGGTGGCGTGGGCGACAGCGGCCGGGACGACAGCCGCCCCCGACACCGCTGCCGCCACAGCGGGCCTGCTGTGGATCGCCTCACTGACGGCCGTGGTGGTGCTGTCGGTCCGGTCTCGGTCGGCGCGACGAGATGGCCTCCACGGCGCCGCCGTCGTGCTGGTCGTGGCGCTGGCGGCCGGGGGCGCCGCGGCATCCCACGTCGCGGTCGCGCACGGCCCGCGCGAAGCCCTCGCGGCACTGACCGTCGACGGCGGCCGCTCGATCGACCTGCGGGCGAGCGTCATCGGCAAGGTCGAACGCCGCGCCGACGACACGCTCGCCTTCGACGCGCGTGTGAGCGCTGTGCGCATCGGATCGGCCGAGCACCGCGTCACTGGGGAGATCGTCGTGCGCGTCGCGCCCGGCGACATCGACGCGCGTCGCGGCGACCTCGATGTCGGGGCCGAGGTGATCGCGCGCGGCACAGCGCGACGATCGGATCCCGGCGAGCGTTCCGTGCTCGATGTGAGGGCGGGCCGGGGCGTGACGGTCATAGCACCCGCGCGGAGCATCCTCGGTGTGTCCGCCGACCTGCGGCAGGGGCTCGTACGTGCCGTCGCGGGCCTGCCGGAACCAGGGGCGGGACTCATTCCCGGGCTGTCCGTCGGCGACACCTCCGCCGTCTCCGGCGACCTCGATGAGGCGATGAAGCGCTCCTCGCTGTCACACCTGACCGCCGTCTCGGGTGCGAACTGCGCGCTCGTCGTGGGGATCGCATTCTTCGCCGCGGCTGCCCTCGGGGCCGGTCGCACAGCACGCGTCGTCGCGGGGCTCGGTGCGCTCGCGGGGTTCGTGATCCTCGTCACCCCCGAGCCGAGCGTCGTGCGCGCCGCGACGATGGCCGCGATCGCCATGGTCGGGCTGCTGCTCGGGCGCGCCGGGGCGGGGGTGAGCGTGCTGAGCCTCGCCGTCACGGTGCTGCTCGTCGCCGACCCGTGGCTCGCGCATTCGCTCGGCTTCGCGCTGTCGGCTGCAGCGACCGGCTCGCTGCTCGTCTTCGCGCGTCCGCTCGCCGAGGGACTCGCCCGGCATCTGCCACGGGCCCTGGCGCTCATGCTCGCCGTACCGCTGGCGGCACAGCTGGCGTGCGGACCGCTCCTCGTACTGATCCAGCCGAGCGTGCCGCTGTACGGCGTGCTCGCCAACCTGCTCGCGGCGCCCGCGGCACCCGCTGGCACCGTGATCGGTCTCGCGGCCTGCCTCGCCGCACCGCTGCCCCGGCTGCAGCACGGCCTCGCGGCGATCGCGTGGGTGCCCGCGGCATGGATCGCGGCAACCGCCCATACGGCGACGGCGCTGCCGGGCGACCTCGTGCCGTGGGCCGAGGGTCTCGCGGGGGCGGTGCTTCTCGGCGCGACGGGGGCCGCGCTCGGCATCGTCGTGGGCCTGCGCCCGGGCCGAGGCCGTCGTCGCGCTCTGCGCGTGGCATCCGGCGCGCTGGTCGCGATCGTCGTCGGGGTCGTGGCGGGCAGTACCGCGACCGCGACGGTCGCAGGCGGGTGGACCCTGCCGGGGAACTGGCGCGTCCTCGTGTGCGATGTCGGGCAAGGAGACGCCGTGCTCGTGCGATCGGGCGCGGCGGTTGCACTCATCGACACCGGCCCCGAGCCTGAACCGCTCGAGGCGTGCCTCGCGCGCGTCGGCGTCGCACGCATCGACCTGCTCGTGCTGACGCATTTCGACCTCGACCACGTCGGCGGAGTGGAGGCCGTGCGCGGACGCGTCGGGGCCGTGCTGCATGGGCCCGCCGCCTCCGCCGCCGATGAGCGACTTGTCGCCGAGCTCGCTCGACAGGGCGCCGACACCGTATCGGCGACAGCGGGAATGCGGGGGAGGCTCGGGTCCGCCCGGTGGCGTGTGCTGTGGCCGCGCGCGGACAGCCTCGCGTTTCCGCACGGCAACGATGCGAGCGTCGTGGTGGACATCGGCGGGGGAGACGTTCCCCGAACACTCTTGCTAGGCGATCTGTCAGCGACGGCGCAGGCGGCGCTCGCCGCGTCCGCTCCGCTTGCTCCGCCGTACGCACTGGTCAAAGTCGCACACCACGGCAGTGCCGACCAGCACGTCGCCCTCTACGCCCACGCCGACCCCGCCGTCGCGCTCGTGACGGTCGGCGAGAACCGGTACGGGCACCCGCGCCGCGAGATCCTCGATGCCCTCACCGTGATGGGCGGGTCGATCGCGCGAACCGACACCGAGGGGATGATCGCGCTGTCGGTGCGCGATGGAGGCCTGCAGGTCTGGAGGGAGCGCGGCTGAATGCGGTCGGTACCGATCGGTAGGCTGATCTCATGGCTGCCGCACCCCGACGATCGACCGGATCGTCGAGTCGAGCGGCGAAATCGGTCATCCCCCAGGTGTCGTGGCGCGCGCCGCAGCCGGCACCGATCGTGCTCATCTCAGGCCCCGAAGAAGTCTGCGCCGAGCGAGCGATCGCCGGCATCCGCGAGTTCCTGCGGGCAGAGGACCCCAGCCTCGAGGTATCCGACCTGCGCGCCGACGACTACACGTCGGGGTCGCTCCTGGGCATGACGTCGCCGTCTCTCTTCGGCGAGCCGCGCCTCGTGCGCGTCTCGGGCGTCGAGAAGTGCTCCGACACCTTCCTCACCGAGGCGATCGCCTACCTCAACGGCCCGCAAGACGGCGCGACGGTCGTGCTGCGGCACACCGGCGCGAGCGTGCGCGGCAAGAAGCTGCTCGACGCGATCCGGGCAGGCACCGGGGGCGGCATCGAGATCGCCTGCCCCGCCATCAAGCGCGACTCCGACCGGTTCGACTTCGCAGCGGGCGAGTTCGCCGCCGCCCGCAAACGCATCGCGCCGACGGCTCTGCGTACGCTCGTCTCGGCCTTCGCCGACGATGTGACCGAGCTCGCCGCCGCGTGCCAGCAGCTGATCTCCGACGTGCCCGGCGACATCACAGACCAGGTCGTCGAGCGCTATTACGGCGGCCGCGTCGAGACCTCGGCCTTCACGGTGGCCGACACAGCGATCGCCGGCCGTTACGGTGACGCCCTCATCGCGCTCCGCCATGCGCTGGCCTCCGGCGCAGACCCGGTTCCCCTCGTCGCCGCCATCGCCTCGAAGCTGCGCACCATGGCACGCGTCGCGGGTCACCGCGAATCGTCATCGGCGATCGCGGCCCGCTTGGGGCTCAAGGACTGGCAGGTCGACCGGGCCCGCCGCGACCTGACGGGGTGGAACGAGACGACGCTCGGGATGGCGATCCAGGCCGCCGCGCGCGCCGACCTCGAAGTCAAGGGCGGCTCGCGCGATCCCGTGTTCGCGCTCGAGCGCCTCATCACCGTCATCGCGACGCGCGCGCCCTTCGGCGCCTGATCAGCGTCCGGCAGCCGGGAACGCGAAAGGCCCGCCCCCGAAGGGACGGGCCTGAAGTATTGCGGCTCAGAGAGCGGCGACCTGCTTCGCGATGGCCGACTTGCGGTTCGCGGCCTGGTTCTCGTGGAGGACGCCCTTGCTGACGGCCTTGTCAAGCTTCTTCGTCGCCTGCTTGAGCGCCTTCTCGGCGGCAGCCTTGTCGCCCGTGGCGACGGCGTCGCGCGTGTTGCGGATGACGGTCCGCAGCTCGCTCTTGACGGTCTTGTTGCGCTCGCGCGCCTTCTCGTTGGTCTTGTTGCGCTTGATCTGCGACTTGATGTTCGCCACGTTCGACGTCTTTCGTTCGGAGTGAATTCGATGGAAGTGCCGGGCGCCGGGAGAGGGCCGTCGCATCGGCGGTCGTGAGGGCAGAACCCACACGCAAGCCAATCACCGAGTCTATCAGTTCTCGTGCACTGCCTGTTCCCTCGCATCCAGCGTCGCGATCGCGAGATCGAGCACGGCGTTGAAGACACGCGGGCGCATCGCCGTCACGAGGTGCGAGGTGCGCGGCACGACGATGAGCTCGGCGTGCGGGGCGACCCTCATGAAGAGCCGCTCATTGGCCCGAAGCTGGTCGTACTGCCCGTTCACGAACCACAGCGGCACATCGATGCGCGCGAGGGCCGCGAGCAGATCCAGCACCGACAGGCTGCGCAGCGCGACATCCTGTGCGTCGAAGGCATAGCCGCCCGCACCGAAGTCTGCGCGCGTTTCGACCGGAAGGGTCGAGGCGAGCCAGCGGTTGCTGAGCCACATTCCCCGGTCGGGAAGGGCATCGAAGCGCCGCGCGAGGAACCGGTACGCCGCGAGCCCCACACCCCGCGGAACCGTCGTGCAGGATGCCGCGATGAAGCCCGCGATCGGGGGGCGCTGCTCGGACCCCGCATACGCGGTCGACAGCAGGCCACCCATCGAATGCCCCACGAGCAGCACGGCGCCGCGTGTCGCGGCGTCCCTCACGGCGCCATCGATCGTGGCGAGCGCTTCGCCCAGGTCGAACACCTCGGAGCGCCGGGCGCCATGACCGGGCAGATCGACGACCGTCGCAGCGAGTCCGCGCTCCTGGAGATGCGCGACCTGTGCGCGCCACATGGTGGCGGACGTGCGGATCCCGTGCACGAACACGACCTCGACCACCATGGTCACCAGGCTAGACCGCCTCACCCGCGCCCGCCGGGTAGGATCGACAGGATATGTCACCGCGCGCCCTGAAGCCCCTCGAGCCGTCCGCGACGCCGCCCGAGATGATTCGAAACTTCTGCATCATCGCCCACATCGACCACGGCAAGTCGACCCTCGCCGACCGGATGCTGCAGATAACCGGAGTCGTCTCGGACCGCGACATGCGCGCGCAGTACCTCGACCGGATGGATATCGAGCGCGAGCGCGGCATCACGATCAAGTCGCAGGCCGTGCGCATGCCGTGGGCGACCGCCGAGAAGGACTCCGCGGGCGCGTCGACCTACGCGCTCAACATGATCGACACCCCCGGACACGTCGACTTCACGTATGAGGTCTCGCGGAGCCTCGCGGCCTGCGAAGGCGCCGTGCTGCTCGTCGACGCCGCGCAGGGGATCGAAGCGCAGACCCTGGCGAACCTCTATCTCGCGCTCGAGAACGATCTGCACATCATCCCCGTGCTCAACAAGATCGACCTGCCCGCCGCCGACCCTGAGAAGTTCGCCGCAGAGATCGCGGGACTGATCGGCGGCAGGCCCGAAGACGTCCTGCGCGTGAGCGGCAAGACCGGCATGGGCGTCGAGTCGCTCCTCGATCGCATCGTCGAGCAGATCCCACCGCCGCAGGGCAACGCCGACGCCCCGGCACGCGCCATGATCTTCGACTCCGTATACGACTCGTACCGCGGCGTCGTGACGTACGTCCGCATGATCGACGGCAAGCTCGAGCCGCGCGAGCGCATCCAGATGATGTCGACGCGTGCGACCCACGAGCTTCTCGAGATCGGCGTCTCGAGCCCCGAGCCGGTCCCTTCCAGGGGACTCGGCGTCGGCGAGGTCGGCTACCTGATCACGGGCGTGAAGGACGTGCGCCAGTCCAAGGTCGGTGACACGATCACCAACCTGCGCAAGCCCGCCACCGAGGCGCTTCCGGGCTACACCGATCCGAAGCCCATGGTCTTCTCGGGCGTCTACCCGATCGACGGCAGCGACTATGCAGAGCTGCGTGAAGCCCTCGACAAGCTCAAGCTCTCAGACGCGTCGCTGCAGTACGAGCCCGAGACCTCGGTCGCGCTGGGCTTCGGCTTCCGCTGCGGGTTCCTGGGTCTGCTGCACCTCGAGATCATCACCGAACGACTGTCGCGCGAGTTCGGCCTCGACCTCATCACCACCGCCCCGTCGGTTACCTACGAGGTCACGACCGACACGGGCGAAACGGTGACCGTGACCAACCCGAGCGAATACCCCGACGGCCGCGTGGCCGAGGTGACCGAGCCCGTCGTCAAGGTGGGCATCCTGCTGCCGAAGGACTACGTCGGAACCGTCATGGAGCTGTGCCAGGGCCGCCGCGGCACCCTGCTGGGCATGGACTACCTGAGCGAGGACCGCGTCGAACTGCGGTACAACATGCCGCTCGGCGAGATCGTGTTCGACTTCTTCGACCACCTCAAGAGCCGCACGCAGGGTTACGCGAGCCTCGACTACGAGCCGGCGGGCTCTCAGACCGCTGACCTCGTCAAGGTCGACATCCTGCTGCAGGGCGAGAAGGTCGACGCGTTCAGCTCGATCGTGCACCGCGACAAGGCCTACGCGTACGGCACCCTCATGACCGAACGGCTGCGCAAGCTCATTCCGCGTCAGCAGTTCGAGGTGCCGATCCAGGCCGCCATCGGCGCACGCATCATCGCCCGCGAGAACATCCGCGCGATCCGCAAGGATGTCCTTGCGAAGTGCTACGGCGGTGACATCAGCCGCAAGCGGAAGCTGCTCGAGAAGCAGAAAGAGGGCAAGAAGCGCATGAAGATGGTCGGCCGAGTCGAAGTCCCGCAAGAGGCGTTCATCGCCGCACTCTCGGGCGACACCGACGCGAAGACTTCGAAGTAGGCGGGTCTTCATGCGCCGCGGAACCTTTCGGGACGGAACCGTCGACTACGCCGCCGTCGGGGCCACGCAGGCTCCCGACCTCATGGGCTACCCACCCGAGCGCAGCATTCCGGCAGAGGAATCCTGGCGGATCGGCAGCGGCGAGGCGCGGTTTCACAGCGCGAGCGAAGCCCTGCTCTCGTGGGGCGCGCAGCGCGGCGCAGGACTTGCGCTGCGGGATGTGCGCCCGGCCGCCGGGCCGATGTACTCGGGCGTCGGCTTCGACGCCGAGGGCAACCCCATCGCGCCGAGCCGCACCGATGCCGAGCAGCGGTTCGACGCCGACGGCACGCCGTTCGTCTCCAGCGGCACCAGCGTGCGGGTGCACGGGCGCGTGAGAGGACTGAACGGCGACGCCGAACTGCGCGTCATCTTCGTCGTCGAAGAGCCCCGCCGCGTCGGCTTCGCGCTCGGCACAGTCGGCGGTTCGGTCGTGAGCGGCGAAGAGTCGTTCATGATCGACTGGCACGAGAACGACGAAGTGTGGTTCACGGTGCGCGCGTTCGATGCCCCCGTCTCCCCGCTGTACCGTCTGGTGCCCGCGCTGACACGGCGCCGCCGCCGTGAGCTGTTCACGCGCTACCTGCGTGCGATCTCGCCGCTGTACACGACGCCCGCCTGACGATGGGCTCCGCACTTCCGCTCGGCGATCCCGCTCCGCCCGACGGCCGCCTTCCGGCCGGCGCCGCCGTCGATCAGAGCACGCCCTTCGGCGTTTACCTGCACGTGCCCTTCTGCGTCGTGCGGTGCGGCTACTGCGATTTCAACACCTACACGTCGACCGAACTGCGCGGGGCGCGTCAGGACGAGTTCGCCGACACGCTGCTGCAGGAAGTGGCGCTGGCGCGGAACGTCCTGGCCGAGCACGGCGATCTGCGGCCCGCGGCGACCGTCTTCTTCGGCGGCGGGACCCCTACCCTGCTGCCGCCCGGCGACCTGGTGCGCATGCTCGCGGGCGTCCGCGACACGTTCGGCATCGCGGACGACGCCGAGATCACCGTCGAGGCCAATCCGGACACGGTGACAGATGCCGTCGCGGCTGAGCTCGCGGCATCCGGCGTCACGCGACTGTCGATCGGTATGCAGTCCGCGGTGCCGCACGTGCTCGCCGCGCTCGATCGCACGCACGAGCCGCGCAATGTCGCGACGGCGGTGGCCGCCGCCCGTCGCGCGGGCCTCGCCGTGAGCCTTGACCTCATCTACGGTGCACCGGGGGAGTCGCTCGATGACTGGCGGGCCTCGCTCGAGGCGGTCACGACGCTGCAGCCCGACCATGTCTCGGCGTACGCGCTCATCATTGAAGACGGCACGAAGCTCGCGCGTCAGATCCGTCGCGGCGAAGTACCCGCACCCGACGACGATCTGCAGGCCGACATGTACGAGTTCGCCGACAGAGTGCTCGCCGAGGCGGGATACGACTGGTACGAGATCTCGAACTGGTCGCGCTCGGCCGCCCAGCGCTCGCGCCACAACCTCGCCTACTGGTCGGGAACCGACTGGTGGGGCTTCGGCCCCGGCGCGCACAGCCACATCGCGGGAACCCGCTTCTGGAACGTCAAGCACCCCGCCGCCTACGCCCAGCGGCTCGCGTCGGGCCTTTCCCCCGCCGCCGGCCGCGAGACGCCGGATGCCGCCGCGCGGGCACTCGAGACCGTGCTGCTGCGCACACGCATCCGCGAGGGGATGCCCCTGGCCGACCTGCCGCCGTCGGCGCGCGCCGGCGTGGCGGGTCTCATCGCAGACGGGCTCATCGAGGGTGCCGCCGCGATCACCGGACGAATCGTGCTGACGCTGCGCGGCCGGCTGCTCGCTGACGCCGTCGTGCGCGCCCTCACGTCATGACGTCGAGTGGGCCGGGCGTCCGCTAGAATTGGCACTCTCTTGCGGTGAGTGCCAGCACGGACGTTTTCGAAGGAGTCGCAGTGGTCAGCGAACGAGGTCTGCAGGTTCTGCGGGCGATCGTGCAGGACTATGTCGACACCCATGAACCGGTCGGCAGCAAGTCCATCGTCGAACGGCATGCCTTCGGCGTGTCGGCTGCGACGATCCGCAACGACATGGCCCAACTCGAAGACGAAGAGCTGATCACGGCTCCGCACACGTCGTCCGGTCGCGTTCCGACCGACAAGGGCTACCGCGTCTTCGTGGACCACCTCGCAGAGCTCCGCCCGCTCAGCCTGGCACAGCGCTCGGCCATCTCGTCGTTCCTCGACGGTTCGAGCGACCTCGACGACGTGCTGTCCCGCTCGGTGCGCGCCCTGACACAGCTGACCGGTCAGGTCGCGATCGTCCAATACCCGTCGTTCGCGCGGGCGACCCTCACCCACGTCGA
Organism: Microbacterium sp. Y832; assembly: GCF_057669765.1. NCBI lineage: Bacteria > Bacillati > Actinomycetota > Actinomycetes > Micrococcales > Microbacteriaceae > Microbacterium > Microbacterium sp. Y832. The sequence continues at coordinate 403,832 of NZ_JBYHFM010000003.1, read as the reverse complement.
GCTGGTCCAAATCGGCGGCGGACGGATGCTCGTCGTCCTCGTCACCGACACGGGCCGCGTCTCGCAGCGGCTCGTCTACGTGGGAGACGAGTACGACGATGTCGAGCTCGGCGTCATCCGTGCCGAGATCGCCGCCCTCGTCGTCGGCCGCCCCGTCCGCGACGGGCTGCAGCGCCTCACCGATGACGACGCCGTGCGCGCGGCGAGCACGTCGTCGCGCGATACCGCGATCAGCGCCATCGCGCAGATCGTCGCCGAAGAACTCGACGGGTTCCGTCAGGACCGGCTCGTGATGGCGGGCTCGGCCAACCTCGCCCGGCGCGAGACCGACTTCCGCGGCAGCATCTACCCGCTGCTGCAGGCCATCGAGGAGCAGGTGACGCTGCTCACCCTGATGAGCGAGATGGTCGCCGACGAGCATGGGCTCGCGGCGAGCATCGGTCGTGAAAACGAAGCATTCGGGCTCACCGAGGCCTCGGTGCTCGCGAGTGACTACGACGCGACCGGATCCCGTGCGCGCGTGGGTCTGCTCGGTCCGACCCGCATGGACTACTCCAACAACCTCGCCGCGGTGCGGGCGGTCGCCCGCTACCTCACGCGACTACTCGAAGAAGACGAAGCCGCCCGCTGACGCGGTGACGGCATGACACGACCCCGCGGTGAGCCGCGGAGGGAAGGCGACAGTGGCTGACCACTACGAAGTCCTCGGCGTCGGACGCGACGCCACCACCGACGAGATCAAGAAGGCGTACCGCCGTCTCGCCCGGGAGCTGCACCCCGACGTCAATCCGGGCGAAGAGGCGTCTGAGCGCTTCAAAGAGGTGACGCACGCCTACGACGTGCTGAGCGACGCCGATCAGCGTGCACGCTACGACAGGGGCGGCGATACGCCGTTCGGTGGCGCCGGCGGATTCGGTGGCTTCGGCGACATCTTCGAGACGTTCTTCGGCGCCGCCGGGGGTGGGCGCTCCGGTCGCCCCCGCTCGCGGCGCGAGCGCGGGCAGGATGCCCTCGTGCGGGTCACACTCGAACTGAACGACGTCGTCTTCGGCGTGCACCGCGACATCGAGGTCGACACGGCGGTGCTGTGCGACACGTGCGAAGGGTCGTGCTGCCAGCCGGGCACGTCGCCCGTGACGTGCGACATCTGCCACGGTTCGGGAAATGTGCAGCGACAGGTGCGGAGCCTGCTCGGCAACGTCGTCACGACGCAGCCGTGCAACGTCTGCCAGGGCTACGGCACGACGATCCCTTACCCGTGCGCGACGTGCCAGGGCCAGGGGCGCGTGCGCTCTCGCCGCACCGTGTCGTTGGACATCCCGGCCGGCGTCGAGACCGGCCTGCGCCTGCAGCTGCCGGGCTCGGGCGAGGTCGGGCCGGCGGGCGGTCCGAACGGCGACCTCTACGTCGAGGTGAGCGTGACCCCGCACCCCGTGTTCAGTCGTGACGGCGATGATCTACTCGCGACGCTCGACGTGTCGATGCCCGATGCGATCCTCGGCACGACGACGACCATCGAGTCTCTTGACGGGCCGGTCGAGCTCGAGATCCGCCCCGGCGTGCAGGCCGGCGACGTGCTGACGATCAAGGGCCGCGGCATCACGCCGCTGCGCGGCACCCAGCGCGGCGATCTGCGCGTCGGCGTCCACGTGCTGACCCCGACCCGGCTGGACGGCAAGGAACGGGCGCTCATCGAGGAGTTCGCCAAGCGCACGAAGGCGCCCGGCCCCAAGCTCACCGAACACCACCAGGGGCTCTTCTCGAAGCTGCGGGACCGCTTCCGGAACGGGTGACCGATGCCACTGCACTTCCTGCTCGACGAGCCGACGGCGGCGCAGTCGGGTGACGAGATCACCCTGACGGGCGCCGAAGCCCACCATGCCGCGACCGTGCGGCGCGTGCGCGTCGGCGAAGAGGTCACGGTGGGCGACGGCCGCGGAGCCTGGCTCGCGGGGTCGTGCGTGTCGGTCGCGCCGCGCGAAGTCGTCGTGCGCGTCGACTCGCGTCGCGACGAGCCCCCGCCACGCCCACGCATCGTGCTCGTGCAGGCGCTCGCGAAGGGGGACCGCGACGAACTCGCCGTGCAGGCCGCGACCGAGCTCGGCGTCGACGCGATCGTGCCCTGGCAGGCCGCCCGCAGTGTGTCTCGATGGGGCGAGAAGGCCGAGAAGGGCCGCGCGCGGTGGGCCACCATCGTGCGCGAAGCCGCCAAGCAGGCCCATCGCCCGTGGGTTCCCGAGGTCGAACCGCTCACGACCACGAAGCAGCTGATCGGCCGCGCCGCGGCATCCGTCATGCTCGTGCTCGAGCCGTCCGCGACGGACCGTCTCACCGACATCGTCCGCCCCGCGGATGCACCGGGGGACCCCTGGCACGACGGCGCTGACGTGCTGCTCGTCGTCGGGCCCGAGGGCGGGATCGCGCCCGTGGAGCTCGCCGTGCTGCGCGAGGCCGGAGCCCGGGCCGTGCGTCTGGGAAGCACGGTGCTGCGCACGTCGACGGCGGGGCCTGCAGCCCTCGCGGCCGTGAGTGTCGCCCTCCGCCGCTGGTGACCGGTGCCGATTAGACTGTCCGAATGAGCGAATCGTCGATCTTCACGCGGATCCTCCGCGGGGAGATCCCCTCCGAGATCATCGCCGAGACCGAGAATGCCTTCGCGATCCGCGACATCGCCCCGCAGGCGCCCGTGCACCTCCTCGTGATCCCCAAGACCGAGGAGTACCGGAACGTCGTCGAGCTGGCCGCGGGTGATCCCGCACTGCTGGCCGAACTCGTCGGCCTCGCGAACTCCCTCGCAGCCGAGCACGCCGACGGGGACTTCCGACTCATCTTCAACACGGGCCCCGGTGCGGGTCAGACGGTCTCCCACGTGCACGCCCATGTGCTCGGCGGCGGACTGTCAGAGGAGAGCCTCGGTGCCTGACGACACCCCTGACGGAGCGACCGTTGACCATGTGTACGTCGACGGCGTCGCGATGGTGCAGCTGCTCGGTCCGCAGGACCGCCTGCTGCGGGTCGTCGAGACCGAGCACCCCGGTGTCGACGTTCTCGTGCGCGGCAACGAGATCACCCTCACCGGAGCCGCAGACGCCGTCGCCGCTGCCCGCAGCCTCGTCGACGAGCTGATCCAGATGACCAAGGCCGGCCAGGGTCTCGAACCCGCCGATGTCTCGTCGTCCAGCCGCCTCCTCCGCACAGAAGGCGGACCGCGTCCGTCCGAGGTGCTCGGCGAGGCCATCCTGTCCTCGCGCGGCAGAATCATCCGCCCCAAGACGCCGGGGCAGCGTGCGTACGTCGACGCGATCGATGAGAACACGATCGTCTTCGGCATCGGCCCCGCCGGCACGGGCAAGACCTACCTCGCGATGGCCAAGGCCGTGCAGGCGCTGCAGCGCAAAGAAGTCAGCCGCATCATCCTGAGCCGCCCCGCGATCGAAGCGGGGGAACGTCTCGGGTTCCTTCCGGGAACGCTCACCGACAAGATCGATCCCTACCTGCGGCCGCTCTATGACGCGCTGAACGAGATGATGGATCCCGAGATCGTTCCCAAGCTCATGGCCAGCGGAACGATCGAGGTCGCACCGCTCGCCTACATGCGCGGCAGGACGCTGAACGACTCGTTCGTCGTGCTCGACGAAGCACAGAACACGACGCCCGAACAGATGAAGATGTTCCTCACGCGTCTCGGTTTCGGCACGCGCATGGTCGTCACGGGCGACATCACCCAGATCGACCTGCCCGAGGGCGCGTCGGGGTTGCGGCTCGTGACGCGCGTCCTCAAAGACATCGACGACATCCACTTCGCTCACCTGACGAGCGCCGACGTCGTGCGCCACTCGCTGGTGGGGCGCATCGTCGACGCGTACAGCGAGTACGACGAGCGCCGCCTTGCCGGGCGGCGCGAGCGCGACGAAGCGTCGGAGCTCGCCAACCGCGCCGACCGGCGCGGTGCTCAGCGCCCCTCGGGGCCCCGCGATCGATTCCCCAAGCGAGGACGCTCATGACGATCGAGATCGGCAATGAATCCGGTATGCCCGCCGATGAAACGGTGCTGCTGCGGCTCATGGAGCACAATCTTGCGCAACTGCACGTGAGCCCCGACGCCGACGTGGCCATCCTGCTCGTCGACGAGGGTGCGATGGAGGCGCTCCACGTGCAGTGGATGGACGAACCCGGGCCGACCGACGTGCTCAGCTTTCCCATGGACGAGCTTCGCCCCGGCACGGACGACGCCCCGACGCCCCCGGGCCTGCTCGGTGACATCGTGCTGTGCCCGCAGGTCGCCGAGACGCAGGCGGTGGCCGCGCACCATTCGACGATGGACGAACTGGTCATGCTGACGACCCACGGACTTCTGCACCTGCTCGGCTTCGACCACGCAGAGCCTGCCGAAGAGCGTGAGATGTTCACCCTCCAGAAGGAGCTCATCACCAGCTTCCAGTCGGCCGAGCGCCGACGACGCGCATGATCGCGGGTCTCCTCCTTCTCGCTGCCGTCCTGCTCATCGCCTTCGGCAGCCTCATGGCTGCGATCGATGCGGCGCTCTCCGTCACATCGCGCGCGGACCTCGCCGAGATGGGCGAGGACGGCGGGCGCAACGCGGCCTCGCTGCAGCGGATCGCCGCCGACCCCGAAGCGCACGCGACCGCCGTGGTCTTCATCCGCATCCTCGCCGAGACGGGCGCGGCCGTGGTGGTCACGGTCGCTTTCACGATCCTGTTCGAGGACATCTGGTGGGCGATGCTCGCCGCCGTCGTGCTCATGACCGGCATCTCGTTCGTCGTGGTGGGCGCCAGTCCCCGCGCGTGGGGTCGGCAGCACGCGACGCGCCTGCTGCGTTCGGCCGCGCCCGTGATCCGCGGCATGCGCCTCATCCTCGGCCCGCTCGCGCACGGGCTCGTCGCGCTCGGCACGCGTGTCACCCCCGGAGTGCGGCGCAGTGCCTCTTTCGCCTCCGAAGAGCAGCTGCTCAGCATCATCGACGAAGCGACCGAGAACGAGCTCATCGAAGAGGACGACCGCGAACTCATCCACTCGGTCTTCGACTTCACCGACACGATCGTGCGCGCCGTCATGGTGCCTCGCACCGACATGGTGACGGTGGATTCCGCTGCCACCGCCCGCGATGCCATGAGGATCTTCCTCGAGAAGGGCATCTCGCGCATCCCGATCGTCGACGACGAAGCCGACGACCTCGTCGGAATGCTCTATCTGAAAGACCTCGTGCAGTTCGCTTTCCGCGACGAAGCTGCGTGGGCCGACGCTCCCGTCACCCGTGTCGCGCGTCCCGCCGTCTTCGTGCCCGAGTCGATGAAGGCCGAGTCGCTCCTGCAGCAGATGAAGCGCGAAGCCGTGCACGCCTGCCTCGTGATCGACGAGTACGGCGGCGTCTCCGGACTCGTCACCCTTGAAGACCTCATCGAAGAGCTCGTGGGCGACATCGCCGACGAGTACGACCCGCGCGCCGACGAGGTCAGCGAGATCGAGCCCGGACGCTTCCGCGTCAGCGCGCGTCTCGGACTCGACGAAGTGGGCGACCTGTTCGGCATGGATCTCGAAGACGAAGACGTGGATTCGATCGGCGGGCTGCTCGGCAAGGCCCTCGGACGCGTGCCCCATCCCGGTGCCACGGCGGAGTACGCCGGCCTCGTGCTCACCGGCGGTGCCTCACGCGGTCGCGGGCGCGGCATCTCGACCGTCTTCGTCGAGCGCGGCGAGACGCCCGTCGACGCGAGTCGAAACCCCCGAACCGGAGAGCTTCGCCTGCCACGCACGGGCGAGATCCGCAGACCCCAGAACGAGGAGACGCCATGACCAATCCCGAGCCCACGGGGTATCGTTCCGGCTTCGTGACGTTCGTCGGACGGCCCAACGTCGGAAAGTCGACGCTCACCAACGCGCTCGTCGGCGAGAAGGTCGCGATCACGAGCGACAAGCCCCAGACGACGCGCCGCGCGATCCGCGGCATCCTGAACCGACCGACCGGGCAGCTCGTCATCGTCGACACCCCGGGAATCCACAAGCCCCGCACGCTCCTGGGTCAGCGACTCAACGACCTCGTCGAGTCGGTGCTCGGCGATGTCGATGTCATCGGGTTCTGCGTGCCGGCGACCGAGAAGGTGGGGCCCGGAGACCGGCGAATCGCCGAATCGCTGTCGGGATACGGGCGAGCCAAGAAGGTCGCCATCGTGACCAAGACGGATGCCGCGACCCGTGAGCAGATCACGGCACGTCTCATCGAGGTCGACCAGCTGCGCGAGGACTGGGCTGCCGTCATCCCGTTGTCGGCCCTCACACACGAACAGCTCGACGTGCTGACCGACGAGCTTCTCTCACTCATGCCCGAGGGCCCGCCGCTGTATCCGGACGACGTCGTGACGGACGAGTCGATCGAAGACCGCGTCGCCGAGATCATCCGCGAGGCCGCGCTCGAGGGCGTCCGCGACGAATTGCCGCACTCCATCGCCGTGACGATCGAGGAGATGTCGCAGCGCGAGACGGGGTCGATGACGGACATCCATGCGAACGTCATCGTCGAGCGCGACAGCCAGAAGGCGATCATCATCGGACATCGCGGCTCTCGCCTGCGCGACGTGGGCGCACGCGCCCGTGCGCAGATCGAACCGCTCGTCGGGACGAACGTCTTCCTGAAGCTGCACGTGCGCGTCGCTAAGGAATGGCAGCGCGACCCGAAGCAGCTCGGACGACTGGGGTTCTAGTCGCTCAGCGCGCTTCTTCGACGCGCAGGGTGCACGCGCGGGCGTCGGCGCTCAGCATCATCCTCACCGGGTCGGGACTCGACGCGTACTTGCGCCACAGCTCGTCATCGATCTCGGCCTGTACGGGGTCGTCGACGGGGACATGCGAGGTGGTGACGCGCTCGCGCTCGAGGTCCAATGCCGCGACGCGGTCCCGCTCGGCGATCGATCCGTCCCCCAGTGCGAAAGCGACTGGGCGACCGGACTGAACATGGCGGTACCACGCGGCCCCGGGGCCGTTGACTGACCGGATGTACGGCACGCCGTCGACCACCATCGACCAGATCGGCGTCGCGACGGGCTGCCCGTCGGCCTTCGTCGTGACCACGGCGACGACCTGGGTCTCATCCAGCACTCGAACGATGTGGTCGAAGCTCATGCAGCCGAAGCTACCCCACGCGGGTGACAGGCCGCTCAGGCCCGGCGGGTCCAGACAGCCGACCGCCGATGCGGCGAGCGGAGCGCGACACGCTCACACGCGCCGATCTGCACCTCTCACTCCGGGAGGGGCCTCAGTGCCGAGCGGATCACGACGATGTCCTCGCCGAAGTCCTCGTCCGCGGCCTTCTGCCACGTGCCGTCGTCCCACACGACGTCGACCAGGAGCCGCCCGTCCTCGGGGAACGACATCAGAAAAGCATCGCCCAAGCGGTTCGGCATCTCATCCTGCAGGTCGACAAGCTGCTCCTGTGTGGCCGGGCCCGGCTCGCCGGGGGTCGTCTCGGGGGATGCGATCGGGTCGTACAGCGCCAACATGATGGGTTCCTCCGTGAGCGTGAAAGTCTCACCGTCGTACGTCCCCTGGACGGCATACGCACCCCACGTGACGTCACCTGCCGTCTCGGAGCCGTCCAGTCCCTCCCAGTCCCATCCCTCGATCGGGATACCGCTGCACTGCGGGGGATACGATTCGGCGATCATGCCGAGACACAGCTGAGGGTCGCCGCCCTGGTCCAGCACCGTGCCCTGCGTGATGACGTCGCCCTGCGGCGGCGCGGGCCACACCGAGCCCAACGACGCCCCCGCAGCGGCATCGGACGCGGACGGCGTCGCACAGCCAGCGAGCACGACGGCGAACGTTGCGCCCGCGAGTGCGATAGAAAGTCGACGATGACGTGTCATGTCCTTCCAGTGTCGCGTGCGGCGGGTTCGTCTCAGGTGCCTTGCCCCCTGGTATCATCGACGCATGCGCTTCGGCGGGCTCCTTCTTCTTAGCCGCCGCGACGAGTCCTCGCTCTAGGACCTTCCTCGTCGCGGCGATCGTCGTTGGTCCGCTATCCATCCGGCACACTGCCAGCCCCATCGGGCGATGAAAGAAGCGACGAGTCATGCAGAACACCCAGAAGCCCTCGGGAATGCCGATCCACAAGTATCGGCCGTACCACGAACAGATCCGCGTCGACCTGCCCGACCGCACGTGGCCGTCACAGCGCATCACGACCGCGCCGCGCTGGTGCGCCGTCGACCTGCGCGATGGCAACCAGGCCCTCATCGATCCCATGAGCCCCGAGCGCAAGCGCATCATGTTCGAGCTGCTCGTGAAGATGGGCTACAAAGAGATCGAGGTGGGGTTCCCCTCGGCGAGCCAGACCGACTTCGACTTCGTGCGCCAGCTGATCGAGGACGACCTCATTCCCGAGGACGTCACGATCCAGGTTCTGACGCAGTCGCGCGAACACCTGATCTCACGCACCTATGAGGCCATCGCGGGCGCCAGGCAGGCGATCGTGCACCTGTACAACTCGACGTCGATCGTGCAGCGCGACGTCGTGTTCCGCACCGACAAGCAGGGCATCATCGACATCGCGCTCGAGGGCGCACGCCTGTGCCGCGAGTACGAGAAGCGCGTCCCCGAGACGGCCGTCTACTACGAGTACTCGCCCGAGTCGTACACGGGCACCGAGCTGGAGTTCGCCCTCGACATCTGCAACCAGGTGCTCGAGGTCTTCGAGCCCACGCCCGAGCGCAAGGTCATCATCAACCTGCCCGCGACGGTCGAGATGGCAACCCCCAACGTCTACGCCGACTCGATCGAGTGGATGAGCAGGCGGCTGAACCACCGCGAGAACGTCATCCTGTCGCTGCACCCGCACAACGACCGCGGCACGGGCGTCGCCGCCGCCGAGCTGGGATACCTCGCCGGAGCCGACCGCATCGAGGGATGCCTGTTCGGAAACGGTGAGCGCACCGGCAACGTCGACCTCGTCGCGCTCGGCATCAACATGCTGACGCAGGGGATCGACCCGCAGATCGACTTCAGCGACATCGACCACGTCAAGCGCACGGCGGAGTACTGCAACCAGTTGCCCGTGCCCGAGCGCAGCCCGTGGGCGGGAGACCTCGTCTTCACGGCGTTCAGCGGCTCGCACCAGGACGCCATCAAGAAGGGTTTCGAGGCGATGGAGGCCCGGGCCGAGGCGGCGGGAGTCACGGTCGACGAGATCGAATGGGCCGTGCCCTATCTGCCGATCGACCCGAAGGATCTCGGTCGTTCGTACGAGGCCGTCATCCGCGTCAATTCTCAGTCGGGCAAGGGCGGGGTGTCCTACCTGCTCAAGACCGACCATGCGCTCGACCTGCCGCGCCGCCTGCAGATCGAGTTCTCGGGCGTCGTGCAGGCCAAGACCGACGAACACGGCGGTGAAGTGACGAGCGAGCAGATCTGGTCGATCTTCACCGACGAGTACCTGCCCGCGGCCAACGAGGCCGACCGCTGGGGTCGGTTCGAGATCCTCGCGACGCGCAGTTCGAGCGACATGACCGGTGACGTCGAGCTCGCGGTGCGTCTGCGCGACGGCGAGGAAGTGCAGGACGCCACGGCGCACGGCAACGGGCCGATCGCGGCGTTCCTCGAGGTGGTGCGTGCGCACGGCTTCGACATCTCGCTCTACGACTACGTCGAGCACACGCTGAGCGCCGGCGGTGACGCGCAGGCTGCCGCCTACGTCGAACTGCAGGTCGACGGCGAGCGCCTGTGGGGCGTCGGCATCGACGGCGACATCTCGACCGCGTCGCTCAAGGCCGTCGTCTCGAGCGTCAACCGCGCGATCCGCACGCGCGAGCGCTCGGCCTCGCTCGTCTCCGCCTGACCATCCCGGCAGCGAGGCGGCACCGGCGTGCCGGCTGCCGTCTCGCGGGGAGCGGGGGAGCGGCGGCGGACGGCGGCGGGGTCAGGGCTTGATGATCGGGATCGTCGAGGTCTCGACGGCCACCTTGCGGCGGTGCAGGGCGCGCTGCTCGGGCAGCGAGATGTCGAAGATCACCGCGAGCAGACGGATCACGGCCGTCACGACGATCCCCGCGACGGATGCTGCGACGAGCGGTACGCCCAGGGCGTGGGTCGTCGCGAGCACGACGCATCCGGCCCCGGCAGCCACGGCATAGAGCGACCCGACGTGCATGATCGCAACCGGCAGCCCCATGATCATGTCGCGCAGGATGCCGCCACCCACCGCGGCACACACGCCGACGAAGATCGCCGGGATCTCGGGAAACCCGAGCCCGATGGCCTTGCTCGTGCCGAGGGCGCCGAACATGCCGATCACGAGGGCGTCGAGCCCCACGATGAAGCGGTTGAGTCGCTGGAAGATCCCCGCCAGGAGCATGCCGACCAGCGCCGCCGCCGTCGCCGTGATGAGATACCAGTTGCTCTGCAGGGTCGCCGGCGGCACGTTCAGCAGCATGTCGCGGATGAGGCCACCGCCCATTCCCATCACGATTCCGATGATCGCGACACCGAGCAGATCGAGGCGGCGCTGACCGCGGAAGCCCGACGCGAAGAGGGCACCCTGCACGCCGCCGAGTCCGACGGCAGTCAGGTCCACCCACAGTGGGATCTGGAAGAGCGGGTCGTTCACGCATCCATTCTCTCGCCTGGACGGGATAATCAAGTGGTGCCCACCTACCGCGATGAGGTCGTGATCCTGCGCACCCACAAGCTGGGTGAAGCAGACCGGATCCTCACGATGCTCAGCCGCCGCCATGGCAAGATCCGCGCGGTGGCGAAAGGGGTGCGCCGCACGTCGTCGCGCTTCGGCGCACGCCTCGAGCCGTTCATGGTCGCCGACGTGCAGCTCTATCAGGGCCGTTCGCTGGACATCGTGCAGCAGGCCGAGTCGCTGGGCTCGTACGGGGCGGACATCGTCGCCCACTACGACCGGTACACATCGGCTCATGCCATGGTCGAAGCAGCCGACCGCCTCAGCGAGGCCGACGCGACGCACCAGCAGTACCTGCTGCTCGTCGGTGGTCTGCGCTCGCTCGCGCGCGGCGAGCACACGCCGCGCAGCATCCTGGATTCGTATCTGCTGCGGGCGATGGCGCTGTCCGGGTGGGCGCCGGGTCTGTCGGAGTGCGCGCGGTGCGGGCGCCCCGGACCGCACGATGCCTTCGTCGCTCAGCTGGGCGGCACGGTGTGCGCCCAGTGCGCGCCCGCCGGTTCCGCCCGCATCGCCTCCGCGACCGCCGACCTGCTGCGATCGCTCATGGCGGGGGAGTGGGAGAAGGTGGATGCTGCCACCGCGGGGTCGACCGCAGCGGCGTCCGGCCTCATCGCGGCCTACGCACAATGGCACCTCGAGCGTGGCATCCGCTCGCTCGCGCACGTCGGCTCGGAAGGAGCACGATGACCCCGAAGCCGTACACGCACCGTGACGCCGTCGCGTACCGACCGCTGGATTGGACCGGGCAGTACCCGCCCGCGTTCCCGAAGGGCTCCGTGCCGAAGCACGTCGCAATCGTGATGGACGGCAACGGGCGCTGGGCGAACCGGCGCGGCCTCACCCGCGTAGAGGGCCACAAGGCGGGCGAAGCGGCCCTGCTCGACGTCGTCGCCGGTGCCGTGCAGGCCGGCGTGACGCACCTCTCTGTGTACGCCTTCTCGACCGAGAACTGGTCCCGCTCACCCGACGAGGTGCGCTTCCTGATGGGGTTCAACCGCGACGTGCTGCATCGACGCCGCGACCAGCTGAACGAGTGGGGCGTGCGGGTGCGCTGGGCCGGTCGCAAGCCGCGCCTGTGGGGTTCGGTCATCAAGGAGCTGCAGTTCGCCGAGCAGCTCACTCGCGACAACGACGTGCTCACCCTCACGATGTGCGTCAACTACGGCGGTCGGATCGAACTCGTCGACGCGATGCGCTCGATCGCGCAAGACGTCGACGCCGGACGACTGCGTCCGTCTGCCGTGACCGAGCGCCTGATCCGCAGCCGGCTGTACCAGCCCGACATGCCGGACGTCGATCTGTTCATCCGCTCGAGTGGCGAGCAGCGTACGTCGAACTTCCTGCTGTGGGAGTCCGCATACGCGGAGTTCGTGTTCCTCGACACGCTGTGGCCCGATTTCTCGCGCACCGACCTCTGGCGCGCGATCGGCCTCTACCTCGACCGCGACCGTCGCTTCGGGGGCGCCGTCGACACCCCGCGCGGGCCTGCAGAACATTCGCCGGAATAGACGCTGTCCGGGCGCCGTTGCACCGTGCTGTGAGTGAATCCATCAAGATCGACGTCTGGTCCGACATCGCGTGCCCCTGGTGCTACATCGGCAAGCGAAACCTCGAGAACGGTCTCGCGGCCACCGCCGACGATGACGACGCCCCGCACGTCGAGGTGACCTTCCACTCGTACGAACTCTCACCTGACACCCCCGTCGACTTCGACGGAGACGAGATCGACTTCCTCGCGACCCACAAGGGGATGCCGGCCGACCAGGTGCGCCAGATGCTCGATCGCGTGACCGGTGTGGCCTCCGAGGTCGGCCTCGAGTACCGCTTCGAACTGCTGCAGCACACCAACACCCTCAAAGCGCACGAACTGCTGCACTTCGCCAAGGAGCAGGGCCGGCAGCCCGAGCTCGCCGAGCGCCTGATGGCGGCGTACTTCACCGAGGGCCGGCACCTGGGGCGCGTGGACGACCTCGTCTCGCTCGCTGCCGACGCCGGTCTCGACGTCGATGCGGCCCGCGAGGCGCTGCAGTCGGGACGGTTCGCCCCGGCTGTGCAGGCAGACAAGGCACAGGCCGCGGCCTACGGCATCAACGGAGTGCCGTTCTTCGTCATCGACGGCAAGTACGGCGTGTCGGGCGCACAGCCCGCCGAGGCGTTCAGCGAGATCGTCCGCCAGGTGTGGAGCGAGTCCCGCGGCGGCGCGCCCGTCGCCGGCTCCTGATCAGCGCGGCAGGTTCTCTTCGATCACGGCCACGACGGCCGGGTCGTCGGGCTTCGTGGCCGGGCGGAAGCGGTGCACCTCACCTGAGGGAGTGATGACGAACTTCTCGAAGTTCCAGGCGATGCGACCCTTCTTGCCCTCGAGGTCGTGCGCCGCCTTGAGCGCCTGGTAGAGCGGGGCGGCATTCTTGCCGTTCACCTTGACCTTGTCGTGCACGGGGAAGGTGACGCCCCACGTGGTCGCGCAGTAGTCGAGGATCTCGTCCATCGACCCGGGCTCCTGCCCCATGAACTGGTTGCAGGGAAAGCCGACGACGGTGAATCCACGGTCGCCGTAGGCCTTCTGCAGCTCCTCGAGCTGGGCGTACTGCGGAGTCAGTCCGCACTTCGATGCCACGTTGACGACCATGACGACGTCCCCGTCGTACTCCGCGAGTGTCGAGGTCCCTCCGTCGGCGGTCTGGAAGGGGATCTCGCGCAGGTCGGGTGTCGTCTCATCGGTCATATCCCCAGGGTAAAGCCCGGCTGAGCAGCGGGACCGAAAGGGATGGGAGAATGGGAGACGTGACGACTGCCCTCGCTCCTGCACGGACGCTGCGCATCGGGCCCATCGAGCTCGATGCGCCCGTCGTGCTTGCGCCCATGGCGGGAATCACCAACACCGCCTTCCGGCGACTCTGCCGCGAGTACGGCGCGGGGCTGTACGTCAGCGAGATGATCACGACGCGGGCCCTCGTCGAGCGCAACGCCACGACGATGCGCCTCATCACGCACCACGAGTCCGAGACGCCGCGCTCGATCCAGCTCTACGGCGTCGACCCCGCGACGACCGAGGCTGCCGTGCGCCTGCTCGTCGACGAAGACCGAGCAGACCACATCGATCTCAACTTCGGATGCCCCGTGCCCAAGGTCACCCGCCGGGGCGGGGGAGCAGCCCTGCCGTGGAAGCTCGGCCTGTTCCGCGAGATCGTGACGCGCGCGGTGCGCGCCGCGGGCGATGTGCCTCTCACGATCAAGATGCGCAAGGGCATCGACGCCGACCATCTGACGTACCTCGACGCCGGCCGCATCGCCGAAGACGCGGGTGTCGCCGCCGTCGCACTGCACGCCCGTACCGCGTCGGAGTTCTACTCGGGCCAGGCCGACTGGACCGCCATCACGGCGCTCAAACAGGCCGTCACGAGCGTGCCCGTGCTCGGCAACGGCGATATCTGGGCAGCGGACGACGCGGTGCGCATGATGACCGAGACCGGGTGCGACGGGGTCGTCGTCGGACGCGGCTGCCTCGGGCGCCCGTGGCTGTTCGGAGACCTCGCCCGATCGCTCGGAACCCCCGACGCGCAGGGGCCCGGCAGCGCTCCCGTCGATGCGACGCTCGGCTTCGTCGCGCACGCCTTCCGCCGCCACGCCGAGCTGCTCGTCGACTTCTTCGATGACGAGGTCCGGGGCTGCCGCGACATGCGCAAGCACGTCGCGTGGTACTTCAAGGGCTACCCCGTCGGCGGCGAGACACGGGCGGCACTCGCGGCCGCCTCGACGCTCGCCGAAATCGACGACCTTCTGGCCACGCTCGACCTCACCGCGCCGTACCCGGGGGCGGATGCCGAAGGCCAGCGGGGGCGCGCCGGCTCGCCCAAGCGACCCGCGCTGCCGCAGGGGTGGCTCGACTCCCGCGAAATCGGCTCCGCCGCGAGCAGCGCCCTCGCCGAAGCGGAGCTCGACCACAGTGGCGGGTGAGCAGACGGCGGTCGAGCCCCTCGCCCGGCCGCTGGGTTACGACGACCGCGACGCAGAACGCCTCTTCACCGAACGACACCGCTCGCTGCGCGACGACTTCGCGCGCGACCGTGCCCGCGTGCTGCATTCGGCGGCGCTGCGACGCCTCGCCGCGAAGACACAGGTGCTGAGCCCCGCGAGCCCCGCCGACTTCGCGCGCAACCGGCTGACGCACTCCCTCGAGGTCGCGCAGGTCGGACGCGAGCTCGCCACCGCGCTGCAGCTGTCGCCCGACGTCGTCGACACGGCGTGCCTCAGCCACGACCTCGGACACCCGCCGTTTGGGCACAACGGCGAACGTGCGCTCAACGACTGGGCTGAGGACATCGGCGGATTCGAGGGCAACGCCCAGACGCTGCGTATTCTGACGCGGCTCGAGCCGAAGACGATCGGCGCCGACAAAGCGACGTTCGGCCTCAATCTGACGCGCGCGAGCCTCGACGCGACGTGCAAGTACCCGTGGACGGCCGCGCACCCGCTGCCCGACCCCGGCGGCCGTCTGAAGTTCGGCGTGTATCCCGACGATGAGCCCGTCTTCCACTGGATGCGCGCCGGTGCTCCCGGTCGCGTGCGCTGCATCGAGGCCGAGGTCATGGACCTCTCGGACGACATCGCCTACTCGGTGCACGACTTCGAAGACGCCATCGTCAACGGCTACCTGCGGCCCGACTGGCTCGGCGACCCCGCGCAGCACGACGCGCTGCTGAACGGCATCCAGGCGTGGGTCGGCTTCGACTTCCCCCGGGATGCACTCGCCGACGCGCTCTACCGCCTCATGCGAATGCCGGAGTGGATCACGTCGTTCGACGGCACGCGCGGCGACTTGGCCCGGCTGAAGAACCTCACGTCCGACCTGATCGGACGCTTCGCGCGCGCCGCGACCACGGCGACCCGCGATGCATACTCGGTGACGGCATTGACCCGCTACCGCGCACACGTCGTCGTTCCCCCCGTCGTCGCCGCGGAGATGGCGGTGCTGAAGGGCATCATCGGCACCGCGGTCGTCTCGATCGAGGGGCGCAAGGAGCTCTACAAGGAGCAGCGTCGTGTTCTGAGGCGGCTGGCATCGGCGCTGTGGGAATCGCCCGATTCGCTCGACGCTCTGCACGCCGCGGACTTCGCCGCCTGCGCGTCGGATGCCGCACGCCGACGGGTCGTCGTCGATCAGGTCGCGAGCCTCACCGACCAGCTCGCGATCGCCTGGCACGAACGTCTCGTCGGAGACGTCGATGCGGCATCCATCGGGGTGTGGGCGCCCGGCGCGACGACATCGTCAACTCTCGCAGAGGCGACCTGATGGCGGGGCGCATCCGTCAAGCCGACGTCGACGAGGTCAAGGCCCGCACCAACATCGCCGACATCATCGGAGAGCGCGTCGCCCTCAAGAACGCGGGCGTGGGGGCGATGAAGGGGCTCTGCCCCTTCCACGACGAGCGCAGCCCCAGCTTCAACGTGCGCCCGCAGGCGGGCTTCTACCACTGCTTCGGATGCGGCGAGTCCGGCGACGTCTACTCGTTCCTGCGCGCCATGGATCACGTGTCGTTCCAAGAGGCGGTCGAACGGCTCGCGGGGCGCATCGGCTACTCGCTGCACTACGAAGACGGCGGATCGGCCCCCGAGACGAGCGGACGCGCCCGCCTGTATGCCGCGAACGCCGCGGCGGCCGAGTTCTTCCGCGAGCAGCTCATGACCCCCGAGGCCGAGACCGCACGTCGGTTCCTCGGCGAGCGGGGCTTCGACGCGGGAGCGGCGGCGCACTTCGGGGTGGGCTACGCACCGCGGGGCTGGTCCGGCGTCATCGCGGCGCTCCGACCCCGGGGGTTCACCGACGACATCCTGACGCAGGCCGGCCTCGTCTCGCAGGGGCAGCGCGGCGTGTACGACCGGTTCCGGGGTCGGCTCGTGTGGCCCATTCGCGATGTGACGGGGCAGGTCATCGGCTTCGGGGCACGTCGCCTGTTCGACGACGACAAGGGGCCCAAGTACCTCAACACCCCCGAGACGACGATCTACAAAAAGGCGCAGGTGCTCTACGGGCTCGACCTCGCCAAGCGCGACATCTCGCGCCAGCACCGTGTCGTCGTCGTCGAGGGGTACACAGACGTCATGGCGTGCCACCTCGCCGGCATCACGACGGCGGTGGCCACGTGCGGCACGGCGTTCGGCACCGACCACATCACGATGCTCCGCCGCGTCATGGGCGACGATACGACGGCCGGCGAAGTCATCTTCACGTTCGATCCGGACGCCGCCGGCCAGAAGGCGGCGCTGCGCGCCTTCGCCGACGCGAAGCGCTTCAATGCGCAGACCTATGTCGCGACCGGGCCCGAAAGTCTCGATCCGTGCGATCTGCGCCTCGAGCGCGGCGACGGTGCGGTGCGCGCCCTCATCGAACGCAAAACGCCGATGGTGGAGTTCGTGCTCGATCAGCGCATCGGCGGTTTCGATCTCGCGGCCGCCGAAGGGCGCGTGGGAGCACTGCGCGCCGCCGCGCCGGTCGTGGCAGACCTGCGCGACGCGCTGCTGCAGCCGGAGTACATCCGCGTGCTCGCGCGGCGCCTCGGGATGGACACCGAAGACGTGCGCCGCGAAGTCGAACGCGCTGGCCGCAGCGCACGGCGGAACGCCGACCAGGTCACACCACGCGCGGGTGGCCAGCCTGACGCCGAGACGCCCGTCGAGCGCGTGACGATCGCCTCGCTTCCACGGGTGAAGGACGTCTCGCTCGAGCGAGACGCGCTGATGGGCTTCTTGCAGTTCGGGCACCGGCTCGACGATGCCCTCGTCGCGCGGGCGACGGCGCTGACGTACCGGCATCCGGCGCTGGACGCGGTGCGGCAGGCGATCGCTTCCGCCCCGGATCGGCAGCGGATCGGTTGGGCTGCCGAAGCTGTCGGCACCGTCCGGGAGCCGTATCGCTCACTCGCGGCCGAGTTGCTCGCGGCCGATTTTCCCGCGCTCACCGACGATCTGGCTGTCGCCTCTGCCGCCGATCTCGCGCGCCGCCTCATCAGCCGCGCACTGGAGTTCGAGAAGAGCGAGCATCTCGGCGCGATCCAGCGCGTGCCGCCGGACTCCGAGGCCGGTCGCGTGATCCGTCTGCGACTGCGCGAGATCGATGCGGAGCGCCGCCGGCTCGCCGAGGAGTCCTGACCTCTCGGTCGTGTCCGCTGGCCGCTCGCTCGATCACCGGGCAAAATGGCGTGATGAGCTCTCCTCGAGAAGCTGACGCCGCGATCAGGGCCGGTGATCTCTCGATCGCCCAGGCGGGTCGTCTCGGCTCGGAGCGCCTCGTCGACGGTGTGTCGTTCACTCTGCAGCACGGCAGCACCCTCGCCCTGATGGGTCCGACGGGATCGGGCAAGTCCAGTGTGCTCGGCGTGCTGGCCGTCGAGTCCGCGACGGGACTGGCGATCGTCGGAGGCGACGCCTGGATCGACGGCATCTCGGTGCGTCGGCCCGGTCGTTCGCACCGGCTGCTCGACTACATGACGGGATATCTGCCGCAGTCAGCCGGCGCGGCACTGCCCGCCCGCCACACGGTCTCAGAGGTGATCAGCGGACCGATCACGAGTCGTGACCGGCATATCAACCAGCGCGCCCTCGCCGTACGGGTCGCCACACTGCTCGACGAGCTCATGCTTCCGCTGGGAGCCGCCGGCAAGTACCCCTACGAGTTGAGCGCGGGAATGCGGCAGCGTGTGGCGTTCGCGCGGGCGCTCGTGTTGCAGCCCAAGGTGCTGCTGGCAGACGAGCCGTTCGCCAACATGGACGTCGAGGTGCGCGTCGCAGCGCGCGAGGCGATCATGCGCCGCCGCGACGAGTACGGCATGTCCACGCTCGTCGTGACGAACGAACCGGATGTCGCGACGGAACTGCGTGCTGACGTGCTCGTCCTGCACGCGGGGCACCCTGTCGCATATGGGCGGAGCCCCGACGATCTGCTGTGGACGCCGGGAATCGAATCGGATCGGCGATTGATCGCCACCTGATGTCACGAGCACACTCTGAGATTTGGTACGCTATCTGAGTTGCCTCGCGAAAGCGGGGCTCTTCCTCGGTAGCTCAATTGGCAGAGCAATCGGCTGTTAACCGATAGGTTCTTGGTTCGAGTCCAAGCCGGGGAGCGAGGGCCTTCGTGCATCTACACGAAGCCTCACCAAGACCCGGGCTTCCACCCCGGGTCTTACTTTTTTCTCGGGTGGCCGCCGCGGCGCTTCAGCCCTCGAGATCGTCGATTCCGGGCGTCCAAGCCTGACCAGGACGCCCCCATCCGCGCTTGCGGGCGATCTTCTGCGCGGTCTTCCAGTCACCGTCGGCGAGTCGATCGACGTAGAGGACACCGTCGAGGTGGTCGTACTCGTGCTGAATGATGCGGGCACGCCAGCCGTCGACCTCGATGCGGACCGGCTCGCCCTCGAGATCCGTGCCCGTCACCAGCACGGCGTCAGAGCGCCGCAGCGGAAACCGCTCCCCGGGGAAAGACAGGCAGCCTTCAGATTCCTCGTCGGGGTCTGGGTGTCCGGGCAGCGGAGGACGGATCCAGAGGTCGGGGTTGATGATGACGCCGCGCCAGGGCTGACCCTCGTCGTCTTCGTAGCTGTACGTGAAGATGCGCAGCGGAACACCCACCTGCGGAGCGGCGAGGCCCACGCCGGGTGCGGCATCCATCGTTTCGTACATGTCCGCGACGAGGGTCCGGATGTCATCGGTGATGTCGGTGACAGGGGAAGCAGGAGCGTGCAGGACGAGATCGCCCATGATGCGAATCGGGAGAACAGCCACGCCTTGAGCCTATCGAGCAGTGACGAGGACTAGTGTCAAGGGGTGATTCTGATGGACGGGATGATCGGTGACGTCACCGGCGAACTCATCGGTGTCTTTCGCGACCCCGCGATCCTGACCGGCATCCCGCTGGCCCTGCTCGGCGCCATCTTCATGTCCTTCGGAGCGCAGTATCAGCACCGCGGCGTCGTGAAGGTCGAGCATCTCACGGGCTCGTCGGGAAGCAGCGGCCTGTCGGGCAAGCAGCTCGCCAGCCTGCTCAAGCGGCCGTCCTGGGTCTTCGGTTCGGCGATGCTGGGCGCGGCGATCCTCTGCCAACTCGGCGCACTCGCGTTCGCGCCACTCATCGTCGTGCAGCCCCTCGGCGCGATCTCGCTCGTCATCACGACACTGCTGAACGCCCGCGTCAGCGGGCACAAGCCGACGCGCCAGTCGATCCGCTCGATCATCGCGTGCGTCGGGGGCGTCTTCATCTTCGTCACGATCGCCGCCTTCGTCGCCACCGAGCAGGAGATCGACGAAGGCGAGCTCATCACGATCCTCAGCCTGCTCGGCGTCGTCATCGTCATCTTCGGCGCCCTGTGGCTGTGGCTGCGCAAGCGCGCACAGGCGCTCTTCTACATCGTCGCTTCCGGCGTGATCTACGGCTTCGTAGCCACCCTGGCGAAGGTGGTCATCAAGCGGGTGCAAGCCGGCGACTTCGAGTGGCTGACCCTTCTGTGCCTCGTCGCGCTCCTCGGCGCGACCGCCGCCGGTGCCTACTTCGTGCAGACCGCCTACTCGGTCGGCCCGCCTGATCTCGTCATCGCGGGCCTCACCGTGATCGACCCCATCGTCGCGGTGCTCATCGGCCTGATCATTCTGCAGGAGGCTGCGACGGCGCCCGTCGGCGCGTTCATCGGCTTCGCCGTCGCCGGAGCGATCGCCATCTACGGCGTCGCGACGCTCGCCCGAAACCACCCGCAAGTGCTCAGCGACAGTCGCGAGCTGCCGTTCGAGCGGGGCAGTCGCGGCAACAGCAAGAAAGACCCGGACTCGGCGGCCTAGTAGGCTCCTTGTCGAACGGGGCGGTGGCCAAGCTGGTCAAGGCAGCGGGCTCATAACCCGACGATCGTGGGTTCAAGTCCCACCCGCCCTACGACTGAGGGGCCGCCCACCGGGCGGCCCCTCATCTGTGCCACAGGGGCTAGGCGGTCGTGAGCTGGCCGCGCACGATCGAGTCGCCGGAGTGTGCCGGGTCACCATCGAGTGGCTCGAACGAGATGTCCACGAGGTCGTAGTCGTCCAGGTCGATTCCGCTCGGGATGTCGAAACGACCGCTCTCGCCGGTCAGCACACCGAGGCTCACGAGAGCCTCCCCGTCGTTGCGGATCAGCCACACCTCGCGATAGGTGTCCGGCGCATCCGCGCCATCCAGGTTCACGGTGAGGAATCGTGCACCATCACGGTCCCGTTCGACGGCGGCCGACCCGACGGCATCCGGGTGATCCGGGAACGGATCGAGGGCTGCGGTCGCGATCGAGGTCGGTGCCATGCGCGCGTTGACCACGCCCCAGGTGCCTGCTCCCACCACGGCGACTCCCGCCAGCGATGCCGCCAGGACCCACGCCGTCCGCCAGCCCGCTCTCCGCTCTCGGCGCAGTCTCGACGCGGGGGCGTCCGACGGGGCAGGAGCAGTCTCGGGGATCGGGGGAGTCGTGACGGGAGCGGGCCGTTCCAGCAGAAGTTCGTCGGCGATCCGCGCCCACACACGCTCGGGCGGAGCCTCGAGCTCGCCGTCGTGGATGGTGGACCGCGCGATCGTCGTGACTCGGATCATCTCCGAGACTTCGGCCGCGCATACGGGACAGGAGGCGAGGTGTTCGGTCTGCTCGTGGTCGTCGAGCGGCTCGCCGAGTGCGATCAGTGCGAGCTGTTCGGGATCAAGATGCGACATGGTTCACCTCCAGACGGTCGCGCAGTCGCTTGAGACTGCGTCGGATATGGCTCTTCACGGTACCGAGTGGCATCGCCAGTCTTCGCGATATCTGCTCGTGGGTGAGATCGTCGAAGAACGCCAAGCGCATGACTTGCTGCGCGTCGGGTTCGAGCAGTTTGAGTTCATGGGCCACGAGGATCTGTTCGGACAGGTCCGCGTGGTCCTGGACGAGGTCGTCGGGCCTCGTGAGGCGTTCCATCTCCTGCTGGAGCGCACGCACTTTCGATCGCGATTCGAGGGTGTCGGCGATCCGTCGGCGCGCGATCGCCACGAGCCAGGTCGACAGTTTCGACTTGCGCGGATCGTAGGACGCTCGTGAGGTCCAGGCAGAGACGAAGGTCCGCTGGGTGATGTCCTCTGCATCGCCGCGATCTCCGACCGACCGCAACGCGAGCGTGAACACAACGGGTGACCACCGCCGATACAGCTCCGCGAGGGCGGCCTCGTCACCCGCGACGAAACGGGTGTTGAGAGCCTCCTCGGCATCCGATTGCGTATTCACGATCTCCTCGTCGGCACTCACCGTCACACCTCCCGGGCGACCGCGACGACGTTCTCGCGGTACCGCCCCGTCGCACTGTCGTAGAGACCACCGCATGTGATGATCACCACAGCGGGAGCGCCGTCTCTGCGGAAGAGTTCGGTCGTCGGGAGCCCCGTCTTGTCGTAATTGACGACGGACTCCACGACGAAGCTGCGGGTCGTGCCGTCGGCAGCGACGACGTCGACCTTTTCTCCGACGGCAGCATCACGAAGGCGGGCCAGCGGACCGATCGGGTAGTCGGGTGCGTCGACATGGGCTGCCAGAACGATGTTGCCTTCACTGCTGGCCGCGTCCGCACCGTAGCGATACCAGCCGGCGACCGCGGGGTCCTCCGGCAGCTCCATCTGTCCGTTGCTCTCCACGCCGACCGGAAAGATCGGCATATCCACGCCCAGCCCGGGCATGACCAGTCGTTCAGGAGCCACGGCGACCGTGGGTGCTTCCAGTGCCCCGGATCGAACCGGGACGCTGACGGCGGGAGTGGGAGCGGGCGACGACGTGACCGCACGGTCGCCGGTTGGGGGAAGCGACCGGGTCGCGTCGCCCGCCCCCACGGGTGAGCATGCAACGAGGCATGCCGCAGCGGTCACAGCCAGGAGTCCGCGAACGAACACCGGGCCGATCCGCCGCGGCACGCCCCGGCTCATCAGCGGCCCGCCTGCTGACGGGTGTGCATGGTAACGACGGCGCCGGCCGCGATCACGATCGCGCCGATCGCGGCGATCCAGCCGACGCTCGTGGCGGTGTCACGAGCGGCGAGGTAGCCCGCCGAGCCCGACGGCACGCCGTCCGGCGTGGAGTGCAGGCCCGAGATCGTCTGCGAGGCCAGTGCGAGGTTGCCGTCTTCGGCGCTGCCCCAGGCGTAGACGATCGTGAGGACGCCTTCCTGAATCTGCACGTCCGCCGGGCCGATCACGGGATCGGTCGTGCCCGTGAGGGCGACTGCTGCCTGCACGGTGCCGGCGGGGAGATTGAGCGTCGCCTCGTCAGGGTTCGAGAGGTCCTCGACGACGGGGCTTCCCCCCGCGAGGATGTCCACGGCAGGTGCCGCCGCGACGTGGCGCACCGTGAGGCGGCCCTCTCCGGCCGCGGTGGTGGCGGTGTCGTTGGTGAAGAGGTTCAGTCCGGGGTCACCGGCCTCGGTGAGGTGAGCGACGGCGGTGAAGTTGCCACCCGCGGTCAGCGTGATCGTGGCGGGCCCGAGCACCGGCGAGCTGGCGTCTGCGGCATCCGGCGCGGTGAGGGCGACCTCGTAGTCGCCCGCAGGAAGTTCGAGCGGCCCGGCGAGATCTCCCGGCTGGAAGTCATCGAGCGTGAGATCACCGTTGACGTAGACGTCCACCGGCGTGTCGGGAATGCCGTGCAGCACCGAGAGCTGGGCGGCATCGGCCGTGGATGCCGACGCGGGGAACGCGAGGCCGAGGGCCGCGATGATGCCGACGGTGACGCCGGCAGCTGCTGTCTTTCGCACTGTCTTCCTCCTTATGAGAAGGCGGTGATTTCCGCCTATGAAAGTGCTTTCTCCTCGAATGGCCGTTTTGGATGCACCTGAATGCAGATTGATCAAAGAACTTTCACTGCGTCCGCTTTGGGGCCTCGCCGCGGCTGTGTTTCCGCTGCCGCGGCGGCCGTGATGCGGTTGGCCATACCCCGGAAGATCACGCCATGGAAGGGGAGGACCGCCAGCCAGTACGCGCGGCCGGCCAAGCCGCGCGGAAAGAAGATCGCGCGCTGTCGGTAGCGGGAACCCGCGCCTTCTGCGCTCGCCCGCATCTCGAGCCATGCTTCACCGGGCACCCTCATCTCGGCGCGCAGACGCAGCAGCGATCCGTGCTCGACGGCTTCGACGCGCCAGAAATCGAGTGCGTCACCGACCTGCAGTCGGGACTGGCTGCGTCGACCACGTGCCAGGCCGACGCCGCCGACGAGTTTGTCGAGCCATCCCCGCAGCGCCCACAGCACGGGGCTCGAGTACCAGCCGTTCGCGCCGCCGATTCCCGAGATGACTCGCCACAGCGATTCGACCGGGGCGCGTGAGGTGGCCGACCGCTCATCGACGTAGGCTGTGCGCCCCGCCCAATCCGGATCGCTGGGCAGCAGATCTCCGGGCGCTGTCAGGACTCCCGCATCCTGCCAGCTCGTCTCCACTCCGTCTTCGCCCAGCCGGCGCAGCGCCAGTCGCATGGCCTGGCGATAGGGCGTCAGGCCGCCCTCGGGCGGGAGGATGATGTCGTCGATGCGGTGATCCGCCATGACGCAGTCGTTCTGCAACGACTCCACGAGGGGTCTCGCCAGCGATCGCGGTATCGGCGTGACGAGGTTCACCCAGTGCGACGCGAGACGTGGAGTCAGCACGGGCAGCGCGGCGATCGCTCGTTGCGGTAGTCCCGCTTCGACGGCGTAGCCGTTCATCATCTGGCCGTAGCGGAGGACGTCGGGGCCGCCGATGTCGAACTGGCCGCTGACCGGGTTCGGAAGCCGCGCAGCGCTCATCAGGTAGTGCAGCACGTCGCGGACCGCGATCGGCTGGATCCGATTGCGCACCCACCGCGGAGCAGGCATGTAGGGCAGCACGTCGGTGAGGTGGCGCACCATCTCGAACGACGCGGAGCCTGAGCCGATCACGACTCCCGCTTGGAGAACGAGGGTCGGCACCCCACCGGCCCGCAGGATCTCGCCCACCTCGACCCGTGACCGAAGGTGCGGCGAGAGGTCCTCGCGCGGATGCAGGCCACCCAGGTACACCAGCTGTCCGACCCCCGCTTCGGCGGCGGCAGCGGCGACGGTTCTCGCGATGGTCCGGTCGGTCTGTTCGAAGTCCCGGCCGGTCCCGAGCGAATGGATGAGGTGAAACGCGACGTCGACTCCCTCCATCGCGCGCGAGAGGACCCGGCAATCCTGCGCCGACCCCTCGATGACGTCGACGTCCTTGCCCCATGGGAAGGCGAGTGCGCGATCACGAGAGCGCGCCAGCACACGCACGCGGTATCCGGCATTGAGAAGCCGGGGCACGAGGCGACCCCCGATGTAGCCGGTTGCTCCGAGGACCAGGACGAGCGGGGGAGGGACGCGATCCTCGGGAGCGCGAAGATGGGGCTCTCGGCCCGTGGGCGACGAAAGATCCATGGCTGTCCACTCCCCTAATTGCTAGCTAGGCTAGCTATTCCTGGAACGTACACCACCTTCTAGCGAAGCAAAACCTGCTGGCACTCGCAGGGCGAGAGTGCTAATCTGTTCGCACTTGAGCCCCTTCGGCTCAAGTTCCATCGCTCGGAGCACCGTCCGAGCCCGCTCGAAGGAGATGATGATGGCAACATATGATCCGCTCCGCGAACTGGAGCGCTTTGCACAGACGATGCTCGGCCAGAGCAGTCGGGGTCCGCGTGAGATGCCGATGGATCTGTACCGGGCCGGCGACCACTACGTCCTGACCGCCGACCTACCCGGCGTCGATCCCGGATCGGTCGACGTCGACGTCGATGGACAGCTGCTCACCATCCGCGCCGAGCGCACGCTCGCGACAGGCGATGAGGTGACCTGGATCACTCGGGAGCGAGTCGCGGGCAGCTACCTGCGCCAGCTCAGTCTGGGACAGGGAATCGACACCGAGCGCATCTCGGCGACCTACCGCAATGGTGTCCTGAGCGTGACTCTGCCGGTCAGCGAGCGGGCCAAGCCCCGCAAGATCTCGATCGACACCGATGACCGTTCCTCCGAACTGAAGATCGAAGAATCGCGCCCGACCGTCGACGCGTAAGCCCTCCACTGGGTCGTGCCCTCGGGCTGAACGGGGGCACGACCCGGTCCCACACGCTCAACGAAGAGAAGGACATGGTCAAAGACGTGAGCAATAGGTACGCACTGAAACGACTGACCTCGTTGGAATGGATTCTCGTGGACGCATCACGCGACGAGCACGATCCCTTCCGCACCATCGCCTGCATCTACCGCGTGGACGATCTGGAGTGCGATGTCGTATGGCTGCGCGACATGGGCCTGCGTGAGCGGTACGCGACTCCCCAGGAGGTGCGGGACGCCGTCATCGAGGTGACGGCACCCGCTCCGGCTTCGGACGGCGACGCCCCGGTGCTCTCCCTGCCGGGAGCGCGCTACATGGCGGCGGCGATGTAGGAGTACTTGACGAACACTTCATGAGCGATGCCGGCCTCCTCGAGGACGCCCTGCACCGCCGTGAGCATGTACTTCGAATCCCACCCCATGTACAGGTGGGTGTTCTCGTCGAGCTGGTCCCACTGTCCGTTCCATGAGCGGGTCGGATAGAGGGGTCCGCCGCGACGGGCGCTGAAGGCGACGACGCTCTCACGGGAGTCGGCCCACAGTCGCTTGAAGATCCGGTTGAAGAGGTACTTCACGTCGTGCACTTCCCAGTGCTCGCCGCGGTACTCGGTATAGTCGAACTCCCGCTCCCAGCCGCGCGGCCAGCCGCGCCGCCGGACGGCGTCGAGGATCGGCGTGAGGCCGTCGTCGTCGATGAGCACTGAGGCGGGGCGGGCCCAGATCTCGAGGAACCGGGCGCTCAGTCGCGCCGTGCGCGCCGTTATCGCCGCGGTGCCCCAGGATGCCTCGTCGGCGAGGGCGCGGGTGTCGTCGATCTCGCTCGCGCGATAGAGCTCGCGCTTGGCCGGGAAGTCGCGATCCAGCGCGCGCTCCGCGAGTGGCTCTTCGAGCAGCGCGAGGTTGCCGAGGGTCTGCGCGAGCGCGCGGTGGCTGTTCTGCTCGTCTTCGGAGTAGTCCGCCCACGCGCGCACTCCGTCGCCCGTCCAGGCATCCGAGGGGGCCAGCGGGAAGAGATGTTCGACATCGAGTCCATCCGCAGACGACACTTCGGCGATCCGGCCGAGGACGTACACGGCGTGCGGAAGATCGCCGTACTTGAGGGCAACGCGCACCCGCTCGTCGGACGGCGTGATGCGGGCGATGGCGTGCACGAGCGCCTGCGCGCCCTCGTCTCGCGCACGGCAGAGCCGTGCGACGAGGCGCTCGTTCGGGAGGCCCACGACCGTGCGGCGAAGCAGGAGCGCCTGCATGTGCTCGAGGGTCGCCAGCAGGTCTGAGCGATCGGTCCGTCCCGTGCTCGCGTCTCGGTGGGCGCGCATGATCAGGGGATACGCGATGCGACCGAAGGTGTTGATGTAGCTCAGGTGACGCGAGACCTCGACGTCGTCTTCGAGCGTCGGGTCGAGGAGTGTCCGATAGATCTCGGCGTGCGCCCGCCATTCCGCGGCATGCGCGCGCAGGGTCGCGACATCGATGCGCGGGAACTCCTGGCGAAACGCACTGTAGACGCCGTGCTCGCCGGCGACGGCGACCTCACGGCCCGTGATCATGATGAGGTAGTGCCGCCAGAAGGCGCCGATCGCCGAACCGGTGCTCTGCTCGATCGGCACCCAGTAGTCGTGCTCGATCTCGGTCTGCTCGTCGTGCGTGAGGCCCATCAGCACGTAGTTGTGGATGAGCTCATGATCACGCAGCGGCTCACCCGTCGAGTTGAGACTCGCGAAGATCTGCTGCGCGTTCGCACCCGCTCCGAGGGTGATCGCCACGTGCTCGAGCCGCTGGAGACCCCGCCAGATGGCGGGCGCCTCGCCCGGACTGATCTGGCTGCGGAAGAAGGCGTAGTTGTCGTCGAAGCGCGAGTCACGCTCGTCGATGTCGGTCGAGCGCCGGTTGAGCACGACGTCCTGGAAGACATCGGCCCACGCGCGGTGGGGCCGCAGTTTCGTGCGCGCCGGATCATCGGCGCGGACGAGCACGGCTTCGAGTTCGGCGGCGAGCTCCGGGTCGCTCTCGCCGATCGTGTGATGCAGCGCCGCGACGAGCAGCATGAGCGTCGTGACACGCTGCTGGCCGTCGATCAGCACGAGATCGGCGGCACCACCAGCGGCATCCGCGTCGACCGAGGACAGGATCGACCCGATGAAGTGCATCGTGCGGGACGGCGAATCGGCGACGGCGCGGACATCGGCCAGCAGCTGCTCGCAGCCTCCGATGTCCCAGCGGTACTGTCGCTGATAGACCGGGACGACGATCGTGATGTCCGGTGCCGAAAGCCACGCGATGGTGTTGACCGCGGTCGCATCGATGTTCGTGGCTGTGGCCATCACGTCGCTTCGCCTCCTGCTCATCGGGTGTGCAGATATCCGCGGAAGAATCGTCGCGGCCCCGCCGCCGTCGAGTTTAGCCCTGCGGCGTGTGCGCCACCGGCGGACGCAGACCACCCCGCTCGTCCTCCGGGAATCACCCAGACCGCGGAGGTAGGCTTGCCTAAGTTGGGCCTGTTAAAACGTGCTGGCCCCCTACGAAAGGCTGATCCACCTCATGGGTTACATCAAGTCTGCCGCGCTCGAAGAGACCGGCTATGTCGTCCTCGACAGCTACAACCAGGAGCTCGATCCGAAGGAGTGGCTCGACCTCGAGTACAACGACTGGAAGTCCTCGGGCGACACCCGCTTCGCACCGCTCGCCAGCGCCTTCGGCGAGATCGAGTGCAACGGGTTCTGGAACCACAAGCCCCCGCGCACCGACAAGGACGGCGTCTGGATCGACTCGCAGGTCGCCAAGGCCCCGATCCTCGCGCGTCGCGCGCAGGAGCCCGGCGCCAACGTCGGTCGGTGCCGCGTGATCGAGCTGCAGCCGACGCCTTACGGGGAGTGCCTCTACAACCTGCACCAGGACGACAACAACCGCCTCAACCCCGACGGCACGGGCTGGGTCGTCCGCGGATTCTTCAACCTGACCGATGACGCGACCAGCTACTTCGTCCTGCGCGAGAACCGCACCGACCCCGAGGGCGAGGTGCGCATCGCGCTGCCCGCCGGCGCACAGCTGATCGTCGACACGCAGCGCCTGTGGCACGCGGCCACGCACAACGGCGATGAGCCGCGCTACTGCCTCATCACGTCGTGGACCTCGGGTCCCGAGCTCGACGCCTACATCGAGAAGTACAACGGCGTGAACCGTGTCGACAACGTCGAGGTGCCGCAGGACGTGCTCGAAGCCGGCTACGCCGAGCAGGCACGCAAGGATGCCGCACGCGCCGCGTACTACGCAGCCAAGGGCCAGGCCATGCGGAATGTCATGAGCGAGGCCTGACCTTCGTTCCGCGCGATGCCCCCGACCCCTCCAGGTCGGGGGCATCGCTCATGACACGCCGGAACCACACGATTGTCATTCCCGGGTCGCGTGGGTGATAATGACCACAGCACAACAGAACAAGCCGCGGTGAGCCGTGTCAGGTCGTAGGGGAAGACGCACCTGACGAAACGGAGAACATCATGGCGACATCGCAGGCGCGTGGAGTGGTTCTCATCCATTCCGCGCCACGAGCGTTGTGCCCCCACCTCGAGTGGGCGGTAGGTCGCGCCCTTGGGCGCGCCGTCAACTTCGAGTGGGCCGACCAGCCTGTCCTCGAGGGCAGCCGTCGCGCCGAGTTCTACTGGGACGGCACAGCCGGCACGGGCGCCGCGCTGGCGACAGCGATCCGCGGTTGGGAGCACTTGCGTTTCGAGGTCACCGAAGACCCCACTCCGCGCAGTGATGGCGGCCGCTGGATGCACACGCCCGGTCTCGGCGTCCACTATGCGCAGACCGACTCCGCCGGCAACATCGTCATCGGTGAAGACCGCATCCGGTACGCGATGGAACTCGCCGCCGGTGACCCGCAGGAACTCCAGCGGGAACTGCAGATCGCACTCGGCTCGGCGTGGGATGAGGAGCTGGATACCTTCCGGCACGCGAGCGATGACGCTCCGGTGGTCTGGCTGCACAAGGTCGGGTAGATGTGGGGCGGTGGCGAGGCGCGACTAGCGGACGCCGGTGACGACTCCCGGTACTGAGAAAGCGAATCGCCGCCGCCCGATAACCACAGACGCCCCCGGCGATCGAACCGATCACCGGGGGCGTCTTGGCGTGCTCAGACGGACGCGAACGCGACGACCGCGTTGTGCCCGCCGAAGCCGAACGAGTTGCTGATCGCCAGCTGGTCCCCGTCGCCCAGGGGAGTCGGAGATCCAGAGAGGCGGAACGGGACCTCGGGGTCCTGCTCGGTGATGTTGATCGTGGGCGGAGCGATCCGGTCGCGCAGTGCGAGCACGGTGAAGATGCCCTCGAGCGCGCCCGTGCCACCCAGCAGATGTCCCGTCGATGCCTTCGTGGCCGAGACCGGGATCTCGTCGACGCGGTCGCCGAAGACGCTGCGCAGCGCCTGATACTCATTGGGATCGCCCACGGGAGTCGACGTCGCGTGTGCGTTGACGTGCGTCACGTCGCCGGGGGCGGCGTCGGCCATATCGAGCGCCATGCGCACGGCGCGTGCCGCGCCCGCGCCTGAGGGGTCATTCGCCGTGATGTGGTACGAATCCGCCGTCACACCGCCACCGACGACGGCGGCGTAGATCTTCGCACCGCGAGCCTTTGCATGCTCCTCGGTCTCGAGGATGAGCACGCCGGCGCCCTCACCCATGACGAACCCGTCGCGGTCGATGCTGCCGGGCCGCGACGCCGTCGCGGGGGAGTCGTTGCGGCGCGAGAGGGCCTGCATCGAGGCGAACGAGGCGATCGTGATCGGGTGGATCGCGGACTCCGTGCCCCCCGCGATCACGACGTCTGCCAGCCCTGCGCGCAGGTGCTCGACGGCGTTGACGATCGATTCCGTGCTCGAAGCGCATGCGCTGGCCACCGTGCGCGCATACGCGCGTGCGCCGAAGTGCAGCGAGAGGTTCCCCGCGGCCGCGTTCGGCATCAGCATCGGCACCGTCATCGGCATGACCCGACGGGGCCCCTTCTCGCGGAGAGTGTCCCAGGCGTCCAGCAGCGTCCAGACTCCGCCGATGCCCGTCGCGAAGTCGACGCCGAGACGCTCCGCCTCGACCTCGGGGCTGCCGGCATCGGCCCACGCTTCGAGTGCGGCGACGAGCGCGAACTGCGACGACGGGTCGAGCCGCTTCGCCATCGGGCGCTCGAGCACCGTATCGGGGCGCACGAGCGCCTCGGCCGCGAAGGTGACGGGCAGCTGGTACTTTTCGACCCACTCGTGCTCGAGGGACCGGGCGCCGGACGCGCCGGAGAGCAGTGCGGACCAGCTTTCGGGTGCGGTGCCACCGAGAGGCGATGACGCCCCGATGCCGGTAACGACGATGCGTGACATGGTCATAGACGGATGTTCCTCGCAGAAGGTTTGATCCGGTGGGGGCCGGAAGCCCCCACCGGTGATCGTGCTATGCCTGGTTCGACGTGATGAAGGTGACGGCGTCGCCGACGGTCTTGAGGTTCTTGACCTCGTCGTCAGGGATCGTGACGCCGAACTTCTCTTCTGCGTTGACGACGATGGTCATCATCGAGATCGAGTCGATGTCGAGGTCATCGGTGAACGACTTCTCGAGGGCGACCTCATCGGCCGAGATTCCCGTCTCGTCCGTGATGAGCTCGGCGAGTCCGGTGAGGACCTCGTCGTTGGTGAGTGCCATTTTTTCTCCTGTCATTCGGATTCCGGACCGGCCGGTCCGGAATCAGTGTAGGGCTGGGGTCGCACGCGTCAGGGGAGGACGACGACCTGCGCGCCGAAGACGAGGCCGGCGCCGAACCCGATCTGAAGCGCAAGTCCGCCGCTGAGCTCAGGGTGCTCCTCGAGCAGCCGATGCGTCGCGAGCGGAATCGAGGCAGCTGACGTGTTCCCCGTGGTCTCGATGTCGCGCGCCACGACGACGCTCTCGGGAAGCTTCAACTGCTTGGCGAATTCGTCGATGATCCGCATATTGGCCTGGTGCGGCACGAAAGCGGCGAGATCGGATGCCTCGACACCGGCGGCCTCCAGTGCTTGGCGAGCGACCTTGACCATCTCCCACACCGCCCAGCGGAAGACCGTCGGGCCCTCTTGGCGCAGCGTCGGCCACGGCACCTCGCCGTCGCGGAACTGCGTCAAAGTGCCGTTCATCGCGACGGCATCCGCTTTGGATCCGTCCGAACCCCACACCGTTGGGCCGATGCCGGGCGTGTCGCTGGGTCCGATCACGACCGCGCCGGCGCCGTCGCCGAGAAGGAACGAGATGCTCCGGTCGGTGGGGTCCACGACGTCGCTGAGCTTCTCGACGCCCACGACGACCGCGTAGGTGGCAAGGCCACCGCGGATCAGGGCGTCACCCTGTGCGACGCCGTAGGCGAAGCCCGCGCACGCCGCGTTCAGGTCATAGGCCGCGGCGGGGTTCGCTCCGATGCGGTCGGCCACGATCGCCGACACGGACGGGGTCTGGCGCGGGTTCGAGATCGTGGCGACGAGCACGGCGTCGATCAGAGCCGGATCGATGCCCGAGCGCTCGACCGCCTCGCGGGCGGCATCCGTCGCCATCTCGATGGCCGTCGTCTCTTTGACCGCCCGCATGCGCGTCACGATGCCCGTGCGCTGGCGGATCCATTCGTCGCTCGAATCGATGGGGCCGACGAGGTCTTCGTTCGGCACGGCGATCTCGCCGCGTGCCGCGCCATACGCGTAGATCCGCGTGTGGGCCGGGCCGGTCGGCTGAACGATCGTGCGATTCATGCGGTGCCTCCTGAGAGCAGGGCGACGGCAGCGTCGAGGTCAGCGGGGGTCTTCAGCGCGACGGTCGGCGTGCCACGCAGTGCGCGCTTGGCGAGCCCCGTGAGGGTTCCCGCCGGGGCGAGCTCGATGATGCCGGTCGCTCCGGCATCGCCGAACGCCGTCATACAGAGGTCCCACCGCACGGGAGAGGCGACCTGCTCCACGAGCAGGCGCGCGAACTCCGAGCCCGACGACACGACGGATCCGTCGTGGTTGGTCCACACAGTGAGGGCGGGATCGTTCACATCGACACCCGCGACCGCGGAACGCAAGGCGTCGACGGCCGGCGCCATGAAACGCGTGTGGAAGGCACCCGCGACCTGAAGCGGAATGACGCGCGTGCCGGCGGGAGGCTCGGCCGTGAGCGCCGCAAGCGCAGCGTGTGCGCCGGCGGCGACGATCTGGCCCCCGCCGTTGTAGTTGGCGGGGGTGAGGTCGAGCTCCTCGAGACGCGAGACGACAGCCGCCTGGTCGCCGCCGATGACCGCGCTCATGCCGGTCTGTTCGAGCGCAGCTGCCTCGGCCATCGCACGCCCGCGGATGCCGACGAGGCGCATCGCGTCTTCTTCCGAGAGGACGCCCGCGGCCGCGGCGGCGGCGAACTCTCCGACGGAGTGGCCGGCGACGCCCTGAACGGCGTGCTTCGCTCCGAGCGCCGACCACGACAGCAGGCTCGCGGCGACGATGAGGGGCTGCGCGACCTGGGTGTCGCGGATGCGGTCGGCATCCCACTGGGTGCCGGCGGCGACGAGATCGACCCCTGCCCATTCGGAGTAGGAGGCGAGTCGCTCGGGGACCCCGTCGAGTTCAAGCCACGGAGTCAAGAAGCCGGGGGACTGAGAGCCCTGTCCGGGGAAGACCGCAATGATCACTTACTCATCCTGCCAATCATCGTCTCTGCGGATCTGGCGAGTCTCGCACAAGAATCCCGCGATGGTTTGTGTGTGTTGTACAGGCTGTCGATGCCCATCATGACGCCGATCGCCGGGCCGTGGGGCGCCGGCGCACGGAATCCGACCCGATCGAGCCGAGGATGAGCGACGTCTGCAGGATGAGCGCTTCGCGCGGTCCCGTGGCATCCCACCCGATCACTTCGGAGACGCGCTTGAGCCGATAGCGCACCGTATTGGGATGCACGAACAGCTCGCGCGCCGTCGCCTCGAGCGAGCGGCCGTTGTCGAGGTAGCTCCACAGGGTCGCCACGAGATCGGCGCTGTGCGCCTGCAGGGGCCGGTAGATGCGCTCGACGAGGGTGACCTTCGCGAGCGGGTCCCCCGCAAGGGCACGCTCGGGGAGCAGGTCGTCGGCCTCGACGGGTCGCGGCGCGTGGCGCCAGGCTCGCGCGACAGCGAATCCCGCGAGGGCGGCACGCGCGCTCTGGCCCGCATCGACGAGCGCCGGCACGGTACTCCCGAGCACGAGGTGCCCCGGACCGAAGCCCGGCTCGAGGCGTTTCGCGATCTCGATGAACGGCAGGTCCACGGGGACGTCCTCACGACCCGCGACATCGGCTCGTCCGATCACGAGCACGAGCCGTGACCCCTGCACACCGATCAGCACGTCGATGCCCAGCTTGCGTGCGACGCGCCGCAGCTGATCGACATCGAGCTGCGGCGGAGTCGTGCCCACGAGAACGGCGACCTCGCCGTGACCGTGCCAGCCGAGGGCAGCGATCCGGCTCGGCAGCTCGTCATCGGCTTCGCCCGTCAAGATCGAATCGACGACGAGCGCCTCAAGTCGGGCATCCCACAGTCCCCGGGCCTCGGCCGCGCGGGCGTACACGTCGGCGGCGGCGAAGGCGACATCGCGCGAGTAGAGCAGGATCGCCTCGCGCAGATGCTCGCCCCTGCCCGCGACACGCTCCTCTGTCACCCCGACCGTGACGCGGATCAGCTGCAGCGTCTGCTGGAGGCTGACGCTGCGCAGCAGCTCGCGCGGCGCGGCGGCGAAGATGTCGGCGGCGATCCAGGGCGTCGACGTCGGATCCTCGTACCACTGGATGAACGCCGTGATCCCGGCCTGCGCCACCAGGCCCACGGCAGACCGACGCGCGGGGGGCATGTCGGCGTACCAGGGCAGAGTGTCATCGAGGCGCTGGATCGTCGCTGTCGCGAGATCGCCCGAGATGCGCCGCAGCCACGCGAGCGTCTCGGTCTTGTCTCCTTCTGAGGATGCGGGCATCGCGCGGGTCAGCTCTCGCCACCCGCGTTTCCGCTCGTTCCCGCGTTGACATCGTTCAACCGGTACTTCTCGATCGCCTGCGCCGCGAGGGACACATCGACCGTGCCCTCGGCCGCAAGAGCCTGCAGCGTGCGGACGACCATCGACGGGCCGTCGATCTTGAAGAAGCGGCGCGCTGCCGCGCGGGTGTCCGAGAAGCCGAATCCGTCGGCGCCGAGCGTCCAGTAATTGTGCTCGACCCAGGGGCGAATCTGGTCCTGCACGGCGTTCATGAAGTCGCTCACGGCGACGACCGGGCCGGGCGTGCCGCGCAGCTTGTCGGTGATGTACGCCGTCTTCGGCTCGTCGGCGGGGTTCAGGAAGTTGTGCTCGTCGACGGCCAGGCCGTCGCGGCGCAGCTCGGTCCACGACGTGACCGACCAGACATCGGCGTGAACGCCCCAGTCCTTGCGCAGCAGTTCCTGCGCCTCGAGCGCCCACGGCACACCGACACCCGACGCGAGCAGCTGCGCGCGGGGTCCGTCGCCCTCGGACGACGAGATACGGTGGATGCCGCGGCGGATGCCTTCGACGTCTACATCCGCGGGCTCGGCGGGCTGCACGAGCGGCTCGTTGTACACCGTCATGTAGTACATGACGTTGGGATCCGGGTGCGTGCCGCCGTACATGCGCTCGAGTCCGTCACGCACGATGTGCGCGATCTCGTAGCCGTAGGCCGGGTCGTAGGACACCGTGGCGGGGTTCGTCGAAGCGAGCAGGTGCGAGTGGCCGTCGGCGTGCTGCAGGCCTTCACCCGTGAGGGTCGTCCGCCCCGCGGTCGCGCCGATGATGAAGCCGCGCGCCATCTGGTCGCCGGCCGCCCACTGCGCGTCGCCCGTGCGCTGGAAACCGAACATCGAGTAGAAGACGTAGACGGGGATGAGCGGCTCGCCGTGCGTCGAGTACGACGTGCCCGTCGCGGTGAACGCAGCCACCGCGCCGGCCTCGTTGATGCCGACGTGCATGATCTGCCCCTGCGGACTCTCCTTGTACGCCAGAAGCAGCTCGCGGTCGACCGAGGTGTAGTTCTGGCCGTGCGGGTTGTAGATCTTCGCCGTGGGGAAGTACGCGTCCATGCCGAACGTGCGGGCTTCGTCGGGGATGATCGGCACGATGCGGTGACCGAAGTCCTTCGAGCGCAGCAGGTCCTTCAGCAGACGGACGAACGCCATCGTCGTGGCGATCTCCTGCGTGCCGGAACCCTTCTTCGGCATCGCGTACGCCTCGTCACCGGGGAGGACGATGTCGACGTGATGCGAGCGGCGCTCGGGTAGGAATCCGCCGAGCGCACGGCGACGCTCGCGCAGGTACTGGATCGTCTCGTCCTTCTCACCGGGGTTGTAGTACGGCGGCAGGTACGGGTTCTCTTCGAGCTGCGCATCCGTGATCGGGATGCGCATCGAGTCGCGGAAGTGCTTGAGGTCGTCGAGGGTCATCTTCTTCATCTGGTGGGTCGCGTTCCGACCCTCGAAGTGATGACCGAGACCGTAGCCCTTGATCGTCTTGGCGAGGATGACGGTCGGCTGGCCCTTGTGCTCGGTCGCGGCCTTGTAGGCGGCGTACACCTTGCGGTAGTCCAGGCCACCGCGGCGCAGCTTGCCCCAGATGTCCTCGTCGGACCAGTCCTTCACCAGAGCGGCTGTGCGCTCGTCGCGGCCGAAGAAGTGGTCGCGGATGAAACCGCCGTCTTCTGCGCGGTAGGTCTGGTAATCGCCGTCAGGCGTCGTGTTCATGAGGCGCACGAGCGCGCCGTCGGCGTCCTGCGAGAGCAGTTCGTCCCATCCGCTGCCCCACACGACCTTGATGACGTTCCAGCCGGCGCCGCGGAAGAAGCTCTCGAGCTCCTGGATGATCTTGCCGTTTCCGCGGACGGGGCCGTCGAGGCGCTGCAAGTTGCAGTTCACGACGAACGTGAGGTTGTCGAGTCCTTCGTTCGCGGCGACCTGCAACTGGCCGCGGCTCTCGACCTCGTCCATCTCGCCGTCGCCCAGGAACGCCCACACGTGGGAGTCTCCGACGTCTTTGATGCCGCGGTTCGTCAGGTACTTGTTGGTCATCGCCTGGTAGATGGCGTTGATGGGGCCGAGCCCCATCGAGACCGTCGGGAACTGCCAGTAGTCGCCCATGAGCCGGGGGTGCGGGTAGGACGGGATGCCGTTCGGCGCCTGAGACTTCTCCTGGCGGAACCCGTCGAGCTGGGCCTCGGTGAGGCGTCCTTCGAGGAACGAGCGCGCATAGATGCCGGGCGAGGCGTGACCCTGGATAAAGATCTGGTCGCCACCGCTGGGGTGGTCGAGGCCGCGGAAGAAGTGGTTGAACCCGACTTCATACAGCGAGGCCGAAGACGCGTAGGTCGAGATGTGGCCGCCGACGCCGATGCCGGGGCGCTGCGCACGGTGCACCGTGACAGCGGCGTTCCAGCGGATCCACCGGCGATAGCGCCGCTCGAGCTCTTCGTCACCGGGGAACTCCGGTTCGTTGTCCGGCGCGATCGTGTTGATGTAGTCGGTCGTAGGGACCTGCGGCACATTGAGCTGCAGTTCTCGCGACGTTTGCAGCAGGCTCAGCATGATCTCGCGGCCGCGGCCGTGACCCTTTGCCTGAACGAGCTGCTGCAGGGACTCCTGCCACTCCGACGTTTCTTCAGGGTCGCTGTCCAGCGGCTCCTGAGAGTAGGGATCCTGGTCGTTGACAGTCACGCGAGACCTTTCGTCGTTCTGGCAGGTCATGCCAGGTATTCGCTACCGATGGACGCACGACGTTGTCGGTCGTGCACAATCACCGTCCGCCAGCCTAGCGCGGTTGGGGGTGCACTGAGCCGGGATGCACGCACCGTAGAATCGTCCGTCGAGGGCCTTTAGCTCAGCTGGTAGAGCGCCACGTTTACACCGTGGATGTCGTCGGTTCGATCCCGGCAGGGCCCACCGAACCATCGGGCGGTGTCGCCTGTCCCGCAGGGACGTATTCCGCGAAGAGCACCACCGGATTGCGCTCCCGCTCGCGGAGGCCGGAACGCTTTTACGGGCGGATGAGGACTTTGAGTGCTTCGCGGGAGTCCATGAGACGGTACGCCTCGGCGATCTCAGAGAGTGGCAGTTCGCGATCGAAAACCTTGCCGGGCGCGATCGTCCCGTCCAGGACCTGCGGCAAGGCGGCCTCGATGTACGCGCGGACGGTCGCCGGCCCGCCGGTCAGGGTCGCGTTCTTGCCGAACAGCGACCCGAAGCCGATGGGCGCCTCCTCGTACTGAGGGACGCCGACACGAGAGATCGTTCCGCCAGGGCGCACGATGCCGTAAGCCTGCTCGTACGCGAGCAAATGCCCGACAGCTTCGAGCACGACAGGCGCACCCTCCCCACCGGTGATCTCGAGCACCCTCTGGATACCTGTGTCGCCGCGTTCGGACACGATGTGAGTAGCGCCGAACTCGCGACCGAGGGCGGTTCGATCCTCGTGGCGTCCCATCAGGATGATCGTGTCGGCACCGAGCTGGCGGGAGGCGAGCACGGCGGATAGTCCGACGGCGCCGTCGCCGATGACGACGACGATCTTTCCTGCCCGGACTCCACCTTTGTGAGCGGCGTGGTAACCGGTGAGGTAGACGTCCGAGAGCGTCAGGAGCGACGGCATGAGCGCCTCATCCGTCCCCTCCGGGATGACAACGGCGGTGCCGTCTGCTTGGGGCACCAGAAGCTTCTCGCCCTGGCTCGCGGAGGCTGCGCCGTCGAAGAACCCGCCGTGCACGCACGACGTCGTCACGCCGTCGCGGCAGAATACGCAGGTGTTGTCGCACCAGGCGAACGGGATGATCACGGTGTCTCCGATGGAGAGGCGTTCGACATCGGCGCCGATCTGCTCCACGACGCCGATCGCCTCGTGTCCCATCCGGCGTCCTTCGGGGGTCTCGTCGAGAGAGCGGTAGGGGTGCAGGTCGGAGCCGCACACGCACGTGTAGGTCACCCGGATGATCGCGTCCGTGGGGTTCTGGACGGTGGGCTCGGGGACATCTTCAATGCGGACGTCGCCGGCCTTGTACATCACGGTTGCTCGCATGAGCGCCCCTCTCTTGTCGGTGCTGCGGTGCTTCGGTTGGAGCGATCGCGTGCTCAATGGCTGCTGTGAACCGCTCGGAAGGGTTCTTCACCGTGCGGGTTGTGGGGACGGTGCGCATGATCGTCCTTTCTCCTTCGCTCGATGGGGAATGTTCGCTGGTCGTGCACCCGCGAGAGCGATAAGCAGCGCGAGGGGGAACAGTCCCGCAGGGATGAGCCGTGCGATAGCTACAACGCGAGTGAACTCGATCAAGGCCGGACGGGGGAGTGTCTTGCGAAAGGTGTACTGACCGTGCATCCCTCACTCAGATAGACCGTCGCCGACGTCATTCCCACGCCGGTTCTGAGATGATGCGGCCATGGATGACGAGTTCGAAGAGCTGCGTTCGAGGATCGAACCGGTGCTGCGCGATCGTGACCTCGTGGCGCTGGGCGGGATGCTTGCGGAACAGGATGCCCACGAGATCGCGCGCCTGCTCGAACGCGAAGACGCCGCCGACCGCGCGG
This sequence comes from Microbacterium sp. Y832, assembly GCF_057669765.1. Lineage (NCBI taxonomy): Bacteria > Bacillati > Actinomycetota > Actinomycetes > Micrococcales > Microbacteriaceae > Microbacterium > Microbacterium sp. Y832. The sequence goes on along the minus strand of NZ_JBYHFM010000003.1, from coordinate 364,457 downwards.
TGCTCTATCGCCTGCTGCCCCGCGCGAAGGCGCTCGAGGTCTTCGAGCTACTCGACAACGGCATCCGTGCCGAGCTCTTTCGGGGGCTCCGCGACGAAGACGTCGCGCGCGTCTTCGAAGAACTCGACCCCGATGACCGGGCGCAGCTCATCGACGAGCTCCCCGCGGGCGTCGCGCAGAAGCTCATGAGCGGACTGTCGGCGCGCGAGCGGGAGCTCACGGCCCCCATGCTCGGCTACCCGAGAGGCAGCATCGGTCGCTTCATGAGCACCGAGTACGTGCGCCTGCAGCCCCAGCTCACGGTCGGTGACGCGTTGAGCCACATCCAGCACCGCGGCCGCGACGCCGAGACCGTCTACACCCTGCCCGTCACCGACACGCAGCGGCGCGTACTCGGGGTCGTGGGTCTGCGAGATCTCGTGATGGGCCCATCCGACACGCTCATCGCCGACCTCATGACGGATGCCCGTCACGTGCACGCGAGCGACGAGGCCGAGATCGCGGCGCGTACGCTCGTCGACGCGCAACTGCTCGCCGCGCCGGTCGTCGACGGTGAAGACCGGCTCCTCGGCATCCTCACGGTCGATGACGCGGCGCGCATCCTCGAGCGGGCAGAAGACGAGGATGCCGCACGCCAAGGGGCCTCCGAACCTCTCGGTCGCCCGTACCTCACGACACCCGTGCTCGGTATCGTGCGCTCACGCGTCGTGTGGCTTCTCGCCCTGGCGGTGTCGGCGCTGCTGACGGTCGGCGTGATCGACGTCTTCGAAGCGACGCTCGAGCAGGTCGTGACGCTCGCCCTGTTCATCCCGCTGCTCACCGGCACCGCCGGGAACACGGGCGCCCAGGCGGCGACCACGGTCACGCGCGCCCTCGCCGTCGGCGAAGTGTCCACGAGAGACGTGCTCGCCGTCGCCTGGCGCGAAGTGCGGGTCGGTGCGCTGCTGGGCGGCATGCTCGGGGTGCTCGGCTTCGCGATCGCAGGTCTCGTCTTCGGGATGCCCCTCGGCCTCGTGATCGGCTCGACGCTGTTCGCGATCTGCACCCTCGCGGCCACCGTCGGGGGGATCATGCCGATGCTTGCGCGCACGCTACGTGCCGATCCCGCCGTCTTCAGCACGCCGTTCATCTCGACGTTCTGCGATGCGACGAGCCTCATCATCTACTTCGGCGTCGCAACCTGGGTGCTGCAGCTCTGACCCGCGAGGCTCCGCGCCCGGCGGGGTAGGTTTGAGGGGTGAATGCCAGCCCCGCAGACCAGCGTCGCCTCTTGGACCTCGCCGACCTCGACGTCCGCATCCGTCAGTTCGAGAACGCCCGACGCAATCCTCCGCAGGCGGCGCGCGTGAAGGAACTGCTCGCGCGTCGGCAGGAGCTGTCGCGCGAGCTCACATCGCGTCTCGGAGTGCGCGACGACGTGCGCACCGAGATCTCGCGTCTCGAGTCCGACATCGCCGTCGTCGATGCCCGTGCGGCGCGCGACGCCGAGCGGCTCGCGGCCACCTCGAACGTGAAAGAGGCGCAGGGCTTCGAGAGCGAGATGCAGTCGCTCGCTCGCCGCAAGAGCGAGCTCGAAGACGCCGAACTCGAAGCCATGGAGCGACTCGAACAAGCCGAAGCAGCCGTCGCCGAGCAGGAGGGCCTCATCGCGGCGACCAACGCCGAGGGCACTGAGCTGAGCGCCGAGGCCAAGCGCGTGGTCGCCGAGGCGACGGCAGCGCTCGAGGCTGCGACCCGCGATCGCGCGGCGGTCGCCCACGATGTTCCCGCTGACCTGCTCGCTCACTACGAACGGATCGCGACGCGCGGCGTCGGCGCGGCGCTCATGCGTGCGCGCACGTGCGAAGGGTGCCGCATGGTTCTCTCGGGCACCGATCTGCAGACGCTGCGCTCCGCCGCCGATGATGTCGTCCTCACCTGCCCCGAGTGCGGCTGCATCCTCGTGCGCACGGAGGAATCCGGTCTGTGAGCTGTGACGGGCGCTGACGCCCCCGCCTGGATCGTCGTCGGCCGCGCGGGCGACGACGTCGGAATCGTCACGCTCGACATCGAGGGAAGAGAGCTCGAGCGGCTCAGCCTCGACCGCTCCGACCTGAGCCCATGGATCACGGCTCAGGAACACCTCGGGCATCCGCGCTGGGTGTGGAGCGACACCCCGGCCTGGTACTCACCGCTCCTCGAGAACGGCGTGCGCGTCGAACGCTGTCACGACCTGCGACTGTGCCGTGCGATCCTGCGCGACAGCGAACTGGTCACGGATGCCGCTCTGCGCGCCCCGTCGGCCTGGGACGCCGCCCCGGCGCCGGTCGATGACACACCGGCGCTCTTCGACTTCGTCGATACCGCGTCATCGGCCCTGCCGGACCGGCTCGACGCGTCGCGCGACGAGCTGTTGCGCCAGCGTGCCGCGATCGCGACCTCCACCGACCCCGCGCGCCTGCGCCTGCTGACAGCTGCCGAGTCGGCCGGGGCGCTCATCGCGGTCGAGCTGCGCACCGCGGGCGTTCCGTGGGATGCAGTGGGGCACGACCGCATCCTGACGGCGGTGCTCGGCGCTCGCCCCGCGAGCGGGGGAACACCCGCGCTCGTCGTGCAGGCCGCGCAGCGGGTGCGCGACGCTCTCGGCGACCCGCACGCGAACCTCGACTCGCACCCGAAGCTGCTGCGCGCTCTTCACCGCGCCGGTGTACTCGTCACATCGACGAGTCGCTGGGAGCTGGCGGAGCACACACATCCCGTGATCGAACCGCTGCTGGAGTACAAGAAGCTCACCCGGCTACTGTCTGCCAACGGCTGGGCGTGGCTCGACGAATGGGTCACTGACGGCCGTTTCCGGCCCGTCTATGTGCCCGGGGGAGTCGTGACGGGCCGGTGGGCGTCATCGGGCGGGGGAGCATTGCAGCTGCCGCGGCAGCTACGCCCCGCGGTGCGCGCGGATCCGGGCTGGAAGCTCGTCGTGGCCGACGTCGCGCAGCTCGAGCCGCGAGTGCTCGCAGCCATGTCCCGCGACACCGCTCTGGCAGCGGCGGCGAACGGGCGCGATCTCTACGAGGGCATCGTCCAGGGTGGCGCCGTGCCGACTCGCGCCGAAGCGAAGCTCGCCGTCCTGGGCGCGATGTACGGCGCGACGACGGGGGACTCGGGCCGTCTCGTGCCGCGGCTGCGGCGCACGTACCCGCGAGCGATGGGGCTCGTCGACGCGGCGGCGGCGACGGGAGAGCAGGGCGGCGTCGTGTCGACGTGGCTCGGTCGCACGTCACCGCGGCCCTCGACGGAGTGGACCGCTGCGCAAGCGCGCGCGAGCGACACCGGTGCGTCGACCGGCGAGGAGTCGCACGCTCGCCGAGCGGCGCGCGATCGCGGGCGCTTCACGCGCAACTTCATCGTTCAGGGAACGGCGGCAGAGTGGGCGCTGGCCTGGCTCGCCGAGATTCGGCGGCGCCTCGCGGCGATGCCGTTGACGACGGATGCCGCGGCGTCACGGTCCGGCGCCGTGTTCGAGCGGGCACCGCATCTGGCCTTCTTTCTGCACGACGAGGTCATCGTGCACGCGCCCGCAGCGATGGTCGATGATGTCGCCGAAGCGGTCACGGATGCCGCAGCGGCAGCGACCCGGCACCTTTTCGGAGATTTTCCGCTGGATTTCCCGCTCGACCTGCGCATCGCCGACACGGCTGAGGAGTAAGCCCGATCAGCCGCAGGCCGTCGGTCCGATCTCGACCTGGGGCGTGGTGAGCAGCGGAGTGTGCAGCACGACGAGGTCGGCGACGTCGTCGTGCGGCATGAAGAAGTGGAAGGAGAGCCGGCTGGACTCGCCGGGGGCGAGATCGACACGCGCAGCACTCGTCGGCCGTCCGTCGTCGACGGCTGTCGCGCCGGCGTACGGCTCGCCGTCGACGAGCACGGCGCCCACCGACCCCGCCGTCGGCCCTACAGCCGCCACATTCGTCGCGATGTCCCCGGGCGCCACTCCGTAGTAGCCGCCGCCCGTGACGCTCATCGGGAGCAACGCGGCATCAGCCCGCGCGGTGCTCGTGAGGGTGACGGTGACCGCGACCTCGGTCTGTCCGTCCGCGCGGCACGAGACGACCTCGGCGGTGATCGCGGCGTCAAGGAATCCGCCCATCTTGGCGCCGGTGGCGTCGTTCAGATACACCGCGAACGCGCCGTCGCCTGCGACATCCTGTCGTGCCGCCGGGCCGCCCAGTGCGCTCGAAGCGAAGATCTCGTTCGCGTTCTCGTCGGCTTCCCACACCGCGATGCGACCCTCCTGCACCGGCACCGCCATAGCCCCGATGAGCGCGACCAGATCGACGCCCCCGCCGGCGACGCGATCGAAGACCGCGTCGGTCACCGACGCGAAGAGCGAGGTCTGCTGTTCGATCGACAGTGTGCGGTAGGCATCGAACAGGAGGGTGTCCAGGAGACCGTCAGCATCCAACTGCTCGCCTGTGGCCAGCTCGATGGGCCCCGTGACGGTGAGGAGCGCCTGCAGCACCATCGGATCGATCGAGACGACCGTATCGGGCACGCGCCCGGTCAGCTCCTGCCACCATGCCGTCGCGAGTGCGCCGGTGGTGGCGAAGTCCGCCGGCATGGACATGTTCTGGGCGAAGCGTCCGACGACGTCGGAGTAGACGGTCGTGAGGCCCTCGGGCAGGTCGATAATCGCGTCAGCCCGCGCTGCGAAGTCAGCCGACTCGGCTTGACTCACCAACGTCAGCTCTCCCTCGAGAGCGCGGATCTCGGCGAAGGACCCCGTGATGCCGCCACCCGTGCGCAACTCGGCGGGGTTCTGGATCATGACCAGGATCGTGCGTTCGCCTTCCCCGCCGAGCATCGCGGGCAGCACAGCGCTCGCTCGAGCCGCCGTGGCGATCAAGGGGGCGGCTTGACTCACGACACCGTCGAGCCGGGCGACTCCGTCGGCGACGGGCGGAAGAAGTGCGTCGGCGTCGAAGGCTCCGAGCCGGTGGGCGGCCCGGACGAACACGGCATCGGCGTCCGAGAGCACGTCGGCAGCGCTCGACAAGGCCGCGGGCGAGACGAGCGCACCGGTGTGCGGCTCGTCCAGCGAACGCGCGACTCCCGTCAGACGGGGGAGCACCTCGGCGATCGTGGCGAGCTCGCTGCCGGCGGTCCGCACGGCGACGAGATTCTGTCCCCCGAAAGGCATCCACTCGGCGGCGCGCCAAAGCGGGTCGTTCTCGAGGACGGCGATGTCGGACGCATGGTCCTCGAGCGCGACGGAGAGCTCGTCGATCCGGTCCAGGTCACCTGCCGCTGCGGCATCCTGCATCTGCTGCGCGAGCGGCATGATCTCGTCGACGGCGGACTTCGCCAGCACTGCCCGCGCGCCGACCCAGGCCAGGGCCACGATGAGAACGGCGAGGATCAGGAGGAACCACAGACGCGCCCGGGGACGCCGCGTACGGCGGGTCGTCCCCGGGTGCGTCTCGGCAGTCGCCACTAAGCGCGGCGGCGGCGCTGCACGAGCATGAAGCCCACGCCGGCGAGCAGAACGACTGCACCGGCCAGCGCGATCGGAAGAACCGCGGCGTCCATTCCCGTCAGAGGAAGTGACGAAGGCGCGCCATCGGCACCGGCGGGACCGTCGGTGAGGGGCAGCGACAGGCACTCGGGGCTCTCGAGCGGGTACGACAGCGGCGTCGCGATCTCTTCTGCGCCGGCGCGAATCGTGGCGTGGATGTCACCGAGCGTCCAGGCGTACGGGCCGGTGGCGACACCGGAGCCGTCTGCGGACGCACCAGGCCACAGGACGCGGCCGTTCAGACGGTTGTCGACCAGCGTGCCGAGCGGAACATCGACGCTGTTCATGCCGTCTGTCAGGTGCAGCACGGCAGGGATGTCGGCCGCGACGCCGTCGGGATCAGACCGCAGGACGGAATAGCTGATCCACGGAACACTCTGCAGGCAGTCGCCCATGACTGTGCTGCCCGCAAGCGACGGCGCGTCAGGAGTCCCGGGCGGGTAGTCGCCGATCTCGACATTGATCTGAACCGACGGCGGCTGTACTTCGGATTCGTCGGCTGTGGCCGCGAGCGGTGTGGCGATGATGAGTGTCGCTGCGGCCATTGCAGCGAGCATGATTTTTCGCATAGTTGTTTTTGCCTCCCTGAAGACTGTACAACCGCGGCACGTTCCCAGTGCGCACCGTGGCTGGTCACACGCTAACGCTTTTCCGCACATTCTCTCGGACGTTCCGCAAATACGGGTAAAGTCGTCGCAGCGAATGGGTCGGCTGGACGGTCGCGTCGCGCACGGTTCACCGTGTAGCGCCGAGGAACGTCCGGGCTCCACAGGGCAGGGCGGTGGATAACACCCACCCGGAGTGATCCGCGAGACAGTGCCACAGAAAGCAGACCGCCTCCTGGTCCTGAGCGTGTCTCAGGACCGGGCGGTAAGGGTGAAAGGGTGGAGTAAGAGACCACCGGGTTCGCGGTGACGCGAATCGCACGGTAAACCTCGCCCGGAGCAAGGTCATACAGGGGATGATGACGCGGCCCGCCGAGTCCCCGGGTAGACCGCTAGAGCGGCACGGCAACGTGTCGCCGAGAGAGATGACCGTCCACGGGGCTCACGCCCCCGGACAGAACCCGGCGTACAGGCCGGCCCATTCGCCTCCACGCCCGCCGCTCGCCGCGGCCTCGTCAGCCCAGCGCGAGCGCGGCTGCGCCGATGATGCCCGCGTTGTTGCGGTGCACCGCAGGCACGATCGGTGTAGCGATGTCCAGCAGCGGCAAGAACGAAGCGGCGTGCTTGGACACGCCTCCGCCCACGATGAACAGGTCGGGGCTGAAGAGTGACTCGATGTAGCTGTAGTACCACTGCAGCCGGCTCGCCCACTCCTGCCAGCTCAGGTTGCCGCGCTCCATCGCCGAGTAGGCCGCGTAGGCCTCGGCGTCCTTCCCGTGCTTCGCGCGCTGCACGTGGCCCAGCTCCGAGTTCGGCACGAGCACGCCGTCGTGGATCAGCGCGCTGCCGATCCCGGTGCCGAGCGTCGTAAGGATCGTCAGCCCGTCGCGCCCCTTCGCCGCGCCGTAGCGCAGCTCTGCGACGCCGGCGACGTCGGCGTCGTTGGCGAAGTGGATCTCGCGACCGAGTCCGTCCTCGAAGAACTTCTCGGCCTCGAACCCGATCCATGCGTCGGACACATTGGCCGCCGACAGCGTGCGCCCCTTCTTCACGATCGCGGGGAACGCGATCCCGAGCGCCACACCCTGATCGCTGATCCCGAGCCGGTCGAGCACGGTGCGGACGGCGGCGAGCACGTCACCGGGTTCGGCTCCGGCGGGAGTGGCCACTTTGATGCGCTCGCTCGCGAGTGCTCCCCGATCGAGATCGACCACACCGGCCTTGATCCCGGTGCCGCCGATGTCCACGCCGACGGCCCGGGTCGCGAGTTCTGCCATACCTGCCAGCCTATCCAGCAGCATCCGTCGCATCAGTAGGATCAACCCAGGCGGATCCGTCCACACACGCCCGGGAATCCGGGCGCGACCGCCGCATGGGAGGAGTCACGGTGTCCAGCGAGAACGAGAAGTACTGGTACAACCTCACGACGGGCGAAGTGGAGAAGGGCTTCGAGTCTCCTGCGATCGACCGGGCAGGCCCTTTCGACACCGCCGAAGAGGCCGCACGGGCACCCGAAATCCTGCGTGAGCGTTCGCGCGCGTGGTCCGAGGATGAAGCCCGCGAGGACCGCTGGGGCTCCGCACAGAGCGGCTCCTCCGAGGACACCGGCAAGTGACGTTGGACAAGCAGCGCGATTTCGTCCTGCGGACGATCGAGGAGCGCGGCGTCAAGTTCGTCCGCCTGTGGTTCACCGACGTGATCGGCACCCTCAAATCGGTCGCGATCGCCCCTGCCGAGGTCGAAGGAGCCTTCACGGAAGGCCTCGGGTTCGACGGGTCGGCCATCGAAGGCCTCACTCGCTCGTACGAGTCTGATCTCTTGGCGCATCCCGATCCCTCGACATTCCAGACGTTGCCCTGGCGCGGCGAGATCGACCCCACCGGGCGGATGTTCTGCGACATCACGACTCCCGACGGCCAGCCCGCCGTCGCGGATCCTCGACACGTCCTCAAGCGGGCGCTCGCGAAGGCCGCCGATGCGGGCTTCACGTTCTACACGCACCCCGAGATCGAGTTCTACCTCCTGAAGTCCTCGTCCTTCGGCCCCGAAGGACCTGTTCCCGTCGACTCGGCGGGCTACTTCGACAACGTCCCCGGCGGCACGGCGCACGATTTCCGCCGCCGCTCGGTGCGGATGCTCGAAGATCTCGGCATCTCGGTCGAGTTCAGCCACCACGAGGGCGGTCCCGGCCAGAACGAGATCGATCTGCGCTATGCCGACGCCCTCGCGACGGCTGACAACATCATGACCTTCCGCACTGTCGTAAAAGAGGTCGCGATCGAGCAGGGCGTCTATGCAACGTTCATGCCGAAGCCCCTCGGCGGCAAGCCCGGCAGCGGCATGCACACGCACATGTCGCTGTTCGAGGGCGACCAGAACGCCTTCTACGAAGAAGGCGCGCAGTACCAGCTCTCGCAGGTGGGCCGCCAGTTCATCGCCGGCCTGCTACGGCACGCCAACGAGATCTCGGCGGTGACCAACCAGTTCGTGAACTCCTACAAGCGACTGTGGGGGGGCGACGAAGCGCCGAGCTTCATCTGCTGGGGTCACAACAACCGGTCGGCACTCGTGCGGGTGCCGATGTACAAGCCGAACAAGGGTCAGTCCTCGCGCGTCGAGTATCGCGCGCTCGATTCGGCGGCCAACCCCTACCTCGCGTACGCGCTGCTGCTCGCCGCGGGCCTCAAGGGCATCGAAGAGGGATACGACCTTCCCCCCGAGGCCGAAGACAACGTGTGGTCGCTGACGGACGCCGAGCGACGCGCGCTCGGCTACGCACCGCTGCCGCAGAGTCTCGACCACGCCCTCAGCTACATGGAGGAGTCCGAGCTCGTCGCCGAGACGCTCGGCGAGCAGGTGTTCACCTACGTGCTGCTCAACAAGCGCAAGGAGTGGCAGGAGTACCGCGCTCAGGTGACGCCGTTCGAGCTCACGAACAACCTCGAGATGCTCTGACCGGTCCCGCATGTCCGCGAGCCCACGCACATCGTCACTGACCGCTCTCGCCCGGCAGGGCTTCTCTCGGCTCGCCGAGACGGATGCGCTGCTGCGTGAGCTGCAGGAGGAGACGGGCCTCACGCGCGATGACCTCACCTCGGCGGCGTCCGTCGCCGCCGATCCGGATGCCGCGCTGGCGGCGATCGCGCGCATCGGGCGCCGTGACCCCGATTCGGTGCGCGCGCTCATCGTCGATGAGCCCGGCTGGCGTGCCCTCTGGGCCGTGGTGGGGGCTTCCACGGGTTTCGGGGACTTCTTCTTCCGGCATCCCGAAGAGATCCTCCACCTCGCCGGAGGGGCGTCCACGCTGCCGACGGCAGAAGAGCTGCGCGCCGACCTGCTCGATTCCGTGGGCGACGTCGACGGCTTCGCGTCCGACGGAGACGAGGCATCCTGGGTCGCGCTGCGCGTGCGCTATCGCCGCCAGCTCGCCCGGATCGCCGCGTTCGATCTACTCAACGACAGCCCCGTCGATGCACTCCCTGCGGTTGCGGCGACTCTGGCGGATGCCGCGGGGGCAGCGCTCGAAGCGTCGCTCTCGGTCGCCCGCACGCGGATCTCGACGGGCGTCGCCGGCGCCGGGCTGTTTCCGCGCGAGCAGGTCGCCGGGACGGCGCTCGCGATCATCGGTATGGGCAAGGCCGGGGCGCGCGAACTGAACTACGTGAGCGATGTCGACGTCATCTTCGTCGGCGGTGCCGACGACAAGACGCTCGCCGAGGCGGGGGAGAGCCGGGTCGTCGACATCGCGACGCGGCTGGCCCTGCAGACGATGCGCGGCGTCTCGGGCTCCGAGATGGAGCCGCCCCTGTGGGATGTCGATGCCAATCTGCGCCCCGAGGGCAAGCAGGGAGCGCTCGTGCGCACGCTCGACTCGCACCTGTCGTACTACGACCGCTGGGCGAAGAGCTGGGAGTTCCAGGCGCTCCTGAAGGCACGCCCGCTTGCGGGCGACGCGGCGCTCGGTCAGGCATACGTCGACGCAGTGCTGCCGAAAGTGTGGACGAGCGCGGCGCGCGAGAACTTCGTCGACAGCGTGCAGCGCATGCGCGAGCGGGTGACCGAACACATCCCGCCCGCCGAGGTTCCGTACCAGCTCAAGCTCGGGCCCGGTGGCATCCGCGATATCGAGTTCACGGTGCAGCTGCTGCAGCTCGTGCACGGGCTCGCCGACGACCGCATCCGTCAGCGCGGCACGCTGGCGGCACTGGATGCGCTCGTCGCTGAGGGGTACATCGGCCGGGCCGAGGCCGGCGCGTTCTCTCGCGACTACCGCGAGCTGCGCCTGCTCGAGCACCGTGTGCAGCTGCGCCAGCTGAGTCGCACGCACCTCATGCCCGCCGACCCCGATGACCTGCGCGTCCTGGCTCGATCGTCGGGTCTGGCCACGAGCGGTCAAGCATTGTGGAAGCGGTGGGAGGCCATCAAGCGCGAAGTGCGCGACATCCACGTGCGGCTGTTCTACCGACCTCTGCTTTCAGCGGTTGCCGCGCTGCCGGCAGACGAGCGGATGCTGCCCGACGAAGGGCGAGCACTCTCGATCTCGCAGGCGCACGACCGTCTCGCGGCGATCGGCTTCGCCGACCCCGCGAGTGCCCTGCGCCACATCACGGCGCTCACGAGCGGGCTCAGCCGCAAGGCGACGATCCAGCGCCACCTCATGCCCGTCATGATCCGCTGGTTCGCCGATGGTGTCGATCCCGACTACGGCCTGCTCGCGTTCCGACGTCTGAGCGAGCGGCTCGGGTCGACGCACTGGTTCCTGCGGATGCTGCGCGACTCCTCGGGCGCGGCTGAGCACCTCACGCACGTGCTCTCGGGCTCGCGCTACGTGGCCGACCTCATGGAGTGGATACCGGAGTCCGCCGCGTGGCTGGACGACGCCGCCCTGCTGCGGCCGCGCTCGGCAGAGGTGCTCTTCGAAGAGGCGCGGGCAATCCAGACGCGACACGGCACGATCGCCGCTGCGATGCGCGCCGTTCGTGCGCTGCGCCGCCGCGAGTTGCTTCGCATCGCAATGGGCGCCCTCCGCGCCGAGTCCGACGTCGCCGATGTCGCCGCGGCGCTCACGAACATCACCGACGTGACGATTCAGGCGACACTGCGCGCCGTCCGCCGCGAGATCGTCCCCGAAGAGGACGACGCGTTCGAGTTCGCCGTCATCGGCATGGGACGATTCGGCGGGGGCGAGCTCGGCTTCGGCTCGGACGCCGACATCCTGTACGTGTACCGCCCCAACGGCATCGACCCGCAACGTGCTCAGTCGCTGGCGGTGCGGATCGTCAATGCGCTGCGTGAGCACTCCGAGGACCACCGCATGCCGCTCGACCTCGACGCGGGCCTGCGCCCGGAGGGACGCAAGGGCCCGGTCGCGCGCTCGCTCGATTCGTACGCCGAGTACTACCGGCGCTGGTCCTTGTCGTGGGAGGCCCAGGCGCTCCTGCGGGCGCGCGGCGTGGCAGGGAGCCCCGCCCTGCTGGCGGACTTCATGGCATTGGCCGACGACATCCGGTATCCGGCATCCGTGGACCCGCAGGGATTGCGTGAGATCAAACGGATCAAAGCCCGCGTCGAAAGCGAACGACTGCCTCAGGGTGCCGACCCCGCGCGGCATCTCAAGCTCGGACCCGGCTCGCTCAGCGACGTCGAGTGGCTCGTGCAGCTGCTGCAGCTCGAACACGCGCATGCCGTCCCCGGCATGCGGACGACGTCGACGCTCGGGGCGCTCTCCGCGGCTCAAGAGGCCGGCTTGGTGAGCACGGTCGCCGCAGAACGGCTCACGGCCGCATGGGTCTTGGCGAGCCGCTTGCGCTCGGCGAACACCCTGCTGTCAGGCCACACGAGCGACTTGCTCCCGACCGACCGCAAGAAGCTCGACGGGATCGGTCGTCTGCTCGGCTACCCGCCGCGCGCGGCGACCGAGGTCGAAGAGGACTACCTCGGCGTGACGCGCCGGGCGCGCCGAGTGTTCGAGAAGCTCTTCTACGGCTGATCCGACGCCGTGAGCTCAGCGAGCCACGCGATCGTCGCATCGAGAGCCTGCTGCGCCTCGGGCCTGTCGAGATGGAACTGGTACTCGTGGGGGAGCGCGGGCGTGTGATCGGCCGGCCAGAACAGCTCGGTGACCTCGACGCCGGCATCCTGCAGCGCCGTGGACATGGGGATGGACTGCAGCCAGGTGAGTCCGTCTCCGTTGCCTCCGCTGATGTACGTCGGCGGAAAACCTTCCGTGACGAAGTCGATCGTCGACATCGTGGCTCCCTCATAGGTCGCCGACCAGCCCTTCGTGCCGGTGTACGCCCACAGCGAGACCTGCAGGCCCCACGCCATCAGGCCCTCGAGTTCCGCCATGGCGGGCATGTCGTACACGCCGCAGTTGAGGATGATCCCGATCAGCTGCGACGCGTCGAGCGAGGGCTCGATGCCCAGCAGGTGGGCATAGCGTTCGTTCGTCGTGAGCGTCGCGAGCTGGCTCGCGAGCTGGGCGCCGGCGGAGTCGCCGGCCAAGATGATGCGGTCGGGATCGATCCGCAGCTCGGCCGCATTCTCGTCGAGGTAGGCGAGCGCGTCGTTGAGTTGTCGCACGGCCGTGGGGTAGGTCTGCTCGGGACCGAGCCCGTAGTTCAGGCCGACGGCCGTGTAGCCCGCGTCGGCAAGGATCCGCAGGTACGGATCGACGTTCGCCGATGACCCCGAGATCCACGCGCCGCCGTGCACCCAGACGATCGTCGGCAGCGTCTCGCCCTCTTCTGCGACGGTGAACACGTCGAGCGTCGTCGTCTCATCGCCCGGCGTGCCATACGGGATGTCGAGAGTCTCATCCACCGGCCCTGCGGGCTGGTGACGTTCCATCTCGGCTGCCGCCGCCGTGCCGCCGCGCTCGAACACCGCGCGGATCAGCATCGCCGACGGCCACGGCGTGATCGCGCCGACGATGCCGATGACGACGGCGATGCCGACGATGACGGAGACGATCACCAGCACGATGCGTCGGCCCCGCCGGCGTGAATGCTTCGGGGCAGCGGCACCATCTGTCATCGTTCCTCCGGAGTCGGCTCTGGCAAGTCTGGCAGAACCGAACGCACGAAACCCGCCTCCCCGTCCGTGTCGTGCGGGGAGGCGGGTTCGTTAGCGACGATCAGACGCCGAAGTACAGCTCGAACTCGAACGGGTGCGGTCGCGCGTTGATCGGACGGATCTCGTTCTCGATCTTGTACTCGATCCACGTCTCGATCAGTTCGGGCGTGAACACGTTGCCGCGCAGCAGGAACTCGTGGTCGGCGCGCAGCGCCTCGAGCGAGTCGAGCAGCGAGTTCGGAACCTGCGGGATGTTGACGGCCTCCTCGGGGGGCAGCTCGTACAGGTCCTTGTCGACGGGCTCGTGGGGCTCGATCCGGTTCAGGATGCCGTCCAGGCCGGCCATCAGCTGCGCTGCGAAGGCGAGGTACGGGTTGCCCGAAGCGTCGGGAGCGCGGAACTCGATGCGCTTGGCCTTGGGGTTGCTGCCCGTGATCGGGATGCGGACGGCAGCCGAGCGGTTGCCGGCCGAGTAGACCAGGTTCACGGGGGCCTCGTAGCCCTTGACCAGACGCTTGTAGGAGTTCAGCGTCGGGTTGGTGAAGGCGAGGACGGCCGGAGCGTGGGCCAGCAGACCGCCGATGTACCAGCGGGCGACGTCCGAGAGACCCGCGTAGCCCTTCTCGTCGTAGAACAGGGGCTTGCCCTCGAGCCACAGCGACTGGTGCGTGTGCATGCCCGAGCCGTTGTCACCGAACAGCGGCTTGGGCATGAAGGTCGCGACCTTACCCCACTCGAGCGCGGTGTTCTTGACGATGTACTTGAACTTCAGGATGTCGTCCGCCGCGTGGACCATCGTGTCGAAGCGGTAGTTGATCTCGGCCTGGCCGCCCGTGCCGACCTCGTGGTGCGAACGCTCCAGGTGCAGGCCCGCGTCGATGAGGCGCAGGCTGATGTCGTCGCGCAGATCGGCCTGCTTGTCGACGGGGGAGACGGGGAAGTAGCCGCCCTTGTAGGTCGTCTTGTTGGCGAGGTTGCCGCCCTCTTCGACGCGGCCCGTGTTCCACGCACCTTCTTCGGAATCGACGAAGTAGAAGCTCTGGTTCGGCGTCACGTCGTAGCGCACGTCGTCGAAGATGTAGAACTCGGCCTCGGGCGCGAAGAACGCCGTGTCCGCGATCCCGGTCGATGCGAGGTACTTCTCGGCCTTCTTGGCGACCTGACGCGGGTCCTTCGAGTACACCTCTCCCGTGCGCGGGTTGTAGATGTCGAAGATCATGATCAGGGTCTTCGCTTCACGGAAGGGGTCGACGTAGGCGGTCGAAACGTCGGGGATGAGCTGCATGTCCGACTCGTGGATGTTGGCGAAGCCGCGGATCGACGATCCGTCGAACAGCTGCCCCTCCGTGAAGAACTCCTCATCCACCGTCGAAGCAGGGATGTTGAAGTGCTGCTGAACACCCGGAAGATCCGTGAAACGGATGTCGAGGAACTTGATGTCCTCATCCTTGATGTACGACAGGACCTCAGATGGTTCTTTGAACATTGATGCTCCAGAGTTAGGGCTTCGTCTCGTGCCGCGAACGGGCCGGGCACGTCTGGCACGGTACCCCTCAGGGGTTGCCCTGCCATGACACCTTTGTTTCCGGCATGTTACGCGGTGCTCGGTAGGCTGGGGGAATGCCCGACGCACTTCCTGCCACTTCGTACCCCGGTGAAAGGCTCGGCCTTCCCGCATCCGGCCGGGGCAGCATCGCCAAACTCGGGCGCCGCACACTCGCCCTTCTGATCGACTACCTCACGGCGACGGTCATCGCGATTGCGTTCTTCGGATACGACCAGTTCGCACTGCCCGCCGAGGCGGGACTGACGATGTTCACGCCCATGATCGTGTTCGCCGCGGTGCAGCTGCTGTTCATCCCGACGATCGGCGGGAGCCCCGGGCACCGCCTGATGGGCATGCGTCTTCAACTTGCCACCGGCGGCTGGACGGGACTGTGGCGTCCCATCGTGCGCACGCTGCTTCTGCTGCTGGTCATCCCGGCGGCGATCTGGGATGCCGACAACCGTGGTCTGCACGACAAGGCAGCCGGGACGGTGCTCGTCCGCGCCTGACCCTGACCCGTCAGCGAGGACGCGGTGCGCGGGCCTTCGTGGGGTCGATGCCCTTGGGGATCGGCAGCGAAGCGAGCGACTGCGACACCGAGTCGACACGCTTCACGACGGCGGCCATGGTCGCCCGGTCGATCGACTTCGGAAGCGACTTGATGGTCGGCGCGAGCTTGCTGATCGGAATCTCGTCCTCGCCGTGTCCGACGTAGAGAACCGTGATCGGCACGCCCGAGGCCACACGCTGCACCTTCATGCGCTCGTCGTTGACGAGGCGGGTGAGACGGCCGCGCGCACCTTCGCCGACGATGACGACACCACCGCGGCCGATCGCGCGGTAGACCGCCTCCTGCGTCTTCGGGTTCACACCGACAGGCATCTCGCTGCCCTGCCACTTTCGCCCGAGCGACGTCGAGAGCACGTGGCCTGCGGCCCCCGGCATCCCGTCGAGTCGCGTGTACATCGCGCGGGTCGACAGACGGGTCATCGCCATGAGCGAACCCAGGATGCCGAACATGAGTCCCGTGACGCCCCAGAGGATGACACTCCAGATCGCCACCGGGGGGATCAGAAGTCCGACGGTGACGCCGAGCCCGATTCCCACCAGCAAAATGCCGATGAGGAGGAACGGAAGCCACCGGAACGCCTTCTGCGTGAAGACGTAAAGGGTGCGGATCTGCGAAAAGAAGCCGGGGCGCTTCTCGGGAGCGGTACTGCGGGCCATGACACCCAGCCTACCTTTTCTGCTCCTGCGACCGTTCCTCCCCAAACCGATCCATCGGCACTTCGTCCGCCGCTTCCTTCCACCTCGTTCGGCTGCCCCGCCCGGAAGGGCAGACTCCCCGCATGCCGACCGCTGCGAACGAGCGCCTTCTCGCCCCGTACCGCGTCGTGCGGCGCGTGGGCTCGGGTACGGATACCCCCTGGGCCGGCATCCTCGTCCGACTGGCCTCAGGAGAATCGCGGGTGCTCGTCGACGCGGCGATGTTCGACGATGAGTGGGCAGGATGGCACGCGTCGGACACAGGGCACGTTCTCGCGTGCCTCGATGTGGTGCGTCGCGAAGATGGTCACGACGTCGTCTTGCCCCCGTGTCCGCGCCGCGTGACCGACGCCGTCCGCCGCCGGCGCGAAGCCCGTGTCGAGCTGACGTCGGGCGAGCGGGTGACGATCGCGGTCAGCGTGCTGCGCGGAGTCGCCGAACTCGCGCGGATCCCACACGCGGGTGACAGATCGACGGTGACAGGGGAGTGGTGGCTGACCGACGCCGGCAGGCCGGTGCTCGCGACGGGTGTCTCGTCCGATGACGCACTCGAGGCATCGACCCAGCTGCTCGAGCAGGTTGCCGAGCCCGGATTGGCGGTGTGGCACGACCTGATCGAAACGATCGCGACCCGCGCGCTCACCGATGCGGCGATCGCTCGACTCGAAGACGAGCTCTTCAGGCTGGCCCGGCCGGAGCCACTCGGCGACGCGGTTCTCGCTCCGGCGCGGGCATCGTGGCGTTCCGAGCCTGCGACCGCACCGGCCGAGGGCACAGTCCCGACGCCGGTGGCGGCGCACGAGCGCGGCAGCCTGTTCGACAGCCTGGCCCGGCACGTCGACGCCGACGTCGCCGACCTCGTGTCGAAAACGACGACGCGCGTCTGGCGACGGTGGCGCGAACGGGGCAGCCGGGCGCGCGTCACCCCGTGGGCGGTGGCGGCAGGGGCGGCGGGTCTGGTGGTCGCTCTCGGCGCGTTCTGGCCCGGCGACGAACAACCCCTCGCGGCCGCCACACCGGTGCCCATCGCCAAGACGAGCGAATCGATCGGGAGTCCATCCCCGTCAAGCGCTCCGCTGGACGGCCCCCCGCCGGCCGCGACGGCGCTGCGTGACGACCCCACCGCGGTCGTGACCGACCTGCTGACAGCGCGCGCCGCCTGCGGAGCATCCGCGGAATGCCTGACTGAGGTGCAGGCAGATCCCCACGTGTCGTTCCCCGCCGGGGCGATCGATCGAACGGCAGACACCCGCAGCGTCACACTGCTCGATGACTTCGGCGGCGTGGCGGTGCTGAGGGTCGACGCGCCCGACGCAGCATCTCAGCTCGTCGTCATACAGCGCACAGACGACTCATGGCTGTTGCGCGACGTATACGCCGCGCAACAGCCATGAGGATGCGTCAGATCAGGCGCCGAGCTGGCCCTCGAAGTCCGCCGCTTCGAGGCGGGACTTGACCGCGCCGAGGAAGCGAGCGGCGTCAGCTCCGTCGATGATGCGGTGGTCGTACGACAGCGCGAGGTAGACATACGAACGGATCGAGATCGCGTCCTTGCCGTCCACCGTCACGAGGCCGGGCCGCTTGACGACGATGCCGGTGCCGAGGATCGCCGACTGCGGCAGGAACACGACGGGCGTGTCGAAGAGCGCCCCGCGCGATCCCGTGTTCGTCAGCGTGAACGTTCCACCGGCGAGCTCGTCGGGCTTGAGCTTGTTCTCGCGCGTGCGCGCTGCGAGATCAGCGATCTCGCGGGCGATCTGCGCGATGTTCTTGCTCGCGGCGTCGCGCACGACGGGCGTGAGCAGACCGCGCTCGGTGTCGACGGCGATCGAGAGGTTCTCCGACGCCGGGTACACGATGTTCGTGCCGTCGACCGTCGAGTTGACGACGGGGTAAGCCCGCAACGCCTCAGCCGCCGCGAGGGCGAAGAAGGGCAGGAACGACAGCTTGTCGCCCGTCTTGGCGAGGAAGTCAGCCTTGGTGCGGTCACGGAATGCCGCGAGCTTCGTGACATCGACCTCGACGACCGTGGTCAGCTGCGCCGTCTGCTGCATCGACGCGACGGCACGCTCCGCGAGCACCTTGCGCAGACGAGACATCGGCTGCGTCGTGCCGCGCAGCGGCGAGACCTCGAGCGGAGCAGCAGCGGGTGCCGCTGCCGGAGCACCGGCGGCAGGCTTCGACGCGGCCTCGGCGGCCTTGATCACGTCTTCCTTGCGGATACGCCCGCCAACGCCCGTGCCACTGACCGTCGACAGGTCGACGCCCTTCTGCTGCGCGAGGCGGCGCACGAGCGGCGTCACGTACGACGTCGCATCGGACGACTCTGCAGCCGAAGCAGCCGAAGCAGCCGAAGCAGCCGCCTGCGGTGCCGCCTCGGGCGCGGGCTGCGCCGCGGGCTTGGCCTCAGCCGCGGGCTTGGCCTCGGGTGCTGGGGGTGCAGGCTGCGCCTGCTGTTCAGTAGCCGGGGCCGGCGCCGCCGGGGCAACGCTCGCGCCGTCGCCGATCTCAGCGAGCACAGCGCCCACCTCGACCGTCTCGTCTTCCTGGACGAGCACCTTCTGCAGCACGCCGGCATACGGCGAGGGGATCTCGGTGTCGACCTTGTCGGTCGAGATCTCGAGCAGCGGCTCATCGACGGCGACATCGTCGCCGACCTGCTTGAGCCAGCGCGTGACGGTTCCCTCGGTGACGCTCTCGCCGAGTTCCGGCAGCACGACCTGCTTGCCTTCGGATGCCGCCGGTGCGGGGGCATCCGACTGCGCGGGCGCCTCGGCAGCCGGGGCTTCGGCGGGCGCAGCCTCGGCCGGCGCTTCTTGTGCCGCCGGCTCGGGTGCGGACTCCTCAGCGGGCGCAGCCGCTTCGGGAGCGGCATCTGACGATGCCGCTGCGGAGCCGTCACCGATCTTGGCGAGCACAGCGCCCACCTCGACCGTCTCGTCTTCTTGGACGAGGATCTCTTCGATCACGCCGCTGATGGGGGAGGGAATCTCGGTGTCGACCTTGTCGGTGGAGATCTCGAGCAATCCCTCGTCCGCCTCTACGGTGTCGCCGACGTTCTTGAGCCAGCGGGTGACCGTTCCCTCGGTAACGCTCTCGCCGAGCGCGGGGAGGACCACGGAAGTGCTCATGGGCTTGTCTCCTTCAGGATTGCCAATGTCGTGTCTAGCTTAGTGATGCCGGTGCGCACGCAGGTCAGAGCGCGTGCAGCGGCTTGCCGGCGAGGGCGAGGAACGCTTCGCCGAGCGCCTCGCTCTGCGTCGGGTGAGCGTGGAGGAACGGGGTGATGTCTTCGGGGTGTGCCTGCCAGCCCACCGCGAGCTGTCCCTCGGTGATGAGCTCGCCGACCCGGTCGCCGAGCAGGTGCACGCCCAGGATGGGGCCGTCCTTCTCGCGGACGACCTTGACGAGCCCGCCCGTGCCGATGATCTCGCTCTTGCCGTTGCCGGCGAGGTTGTAGTCGTACGACACGACCCCGTCTGCGCCGTGCGCCTCGATGGCCTGCGCCTCGGTCATGCCGACCGAAGCAACCTCGGGGTGGGAGTAGGTCACCTTGGGGATCAGCGCATCGGCGATCACTTCGGGATTGAGCCCCGCGATCTCTTCGGCGACGAAGATGCCCTGCTGGAATCCGCGGTGCGCGAGCTGCAGGCCGGGAACGATGTCACCGACGGCCCACACGTTCGCGACACCCGTGCGCAGCCGCTCGTCTGTCACGACGAACCCGCGGTCGATCGTGAGCCCGGCTTCTTCGAATCCGAGCCCGGCGGTTGCGGGGCCGCGCCCGACGGCGACGAGGAGGTAGTCGGCCTCGATGCTCTTCCCATCCTCGAGCGTCACCGTCACGGCGTCGTCGGTCTGCGTCGCCTTCTGGAACCGGACGCCCAGCGAGTAGGAGATGCCGCGGCGACGGAACGCACGCTCGAGGCCCTTGCTGAGGGCGATGTCCTCGTTGGGCACGAGGTGCTCCAGCGCCTCGACGATCGTCACCTCGGCACCGAACGAACGCCACACGCTCGCGAACTCGACGCCGATAACACCGCCGCCGAGGATCACGACGCGGTCCGGAATGACATCGAGGGCGAGAGCCTGCTCGCTCGTCAGGATGCGTCCGCCGATCTCGAGGCCGGGAAGGGTGCGGCTGTACGACCCTGTGGCCAGCACGACGTCGGTACCGCGGTAGAGGTCGTCACCGACGCGCACGGCGGCGCCCGCTTCGAGGCGTCCCTCACCGGGGACCACCGTGATGCCGCGCGCCTTGATGAGACCTTCGAGTCCCTTGAACTTCTTCGCGACGATGCCCTCGCGGTAGGCGCGCACGCCCTCGGGGTCGATGCCGTCCAACGTCGCGCGCACCCCCATGCTGGCGGCATCCCGCGCTGTGTCGGCGACTTCGGCGGCATGCAGCAGCGCCTTGGTCGGGATGCAGCCGCGGTGCAGGCACGTACCGCCGACCTTGTCCTTCTCGATCAGAGCGACGGTCTTGCCGAGTTCGGCAGCCCGCAGGGCCGCGGCGTAACCGCCGCTGCCGCCGCCGAGGACGACGAGGTCGAAGGTGTGATCTGTCATTGTGTTTCCTCTCCCGCAATGAAGCGGATGAGCGACCGCACGGTGGCGGCGGTCGGTCCTTTGTCGGTGAATCCGTAGCCGCTGCCCTTGTTCATGCCGACACCGGCGATGTCCAAGTGCACCCACGGGATGCGCGGCGCGTCGGCGTCATCGCTGACGCGTCCGACGAACCGCTGGAGGAAGAGCCCCGCGAACATCGACCCGCCTGCCGGGTCTCCGATCTTGGCGTTCTGCACGTCTGCGATGGGGGAGTCGAGGTCATCGGTCATGTGCACCGGCAGAGGCAGCTGCCACGCGAGCTCACCCACGGCATCGGCAGCCGCGAGATACTCGGCGACGGCTTCATCCTCGCCCATGACTCCCGTGTGACGGTTGCCGAGCGCGACCGTGATCGCCCCGGTCAGGGTCGCGACGTCGACGATGACGTCGGGCTTGCTGCGGCTCGCCGCGACGAGTCCGTCGGCCAGCACGAGGCGGCCCTCAGCGTCGGTGTTGGTGACTTCGACGGTCGTCCCGTCGAGCATGCGCAGCACGTCGCCCGGGCGCGTCGCGCGACCCGAGGGCATGTTCTCGGCGACGCACAGCCAGGCGCTGACGCGCACGGGAAGGCCCATCGTCGCCACGGCGCGCAGCACGGCGAGCACCGTCGCGGCGCCGCACATGTCGTACTTCATCCCCACCATCGAGGCCGCCGGCTTGAGCGAGAGCCCTCCGGTGTCGAAGGTGATTCCCTTGCCCACGAGCGCCACGTGACGCGAAGCGCCTTCGGGCGCGTAGTCGAGTCGCACGAGGCGGGGCGGGCGGTCAGATCCCTGGCCCACACCGAGGATGCCGCCGTAGCCGCCCTCGGCCAGGCGGGTCTCGTCGAAGACGTCGACCGAGACGCCGAGACCTTCGACCGACTCGAGCGCGCGATTGGCGAAGTCGGCGGGGCCCAGCCACTCAGCCGGGATCGACACGAGGTCTTTCACGAGTGCCGCAGCGTCGGCGACGGCCAGGATGTCGGCGATCGCGCCGGGTTCGGCGTCGACCTCACCGTGCACGACGACACGCGCCGCGCGGGCCTTGGGAGCTTCGGTCTTGTATGAGTCGAAGCGGTAGCCGCCCAGCACGGCTCCCTCTGCCACCGCCGTCCACAGCTGCCCATCGGCCAGCGGCGCACCGACGGCGACGGTCTCGAAGCCGACGAGTGTGCGGATGCCGGTGCCCACGGCGTCACGCAGCGCGGCGGCATCCGGATCAGCACCGGTGCCGACGACGGCCAGCGGCAGGCTCGTGCTCTCGGGAGCGGAGACCCGGGCATACGAGCCGGGCGCGCCGGTGAAGCCGATCGACGTCAGCGCCTGAGCCAGCCCCGGCCAGCCGGCGAGGACCTCATCGTCTTCGACGGGCGGGAGCGCTAGGAGGAGAGCGTCGGCGTCGGCCTCTCGGATCGGATCGGTGCGGTACTCGAGGTCGGGAAACGACATGTCCTCCATCCTAGGGAGGCGGCGTTCGCTGTGAGCGGGATCGACGCGGCCCGCGCGCGCGACACGGCTCGTAGCATGGACCCATGCCTTTGCACGGTCAGCTCTTCGAGCGCTCGGTATCGGCGCCGCCCGTTCCGGCGAGCTTGCCGCTCGTCATCGCGCTGACCGGCTTCACCGACGCAGGAGGCGCCGTCGGACAACTCGTCGAGCATTTCCGCACCGAGCTGCAGCCGATCCCCTTGGTCGTGTTCCGCAACGATGCGCTGCTCGATTACCGCGCGCGTCGCCCGATCATCTCGTTCGATCAGGACCACCTCACCGACTACCGGCCGGCTCGGCTCGAGCTCTCGCTCACGCACGATGCGCTGGGCCAGCCTTTCCTGCTGCTGTCGGGCTACGAGCCCGACTTCTCGTGGGAGGCCTTCGCGACGGCCGTCGTCACGCTCGCTCACGAGTACTCCGTGGCATCCGTCACCTGGGTGCACGCGATCCCCATGCCCGTGCCCCACACACGCCCGATCGGCACGACCGTGAGCGGAACCCGCACGGACCTCACCGAGGCGCATTCGGTGTGGAAGCCGGACACGCAGGTGCCTGCGACGGCCGGACACCTTCTCGAGTACCGCTTCGCCGAGGCCGGCGCTCGGGTTGCCGGCTTCGTGCTGCTCGTGCCGCACTACCTGGGGGACACCGAGTACCCCGCCGCGGCCTTGGCCGCCCTCGACAGCCTGACCGTCGCGACCGGGCTCGTCTTCGCCGGCGAGGATCTGCGCGATGAGAACCGCGACTACCTCGCCCGAGTGCAGGAGCAGGTGACCGCGAGCGACGAACTGTCCCGCATGCTCCAGGCGCTCGAGGAGCGCTATGACTCCTACATGGCCGGATCGACGCTCGCCGCCCCCATGGTGCACACGGGCGATCTGCCCAGCGCCGACGAGCTCGCCGCCGAACTGGAGCGATTCCTCGCGAACAGACCGAGCGACGACGACACACGCGGCTGACGCGGGAATGCTTCAGGGCCTTGCGAGGTTGACCCCAGAGCACCGTGTCGCACGCCCCTACCACGGCTGACGAATGTCGTGGAGCGAGTATGCGATACTGGATGCATTGACCCGTTGTCAACCGTTCCGCAGGTGCACCCTGTCGGCTCGCGGACTTGACAAGGGTCTTACTAGTGTCCGAAATCTACCGGCGCCGGCCCCCTCGGGGTCTCACCGGTGAAAGGCAGAACGTGACTCCAGGCACGAACACGAAGGCCCGCTCGACCGCCGCCAAGGCAGCCGAGCCGGTTGAGACAAGCGCTGCCGAGCAGGAGGCCGACGCCCCGAAGGCTGCTGCCAAGCGCCCCGCGGCGAAGAAGCCGGCAGCGACGACACCTGCCGCCAAGGCCGCGCCGAAGAAGGCTGCACCGAGGAAGGCTGCACCGAAGAAGGCCGCGCCGAAGAAGGCGACCAAGGCCGACGACGAGATGGACGAAGAGACCGAGGTCGACGTCGAGGCCGACGCCAAGCTCGCCGCCGGCAAGGGCAAGGCGTCCGACGAGAGCGATGACGTCGAAGACGACGAAGACGAGACGAAGGCTCCGGCCTTCGCCGATCCCCTCCCCACGGGAGCTATCGTCATCTCCTCGTCCGACGACGAGGACGTCCCGGTCTACTCGACGCAGATCACTGGCGCGACCGCCGACCCCGTCAAGGACTACCTGAAGCAGATCGGCAAGGTGCCGCTGCTGAACGCGGCCGAAGAGGTCGAGCTCGCGATGCGCATCGAGGCGGGTCTGTTTGCCGAAGAGAAGCTGTCGCACATGTCGGCTGCTGAGAAGTCGGCGCAGCTGGGCCTTGACCTCCAGTGGGTCGCACGCGACGGTCAGCGCGCCAAGAGCCACCTGCTCGGCGCCAACCTGCGTCTCGTCGTCTCGCTCGCCAAGCGCTACACCGGTCGGGGCATGCAGTTCCTCGATCTGATCCAGGAGGGCAACCTGGGCCTCATCCGTGCCGTCGAGAAGTTCGACTACACGAAGGGCTTCAAGTTCTCGACCTACGCAACGTGGTGGATCCGCCAGGCGATCACCCGCGCGATGGCCGACCAGGCTCGCACCATCCGCATCCCCGTGCACATGGTCGAGGTCATCAACAAGCTCGCCCGTGTGCAGAGGCAGATGTTGCAGGACCTGGGCCGAGAGCCCACGCCCGAAGAGCTCAGCCGTGAGCTCGACATGACGCCTGAGAAGGTCGTCGAGGTGCAGAAGTACGGCCGCGAGCCGATCTCGCTGCACACCCCCCTCGGCGAAGACGGCGACAGCGAGTTCGGCGACCTGATCGAGGACACCGAGGCGGTCGTCCCGGCCGACGCGGTCGGCTTCACGATGCTGCAGCGTCAGCTCGAGTCGCTCCTGGACTCGCTCTCCGAGCGCGAAGCGGGCGTCATCCGCATGCGCTTCGGACTCGGTGACGGCCAGCCCAAGACCCTCGACCAGATCGGTGACACGTTCGGCGTGACGCGCGAGCGCATCCGTCAGATCGAGTCGAAGACGATGGCGAAGCTGCGTCACCCGAGCCGTTCGCAGTCGCTGCGGGACTATCTCGAGTGAGCCCGCGCCAGGGCAGCGGCCTCCGGTACGTTCCGGCGATCGTCGCCGGCAAGCTCGCGCGGTTCGCGACGCGCTTGCGCGGCGGCGGTTCGGCGTTCCCCGGATACATCGCGAACCGGCTCGCGCCGACACTCCTGAACACGCTGGGCGGGCAGTTCCCGTACGGCGTGGTGTTCGTGCTCGGATCGAATGGCAAGACGACCACGACCCACATGATCAGCGAGATCCTGCGGGCGCACGGTCTGACGGTCTTCACCAACCCGACGGGCGCGAACCTGCCGCAGGGCGTGACGAGTGCGCTGCTGGCCGACGCGACGCTCACCGGCAAGGTGCGCGCCGACGTCGCCGTGCTCGAAGTCGACGAGGGCTTCGCGTCCGAGCTGGCCGACATCCTGGGTCCCCGGGTCATCCTGGCGCTGAACGTACAGGTCGATCAGCTGTATCGCTTCTACGAGACGGAGCGGGTCGCCGACATGATGCTCGATGCCGCGACGCGCGCATCCGTGCGCGTCGTCGTGAACGGGGACGACCCGTACCTGAGCAAGATCGATGAGTCGTCGCTGCGCGCACCCGCATCGTTCTTCGGGGCGTCCGCCGACATCGTCGCAGCGTCGGCCCACGGTCTGGCGAACGCCGTCGACACGCGCAGCGGCATCGCCGGCGTCCACAAGCGCGATAGCGAGTCCGAGGTCGTCTCGATCTCGGGCCGCGACGTCGAGATCGACCTGGCGGGCACGCGTCTGAGCATCACCCTTCCGGCGCGCGGACTGCACTACGCCGTCGACGCCGCCGCCGCCCTGAGCGTCGCCGTGCACGTGCTCGGTGACCGCTTCACCCCGAATGCCGCGTCAGCGGGCTTCGCCCGGATGGCACCGGCGTACGGGCGAGGCGAACTGGTTCCGCTGCGGCGCGACCCGAACGGCGAGC
This sequence comes from Microbacterium sp. Y832, assembly GCF_057669765.1. Classification (NCBI taxonomy): domain Bacteria; kingdom Bacillati; phylum Actinomycetota; class Actinomycetes; order Micrococcales; family Microbacteriaceae; genus Microbacterium; species Microbacterium sp. Y832. Next base: position 338,860 of record NZ_JBYHFM010000003.1, on the reverse strand, counting down.
AGGTCGAGTTCGTCATGTTCAAGAACGGGCCCAGTCTGCAGCTCAACGTCGATGCGCTCGACGGCGCGCCCGAACGCGTCCTGATGGCCATCGACGAGGGAACGCCCGACATCTCGTGGCTGTACGACGTCGACCTGTCGGCCTTCGACCACGTCGATGTCGTCACGGGCGAGAAGGCGCACCAGATCGCGACGCGGCTGGCCTATGCCGGCATCCCGATCGGCGTCGTCGAGCCCGATATGGAGAAAGCCGTCGAGCTCATGCGCGCGTTCCCCGAGACAGCAGCCCGCCGCCAGGTGTGGTTCGTCAACTACGAGCTGATGATGAGCGGTCGCCGCGTGCTCGGCTACGGCGACCAGGAGGTGGCCCGCCGATGACGACGCTTCACATTGTGCAGCTCTATCCCGATCTGCTCGGAGTGACGGGAGACCGCGGCAACGTCGACGTGCTCGCGGCACGAGCGCGTTTCGCCGGCCTCACGCCCGTCGTCTCGCAGCTCGGAATCGGCGATCCCGAGCCCGAGCGCGCGGACATCATCGTGATCGGCAACGGCCCGCTCTCCGCGATGCGGACGGTGCACGCCGACCTGACGGCTCGTCGCGAGTGGCTCGCGCGTCAGCACTCCGATGGTGCCGCGCTGCTCGCCGTCGGCGGCGGCGCCGAACTGCTGAGCGCGGGCGTGGATATGCTCGACGGATCCGTCGTCGAGGGCCTGGGCCTGGTGCCTGCGCGTGTCGCCCGAACGCGCACGCGTCGCGTCGGCTACATCGTGGCCGACACCGCGGACGGCCGGCTCGTCGGCTTCGAAGACCACGCGTCCGAGTGGACGCCGCTTTCCTCCGCACCGGCTGACGTGCGCTACGGCACGGTGGTCTCCGGCCGCGGCAGCGTGGTCGACGGCGGAGAGACGCTTCGTGTCGAGGGGCTGTACGCGACGAACGTGCAGGGCCCCGTCCTGCCGCTGAACCCGCAGTTCGCTGACGCGCTCCTACGCCGCGGCGCGACGCACGCCGGCGCTGAGTACGTCGTCCGCGAAGAACACCAGACGGTGGATCGTCACGCGGAGCTCGCCCGCGCTGAGATCGAACGGCACGCGCGCAACGCGCACTTCACCGCGATCAAGCTCTGACCTGACGCCGCCTCAGCGGGCCTCGGCGAGACGAGCGGTCTCGTCGTGCCAGGACGACGCGACGGCGCGCAGCTTCTCTTCGTACTTGCGTCCGTGGTGCGCGCAGAAGAGCATCTCGGTGCCGTTCACATCGGCTGCGATGTAGGCCTGCGCACCGCAGGAGTCGCAACGGTCCGCCGCGGTGAGGCGGTGCTCGAGAACGGCCGCGTTCTCGGTAGGTGTCGTAAGCGTGGTCATCTCAGTTCCTCCTCGGGTGGTCAGAACGGCCAGCTGGTCTCAGAAATACAACCATGCGCGGCCCGTCAGCATGCCCGGAACCGGTCCCCGTTCGCTGTCCGCGTACGGGGAGCGGGCAGACGTGTGTCACGGACAGCGGTGTCAGGGGGCGCGGATACCCTTGAGGATGTGACCGCAGAGTACTCCGCCCACCACCTCCAGGTGCTCGAAGGCCTCGAAGCGGTCCGCAAACGCCCCGGCATGTATATCGGCTCGACCGACTCCCGCGGGCTCATGCACTGCCTTTGGGAGATCATCGACAACTCGGTCGACGAGGCGCTCGGCGGGCACGGCTCGCTCATCGAGATCGTGCTGCACAGCGACGGCAGCGTCGAGGTGCGCGACCGCGCACGCGGCATCCCGGTCGACATCGAACCACGCACGGGCCTCTCGGGTGTCGAGGTCGTCTTCACGAAGCTGCACGCCGGTGGAAAGTTCGGCGGCGGTTCGTATGCCGCCTCGGGTGGCCTGCACGGTGTCGGCGCGTCGGTCGTGAACGCCCTGTCCGAACGGCTCGACGTCGAAGTCGACCGTGGCGGCAAGACCTGGGCCATGTCGTTCCACCGCGGCGAGCCCGGTATCTTCGCGGGCCCCGAGCCGTCGTCGGTGTTCACGCCCTTCCAGAAGAGCTCCGAGCTGCGGATGGTGGGCCGCGCGCCCAAGGGCACGACCGGCACACGCATCCGCTACTGGGCGGACGGCCAGATCTTCACGAAGGATGCCGCCTTCAACCTCGTCGAGCTCGAGCAGCGCGCCCGACAGACCGCGTTCCTCGTGCCCGGGCTCGAGATCGTCATCCGCGATGAGCGCGCGTCGACGGTGTCCGCATCCGCAGACGGCGCACCCGTCGTCACGTCGTACCGCTATGACGGCGGCATCTCGGAGTTCGCGGAGTTCCTCGCGCCTGACGCGCCCATCACCGACATCTGGCGGCTGACCGGCGACGGCGAGTTCACCGAGACCGTGCCGGTGCTGCAGAAGACCGGGGCGATGGTGCCGACCGAGGTGCAGCGCACGTGTCACGTCGACATCGCGCTGCGGTGGGGCACAGGCTACGAAACGCTGCAGCGCTCGTTCGTCAACATCATCGCGACGCCCAAGGGCGGAACGCACCAGGCCGGCTTCGAAGCGGGCCTGGTCAAGGTGCTGCGATCCCAGATCGAGCAGAACGCCCGGCGCCTCAAGGTCGGCAACGACAAGATCGAGAAGGATGACATCCTCGCCGGCCTCACGGCCGTTCTGACGGTCCGCCTGGCCGAGCCGCAGTTCGAGGGGCAGACGAAGGAGATCCTCGGCACGCCAGCCGTGCGGCAGATCGTGGCGAACGTCGTCACCAAGCAGCTCTCCGCGATCTTCGCCTCGACCAAGCGCGACGACAAGGCCCAGAGCGGCCAGCTGCTCGAGAAGGTCGTCTCCGAGATGAAGGCTCGCCTCTCGGCGCGCGCCCACAAAGAGACACAGCGCCGCAAGAACGCCCTGGAGTCGTCGTCACTTCCGGTGAAGCTCGCCGATTGCCGCACGAATGATGTCACGGCATCCGAGCTGTTCATCGTCGAGGGCGACTCGGCGCTGGGCACCGCCAAGCTCGCCCGAAACAGCGAGTACCAGGCGCTGCTGCCGATTCGCGGCAAGATCCTCAACGTCCAGAAGGCCTCCGTCTCGGACATGTTGGGCAACGCCGAATGCGCCGCCATCATCCAGGTGATCGGGGCCGGGTCCGGCCGCTCGTTCGACATCGATGCGGCCCGGTACGGCAAGGTGATCCTCATGAGCGACGCCGACGTCGACGGCGCGCACATCCGCACGCTGCTGCTCACCCTCTTCTTCCGCTATATGCGTCCGCTCATCGACGACGGCCGCGTCTATGCCGCCGTTCCGCCGCTGCACCGCGTCGTCGTCATCAATCCGGGCTCCAAGCCGAACGAGACGATCTACACCTACTCCGAGCAAGAGCTGCATGCGCTCCTGACGAAGCTGACGAAGTCGGGCAAACGCTGGCAGGAGCCGGTGCAGCGATACAAGGGGCTCGGCGAGATGGATGCCGACCAGCTTGCGACGACCACGATGGACCGTGCAGGTCGCACGCTTCGTCGCGTGCGCATGCAAGACGCCGAGGCCGCGTCTCGGGTGTTCGAGCTGCTGATGGGCAACGACGTCGCCCCGCGCAAGGAGTTCATCATCGACTCGAGCGACAGCCTCGCCCGCGAGCGCATCGACGCCTGACGGCCCTCCTCGCGAGCGGGCCCCGCGGCTCCGTGCCTGCTTCGCGCAGCGACGAGGGCGGGTGTCAGCGGAGGGGGGAGCCGACCGCGCCGACGACGCCGTCCAGCGGGATGCCCGAGGCGTCGCGCTTCGCACCCGTGGGTGGCAGCGGACGCACGCCGCCGTCCGGGCCGACCGCGCGCGGTTCGGGACCTGCCCACGCGAGGGTGAGCGCATCTTCGCCCTTGAGGAATCGCTGTGCACGCACACCGCCGGTGCCGCGGCCCTTCGCGGGGTACTCGTCGAACGACGAGACCTTTCCCGTGCCCGACTCGGCTCCGAACAAGGCGTCGTTGCTGCCCGCGATCGTCACGACACACACATCGGATGCCCCCGGCTCGACGACGCCGAAGAACAGCACGCTCGCGCCGGACGAGACCCGGATGCCGGACATGCCGCCGGCACCGCGACCCTGTGGCCGCACGGACGAAGCGTCGAAACGCAGCAGCTGCGCGTCCGTCGTGACGAAGACGAGTTCGGCGTCGTCCGGCGCCGGTGCTGCACCGACGACGCGGTCGCCGGGCTTGAGCGCGATGATCTCGATGTCGGGCTTGTTGGCGATCTCGCTCGCCGCGACGCGCTTGACGACACCCTGGGCGGTGCCGAGCGCGACGGTGGGGGAGTCCACGAGCGGCACGATCGCCACGACGTGCTCGCCCGATGCAAGTCCGAGGTATTGGTCGGCCTTCGTGCCGGCGGCGAGCTGCACCGAGTTGCCCGGTACAGAGGGCAGGTCGACGGGCGAGAATCGCACGAGGCGTCCCGTGCTCGTGACGGCCCCGACGTCGCCGCGGGTCGTCGTGTCGACGGCGGAGCGGATGGCATCGTGCTTCGAACGGCGCCCCGGCGGCACGATCCCGCCCGCGGACGCATCGGCTGACAGCTCGGCGCGCACCATACGGCCCGTGGCCGAGAGGAACACACGGCACGGTGCATCCGCGATCTGCAGATCGGCGGCGGCCGCGGCCGATCGCGACCGGGGTGCGACGGGTCCGCCGTTGAGCAGCAGCGTGCGGCGCGGAGTCCCGAAGGTCTCCGCCGCAGCGTCGAGCTCAAGGGCCACCTGAGCGCGCAGCAGCATCTCGCTGCCGAGGAGCTCTTCGAGCGCGGCGATCTCGGTCTTGAGCGCGTCGCGCTCGCTCTCGAGCTCGACGCGCGAGAACTTCGTCAGGCGACGCAGACGCAGCTCGAGGATGTACTCGGCCTGCAGCTGCGACAGGTCGAAGACCTCTTGCAGCCGCGTGCGGGCCTGCTCGCTGTCGTCTGAGGCCCGGATGACCTGGATGACCTCGTCGATGTCGAGGATCGCGATGAGCAGCCCCTCGACAAGGTGGAGCCGTTCGTTGCGACGGGCGAGACGATACCGGCTGCGCCGCGTGACGACCTCGATGCGGTGATCGAGATAGACCCGCAGCATCTCCTTCAGCCCGAGCGTCTGCGGCTGACCCTTCACGAGCGCGACGTTGTTCATGCTGAACGAGTCCTCGAGCGGCGTCAGCCGATAGAGGTGCTGCAGCACGGCGTCAGGGTCGAAGCCCGTCTTGATACTGATGACCAGACGCAGGCCGTTGTGCCGGTCGGTCAGGTCGGTGACGTCGGCGATGCCCTGCAGCTTCTTGGCCTGCACGGCATCCTTGATCTTCTCGATCACGCGCTCCGGCCCGACGAGGTAGGGCAGCTCGGTCACGATGAGACCCGTGCGACGCGGACCGAGCGACTCGACCGAGACCTTGGCGCGCGTGCGGAAGCTGCCACGGCCCTTGGCGTAGGCGTCCTTGATGCCGTCGAGTCCGACGATGATCCCGCCGCCGGGCAGATCGGGGCCCGGGACGAACTCCATGAGCTCTTCGACCGTCGCGTCGGGGTGATCGAGCAGGTGGATCGCTGCGCTCACGACCTCGATGAGGTTGTGAGGGGCCATGTTCGTCGCCATGCCGACGGCGATGCCTGTCGTGCCGTTGACGAGCAGGTTCGGGAATGCGGCAGGCAGCACTTCAGGCTGCTGGAACTGGCCGTCGTAGTTGGGGATGAAGTCGACGACGTCTTCGTCGAGATTCTCGGTGAGGGCCAGCGCCGCAGGGGCGAGGCGCGCTTCGGTGTAGCGGGCTGCTGCAGGGCCGTCATCGAGCGAACCGAAGTTGCCGTGTCCGTCGACCAGCGGCACGCGCAACGAGAACGACTGGGCGAGGCGGACGAGGGCGTCGTAGATGGGCGCGTCACCGTGCGGGTGCAGCTTTCCCATGACCTCGCCGACGACCCGCGCACTCTTGACGTGGCCGCGGTCGGGGCGCAGGCCCATGTCGGCCATCTGGTAGAGGATGCGGCGCTGCACCGGCTTCAGACCGTCGCGCGCGTCGGGAAGAGCCCGCGAGTAGATCACCGAGTAGGCGTACTCGAGGAACGAGTTCTGCATCTCTGCCGAGACATCGACGTCTTCGATGCGTCCGTGATCGGCGGGAATGGCTGCGGGGCGGGATGCGGGCATGGTGCGGGTGCGACCTCGGGTTACGGCGGTCCGGAGAGGGCCTTCTGCGCGTGTGCGAGACTGACCCGGATGTCACTCAGCCTACCTGCGGACCCGCCGCGCGCCCGGAGCCTCACCGGTGTCGCGCCACAGCTTTTCGCCTCGCTCGAGGGCCGATCCGAATGGTTCGCCGCGGCCACGAGCGCGATCGTCTTCGTCATCGACGGTCTCGGCGCGTCATCGCTGGCCGCACGGGCCGGTCACGCGCGCTTCCTCGCTCAAGCCGGCACGAAGAAGGACGTCGTGCGCACCGTGTTCCCCTCGACGACGGCTGCGGCGCTCACGAGCCTCCTCACGGGCGCACCCGTCGGCGCCCACGGCATCGTCGGCTACCGTGCGCGAGTGCCGGGCACGGACGATGTCGTCAACCAGCTGCGCGGCTGGGACACCGACGGACTTCCGCAGAGCTGGCAGCGCGCCGAGCGGCTCGTCGCCCGTCACGCCGATCGGCCACGGTTCGTCGTGTCCAAGACCGAGTACGCCGGCACGGGATTCACCGAGGCCACGATGGGCGAGGCGGAGTTCGTCGGCGAGAACGATCTCACGGCGCGCGTCGAACGGGCCGCCGACCTCGCGGCGCGGCATCCCGGCTCATTCATCTACCTCTACGCGAACGATCTCGACGCCATCGGCCACCGGCGCGGCTGGCAGTCCGACGAATGGGTCAGCGCCCTGGAACGCGTCGATGCCGCTGCCCGCACGCTCACGGCCGCGGCGGACCCGCGCACGGGCATCGTCGTGACGGCCGATCACGGCATGGTCGACGTGCCGCGGCACCGCCAGATCCTGTTGGGCGACGGCGACGCCCATGTCGAGGGCGTCCGGCTCATCGGAGGGGAACCGCGGATGCTGCACCTTTACGCCGAGGACGGCGAAGCCGATCACGTGCTCGAGACGTGGCGACAGACCGAGGGTGGCCGATCGTGGGTGCTCTCGCGCGCCGAGGCGGCCGCGGCAGGACTGTTCGGCGACGTGGATCCCGCGGTGTCTGCGCGCATCGGCGATGTCCTCGTCGCTGCACGATCGGGCATCGCGTACTACGACGATCGTGTGGACGATAGGGCGTCGCAGAACATGGTCGGCCAGCACGGCTCGCTGACCAATGAAGAGCGCATCGTGCCCTTGCTCAAGCTCGGCGCGTACGCCTGACCCTCAGTCGTCGCCGCGGGCTCCGAAGACGATCTCGTCCCACGAGGGCATCGACGTGCGCCGCTTGCGACGGCTGCCGGCCTCGCCCGCGACGGCCTGTGCCGATTCGGAGCGGTCCTCGGAGCGGGGTTCGTCATCGGGCGTCTCGTCGTAGCCGGGCTCGAGAGCATCGAACAGCGCGACGGGGGCCTGCCCACGCGGCTCGTCGACCTCGGACTCGGACGGGGCTTCGGGAAGCGGCTCGCGCTGCCCGCGGCGGCGACGCAGCGCCTCGAGCAGATCGGCCGTCTCAGCGGATGTGACCGTCGTCTCGGTCGCACGCTTGATCGCGGCCTGCTGCACCGCCGGGGTCGCCGGCGCAGGCAGGTCGGGGGTCTCGATGTCGGCGTCGGGCAGGCGACGCGGACCGAAGGCGCCGCTGTCGAAGCGCGACTCGTCCTTCGGCGCGACGGAGTCGAGCGCCCGCAGCCGGGGGATGAGGCCCTCGGGCAGCGACCCCTGGCGGGACAGCTGGATGGCATCGGAGTTCAGGGGAGACAGCGTGCTGCGGCGAGGGTCGAATCCCCACCGCGCGTCGTGGTCGACCTCGCTCGCCGTGAACTCGAGTTTGACGATCCAGCCGGTCTGCTCTTTCCAGCTCGTCCAGCGCTCGGCAGTCGCGCCGATGGCGGCGAGCTTGGCGCGAACGGCAGCCCCGAACGTGGGGTTCGTGTCGCCGTCGAAGTCGCTGCCGAGCAGCACCGGCACAGCCAGAGCCTGGCCGACGACGTGCTCGCGCTCGGCGAGAACGGGTCCTTCGAAGCGCTGGACGTCTTCGACGCGCGCGCCGAGGAGCGTCGCGACCTCTTGCGCAGACAGTCCTGCCCGGATCTGAGCCTGGATGTCACGCGGACTCGGGCGGTCAGCACGCTGATCCGGCTCGCGATCACGCCGTGTCTTGCGCAGTTCGGCTCGCAGCGCCTCGTCCAGAGGCAGCGCGAACCGTTCGCCCGAGTGGGTCGCCAGCACCAGCGTGTCGTCTTCGGTTGCGATGACTTTGAGCTGTTCCATGCGAAACGCCCTCCGATCGAGATCTCTGCCGCCCATCGTGTCACGCGACATCGGATTGGCCGGGAATATCGCGCGCGCGCCGTGAGTTTCACGGTGACGCATGAGCGCAGGACATATGGCATTTGCGAAATGGCCACACGTCATGCAAACTATCGCCGCCCGATGAGGTCGAGGCGCCCCCCACATACCCGGAAGTCGAGAAGTTCACGCATGGCCACCGATTACGACGCCCCCCGCAAGACTGAGGACGACAGCGAATCGATCGAGGCTCTCAAGGAGCGCGTTCCCGACAAGCTCTCGGGCTCGGTCGACGTCGACGATGCCGACAACCCCACGGGTTTCGAACTGCCCGGCGCGGACCTGTCCGACCTCGAGCTCGACGTCGTCGTGCTGCCGCCGCAGGAAGACGAGTTCACGTGCATGAGCTGCTTCCTCGTGAAGCACCGCTCACAGGTCGACCACGAGTCGTCCGACGGGCTCATCTGCCTGGAGTGCGCAGCCTGAGCAGCACCCCCTGATATCGCGAAGGCGAGCGCTACGAAGCGCTCGCCTTCGCGATTTCACGGCGAAGCGCCGCCTGCAGGCGGTCGGGAGTGCGGGTAGAGATGACCCAGTTCGGCGTGGGGTCGTCGACGTCGAGGATCGGCACGATGACGACACCGTCGATGCCGCCTCGGATGACGTGCCAAGCGCGCGGGTCCAGCCCCGAACCGCGGGCGTGCCGTGCCACTTCGCCGGTGTGCGCGATCGGTTCCCCTGTGAAGCGGACCTCGATCCGCGCCCGGCCGGCGCGCAGCATCCCGTCTCGGACCTCGACGACGGGCGACGCCAGCACCAGGGATCCCACCAGCACCACCGCGACGGCGATGCCGATCGCCAGCGCGAGCGTCGTGTCGATCGGCGTGAAGATGAGCGCGGCCATCGGCCCGCACAGCGCCGCGGCGACGAGAACCCACAAGGAGGGACTGAGTCTTTCGCGGTAGACGACCTCGGTGATCGCTCCGCCTTTCGTGGATGCCATCTGCATTACCCTCGATGAGTGACCGAAACCGTGGACGTCCCCATTATCGCGCCCGAACTCCCGGTGTACGCGCACCCGGGGGACGCCGGCGCAGATCTCGTCTCGAGCGAGAGCGTGCGGCTCGAGCCCGGACAGCGGGCCCTCGTCGGCACGGGCGTGCGCATCGCACTGCCGGACGGCTATGCGGCATTCGTCGTGCCGCGGTCGGGGCTCGCGGCCAAGCACGGCATCACGGTCGTCAACGCACCCGGTACGGTCGATGCGGGATACCGCGGCGAGATCAAGGTTGCGCTGCTGAACACCGACACCGACAATGCCTACGACATCGCCGTCGGGGATCGCATCGCTCAACTGATCCTGATGCCGGTTCCGCGGGCACGGTTCCTCCCGGTCGATGTACTGCCTGACAGCCCGCGCGGCGATGGCGGGTTCGGATCGACCGGCTACCAGAACGGAGTCACATCATGACTGACGCCACCCCCTCGAACACGGGCAAAGTCGCCCCCCAGGATCGAGCCACCTCCGGCCCGTTCGACGAGTCCGAGGCGAACCCGGTCCGCCCGTACATCGATCTCGGCGGCATCAAGATCCTGCCCCGCGAAGGCCTCAATCTGCGCCTCGAGGTCGAAGAGCAGACCAAGCGCATCGTCGCGGTCGGGCTCGACTACGCCGATTCCACCCTGCAGGTGCAGCCGTTCGCCGCTCCGCGGTCGGCGGGACTGTGGGAGGAGACGCGTGAGCAGATCCGGGAGCAGGTGCGCCAGCAGGGTGGGCGCGTCGAGGAGCGCGAGGGCCCGCTCGGCCCCGAACTGCTCGCCGAGGTCCCTGTCGCGACGGCCGAGGGTCAGCAGGGCAAGCGCCTCGCGCGCTTTGTCGGCGTCGACGGGCCGCGCTGGTTCCTGCGCGGCGTCATCGGCGGTGCCGCGACCTCCGACGTCGAGGCCGCCGGCAAGGTCGAAGACCTCTTCCGCTCCATCGTCGTGGTGCGCGGCGGCACGCCCATGCCGCCCCGTGACCTGATCCCGCTGCGGATGCCGGCAACCCCGGGCACCACGTGAGCGACCGCCCCGACCTGACGCCGCCCGAGCGCGACGCTCCGGCGGAGGACGCCTCACCCTCGGCGTCCGAGATTTTCGGAGCGGCGCTGGGTAGCGCTGCGCGCCGGGCAGGGCTCGACCCTTCCGAGTCCAAGACCACGGGCCACGTCGTGTGGGGAGCCATCGGCGGCTGGCGAGGGGTCCTCGAATCCGTCCTTCCCGGACTCGTCTTCGTCGCCGTCTACACGATCACGATCGACCCCGCCACGGGCGAGGGCGACCTGTGGCTGTCGCTCGGCCTGTCGGTCGGGATCGCCGCGGTCTTCACGATCGCTCGCCTCATCGCGCGCCAACCCGTGACAGCCGCCGTGGGAGGTCTCGTCGCCGCGGGCGTGGCCGCCGCGTTCGCTGCGTTCACGGGCGAGGCCAGCAACAACTTCATCCCCGGGTTCATCACGAACATCGTGTACGGCTCGGCACTGCTCGCCTCGGCCCTCATCGGCTGGTCGCTCATCGGTCTCGCTGTCGGTTTCCTGATGGGGGAGGGCACCGCCTGGCGAAGCGACAAACGCAAGCGGCGCGTGTTCTTCTGGCTCACGATCGCGTGGGCGGGCCTGTTCGCCGCGCGCCTCATCGTGCAGGTTCCGCTCTACCTGGCCGACAACGTCACGGCGCTGGGAACCCTGAAACTCGTCATGGGCATTCCGCTGTTCGCACCCCTCGTGGCCGTCACCTGGCTCGTCGTGCGGGCCGTCTACCCCCGCGGCGCGTCAACCCCGGATGATCCCGCCGAGTGATACATTTATCTCGACATCGAGATAAATTCTTCCTCTCCGCGTTAGGTGAACCTCACTAGCCACAGGGCTGACGCGGGGGAAAGATGGGAGCAGCGCGCTCTGTGCCGCGCTCCGCCGCCGACGAAGGAGACCCACGTGTCCACGGTTGACAGCTTCGGTGCGAAAAGCACCCTGACAGTCGGCAGCACCGACTACGAGATCTTCCGCCTCGACACCGTCCCCGGTTACGAGAAGCTCCCGTTCAGCCTCAAGGTGCTGCTCGAGAACCTCCTGCGCACCGAAGACGGTGCGAACGTGACCAAGGCTCAGATCGAGGCGCTCGGCTCCTGGAACCCGAACGCCGAGCCCGACACCGAGATCCAGTTCACGCCGGCACGCGTCGTCATGCAGGACTTCACCGGAGTGCCCTGCATCGTCGACCTCGCCACGATGCGCGAAGCCGTGGCGGGTCTGGGCGGCGACGCCGACAAGATCAACCCGCTCTCGCCGGCCGAGCTCGTCATCGACCACTCCGTCATCGCCGACCTGTTCGGCTCGGAGAACGCCCTCGAGCGCAACGTCGAGATCGAGTACGAGCGCAACGGGGAGCGTTACCAGTTCCTGCGCTGGGGCCAGACGGCGTTCGACGACTTCAAGGTCGTCCCCCCGGGCACCGGCATCGTGCACCAGGTCAACATCGAACACCTTGCCAAGGTCATCTACGACCGTGAGGTCGGCGGCGTGCTGCGCGCCTACCCGGACACGTGCGTCGGCACGGACTCGCATACCACGATGGTCAACGGCCTCGGCGTGCTCGGCTGGGGCGTCGGCGGCATCGAGGCCGAGGCCGCGATGCTCGGACAGCCGGTGTCGATGCTCATCCCGCGCGTCGTCGGCTTCAAGCTGACCGGCGACATCCCCGCCGGCGTCACCGCGACCGATGTCGTGCTCACGATCACCGAGATGCTGCGCCAGCACGGCGTCGTCGGCAAGTTCGTGGAGTTCTACGGCGCCGGTGTGGCGTCCGTCCCGCTGGCGAACCGCGCCACGATCGGCAACATGAGCCCCGAGTTCGGTTCGACCGCGGCGATGTTCCCCATCGACGACGTGACGCTGGACTACTTGCGCCTCACGGGCCGCAGCGAAGAGTCCGTCGCGCTCGTCGAGGCGTACTCGAAGCTGCAGGGCCTGTGGCACGACCCCTCGGTCGAGCCGGTCTTCAGCGAGTACATCGAGCTCGACCTGTCGACGGTCGTGCCCTCGATCGCCGGACCGAAGCGCCCGCAGGACCGCATCCTGCTCTCCGAAGCCAAGACGCAGTTCGAGAAGGACATCGTCAACTACGCCGTACCGCACGTATCGGACGACATCGTCGACCTCGAGTCGAAGCACTCATTCCCCGCGTCCGACCCGGGTGCTGTGCCCGGCGAAGAAGAGGTCGACACGCGCGACGTGCACATCTCGAGCGGCGGGCCCGCCGCGGCATCCAAGCCCGTCAAGGTCACGACGCCTGACGGGCTGAACTACACGCTCGACCACGGCGCGGTCACCCTCGCCGCGATCACGTCGTGCACCAACACGTCGAACCCGTCCGTCATGCTCGCGGCCGGTCTTCTGGCGCGCAACGCGCTGCAGAAGGGTCTCAAGCAGAAGCCGTGGGTCAAGACGACGCTCGGCCCCGGCTCGAAGGTCGTCACCGACTACTACGAGAAGTCCGGTCTCGACAAGGCGCTCGAGGGTCTCGGCTTCTTCACGGTCGGCTACGGCTGCACGATCTGCATCGGCAACTCGGGCCCGCTCATCGACGAGGTCTCGCACGCCGTCAACGAGCACGACCTCGCCGTGACGGCCGTGCTGTCGGGTAACCGCAACTTCGAGGGCAGGATCAGCCCCGACGTGAAGATGAACTACCTCGCGTCGCCGCCGCTCGTCGTCGCCTACGCCCTCGCCGGTTCGATGCACTTCGACTTCGAGACCGACCCGCTCGGGCAGGACCACGACGGCAACGACGTGTTCCTGAAGGACATCTGGCCCTCGCCCGAAGAGGTGCAGGCCACGATCAACTCGTCGATCTCGCGCGAGCAGTTCATCAAGCAGTACGCCACGGTGTTCGAAGGCGATGAGCGCTGGAAGAGCCTGCCGACTCCGGATGACTCGGTCTTCCAGTGGGATGAGAACTCGACGTACGTGCGCAAGGCGCCGTACTTCGACGGCATGACGATGGAGCTCACGCCCGTCAAGGACATCACGGGCGCCCGCGTCATGGCGACGCTCGGCGACTCCGTCACGACCGACCACATCAGCCCCGCGGGCAACATCAAGATCGGCACGCCGGCCGCGAAGTACCTCGAAGAACACGGTGTCCGCCAGAAGGACTTCAACTCCTTCGGCTCGCGTCGCGGCAACCACGAGGTCATGATCCGCGGCACGTTCGCCAACATCCGCCTGAAGAACCTGCTCGTGAGTGCGGTCAACGACGGCGCTGTCGTCGAGGGCGGCTACACGCGCGACTTCACGCAGGAGGGCGGCCCGCAGTCGTTCATCTACGACGCGTGCATGAACTACCAGGAGCAGGGCACTCCGCTCGTCGTCTTCGGCGGCAAGGAGTACGGCTCCGGCTCGTCGCGTGACTGGGCGGCCAAGGGAACGAGCCTGCTCGGCGTCAAGGCCGTCATCACCGAGAGCTTCGAGCGCATCCACCGCTCGAACCTCATCGGCATGGGCGTCGTCCCGCTGCAGTTCCCCGCCGGCCAGAGCTGGGAGTCGCTGGGCCTTGACGGCACCGAGATCGTCTCGATCACGGGCCTCGAGCAGCTGAACGAGGGCATCACGCCCAAGACGGTCAAGGTCACGGCCACGCCGAGCGAGTTCTCACCCGAGGGCAAGCAGACCGTCGAGTTCGACGCCGTCGTGCGCATCGACACGCCGGGTGAGGCGGACTACTACCGCAACGGCGGCATCCTGCAGTACGTGCTTCGTTCGCTCGTCTGATTCGGAACAACAGAAGGTCCCGGGCGGGAAGGCTCCGGGACCTTCTGCTGTTCCGCATGAGGGACACGTAGAATCTAGGGATGCCGCGAGCGGCGGCATCCGCTCACGAAGGGCATACACGGCATGGGTCTTCTTCAGTCGATCCGCGGGCCACGCGATCTCGACGCCCTTTCGACGGAGCAGTTGGAAGAGCTCGCCGGCGAAGTCCGCGCATTCCTGATTGAGAACGTCGCCCGAACGGGCGGGCACCTCGGTCCCAACCTCGGTGTCGTCGAGCTCACGATCGCGCTGCACCGCGTCTTCGATTCCCCGAACGATCCCGTCATCTTCGACACGGGGCATCAGTCCTACGTGCACAAGCTGCTCACGGGCCGCCAGGACTTCTCTCAGCTGCGCACGCGTGGCGGACTCGCGGGCTACCCGCAGCGGTCCGAGAGCTCTCATGACGTCGTGGAGTCCTCGCACGCTTCCAGTTCGCTGAGCTGGGCCGACGGCCTCTCGCGCGCGCTCACACGCACGGGGCATGACGACCGGCATGTCGTCGCCGTCGTCGGCGACGGCGCCCTCACCGGCGGCATGACGTGGGAAGCCCTCAACAACATCTCGGATGACAACGACCGCAATCTCGTCATCATCGTCAACGACAACGGCCGCTCCTACGCGCCGACGATCGGCGGAATGGCGCGGTACCTCAACCGCGTGCGCACCGCCGAGACCTATCGGCAGCTGCACGAGGGCTCGGCGACGCTCTTCCGCAAGCTCGGACCCGCCGCGCGCGCGCTCTACCGCGGTGTGCGCGGCGGAACTCACGGGTTCCTCTC
Source organism: Microbacterium sp. Y832 (assembly GCF_057669765.1). Classification (NCBI taxonomy): domain Bacteria; kingdom Bacillati; phylum Actinomycetota; class Actinomycetes; order Micrococcales; family Microbacteriaceae; genus Microbacterium; species Microbacterium sp. Y832. The sequence continues at coordinate 323,824 of NZ_JBYHFM010000003.1, read as the reverse complement.
GCGCTTCACGAACAACACCGAGCTGTACTCGAACCTCGACATCAAGTACCTCGGTCCTGTCGACGGGCACGACCTCGAGACGCTCATCGAGACCCTCGAGCTGGCGAAGTCCTACGGCGCACCCGTCATCGTGCACGCGATCACCGAGAAGGGTCGCGGGTACCAGCCCGCGCGCGACGACGAAGCCGACCAGTTCCACGCCGTGGGCCGCATCGACCCCGTCTCGGGGCGACCGGTCGGGTCCGCGTCGAGTCTCGGCTGGACCGACGTGTTCGCCGACGAGCTCGTTGCGCTCGGCGAAGAGCACGACGAACTGATCGGGATCACGGCGGCGATGCTGCGCCCGACCGGCCTGCTGCCCTTCGCGCAGCGCTTTCCCGACCGCGTGTACGACGTCGGCATCGCCGAGCAGCATGCCGTCGCCTCGGCGGCAGGTCTCGCCTATGGCGGGCTGCACCCGGTCGTCGCGATCTACGCGACGTTCGTGAACCGCGCCTTCGACCAGGTGCTGATGGATGTCGCACTGCACAAGGCGGGGGTGACGTTCGTGCTCGACCGGGCCGGCGTGACGGGCCCCGACGGGCCGAGCCACCACGGCATCTGGGATCTGGCGATGCTGCAGATCGTGCCGAACGTCCGCATCGCCGCTCCGCGCGACGAAGCCCGCCTGCGCGAAGAGTTGCGCGAAGCCGTCGCCGTCGACGACGCCCCCACCGTCATCCGCTACCCCAAGGGCTCGGTGAGCCCTGAACTGCCCGCCCTCGAGCGACTGCCCGACGGTGTCGACGTTCTCGCCCGCGACGGCGCACAGGACGTGCTCATCGTCGGCATCGGCCCCATGGCTCACCTCGCTGTCGATGTCGCCGAGCGCCTTCGCGCGCAGGGGATCGGCGCGACCGTCGTCGACCCGCGGTGGGTCGTGCCGGTGCAGCCGTCGATCATCGAGCTGGCGGCATCCCACCGCCTCGTCATCACGATCGAAGACGGCATCCGCGTCGGCGGGATCGGCACGCGCGTGCGCCAGGTGCTGCGCGAAGCGGGCGTCGATACGGCGGTCGATGAGCTGGGGCTTCCCGCAGAGTTCATCGACCACGCCTCACGCGAGCAGATCTTCGAGGATGCCGGGCTGACGCCCGCCAAGATCGCGCACGACATCGTGGCTCAGGTGCTCGGCACCCGTATCCCCGTCGCTCGTCCGGCGACGTCCGAGATCCCGACGCTCACCGACTGGCAGCGTTCGCACCGCGCCTGATGCGCATACGGCAGCGGCCCCGAGCCGAAGCCCGGGGCCGCCGTTGACGTGCTGTCAGGCGCTCACGCCGCGGATGGGCGGGTGGTGGAACGTGTCACCGAAGACGCGCTCCGACGCCCCCTCGCGATCGAGGTACGGCGACGCGCCGCCGTCGATGAACGGCCAGCCGGCCCCGAGGATGAGGCACAGGTCGATGTCCTCGACCTCGGGCACCACACCCTCGTCGAGCATGATCTTCATCTCCTGTGCGAGGCCGTCCTGCACACGGCGCAGGATCGTGAGGGCCGACGCGGGCGACGACCCGACGTGGCCCTTGATCGTCTTCTCTGCGGCCTTGGTGAACCCTGTGACGCGACCGCCCTTGTCTTTTTCGACGACGGCGGGGAGCTCTGCCAGTGCGTGGAAGTTCTCGTTCGCGTAGAACCGGTCGGGGAACGCACGCACCATCGTGTCCTGCACGTGCGCGGCGACCTTCCATCCCACGAGATCGATCAGCTGGAAGGGGCCCATCGGCAGTCCGAGCGGGCCGAAGGCCTTCTCGACGTCGGCGACGGGCGTGCCTTCGTAGACGGCCCGCGCGGCTTCGCCCATGACCTTCGCCAAGAGCCGGTTGACGACGAACCCGGGCGCGTCGGCGGTGAGCACGGCGTTCTTGCCGAGCCCACGTGCCACGACGAACGCGGTCGAGAGAGCGGCATCCGAGGTCTGAGGCGTCTTGACGATCTCGATGAGCGGCATGACGGCGACCGGGTTGAAGAAGTGGAAGCCGACGAGACGCTCGGGGTGCGTGAGCTTGGCGCCGATCTCTTGGACCGACAGCGACGACGTGTTCGTTGCGAGGATGGCGTCTTCGGCGACGATGCCCTCGAGCTCGCCGAAGACGGCCTGCTTGACGCCGACCTCTTCGAAGACGGCCTCGATGACGAAGTCGCAGTCGGCGTACTGGCTCTTGTCGACGGTGCCCGTGACGAGGGCGCGCAGCCGGTTGGCGGCGTCGCCGTCGAGACGGCCCTTGGTCTCGAGCTTCGCAATCTCGTCGTGGATGTACGCGATTCCCTTGTCGACGCGCGCCTGGTCGAGGTCGGTGATGAGCACCGGCACCTGCAGCTTGCGCACGAACAGCAGCGCGAATTGCGATGCCATGAGCCCGGCGCCGACGATGCCGACCTTGGTCACGGGTTTGGCGAGCGCCTTGTCCGGAGCGCCGACGGGGCGCTTGGCGCGCTTCTGCACGAGGTCGAAGGCGTACATGGATGCCGCGAACTGATCGCCCGTCACGAGCTCTGCCAGTGCGTCGTCCTCACGCGCGAATCCCTCGGCCTTCGTGCCGCTCCTGGCCTTGTCGAGCAGGTCCAGCGCGACGTAGGGGGAGCGGGGGACGGTGCCGATCTTGGACTCGAGCATGCCGCGCGCCATCTTGATCGCGATCGGCCACTTCGTCAGTCGCTCGATCTTGCCCGGCTCGTTCTTGCGGTCGACCTTGATGGTGCCCGAGAGCACGCCGTCGGCCCACCGCAGCGAGTCCTCGAGGTAGTTGCCCGCGGGGAAGATCGCGTCCATGATGCCCAGGTCGAAGGCCTGCGTCGGCTTGAGCATGCGGTTCTGCTTGAGCGGGTTCGAGATGACGACCTCGAGGGCGTTCTCGATGCCGATGAGATTGGGCAGCAGGTACGCGCCGCCCCACCCCGGGATGATGCCGAGGAAGACCTCGGGCAGCGCGATCGCCGCCGCCGAGGAATCCACCGTGCGGTATGTCGCGTTCAGGGCGATCTCGAGGCCGCCGCCGAGGGCGAGCCCATTGACGAACGCGAACGAGGGGACGCCGAGCTCGGCGAGGGAGCCGAACACCTTGTGCCCGAGCTGCGCGATGAGCTTCGCGTTCTCTTTCGATCCGAGCTTCGAGATGTCGGACAGGTCGGCGCCGGCGGCGAGGATGTACTGCTTGCCCGTGATGCCCACGGCCTGGATCTCGCCCGCGGTCGCCCGCGCCTTCAGCGAGGCCAGCGTCTCACCGAGTTCGGTCAGCGTCGCCGGGCCCAGGGTGTTCGGCCGTGTGTGGTCGCGCCCGTTGTCGAGCGTGATGAGCGCGAGCGTCTTGCCCGAGGGCAGGAGCACGTCCCGCACGCGGGAGTGTGTGATCACTTCGTCGCCGGCGAGGGCCTGGATGGGAGAGAAGTCGATGTCGTCGTAGTTCGTCATTCGTCCGTACCCTTACTTTCGCTTCTTGCCGTCGTAGTGGGGGTTCTCCCAGATGACCGAACCGCCCTGTCCGAGGCCGACGCACATCGCGGTGAGGCCGTAGCGCACGTCAGGACGCTCGGCGAACTGCGCCGCGAGCTGGATCATGAGGCGCACACCGGATGCGGCAAGCGGGTGGCCGAACGCGATCGCGCCGCCCCACGGGTTGACGCGGGGATCGTCGTCGGCGATGCCGAAGTGGTCGAGCAGTGAGATGACCTGGACGGCGAACGCCTCGTTCAACTCGAACAGGCCGATGTCGCCGATCGTGAGGCCGGCCTTCTTGAGCGCCTTCTCGGTCGAGGGAATCGGCCCGATGCCCATGATCTCGGGCTGCACGCCGGCGAAGGCGAAGGACACGAGCCGCATCTTGGGGGAGAGACCGAGCTCCTTGACGGCCCGCCCTCCGGCCAGCAGCGACATCGTCGCGCCGTCGGTGAGCGGCGACGACGTTCCCGCCGTCACGCGCCCGTGGGGGCGGAACGGCGTCTTGAGGGCCGCGAGGTCGTCCATCGTGGTCTGCGGGCGACGGCCTTCGTCTTCGGTCGCGAGCGCCCAGGCGCCGTCTGCGTCTTTGACGGCCACCGAGACGAGATCCGGCTGGATCTTGCCGGCGTCGTAGGCGGCTTGCACCTTGTGCTGGCTGAGCATGCCGAAGCGGTCAGAGCGCTCCTTCGTCAGCTGCGGGAACCGGTCGAAGATGCGCTCGGCGGTGACGCCCATGTTGAGCGCGCCCGGGTCGACCATCTTCTCGGCCACGAACCGCGGGTTCGGGTCGGCGTTCGTGCCGATCGGGTGATGCCCCATGTGCTCGACACCGCCCGCGAGAGCGATGTCATACATGCCGACGCCGATCGAGCCCGCCATCGTCGTGACACTCGTCATAGCGCCCGCGCACATGCGATCGATCGCGAATCCGGGGACGGTCTGCGGCAGTCCCGCGAGGATCGCGACCGACCGGCCGAGCGTGAGCCCCTGGTCTCCGGTCTGCGATGTCGCGGCGATGGCGACGTCATCGACGCGGTCCGCGGGAACGCTCGGGTTGCGTTCCATGAGTCCGATCGTCGCCTTTACGGCGAGGTCATCGGAACGAGTGTTCCAGTACATGCCCTTCTCGCCGGCGCGCCCGAAGGGGGTGCGCATTCCGTCGACGAAGAAGACGTCTGAGATCTCGGCCACTGAAGCCTCCAAGAGAGTGTCGGATGAGTTCAGCCTACGAACCGGCCCGCTCCCGCGGGCAAACGGGTGGGGAGAATCTACGAAGCCGCGTCCGAGCCTGACGAGCCCGGTTGCACGGAACCCACAAAAGCATCCGCGATCCGCTGTGCAGTTTCCTCAATCTGCCAGCGGCGGGCGCCGAGCGCCTCGAGCGCTGTCGCGATGGATGCCGCATTCCACTCCTGCGGCGGGGACCACGCTATCCGGCGCAGCGTATCCGGCGTCAGCAGATTCTCCATCGGCATGTTCAGCTCTTCGGCGCGCGCTTCGAGAATCGGGCGCACCGCCTTGAGCCGTGCATCCGCTTCGGGGTTGCGATCGGACCACGCGCGCGGCGGCGGCAGCGAGTCGCCGCCACGAGCGCGCTCGAGCGGCAAGTCTGTCGTCGTGCGCCCCTCTTCGATCGCAGCCCACCAGCGATCGAGCTGCGAGCGGCTCGCGCGACCGGTGAACTCCTTGACGCGGGCGAGCGCCTGCTTGCTGTCGGGCTCGGCGAGGACAGCGGCCACGAGCGCTCGATCGGGCACGAGACGGCCCGGAGAGACATCCTCGTCGCGGGCGAACTCCTCACGTGCGGTCCACAGGGCGCGCGCGACGGCGAGGTTGCGGCGCCCGCGCACGGTGTGGAGGCCGCTCAGGCGACGCCACCGTTCTTCGCGCGGCGGCTTCGGCGTGCGCTCGAGCGTCGCCTGGAACTCCTCGGCGGCGATCTCGGTCTTGTTCTGTGCGACGAGCTCGTCGACGAGCACGTCGCGCACATCCACGAGGTGCTCGACATCGAGGGCGGCGTACTCGAGCCAGGATTGGGGGAGCGGCCGTGTCGACCAGTCGGCGGCGGAGTGCGCTTTCGCGAGCGTGATCCCGAGCGTGTCCTCGACGAGAGCGCCGAGCCCCACCCGTTCGTGACCGAGCAGGCGGGCAGCCAGCTCGGTGTCGAACAGTCGCGCGGGCTCGAGCCCGGCCTCACGCAGAGACGGCAGGTCCTGACTCGCGGCGTGCAGAATCCACTCCTCGCCGCCGATGACCTCCTGCAGGGGTGTGAGGTCGCCGATCGCCGGCGGGTCGAAGAGGAACACGCCCGCGTCACGGCGGAACACCTGTACGAGGTAGGCGCGTTGCGAGTAGCGGAACCCTGAGGCGCGTTCCACATCGACGGCGACCGGGCCTGTCCCTGCGGCGAGGGTGTCGAGGGCGCGGGACAGACCGGCGGCCTCCTCGATGACGACATACTCAGTCACGTGTTGACCGGCGATTTGCGAGCATCGCGATTCCTTCCGATCCGGGCGGCAGCCCGGCGAGCATGCAGGTGAGTTCGGCCCATGCCTCGATGTGCGGACCGAGGGGGCCTTCCGGCGACCACGAGGCGCGCAGCTCGATCTGTGCGCCCTCTCCCTCGGCCGCGAGCGAGCCGAAGCCCTTCGAGAGGGTCGTGGTGGCCGTGCCGGATTCCGAGTGGAAGCCGGCATGCCGCGACGCGAGCGCGTCGGTGAGCCATGCCCACGCGACGTCGGCGAGCATCGGATCGACCCCGATGTCGCGTTCGAGCGGGGCCTGCGCGAAGCAGACGATCCGCCACGGGCCGTTCCACGGCGCGGGCTCGTCGGGGTCGTGCAGCAGGATGAAGCGCCCCGTGCCGAAGGGCGAATCCTCGGCGCCGGGCTCGGGTCGCACATCGCCGGCGAGGGCGATGGCGTCGGGAGCGAGACCTGTCGGCGCGGGAATCTCGCGCACCGACAAGTCATCCCGGAATCGGGTGTCGCGCACCTCGTCGGCCGCGTGGGCGAACGACGAGGTGGACGCGGGAGGACGCTGGTCTGCCACGCGGACAGACTAGAGTGAGGCCTCGATGCGCGCTCACAGGCGCGCCGCTAACCGCGGCGCATCCCCTCGGTACCTCCCCGGCGTCCGCGTCGGACTGCTGTTCGTGTCGACGGCCGCAGCGGGAGCCATGGCCATGCTGGTGGCCGCGGCAGCCCGCGTCGCGCGCCTCGTCGTCACCCCCGCAGCCCGCGTGACCGACACGCGGATCCTGGCCCTCGACACGGCTGCTCAGACCGTCACGCTCGAGCGAACGGCCGACACGGTGCTGCCCGGTCGCTACGGACTCTTCCCGGCCGACCCGTCGGGGTACGTGAAGCTCGGCTCGGTGCTGTCCGAGGATGACACGAGCGTGACCCGAAAACTGCTCACCCACGTCGGCTCCGACACCACGGTGCCCGCCGACGCGGCTTTCAGCGGCTGGTACTACGAGCGCCCCGAAGAGCTGCACCTGCCGTTCACGCCGGAACTCATCGGCTCGACGGTCGGACCCTGCCCGGCATGGCTGTTCCCCAGCGGAGGCGGCGACGTGTGGGTCGTGCAGATCCACGGTCGCGGCACGACCCGGTCGGAGTGCCTACGCGCGGTCCCCGTCTTCCACGCTCTCGGCATCACGAGCCTCGTGGTGTCGTACCGCAACGACGGCGAAGCGCCCCGCAGCCGCAGCGGCACCTACACGCTCGGCGCGACCGAGTGGAGCGACATCGACGACGCGATCGGCTTCGCGCGGGGTCGCGGCGCGAAGCGCGTCATCCTGATGGGGTGGTCGATGGGCGGCGCGGTCGCGCTGCAGGCAGAGCTCAGTTCGGCCCATCGCGACATCATCGCGGGACTGATCCTCGAGTCGCCGGTCATCGACTGGCGCGTCGTCCTGAACTATCAGGCGGAGCTTCAGCGCATTCCGCCCGCCGTGGCGGGCCTCGCGCTGCAAGCTCTGCGACACGGGTGGGCGACGCCCGCCACGCGCAGGGGGTCGGCGATCCCGTTCGACCGGCTGGATGTCATCGCGCGCGCCGCCGAGCTGCGGCATCCGATCCTCATCCTGCATTCCGACGACGATGGCTTCGTGCCCTCGGATGCCTCGCACGATCTGCTCGTCGCGCGGCCCGACCTCGTCGAGCTCGAGGTTTTCGAGGTCGCGCGGCACACGAAGCTGTGGAACTACGACCAGGAGCGGTGGAGCACGCGCATCCGGACGTGGCTCGCAGCGCAGGGCCTCTCGGTCGAGAGCGACGGCTGACGGCGGCTCAGCCGGCCGCGCGCTTGGCGCGCACCTGGCGCTTCGAGCGCAGCAGCATGCCCGTCATGCCGGCGATGCGCAGCGGTGAGACGGCGCGGGTCAGGCCGATGCTCTGCGGGTAGTCCTCGGGGATCGCGAGCACCTCGTCGGCGCTCAGGCCCGTGATGCCCTGCGCCAGGATGCTGGCGAAGCCGCGCGTCGTGGGAGCTTCGGGCGGCGCGGTCGCATGCATCGCGACGATGTCGTCGTCATCGACGTCGACGACGATGTACACGGGGGACTGGCACTCCGCGACGCGCTCCTGGAGCTCGGGATGCCCTTCGTACTTCTCGGGCACGGGCGGCAGCTCGTACGAGAACTCCAGCAGCAGCTGCAGGCGGTCGGATTCGGGCAGCTCGAGGAACTCGTCGCGGATCTCGGCGAGGGTGGCAGGCAGCATCTGATCGCTCATCGCGGGGCGGGAGCCTCACCCGGCTCGGAGCCGGTCACGATCGGCACGCGGACGGCGCTGCCCCATTCGGTCCACGAGCCGTCGTAGTTGCGCACGTCGTCGAAGCCGAGCAGATGCTTGAGCACGAACCACGTGTGGCTCGAGCGCTCGCCGATGCGGCAGTACGCCACGATGGGCTCACCGTCGGTGAGGCCAGCCTCGTCACGGTAGATCGCGTCGAGTTCCGCGCGCGGGCGGAAGCCACCGTCCTCGGCGACGGCGCGACCCCACGGCACGCTCTGCGCGGACGGGATGTGACCGGCGCGCAGAGCACCCTCTTCGGGGTACGCGGGCGCCGTCGTGCGCGTGCCGTCGTACTCCTCGGGGGAGCGCACGTCGATCAGCGGGTGGCCGAAGTGGGCGAGGACGTCGTCCTTATACGCACGAAGCGCTGTGTCGTCGCGTTCGACGACGGGGTAGTCGGTGGTCGCGCGGGCCGGAGCCTCGGTCGTCAGCGGGCGCCCTTCGGCGATCCATCGATCGCGCCCGCCGTCGAGCAGCCGCACGTCCTCGTGACCGAAGAGCGAGAACACCCACAGCGCGTAGGCGGCCCACCAGTTGTTCTTGTCGCCGTAAATGACGACCGTGTCCTCGCGCGAGATGCCCTTGCGGCTGAGCAGATCGGCGAAGCCCGCTCCGTCGATGTAGTCGCGCACGACCGGATCATTGAGCTCGGTGTGCCAGTCGATCTTGACGGCGCCGGGGATGTGACCCGTCTCGTAGAGCAGCACGTCTTCGTCGGACTCGACGACGACGAGCCCCGGAAGACCCAGTCGCTCCTCGAGCCAGTCGCCGCTCACCAGCCGCCCGGGCGCGGCGTACTCGGCGAACTTGGGCGATGACGTGTCGAACTCGACGGCCACGGAGCTCCTCGGGGTCGGGAATCGCGGAAGGGACGGCGTAGGGTTGAACCGCCCTTCGACCCTATAGATTCCCGGGCGGGGGAGTGCATCCGCCCGTCACACCTCACGAGGATCCGCATGACCACGCCCGCCACCGGGATCGTCCGCCTCACCGAACGATCTCCGCAGCTGAGCGGCGCCGAGATGGTCGCAGCGCTCGTGCCGCCGCCGCAGTTCGCCGACGCGACGTTCGACACGTACCGCACGGACGCCGCCTATCCCTCGCAGCAAGAGGCCAAGGACCGCCTGATGTCGTTCTCGGGCATGGGCGCGCCCGGCGCGAAGGGCGGCTTGTTCCGCCGCGCGAAGCGCCCACCGGCGCTCAAGCCGGGCGTCTACCTCGATGGCGGCTTCGGTGTCGGAAAAACCCACCTGCTGGCATCCGTCTATCACGCCCTTCCGGCCCGCCGGAAGTACTTCGGCTCGTTCATCGAGTACACGGCGCTCGTCGGCGCGATCGGCTACCAGAACACCGTCGAGCTGTTCCGAGGCGCCGATCTGCTCTGCATCGACGAGTTCGAACTCGACGATCCGGGCGACACGATGGTGATGACGCGGCTGTTGGGCGAGCTCGTCTCGTCGGGCACGCGCCTCGCGGCGACGTCGAACACTCCGCCCAATGCGCTCGGTGAGGGCCGCTTCGCGGCGCAGGACTTCCTGCGCGAGATCCACGCGATGGCCGCGAGCTTCGACACGCTGCGCATCGACGGCGTCGACTTCCGCCAGCGTGCCCTCGACGGACACGCCGCCGTGATGAGCGATGCACAGTACGAGGCGGCGATCGCCGACGCCGCGACGCAGGGTGTCGCCGCGGACGACAGCTTCGAAGAGCTCGTCTCGCACCTGGCTCGGGTGCATCCGTCGCGGTACATCCGCCTCATCGACGGCGTCTCGACGATCGGGCTGCGCGATGTCGCGCCTTTCACCGATCAGTCTTCGGCGCTGCGCTTCGTCGCCTTCATCGACCGCGTCTACGACGCGCAGCTTCCGATCCGGGCGACGGGGGTCTCCCTCGACCTCGTCTTCCCCGACGAGATGCTCGCGGGCGGGTACCGCAAGAAGTACCTGCGCGCCATCTCGCGCCTCGTCGCCTCGACGCTCGCCTGACGCGAAACGTGATGTTCACACGCGCGCGGTCGCTGTAACCGACGCGAAACGCGCGACGCACGTCGCCGGAAACGCGCACTGGTCACACTGACGTCAGTGCGAGGCGATCCCGACGTCGCGATCGCCTCGCCTCTTCGTCACCCGACTGATGCGAGGTAACACCATGGATGCACCCGGCAACATCGCGTGGGCCGTCACTGCGACCGCCTTCGTCCTTCTCATGACGCCGGGAGTGGCGTTCTTCTATGGAGGACTCGTCAAAGCCAAGAGCGTCGTCAGCATGATGATGATGAGCTTCGGTGCCATCGGTCTCGTGGGCGTCCTGTGGATCCTGTTCGGGTTCAACATGAGTGCCGTCGACTCGCCCACGGCCTTCGCCGGCAACCCGTTCAGCGATTTCGCGCTGAACGGACTCGCGTCGGGGGAGGACGCCAACGTGGGCCTCCTGGGGGTCGCGTACAGCGGAACGTTCGCGATCATCACGGTCGCGCTCATCTCGGGCGCGATCGCCGACCGGGCCAAGTTCGGCTCGTGGATGATCTTCGCGGGCCTGTTCGCGACGCTCGTGTACTTTCCCGTCGCGGCGTGGGTGTGGGGCGGCGGCTGGGTGCACGAGCTCGGCACGACCCTCTTCGGCGCAGACAGCGGCGTCGCCGTCATCGACTACGCCGGTGGCACCGCCGTGCACATCAACGCGGGCGCCGCGGCTCTTGCCCTCGCCCTCGTGCTCGGCAAGCGCATCGGGTTCCAGAAGGGCATCCTCAAGCCCCACAACGTCCCACTCACGCTGCTGGGTGCCGCGCTGCTGTGGTTCGGCTGGTTCGGCTTCAACGCCGGTGCCGAATGGCTCTCAGAAGACATGGGCGGCGTCGGACTCATCGCGATCAACACCCTCGGTGCGACAGCCGCGTCGGTCATCGGCTGGATCGTCGTCGAGAAGCTCAAAGACGGCAAGCCCACCTCGGTCGGAGCCGCATCGGGCGCCGTGGCAGGACTCGTCGCGATCACCCCGGCCTGCGCGAACCTCACACCCGGTTGGGCCTTGCTGCTCGGTGCGATCACCGGCGTCGCCTGCGCCTTCGCTATCGAGCTGAAGTTCCGCGTCGGCTTCGACGACTCGCTCGACGTCGTGGGCATCCACCTTGCCGGCGGTCTGATCGGCACCGTGTTCCTGGGCTTCTTCGCCACCGAGACGGGTCTGCTCGTCGGCGGTGGGTTCGAGCAGCTGATCGTCCAGGTCATCGCCGTCATCGGCGTGCTGCTGTACTCGCTCGTCGTGGCCTTCATCCTGGGCTTCGCGATCGAGAAGACGATCGGTTTCCGCGTGAAGGACGAAGACGAACTCGCCGGTGTGGACACCGTCGTGCACGGCGAGGAGGGCTACCTGCTCGAAGCACGGGTGTGACGAACCCGCAGAAGTAGGGTGGGCGGATGGCTCCGCGCTCCGGCATCCTCGGCACCCTGTCTCGACTTCTGCGCACGATCACCTCGACGAAGACCCCGTCGCGCGTCGCTGCGTCGGGGTCTTCGGCGTCGGGGGGCGCGGAATCGCGTGGCCCCGCAGGTTCGACCGCGACGATCGAGGTCGTGCCCCCTCCGGCGTCGAAGCTGCGCATCACGTACGCCCCTGCGATGGACGGTGATCCCGACGCCGGCGAGATCGTCTGGACCTGGGTGCCGTACGCCGAGAACGACGGTCGCGGCAAGGACCGGCCCGTGCTCGTCATCGGTCGCCAGAACGCCGATCGGGTCTATGCCGTGCGCCTCACGAGCAAAGGGCGCGACGGCGACCGCGACTATCTTCCGATCGGCTCGGGCCCGTGGGATTCGCAGGGCCGCCCGTCGTGGATCGACATCGACCAGCTGTACAGCGTGCATGCGTCGGGCCTGCGCCGCGAGGCATCCGCACTCGATCTCAATCGTTTCGCCGTCGTCGCGCGAGCGCTGCAGCAGCGCTACGGCTGGAGTGTCGGCTGACTGACCATAGGCGGCGTTCAGAGGGCCACAGGGGCGACTGAAGGTGACTGCGCCAGGTCAGCTGGCTATCCGCTGACCGTCCCGGGACTCGTCGTCGGCCCGCGACAGCGCGCGACGGCCCACGGTGATCCAGCTGAGCGAGCCCAGCACGGGGACGAACAGGATCACGACTGTCCAGACGACCGCCTGCGTCGCCGTGAGGCGAGAGGCAGCGCGCGCCAAGAGCACCAACCCGACGATCGTGAAGACGGTCACCGCGATCGCGATGACCGACCACGCGACGTCATACGAAGCGGGTAACAGCGGGTTGTGCTCGGAGCCCATGTACCGAACCTATCGGCACGTGACCGTCAGCGACCAAGAGGATTCGCAGTTGTGGCGGCCCCGGTCACGCGGCGTCCGTCGAGACGTCCGTCACGCCGCGGCCGGCGATCGCCCACGGGATTCACGAGGGGTGACCAGCAGAGTGCTGCCGCACTGGACTGCCGAGTGCGGTCTTTCGTTCTGCTCACCGCTCCAGCCTCGCACGGTGACCGTGGACGGACCTCAGTCGGGCGCTCGATGCCGCGCCGGGCGGGTTGCCGACCGGTGCGGGACCGAAAACCGAAGACCCCCGGAAGATCGAAATCTCCGGGGGTCTGATGGTGGGCGATACCAGACTCGAACTGATGACCTCTTCCGTGTGAAGGAAGCGCGCTACCAACTGCGCCAATCGCCCATGGCCCATTCAGGGCCGAGACTCGATGCTACCGGATACCGGGGGGTGTGAGCGAACGGGCCGGGCGCGACACGCTCGGGGTGTCACCGGTTTGGCGAGTCAGAATTCATGGGCTAAAGTTGCTCAAGTGCCCGGGGCAAACCGGGAACGCGGATGTAGCGCAGTTGGTAGCGCACAACCTTGCCAAGGTTGGGGTCGCGAGTTCGAGTCTCGTCATCCGCTCGAGTGCAGAGGTTCCCTTCGGGGAACCACGGCACGTGGGGTCAAACCACACGGTGGCGTGGCCGAGCGGCTAGGCACCGGCCTGCAAAGCCGTTTACACGGGTTCGAATCCCGTCGCCACCTCGCCTGCATAACTTAATAGCCCTTACGGGCGCGATTGGCGCAGCGGTAGCGCGCTTCCCTGACACGGAAGAGGTCACTGGTTCGATCCCAGTATCGCGCACAGACAAGAACCCCCGGCTTACCGGGGGTTTTCTGGTTTCCAGGTCCGATCCAACTCTCTGCGTGGGATTCACGTGGGGCATCGGTTGAGATGAGCGCGCGCGAGACGGCGCAGCAACCGATCAAGGAGACCGCAGTCGGCGCCGACGAACCTCGTCTCCGCGGGAGGACGACCCCGCCGGTGAGCCTGTGCCTCAGATGCTCTCAGGGCCTCCGTGGTGGGCGCGAAGCGACAGCATCGTCACCCGAATGGCCAACACCGAATTGTGGGGGTCACTTCAAGAGCCTCACCCGGATGACTCAACCAATATGCCGTGGCGACCGCCCTCGTTCGTCGTCAATGCGACGCGAGTAGGAGAGCATCCCATGAGTGACCGCTAGGCGGATCACGAGGTAAAGCAGCAGCAAGCCGATGATCAGCCCGAGCAGTGACGCCGCGATGTTGGCGACTGTCAGTAGCGCGAAGGTATCCGTCATGCCTGCGACCGTACCAACTTCGCCCGGCGCGTCACGGATGGACGCCACGCGAACACGGTCCGCGGATGTCCCGGCTCCCACGCAACCATCACAACCCGTCGTTCCGTGGGGGCGACCGCATGTCAGCGAGACACAACGAGATCGACATCATGACCATCATCGTCGCCGGGCAAGAGGCGGCTTCGGCAAGCTCGTCGGCGACAGTGTCAAGCACCCAGCATTGGGCGATCACGCCCCAGGAAACAGCGGAGAACGTCGGTCTCTGTGATCGGCTAGTCGCGGAGCATGAACGTTGACGACATCGCCATCAGCCCCACCGGTGCCGTGCGCAGACACCGACCGCCGCCTGTCGCATCAAGGCTGAGCCGTTAGGCTCGCACAGCGGCTGCGCCAAAAGCCGCCGTCATGACACCGAGTCCGTCGACCCCAAGCGACGGCACAGGGGGTAGGGATTTTGCGGACCATCACCAAGCCGTCCGTCGTCGCGGTTGCGGCGGCATTCGGGCTCGTCGCACTCACGGGGTGCTCGGGTGTCGCGGGCGGCCCTGGGGGGCCAGACGACCAATCCGTCGCCGACGCGTGTTCGCAGGCAGCGACATCGGTCGAGTCCGCACAGTCCGGGCTGTCGGACATCACGACCGAGGTCACGGCGGGCAACTTCTCGGTCGTCGCCGAGCAACTCCTCGACCTGCACGTGAACCTCGGTGAGACCGCGGAATCTCTCGGCAACGCCGACGTGCGCCGCACCCTCAACGCGTTGGCGAACAAGGTGGGCGACTTCGCCCGCATCTTCGAGGACGCACCCGACGGAGACCCGACGGCGATCGCCGACCGGGTCACCGAACTGCAGAGTGTGTCGAAGGAGGTCGCCATCGCCGGCCAGGCGATGAGCGAGCTCTGCAACTGAGCTCCGGGGGCTGAGCTGCCGGCTGCGCGGAATCCACCCGCCCGGGCCGGTAGCCTTTACGCACGCCCTCTTCTGGAGTTACTAGTGACTGACGCTGCCGCACCGTCCGACGTGGTTTACCCCGCCGATGGTTTCGCCCTGTTCCCCGATCGTTCCGTCGTCGCTCTGCGCGTCAACGGCGAGCTGAAAGACCTCGCCACCGTGGTGGACGAGACCGACGAGGTCGAGCCCGTCACGATCGAGAGCCCCGACGGACTCGCGATCCTGCGCCACTCGACGGCACACGTGCTCGCGCAGGCCGTGCAGCGTCTGCACCCGCAGGCGAACCTCGGCATCGGACCGCCCATCACCGACGGGTTCTATTACGACTTCGGCGTCGATGAGCCGTTCACCCCCGAAGACGTCAAGGCCATCAGCAAAGAGATGCAGCGCATCGTGCGCGAGGGGCAGCGGTTCACCCGCCGTGTCGTCACCGACGACGAGGCTCGGGCCGAGCTCGCCGACGAGCCGTTCAAGCTCGAACTGATCGGCCTGAAGAGCAGCTCTTCGACAACCGGAGCCGTCGAGGGCGCCTCGGTCGAGGTCGGGGCGGGCGAGCTCACGATCTATGACAATGTCAACCGCGACGGCGAGGTCGTCTGGAAGGACCTCTGCCGCGGACCGCACCTGCCGAGCACCCGCATGATCGGCAACGGCTGGGACCTCACCCGCATCGCCGCGGCCTATTGGCGCGGCAGCGAGAAGAACCCGCAGCTGCAGCGCATCTACGGCACCGCCTGGCCCACCAAAGACGAACTGCGCGCCTACCAGCACCGTCTGGAAGAGGCCGCCAAGCGCGATCACCGTCGCCTCGGCCGGGAGCTCGACCTCTTCTCTTTCCCGGATGAGATCGGGTCGGGTCTGTCGGTATGGCACCCGCGCGGCGGCATCGTGCGCGGCGAGATGGAGCAGCACGCGCGTCGCCGCCACATCGAGGGCGGGTACACCTACGTGTACACCCCGCACATCTCGAAGCAGGACCTCTTCCTGCAGTCCAACCACCTCGTCACGTACAAGGAGGGCATGTTCCCGCCCATCCACCTCGACGAAGAGCGGGATGCCGCGGGCGAGATCACCAAAGCGGGCATCGACTACTACCTGAAGCCGATGAACTGCCCCATGCACATCCTGATCTTCAAGGAGCGTGCGCGCAGCTACCGTGACCTGCCGATGCGGCTCGCCGAGAACGGCACGGTCTACCGCAACGAGCTCTCCGGCGCCCTGCACGGGCTCACGCGGGTGCGCGGCTTCACGCAGGACGATTCGCACCTGTTCGTCACGCCCGAGCAACTCGAAGCCGAGACGACCCGCGTGCTCGAGTTCGTCATCACGATGCTGCGCGACTTCGGCCTCGAGGACTTCGAGCTCGAGCTGTCGATGCGCGACGACCAGAAAGAGAAGTGGATCGGGTCGGACGAGTTCTGGGAGTACTCCACCTCGGCGCTTCGCAACGTCGCGCACTCGAGCGGGCTCAAGGTCACCGAAGTGCCGGGCGAAGCGGCGTTCTACGGCCCCAAGATCGATCTGAAGACGAAGGATGCCATCGGCCGCACGTGGCAGCTGTCCACCGTGCAGGTCGATGTGAACCTGCCCGAGCGCTTCGAGCTCGAGTACACCGACCGTGACGGGCAGAAGAAGCGCCCGATCATGATCCACCGCGCTCTGTTCGGCTCGATCGAGCGGTTCTTCGCGATTCTGCTCGAGCACTACGCCGGCGCGTTCCCCGTGTGGCTCGCTCCTGTGCAGGTCGTCGGCATCCCGGTCGCCGAGGACTTCGCCGACTATCTCGAGGATGTCGTCTCGTCTCTCACGGCAGCCGGCGTGCGCGCCGAGATCGACCGCAGCGACGATCGCATGCAGAAGAAGATCCGCAACCACACCACGGCGAAGGTTCCGATCATGCTGATCGTGGGGGAGCAGGACCGTTCCGCGGGCACCGTGTCGTTCCGATTCCGCGACGGCACGCAGCAGAACGGCGTGCCCATTGATGAAGCGGTGCAGCGGATCCGCGCCGCCGTCGACTCGCACGCCCTGGTCAACACGGCGGACGACCTGGCGTGAACGACGCGTCGGCAGGCTCGGAGACCGAGGGCGAGGACCGACTCGTCGACGCGGCGACGCTGCCCGGCACGCCCGACGAGTTCCAGCGACTGTGGACGCCGCACCGCATGGCGTACATCAACGCCGGACCCGAGCCGCTGCGCGACGTGTGTCCCTTCTGCGCCGCACCCGACAAGAGCGACGAAGACGGCCTCATCGTCGCGCGCGGCCGCACGGCGTACGTGCTGCTGAACCTGTTCCCGTACAACTCCGGCCACCTGCTCGTGTGCCCCTATCGCCACGTCTCGACGTACGACGAGGCGACGCCCGAAGAGGTCGCCGAGATCGGCGCGCTCACCCAGCGCGGGATGCGGGTGCTGCGCTCGGTGTCGCGCTGCGACGGCTTCAACCTCGGCATGAACCAGGGTCAGGTCGCCGGGGCCGGCGTCGAAGGCCACCTGCATCAGCACATCGTGCCGCGCTGGCGCTCCGATGCGAACTTCTTCCCGATCATCGCCAGGACCAAGGCTCTTCCGCAGCTGCTCGGCGACGTGCGCCGTACGGTCGCCGACGCGTGGGACGCCTGAGTCACCGCGACACGCACGACGCCGCCATCCACTGAGAAGACGGGCGCCCAGCGCGGGCGGGACCGCGCAGAGCTTCTGCTCAGCGCACCTGACGCGCCGTGAACTGCATGCGCGGGTGAGCGTAGAACTCCTGGGCTTCGACGAGCCGCAGCTCGCGGTCCTGCGCCTGGAGCGTGAGCGAGAGCAGGTCGAAGACACTGGATGCCGTGCGCTCGAGGGCGACCGCGGCATTCTTCTCGCGCAGGTAGTGGGCGGTGAACAGCGCCGCCGTGACATCGCCCGACCCGTTCGCCTTCATGGGCAGCAACGGGGTCTGCACGACCCAGGCGCCGGAGTCGTCGGCCACGAGCATCTCGATCGTGCCGTCTTCGCGGTCGGGGCGTTCGACGCTCGTCACGAGAACCGTCGAAGGGCCCATGGCGCGCGCCGCGTCAACCGCGTCGAGGGTCGAATCGATCGTGTCGGGGTGGGAGTCGGTGAGGAACCCGAGCTCGAACTGGTTGGGCGTGATGATGTCGGCGACCGGCACGACCCGCTCGCGCAGCAGCACGGGGATGGCCGGTGCCACGAAGCATCCGGACTTCGCGTTGCCCATGACGGGGTCGCACGCGTACACGGCGTTCGGATTGGCCGCCTTCACGCGCGCGACGGCGTCGATGATCACATCGGCGATGCCCTCACTGCCCTGGTAGCCCGACAGCACGGCGTCGATGCTCGAGAACACGCCGCGCTCTTCGATGCCGGTGATGACATCGCGAACGTCGTCGGGAGAGATCAGCGGCCCGCGCCACGCGCCGTAGCCCGTGTGGTTCGAGAAGTTGACGGTGTACACCGGCAGGACATCGACGCCGATGCGCTGCAGCGGGAACACCGCGGCCGAATTGCCGACGTGACCGTGGGCGACGGCGGACTGGATCGAGAGCACCTTCACGGGACGATCATGCCACCTCTCGTGCGGCCGACCGCACGCGTGCCGCGTCGATCGATGCCACCACATCGCGCGCCAGCGCGTCGGCGGACTGCTCGTCGAGGTCGTGCACCGTCAGTCGCAGTCGCCGCGATGGGCCGGTCGCCGCGAGCGCGAACTCGTCGCCCGCCCGGGCGAGCCAGCCGCGTCGCATCAGCTGCTCGACGACGGCGCGGGCCGGAACAGGCAGCTCGACCCACAGATTGAGTCCGTCGCCCGGTTCCGTCACAACGCCGTGTCGGGCCAGTCTCCGCGCGAAGTCGATGTTGCGTTTGGCGTAGTGCGCGCCGGCGCGTTCGATCGCCTGAGCGACCTCACCGTCACTGAGGAGCGCGTGCGTCAGCCGCTGCAGCAAGTGGCTCACCCATGTCGTGCCCGGGGTGAGCCGCATCGCGAGGCGCTCGGCGGTCTCGGCGTCGGACGCCGTCACCGCCAGGCACATGTCGGGACCGAGAAACTTCGAGACCGATCGAATGAGCGCCCAACGCCGATGCTCCGGTGCGATGAGCGAGTGATACGGAGCGCGCGACAGCATCGAGAAGTGGTCGTCTTCGATCACGAGCACATACGGATGCTGCGCCAGAACGTCGCGCAGCTGGGCCGCACGCTGCGCCGACAGGCTCGCCCCGGTGGGGTTCTGGGCCCGCGGCGTGCACACGATCGCACGCACGCCCTCGTCGAGGGCTGCGCGGAGTCCGTCGACCGTCATGCCCTCGTCGTCGACGGGAATCGGCACGGGGCGATAGCCGCCCAGGCGCACGGTGTGGATGCTCGCCAGGAAGCACGGGTCTTCCAGGCCCACGGCATCGTCGCGCGTGAGCGCCTGCGCGAGCAGCCGTTCGACGGCGTCGGCCGCGCCGCTCGTGATCGTGACGTGGATCTCTTCGCGGCCCGCGAGGCCATCGCTCATCCACGCGCGCGCCCACGCCTCGAGGCCCGGATCGACGACGGGCTCTCCGTACAGCACAGGGCGGCCGGTGACCCGGGCGAGCGCGCGGGAGACATCGGGGATGAGGTCGGGATCGGGGTTCCCGGTGGCGACATCGCGCAGCACGCTGTCGACCGCGAAGCCCTCCTGCGCGACGACGGAGCGGTCAGCGACGCGGGTGCCGGCACGGCCGCGCGCCTCGAGGACTCCGGACTGCGTGAGCTGGCGGTAAGCCGAGACGGCCGTGTTGCGGTTGACGCCGAGACGTTCGGCGAGCGCGCGCACCGGCGGAAGCGGATCGCCCGCGCGAAGCTCGCCCCGCTCGACGAGACCGCGCACGCTGTCGGCGATCTCGGCTGCCGTGGCGCCGCTGATAGCGAGGTCCATCCCGCCCCTTCCGACCACTCGATCCTACGTGGGGGACATGCTAGCTTTTGGCCTAGGTCAATCAATCGATTGGCTGCACTTACCCCAGGGGGACCAGATGTCGACTGCCGCCACCGGAACCGACCGCGTCAAGCGCGGACTCGCCGACATGTTGAAGGGCGGCGTCATCATGGACGTCGTCAACGTCGAGCAGGCGCGGATCGCCGAAGACGCCGGCGCCGTCGCCGTCATGGCGCTCGAGCGCGTGCCCGCCGACATCCGTGCGCAGGGTGGCGTGTCGCGCATGAGCGATCCGGACATGATCGACGGCATCAAGGCCGCCGTCTCGATCCCGGTCATGGCCAAGGCGCGCATCGGGCACTTCGTCGAGGCGCAGGTGCTTCAGGAGCTCGGCGTCGACTACATCGACGAGTCCGAAGTGCTCTCGCCCGCCGACTACGTGAACCACATCGACAAGTGGCCCTTCGCCGTGCCGTTCGTGTGCGGCGCGACGAACCTCGGCGAGGCCCTCCGCCGCATCAACGAGGGTGCTGCCATGATCCGTTCGAAGGGCGAAGCCGGAACGGGCGACGTCTCCGAGGCGACGAAGCACATCCGCACCATCTCGGGCGAGATCAATGTGCTGCGCTCGATGACCAAGGACGAGCTGTACGTCGCGGCGAAGGAGCTGCAGGCGCCGTACGACCTCGTCGCCGAGATCGCCGAGACCGGCCGGCTGCCCGTCGTGCTGTTCGTCGCCGGTGGTGTCGCGACCCCCGCGGATGCCGCCATGATGATGCAGCTCGGCGCCGACGGTGTGTTCGTCGGCTCGGGCATCTTCAAGTCGGGCAACCCGGCCGAGCGCGCCGCCGCGATCGTGAGGGCGACGACGTTCTTCGACGACCCGAAGGTCATCGCCGACGTGTCGCGGGGCCTCGGCGAAGCCATGGTCGGCATCAACGTCAGCGACCTTCCGGCTCCGCATCGCCTCGCGGAGCGGGGCTGGTGACGGAGGACGCATGAAGGTCGGGGTGCTCGCGCTGCAGGGAGATGTGCGCGAGCACGTCGGCGTGCTGGAGGGGCTCGGCGCCGAGGTCGTCCGCGTGCGCCGGCGCGACGAACTCGCCGGGGTGCGCGGGCTCGTGATCCCCGGCGGCGAGTCCAGCGTCATGGACAAGCTCGCCCGCGCGTTCGGCCTGCGCGAACCCCTCCGCGAAGCGATCGCGGGCGGCATGCCCGTGTACGGCACGTGCGCGGGCCTGATCATGCTCGCCGACCGCATCACGGGTGCGATCGACGGTCAGCAGTCCCTCGGCGGGCTCGATATCACCGTGGCCCGCAACGCCTTCGGCAGTCAGATCGACTCGTTCGAGACCGCACTCGCCGTCGACGGGTTCACGGGCCCGCCCGTGCACGCGACGTTCATCCGGGCACCGCTCGTGATCGATGTCGGCGAGAACGTGCGCGCGCTCGCATCATTGCCCGACGGGGGAGTCGTCGCCGTCGAGCAGGGCGCGTTGCTCGGCACATCGTTCCACCCGGAGGTGAACGGCGACTCCCGCTTCCACGAGCGCTTCCTCGGACACGTGCGAGCGGCGTGACGCTCACGCCGCGGTCGGCACCGTCTCGATGAGGCGCTCGATCGCCGCGAGCGTCCTGTCGATGTCGTCGTCGGTCGTCGCCCACGACGACATCGAGCAGCGCAGCGTCGCGCGGTCGTCCCACTCGGCACCGGTGAGCGCCGCCGTCCCGTCGGCGAGGATCGCGGCACCCAACCGGCGCGTCGCCTCGTCGTGCTCGAGGTGGAACATCACTTGGGTGTACGCCACCTCGTTGACGACGGTGACCCGCGGCATCCGTCGCAGACCCGTCTCGAGGCGCACCGCGTTGCGGTGCAGCCGATCGACGAGGTCGGCGACGCCGCGGCGACCGAGACTGCGCAGCGCCGCCCACGCCGGCACGCCGCGCGCGCGGCGCGACAGCTCGGGATTCACGTCCCACGGGTCAAGGCTCGTGTACATCAGGTAGTCGCCGCCCGTGCGGAACAGCGCGATCGCATCGGCGGGGTCGCGGATGATCGCCATGCCGCAGTCGTACGGCACGTTGAGCGTCTTGTGTGCGTCGCTCGTCCACGAGTCGGCGCCTTCGACGCCATCGGTGAGTGAGCGCAGGGAGGGCGAGGCAGCCGCCCACAGGCCGAACGCGCCATCGATGTGCACCCACGCGTCATGCGCTCGGGCGAGCGGAACGAGCTGCGCGAAGGGGTCGAACGCCCCCGTGTGCACTTCACCCGCCTGCAGGCACACGATCGTCGGGATGCCGCGCGCATCCTGCAGCGCCGTGGACAGCCCGTCGGGCAGCATCCGCCCCTCACGGTCGGCGGGCACCACGACGAGCTCATCGGCTCCGATGCCGCAGAAGCGTGCAGCGCGGTCGACGGAGCCGTGCCGCTGTTCGCCCACGATGAGCCGGACCTCTGGCGCGCCGCGCAGCCCTTGACGCGTGAGATCCCACCCGGCCCGGCGCAAAACGGCGTGCTGAGCGGTGGCGAGGCAGACGAAGTTCGACACTTGCGCGCCTGTGACGAATCCGACGGCCGCATCGACGGGCAGCCTGAACAGCTCGCACATCCAACGCCCCGCGATGCGCTCGAGCGCGACGGTCGCGGTCGTCATCGTGCTCGAGCCGGCGTTCTGGTCCCACGCCGAGACGAGCCAGTCGGTCGCCAAGGCGGCGGGGAGGGTTCCGCCGATCACGAAGCCGAAGAATCGGCCCCCCGGAATCGCGACGAGTCCGGGGTCGGCCCGCTCGGCGAGGTCGGTCACGAGTTCGGCGGCATCCTGACCCTCATCCGTCAGCGCGCCGCCGAAGACGGCGAGCATGTCGTCGAGACTCGCGCGCGGCCACACGGGCCGCTCATCGAGCGAGTCGAGGAATCGGGATGCCGCTTCATGAGCCGCCTCGAGGGCGCGCGCCCGGTCGTCCATGCCTCGAGTGTCCTCCCGCTTCGAGTCGCGGGCAACGGGACCCGTAGAATCATCTGCATGTCCGGCCAC
Organism: Microbacterium sp. Y832; assembly: GCF_057669765.1. NCBI lineage: Bacteria > Bacillati > Actinomycetota > Actinomycetes > Micrococcales > Microbacteriaceae > Microbacterium > Microbacterium sp. Y832. The sequence goes on along the minus strand of NZ_JBYHFM010000003.1, from coordinate 301,053 downwards.
TCCAAGTGGGCGACGACCAAACACAAGAAGGCCGTCATCGACGCCCGTCGTGCCAAGTCGTTCGCCAAGCTCATCAAGAACATCGAGGTCGCCGCCAAGCTCGGCGGCGCTGACCTCGCAGGCAACCCGACGCTGTACGACGCGGTACAGAAGGCGAAGAAGACCTCTGTCCCCAACGACAACATCGACCGCGCCATCAAGCGCGGTGCGGGTATCGGCGGCGAGTCCATCGAGTACCTGTCGATCATGTACGAGGGCTACGGGCCCAACGGCGTGGCGCTCATGATCGAGTGTCTGACCGACAACAAGAACCGCGCCGCCGCCGAGGTGCGCACGGCGCTGAGCCGCAACGGCGGCAACCTGGCCGATCCCGGCAGCGTCGCGTACAACTTCACGCGCAAGGGCGTCATCGTCGTGTCCGGTGAAGGCGTGTCCGAAGACGACGTCATGCTCGCCGTGCTCGACGCGGGGGCCGAAGAGGTCGAACCGCACCCGCAGGGGTTCCAGGTCGTCACCGAGCCGACCGACCTCGTGACGGTCCGCACGGCGCTTCAGGACGCCGGTATCGACTACGAGTCGGCCGACATCGAGTTCGTTCCCAACCTCAAGGTCGAGATCGACGCCGACACGGCACGCAAGGTGTTCCGAGTGATCGACGCACTCGAAGACAGCGACGACGTGCAGAACGTCTTCAGCAACTTCGACCTGAGCCCCGAGGTGCAGGCCGAGCTCGAATCCGACGACTGATCCGACGGATGCCACCACCCGGGCGCGCCTCGGTGGTGCGGGTCGCGCGCTCGCTTAGCGTGGAGCGGTGACCTCTTCCTCTGCGCGTGGCGTACTGCGAGTCCTCGGGATCGATCCCGGTCTCACGCGGTGCGGTATCGGCGTCGTCGACGTCGCGCGCGACCGCTCGGCCACGCTCGTGCACGTCGGAGTCGTGCGCTCAGCGCCCACAGACCCGATCGAGACGAGGCTCGCGGCGATCGCCGCCGGCATCCGCGCCGTCGTCGATCGGCATTCCCCGGCTGTCATCGCGGTGGAGCGCGTGTTCGCGCAGCAGAACCTGCACACCGTCATGGGAACGGCTCAGGCGAGCGGCATCGCCCTGCTGGTCGCGGGGGAGCGCGGACTGCCCGCCGCGACACACACTCCGAGCGAAGTGAAGGCCGCCATCACCGGCTACGGCAGCGCCGACAAGCGTCAGGTGCAGACGATGGTGGCCCGCATCCTCCGGCTCGACGAGCTGCCCAAGCCCGCCGACGCCGCCGACGCCCTCGCGCTCGCCCTCTGCCACGCGTGGCGCGGTGGACCTGTCTCGGGCACGTCGGCGCCGCTCACCCCCGCGCAGCGCGCGTGGGCAGACGCCGAGCGTGTCAGCCGCCGATAGCGTGTCGGTCGAACATAGATCCGAATCCGCACATAGGCTCGGCTCATGATCTCCTCGCTCCGCGGCACCGCTGTGCACGTCGACACCGATGCCGTCGTGGTCGAGGTCGGGGGAGTCGGCTTCGCAGTCGCCGTGACACCTCAGATCGCGCGCAGCACGGCGGTCGGTGCCGAGATCATGCTGCACACGACGCTCATCGTGCGCGAAGACGCCCTGTCGCTCTTCGGCTTCGAGACGCGCGAAGACCTCGCCGTCTTCGGACTGCTGCTGGGCGTGACGGGCGTCGGCCCGAAGTCCGCGCTCGGCGTGCTGTCGACGCTGACCGTCGGGCAGATCGCGGATGCGGTCGCCGTCGAGGACGACGCGCCGTTCCGACGGGTGTCGGGCATCGGCCCCAAGACCGCCAAGCTCATGGTCGTGCAACTGGCCGGCAAGATCGATGCCCTCGCGGCCACACGCCCGTCGACGGGCGCCGTCGCCGATGCGGGCATCCCCACGCAGGTCGTCCAGGCCCTCGTCGGCCTGGGATGGTCGGAGCGCGTCGCGACCGAGTCGGTCGCGACCGTCGCCGAATCAGCGAGTGACACCGACCGCGCGTCGGTGCCGATTCTGCTGAGGCTCACGCTCGCGGCCCTGGGCCCGGCACGGAAGGAGCCCGTCGGTGGATGATCTGAGAGACACCGATGAGCCCGTAGACGAGGGCGAGCTCGCGATCGAGGGCGCCCTTCGCCCGGCGTCCCTTGCGGAGTTCGTCGGCCAGCAGAAGGTGCGCGGTCAGCTTCAGCTGCTGCTCGACGCGGCGCGCATGCAGCAGCGACCCGCTGACCACATCCTGCTGTCGGGTCCGCCCGGGCTGGGCAAGACGACGCTCGCCATGATCGTCGCCCACGAGAGCGCACGGCCCCTGCGTCTGTCGAGCGGACCGGCGATCCAGCACGCGGGCGATCTCGCGGCGCTCCTGTCGAGCCTGACTCCCGGCGAAGTCCTCTTCATCGACGAGATCCACCGCATGGCGCGTTCGGCCGAAGAGATGCTGTACCTCGCGATGGAGGACTTCCGCATCGACATCATGGTGGGCAAGGGCGCCGGCGCCACCAGCATCCCTCTCGATCTCGCACCCTTCACGCTCGTCGGCGCGACGACGCGATCGGGTCTCCTTCCCAACCCCCTGCGCGACCGATTCGGCTTCACGGCGCACCTGGAGTTCTACGAACCCCACGAACTGGAGCGGGTACTCGAGCGCTCGGCGCCGATGCTCGGCATCCAGCTGCCCGCGACCCCGCGCGCCGAGATCGCCCGCCGCTCGCGCGGAACACCGCGTATCGCCAACCGTCTGCTGCGCCGTGTGCGGGACTACACGGTGGTCCACGGCGACGGCGCCGCCGCGGATGCCGCGACCGTCGACGCTGCGCTCGACCTCTACGACGTCGACGCTCTGGGGCTGGATCGCCTCGACCGCGCGGTCCTCGACGCGCTCGTAGGCCGGTTCGGAGGCGGGCCCGTGGGCCTCAGCACCCTGGCTGTCGCCGTCGGCGAAGAGCCGGACACCATCGAGTCCGTCGTCGAGCCGTATCTCGTCCGGATCGGCTTCATGGGACGCACTCCGCGCGGCCGCGTCGCGACGCCCGCCGCCTATAACCACCTCGGCACGCCACGCGACTCCGCGGTCCTCGGCTTCAATGACCTATAATCACTGAAGGCTTCTCGCCTACATCCCCTGCAAGGCATCGGCGCCGTGGCGCACGCCTGACCCGAAAGGCACCCCGCCCCATGGAATTCGGTCTCTTCTTCCAGCAGTACGGCCTCATCGTGCTGCTCATCCTGCTGCTCGTCTTCATGTTCTGGAGCTCGCGCCGCCGCATGCAGAAGCAGAAGTCGGAGCAGGAAGAAAAGGCCCGCCAGACCGTTCCCGGCGCCGAGGTGCTGCTGCAAGGCGGCCTGTACGGAACCGTCGTCGAATACGACGGCGAGAACCTCGACCAGCCGGCGATCGTGTCGATCGCTCCCGGCGTCGACATCAAGGTGCACAGCCAGGCGATCCTTCGCGTCGTGAACCCGACCGAGGGATTCGTCACGGAAGACGACTTCATCGAAGCTGAGGAGTCCGAGGCCGAGTACGAGGCGGCCGTCGCCGATGGAGACATCTCCTCGATCAGCGACGACCGCGCCCGCAGGGCCAGCGACGAGTCGCAGCCGGGCAACGAAGACAAAAAGCCCGAGGCCTGACCGGCCCTTCGCGGCCATCCCCCCGAGAGAAGCGAATAACCGTGGCGACATCCACCCCTGTCCGGCACGCCTGGCGCGCGCTCATCGCGCTCGTCGTGACGACAGCCGTCCTATTCGGCATCAATGCACTGGGCGTTTACGTCTTCACTGACGAAGACGGCAAGGGTCAGAGCTCCTGGAGCCCCGACCTGGCGCTCGACCTTCAGGGGGGAACGCAGATCGTCCTGCAGGCACAGACGCCTGACGGCTCCGCGCCCACCGAAGAGCAGATGAACCAGGCGGTCACGATCATCCGCCAGCGCGTCGACGCTTCCGGCGTCGGCGAGGCCGAGGTCGGCACACAAGCCGGCAACCAGATCGTCGTCCAGATCCCGGGCGAGGCCGATGACGAGACACGTGCACGCATCGAGGCGTCCGCGCAGCTCCAGCTGCGCGCCGTGCTCGTAGCGGGCGCCCCCGCGAACACGTTCGTCGGAGAAGACGGCGAATCGACGCCGTACCCGACCCCGGACCCGACGCTCGGAGCGACGCCCACGGTCGAGCCGACCAACGGCAGCGACACGAACTGGATCACGCCCAAGCTCGAGGCCGAGTTCATGGCCTACGACTGCGCGAACCCGACGAACGACCCGGCCAACGCCCCCAAGGACGAGCCGCTCATCACGTGCGACCCGTCCGGGTCTGCGAAGTACCTCCTCGGTCCGGTCGAGCTCGACGGCTCGTCGATCTCGGATGCGACGTTCGGCCTGCAGCAGACCGACGGCCGCTGGGCGGTCAACCTCGTCTTCAACCGCGAGGGCACCAAGACCTTCGGCGAGATCAGCCAGCGCCTCTACGGTGCGCAGCCGCCGCAGGACCAGTTCGCGTTCGTGCTCGACGGCTACATCCTGTCGGCGCCGTCGATGAACGGCGTCATCATGGACGGCAAGCCCAGCATCACGGGCAGCTTCACGCAGGAAACGGCCAAGACGCTCGCCGACCAGCTCAAGTACGGCGCGCTGCCGCTCAGCTTCGAGGTCGTCAGCTCGAACACGATCTCGGCGACGCTCGGTTCGCAGCAGCTCGAGATCGGGCTCATCACGGGTCTCATCGGCCTCATCCTGGTGGCGCTGTACTCGCTCATCGTCTACCGGGCGCTCGGCACCGTGATCATCGCCTCCCTGCTCGTCATGGGTGTCCTGACCTACGTGATGCTCTGCATCCTGGCGTGGCGCATGGGCTTCCGCCTGTCGCTGGCCGGCGTCGCGGGTGTGATCGTGTCGATCGGCTTCACGGCGGACTCGTTCATCATCTACTTCGAGCGAATACGAGATGAGCTGCGAGACGGGAAGTCGATCACGGGCGCAGTCGAGGACGGCTGGTCGCGCGCGAAGCGCACGATCTACATCTCGAAGTCGATCAACATCCTCGCCGCTGTCGTGCTGTACATCCTCGCCGACGCGACCGTGAAGGGCTTCGCGTTCACGCTGGGCCTCACGACCATCATCGACGTCTTCATCTTCATCCTCTTCACACACCCCGTCATGCAGCTGCTGGCGAGGACGAAGTTCTTCGGCGAAGGTCACCCGCTGTCGGGCATGGACCCCGCGGCTCTCGGTGCGGTCTACCGCGGACGCGCGCAATTCCGTGCCCCGGTCTCCGCGACGAGCAAGACACCTGCGGGCAGGCGGGCGGTCAAATCCCGGTCCGAAGCCGTGCGCCGCCAAACCATCGCAGAACGCCGACAAGCCGCCGAACTCGCTTCCCGCGACGCCTCGAAACCCGGCCCGAACGTCAAGGAAGCAGGCGACTGATGCGCAGCATGAGCGAGCTCGGCAACGACCTCTACACCGGCAAGACATCCTTCCCGTTCGTCGGGCGGCGCAAGCTGTGGTTCATCATCGCGGCTGTGCTCGTGATCGGATCGGTCCTCGTGCCGTTCATCCGGCCCGTGCAGTTCTCGATCGAGTTCACGGGTGGATCGCAGTTCACCGTGTCGGGGCTGTCCAGTCCTGAGCAGTCGCTGGCAACCGATGCCGTGCACACGGTGGTGCCCGGCGCAACGACCAAGGTCACGACGATCGGCGACACCGCCGTGCGCGTGCAGACCGACCAGATGACCGAGGCGGAGACCCGCGCCGTCACCGTTGCTCTGGCCGACGAGTTCGACGTTCCCGAGAGTGAAGTGACGGCGTCCTTCATCGGCCCCACCTGGGGTGCCGATGTGACCCGTCAGTCGCTGTGGGGACTCGCGATCTTCCTCGCCCTGACCTTCATCATCCTCGCGCTGTACTTCCGTACGTGGAAGATGTCGGTCGCCGCGATCATCGGCGTCCTCGATGTGCTCGTCGTCACGGTCGGCATCTACGCGGCCTTCGGCTTCGAGATCTCGCCCGCCGCCGTCATCGGCTTCCTGACGATCCTCTCCTATGCGCTGTACGACACCGCCGTGGTGTTCGACAAGATCAAGGAGAATACGAACGAAGACGGGGAAGTGTCCGGCCGAACATTCGGCGAATCGGTCAACCTCGCGGTGAACCAGACCTTGGTGCGCTCGATCAACACGACCGTCGTCGCGATTCTGCCGACCGGCGCGATCCTGTTCATCGGCTCGCTCTGGCTCGGCGCGCAGACCCTCACGGATATCTCGCTGTCGATCTTCGTCGGAACCATCGTCGCGGCTTACTCGACGATCTTCGTCGCCTCGCCTCTCTACTCGCTGATGCGCGAGAAAGAGCCGGCGATCGCGGCACGCGACGAGCGTGTTCTGGCGGCGCGTGAACTGGCGGGCGTCCCCGCCTGACCCTTTCGCCCGTTCCGCGGGCTTAAGATGGCAGGTCGGGGGAGGGAGGTCGATCGCATGGCGGAGACGCTCCCTCCTGCCCACCCGTCGTCGCTGCGCCGACTCGTCCCGCGCATCTTCTCGCGGGCCGCCCGACGCGACGACGTCGAGAAGCTTCTGCGCACGGTGCGGACGAACCACCCCAAGGGTGACCTCTCGATCATCGAGCGGGCCTACGGGGTCGCTGCCGACGCGCACCGCGACCAGAAGCGCCAGAGCGGTGAGCCGTACATCACCCACCCGCTCGCCGTCGCGCAGATCCTGGCCGACATGGGCCTCGGCCCGAAGGCGATCGCGGCCGCACTGCTGCACGACACCGTCGAGGACACCGGCTACGCGCTGGACACCCTCGCGGCCGAGTTCGGCGACGAGGTCGCGATGCTCGTGGACGGCGTCACGAAGCTCGACAAGGTCAAGTACGGCGACAGCGCGCAGGCCGAGACCGTACGCAAGATGATCGTCGCGATGTCCAAGGACATCCGCGTCCTGCTCATCAAGCTGGCCGACCGACTTCACAACGCCCGGACGTGGGGGTTCGTGCCGACCCATAAGGCTGCCAAGAAGGCGACGGAGACGCTCGAGATCTACGCGCCGCTCGCGCACCGCCTCGGCATCCAGACGATCAAATCCGAGCTCGAGGACCTGTCTTTCGCCGTCCTGCACCCGAAGATCTACGCCGAGATCGACTCTCTCGTGCGCCAGCGCACCCCGCAGCGCGAACAGTACGTGCAGAACGTGATCGACGCCGTCGACGCAGATCTGCGAGATCTGCGCATCCGCGGCCGCGTCATGGGCCGCCCCAAGCAGCTGTACTCGGTGTACCAGAAGATGATCGTCCGCGGTCGCGAGTTCGACGACATCTACGACCTCATCGGCATCCGGATCCTCGTCGGCAGTGTGCGCGACTGCTACGCCGTGCTCGGTTCCATCCACGCACGGTGGACGCCGCTGCCTGGCCGGTTCAAGGACTACATCGCCACGCCGAAGTTCAACCTCTACCAATCGCTGCACACGACGGTCATCGGCCCCGGCGGGCGCACGGTCGAGATCCAGATCCGCACGAACGAGATGCACCAGCAAGCCGAGTTCGGCGTCGCCGCGCACTGGAAGTACAAGGAGCGGATGAACGGCGGCAAGGCTGATGCCAAGTCGCTCGACACCGACATGGCTTGGCTCGCGCACATCTCGGACTGGCAGGCCGAGACCGCCGACCCCGGTGAGATCCTCGATTCGCTGCGGTTCGAGATCGGCGCGAAAGAGGTGTACGTCTTCACCCCCAAGGGTCGGGTGATCGGACTCCCCGCCGGCGCGACTCCCGTCGACTTTGCCTACGCCGTGCACACCGAGATCGGTCACCGCACGATGGGCGCCAAGGTGAACGGGCGGCTCGTTCCCCTCGAGACGACGCTGAAGAGCGGCGACGTCGTCGAGGCGTTCACGTCGAAGAACCCCGACGCGGGCCCCAGTCAGGACTGGCTCGGCTTCGTCACGAGCACGCGGGCGCGCAGCAAGATCCGCGGATGGTTCACGAAGGAGCGGCGCGAGGAAGCGATCGAGCAGGGCAAGGAATCCATTGCGCGCGCGATGCGCCGGCAGAACCTGCCGTTGCAGCGCCTGATGAGCCAGGATTCGTTCACCGAGGTTGCGCAGCAGCTGCGCTACGAAGACGTCTCGGCGCTGTACGCCGCCGTCGGCGAAGGCCACGTCTCGACGCAGTCGGTGATCGAGAAGGTCACGGCGCTCATCAACGTCAACGACACCGCGACTGGCCCCATCGATCTGCCGCAGCTCGGGCGCGCCCGCGCGCCGCGCGGCGGCGACTCCGGCATCCTCGTTCGCGGCGCACCCGACATCCTCGTCAAGCTCGCCAAGTGCTGCACGCCGGTGCCCGGCGACGAGATCATGGGATTCGTGACGCGGGGAAGCGGCGTCTCCGTGCACCGCGCCGACTGCACCAACGTCGCCTCGCTCACACAGGACGCCGAGCGCCTCATCGATGTCGAGTGGGCCCCGACGTCGAAGAGCGTCTTCCTCGTGCAGATCCAGGTCGAGGCCCTCGACCGCGCGGGCCTGCTCAGCGATGTCACCCGTGTTCTCAGCGAGCATCACGTCAACATCCTGTCGGCGACCGTCACCACCTCGAACAACCGCCTCGCGATCAGCAGGTTCGTCTTCGAGATGGGGGACATCGTCCACCTCGACCGGGTCCTCAATGCGGTGCGCCGCGTGGATGCGGTCTATGACGTCTACCGCGTCACGTCGTCCTGACCGAGCGCGCGCAGGCGCTCTCGCCCGACCTTCTTGTGCGGCACCCCCGCGTGCTGCGCGAGCCACGTGTCCGCCTCGTGGACGGCTTCAGGCCTGTCGCCGGCGAGTGCCCGGGCAGCCGCTGCGTGGGCGTCGTCATCGACGCGTACGAGGTCGGCGAGCGTGCGCCCCGGCGTCGTGACCCAGACGCCGCCGATCAGCTGCAGATCTTCTGCCGCTACGGCGGGGTCGCGATAGAGGAGTCGCACGTCGATGACGGCGTGCAGCCGTCGACGGGTCGCGCGCTGGACCGTGTGCCGGGCGGGTGGCGCGGTGATCACGCCGTGCACCCAGGCGGCCGTGAGGTGGGTCGCCGCGAGCGTCTCACCGAGGATGCCGCGCAGGGATCCCGCCCGCAGGGCCGCAGTCTCGACGGCATCCGCCGGGATGAACGCGTCACCGAGTTCGACGACGTGCCCATCGAGCCTCGCGGCAGACAGCTCGGCCTCGGACAGCCGGCCGCCGGGGAAGTACAGAAACGGCGAGCTCATGACGGAAGTGTGTCTGACCCAGACGCCGGTCCTGACGCAGATCGGCCCGGTTGTGGACAACCGGGCCGATCTGGAGGTGCGGGAGGTTCGCTCAGCCGCCGAGTGCCTTGAGCCAGCCGCGACGCGCTTCGAGCGCTTCGGTCGCCTTCGCGATCGCACGCTTGTCGCCCGACACGTTCGCGGCGTCGAGCTCCTGCTCGAGCTTCTCGATCGCGTCCGTGAGCTGACGCGTCATGTCGTTCGCGCGCGCCTTGGTCTCGGGGTTGTTGCGCTTCCAGTCGGCCTCTTCGCGCGTGCGCAGGGCCTGCTCGATCTTGCGCAGGTCGTCATCGAGGCCACGCTCAGTGTCGCGGGGGAACACGCGCCCGATGTCGTCCCACCGCCGCTGGATGCTCGTGAGCGCCGCGCGGGCCTTCGCGATGTCGGGCTCATCGGCGATCGTCTTGGCTTCGACGAGCAGTTCGCGCTTCGCCTCGATCTTCTCGCGCGATGCTTCGATGTCGGCGGCTTCGCGCTCGCCTCGCGCCGAGTAGAGCGCGTCTCCGGCGGCCTTGAAGCGTGCCCACAGGGCGTCGTCGGCCTTCTTGCCCGCACGGCCGGCAGTCTTCCACTGGTCGAGCAGCTCGCGATACGCCGCGATGCCGTCCTCACCCTTGGGCGCCAGGGCCTCGGCGCGCTCGATGAGCTTCGTCTTGCGCTCGCGCACCTCTTTGTGGGAGTCGTCGAGCTGCGCATAGAACTCGCGGCGGTGCTTGTCGACCGTCGAACGCGCGTCGCGGAAACGCTTCCACAGCTGCTGCGCGGTCGACTTCGGCAGACGCGGGGCGTTCTGCTGCTGCGACTGCCACTGCTCGAACAGATCGGCCATGTCAGCCGATGCCTGCTTCCACTGCACCGTCTTGGGGTCGCGGGCCGCGAGCGTCTCGGCCTGCTCGACCAGGGTCGTGCGGGCGCGTACGGCCTCATCGACAGCCTGACGTGCAGCGGCGGCTTCCGTCGCGGATGCCTCCGAGAGAGCCTCGGTGAGCGCGCCGAGGCGTGCTGCGAGACCGGCGAGGTCGCCGACGGCCGCGGCGTCTGTGGTGCGGGCGAGCAGAGCGCGGGCGGCCGAACGCAGGTCGGAGGCCGAAGCCCCGCCCCGGCGGTGGCGTGCTTCGAGCAGCGACACCTCGCCCGCGAGATCTGTGTACTTGCGCTCGAAGTATGCGAGAGCTTCGGCGGGGGTGCCGTCGGGGTACTGACCGACGATGCGCCATCCCGCGGCTTCTCGCACCGAGACCGTGCCGTCGTCGTCGACGCGCCCCCAGGGCTCGCCGCCCGCAGCGGACGCCTCTGCGTCTGCAAGGGGCTTGGCGGGCGCCGCAGCGGCCGGCGGCGCCGGCACAGCGCGCGGGCGCGGCGTGGGGATGGGCGACGGGGCGGGTGTCGCGGCCTCACCGGCGGGCTCCGCAGGTGCCTCGGCGTCAGCGGCGGGTGCCGCCTCGGCTTCCGGCTCCGCAGGTGCCTCGGTGTCAGCGGCGGGTGCCGCCTCGGCTTCCGACTCCGCAGCGGGCTCGGCGTCAGCGGCGGGTGCCGCCTCGGCTTCCGGCTCCGCAGCGGGCTCGGCGTCAGCGGGCGGTGCCGCCTCGACGTCGGAGGTCGGAGTCGCCTCGGCGCCGGGGACCGGCGTCGTGTCGTCTTCGGGGGACAGGGGAGTGGGCTCTGCGTCGGCAGTCACGGGTTGCACCTCATCGCGGCCTCGCCGCCTGTGGGGGATGGACGCGTCAAGCCTAGTACGCGAGCTTCATCGCACGACGTCTCGACAGCGGTGTTCTCGGGTCAGGGTGTGGAGGTCGGCTCGGGCTCGGGAAGCTCCGTGTCGACGGGCTCGGGAACGGGGGTCTCGGATCCGACCGGGTCGGGCAGCGTCGGCAGCGCCGGCGGCGTCGTGATCGACGTCGGCTCGGGCTCAGGCACCGGCACACCCGGCCCGACGGTGAAGTAGAGAGTCTGTACGACGACGATCGCGACGATGGCGAGTCCGCCGCCGATGCCGGCGATCAGATTGTCGCGTGTGCGGCGACGGGTCTGACTCTCATGAAACGCCTGACGCGCCTGGTACACCCGCGACCGTTCGCGCGTTTCACGCGCACCACGGTCCTTTCCCACGCTGGACACGGGACCTCCTTTTCCGGGTGAGCCCCGGGCCGGGACGATCCTATTCAGAACGCAGGCCCACGGCAAAAGACGTGTGCGACGAACAGGCCCCATGTCGGTCGACGCGATTAGCCTGGACAGGTGACTGTGCCCCCTCCGACCGCGCTCTTTCAGGGTCAGACGCCCCTCGCGGTGAGGATGCGACCGACCTCGCTCGATGAGGTCGCCGGTCAAGGACATCTCCTCGCGCCCGGCTCGCCCCTGGTCACCCTCGCCGATTCCGAGGCGTCGACGCGCGCTGCGACGTCGGTGATCCTGTGGGGCCCGCCCGGCACCGGAAAGACGACGCTCGCGCAGGCGATCGCCCGGTCGTCGGGGCGGCGCTTCGTCGAACTCTCCGCGGTCACCGCCGGCGTGAAAGACGTGCGTGAGGTCATGCAGGACGCACTGACGCAGCGCGATCTTTACGGCAACTCGACGATCCTGTTCCTCGACGAGATCCACCGCTTCACGAAGGCCCAGCAGGACGCACTGCTGCCGGGCGTCGAGAACGGCTGGGTCGTGCTGATCGCCGCGACGACCGAGAATCCCTCCTTCTCGGTGATCTCGCCGCTGCTGTCGCGCTCGCTCCTGCTGACGCTGCGCCCTCTCACCGACGATGATCTGCGGATGCTGCTGACCCGGGCAACGACCGACCCTCGGGGCCTCCACGGTGCGGTCACACTGCCCGATGAAGCCCGCGACGCGATCGTGCGCCTCGCGTCGGGCGACGCCCGCCGGGCTCTCACGACGCTCGAGGCCGCGGCATCCCTCGCGATCGAGACGAACAGCGACGCCGACGCTCCGACCATCACACCCGACCACATCTCGCAGGCCGTCGATCGCGCCCTGCTGCGCTACGACCGGCAGGGTGACGAGCACTACGACGTCATCAGCGCGTTCATCAAGTCGATCCGCGGCTCCGACGTCGACGCGTCGCTGCACTATCTCGCGCGCATGATCGAAGCGGGCGAAGACCCGCGCTTCATCGCACGCCGCCTCATCATCTCGGCGGCAGAAGACATCGGGCTGGCCGACCCGCACGCGCTGCCGCTCGCGGTCGCCGCCGCCGACGCCGTTCAGTTCATCGGCATGCCCGAGGGGCGCATCCCGCTGGCCGAGGCGACGGCGTATCTCGCGACGACGGCGAAATCCAACGCCGCGTACAGCGCCATCGACAAGGCGATCGCCGATGTCCGCGCGGGCGGATTCGGACGTGTACCGGCCCATCTGCGCGACGCGCACTATCCCGGCGCGAAGCGTCTCGGGCACGGCAAGGGGTATCGATACCCGCACGCCGCCGAGATCGGCATCGTGGCGCAGCAGTATCTGCCCGACGAGCTCCGCGGGCGCCGTTACTACGAGCCGAAGGCGCTCGGCGCCGAGCGCGATCTGCAGGCGCGTCTCGAGAAGATCCGCCGGATCCTCGACGGGGAGTGACTCCGGAATGAGCGGCGCAACCGCCGCGTCGCCGGGCTGGTAGACTTGACCGGCTTGAAACCGAGTTTTCGGGCATCCCCACCCTCTTGACCGACCTTCCGGTGTGCCCCGACGTGCACATCGCCAGGGCGAGGAGCGGGAGATACGTCCGTGAGCCGTGAAAGACACGGCCACGTCTTCGGAAGGCAATCATGGCTTCGAAAGCCCAGGACCGCCGCAAGGTCCGCCTCTCGCGCGCTCTCGGCATCGCGCTGACCCCCAAGGCCGCCAAGTACCTCGAGAAGCGTCCGTACGCTCCGGGAGAGCACGGCCGCACCAAGCGCAAGCAGGACAGCGACTACGCCGTTCGTCTTCGCGAGAAGCAGCGTCTGCGCGAGCAGTACAACATCCGCGAAGCGCAGCTGCGCATCCAGTTCGAAGAGGCCCGCCGCAAGGACGGCCTGACGGGTGAGAACCTCGTCGAGCAGCTCGAGATGCGTCTGGACGCGCTCGTCGTGCGTGCTGGCTTCGCCCGCACCATGGCACAGGCTCGCCAGCTCGTCGTGCACCGCCACATTCTCGTCGACGGCCAGCTCGTCGACCGCCCGTCGTTCCGCGTGAAGCCGGGTCAGCTCATCCACGTCAAGCCGAAGAGCGAGGCGCTCGAGCCGTTCCAGGTCGCCGCCGCCGGTGGACACGCCGAGGTCCTTCCTCCCGTGCCGCCGTACCTCCAGGTCGACCTCGACAAGCTGCAGGCCCGTCTCGAGCGTCGCCCCAAGCGCGCCGAGGTGCCCGTCGTCTGTGACGTCCAGCTCGTCGTCGAGTACTACGCCGCGCGCTGACGTCACGTCGTCAGTACCGCACGAAGGGCGCCGGGGAATCCCGGCGCCCTTCGTCGTTTCCGCCTACGATGGACCCAGCCGCGACTCGCGGCGTTCGCGAGAGAATGGTCACATGAAGAACCTGCTGTGGTTTCTGCTCGGCATCGTGAGCGGCTTCATCGCCGCGCACCTCGTCAACAAAGACCCGCGTGGCCAAGAACTGCTCGCCGAGGTCGATACGCGCATCACCGAATTCACCGATCGCATGGGCGATGCCTACCGCGATCAGGAATCGCGGATAGCGGAACTCGTCTCCGACACCGCATCGGCTGTCGCAGACTCCGCTCGTTCGACCTCCGACTGACCACCCACCACGAACCGTCGACGGTGACCCGGCCGCCGACGTTTCCGAGGAGCCATCACGCATGAAGACCGCCGAGATCGCCCAGCGCTTCCTCGACTACTTCGAGAAGCAGGACCACGTCATCGTGCCGTCCGCCTCTCTCGTCACCGACGACCCCGCTCTGCTGTTCACCGTCGCAGGCATGGTGCCGTTCATCCCGTACCTGTCCGGTGATGTTCCGGCCCCGTACAAGCGCGCCGCCGATGTGCAGAAGTGCCTGCGCACCCTCGACATCGAAGAAGTCGGACACACACCGCGCCACGGCACGTTCTTCCAGATGCTCGGCAACTGGTCGTTCGGTGACTACTTCAAAGAAGACGCGATCCGCTTCGCCTGGGGTCTGCTCACGACGCCTGAAGAAGACGGCGGGCTCGGCTTCGATCCGAAGGACCTCTGGGTCACGGTCTACGAAGACGACGACGAGGCACACGAGCTGTGGCGGCGCCTGAGCGACCTGCCCGACGAGCGCATCCAGCGCCTGGGCAAGGACACGAACTACTGGTCGACGGGTCTGCCAGGACCGGCGGGTCCGTGCTCGGAGATCTTCTTCGACCGTGGTCCCGAGTACGGCATCGACGGCGGTCCCGCGACCGACGACGACCGTTACGTCGAGATCTGGAACCTCGTGTTCATGCAGTACGAGATCGCCAACGTGCAGTCCAAGTACGACTTCGACATCGTCGGCGAGCTGCCGAACAAGAACATCGACACCGGCATGGGGCTCGAGCGCGTCGCCTTCATCAAGCAGGGCGTCGACAACATGTACGAGACCGACCAGGTGCGTCCCGTCCTCGACAAGGCCGTCGAGCTGTCGGGCCGCGAGTACGGCGCCGTCCACGAGGACGACGTGCGTTTCCGCGTCGTCGCCGACCACGTGCGCTCGTCGCTCATGCTGCTCTCGGACGGTGTGACGCCGTCCAACGACGGTCGCGGTTACATCCTCCGCCGCCTCATGCGCCGTGCCATCCGTTCGATGCGCCTGCTGGGGGTCGACGGGCCGACGTTCCGCGAACTGTTCGCGGCGTCGCGCGACGCCATGAAGACGACGTACCCCGTCGTCGAGACCGACTATGCGCGCATCGAACAGTACGCACTGGCCGAAGAGGCCACGTTCCTGCGCACGCTCGCAGCGGGCGAGGCGATCCTCGATGATTCCCTCGTCGCGACGAAGGATGCCGGGGGCACGACGATCGCCGGTGCCGAGGCGTTCCTGCTGCACGACACGTACGGCTTCCCGATCGACCTGACGCTCGAGGTCGCGCAAGAGGCCGGCCTCACGGTCGACCGCGACGCGTTCGACGCGCTCATGCTCGAACAGCGCACACGCGCCAAGGCCGACGCGCGTTCGCGCAAGCGCCAGCTCGCGGATACGAGCGTGTACCGCGATCTGCGCGCGCAGGGCGAGACCGTCTTCACGGGATTCACCGATCTCGAGACCGAATCGACCGTGCTCGGCATCCTCGTCGACGGCGTCTCGGTCAACAGCGCTCCGAGCGGGCAGATCGCCGAGGTCATCCTGGCCGAGACGGCGCTCTACGCCGAGTCGGGCGGTCAGGTCGCCGACAAGGGCATCATCGTCGGGCCCGGCTACGAACTCGAGGTGCTCGACGTGCAGCGCCCCGTCGCGGGTCTGATCAGCCACACCGTGCAGGTCACGACCGGTGAGGTCGGCGTCGGCCAGCCGGCGACGACCGTCGTCGACGCGGCGAACCGCCGCGCCGCGCAGCAGGCGCACTCGGCGACGCACCTCATCCATGCCGCGCTGCGCGACACGCTCGGCTCGTCGGCGACGCAGTCGGGCTCGCTCAACCGCGCCGGCTACATGCGGTTCGACTTCTCGTGGGGCCAGGCGCTGTCCGAGGCGACGAAGAGCGAGATCGAAGAGATCGCCAACAACGCCGTGCGCGACAACCTCGAGGTCACGACGCGGGTGCTCCCGCTCGACGAGGCGAAGGCGCTCGGCGCGCAGGCACTGTTCGGTGAGAAGTACGGCGATGTCGTGCGCATGGTCGACATCGGCGGCCCCTGGTCGCGCGAACTCTGCGGCGGCACGCACGTCGGGCGCAGCGCCGAGATCGGCCTCATCAACCTTGTGGGGGAGTCCTCGGTCGGCGCGTCCAACCGTCGGGTCGAAGCCCTCGTGGGCCTCGACGCGTTCCGGTCGCTGGCCGCCGAGCGCGCGCTCGTGTCGCAGCTGACGACATCGCTCAAGACTCCGCGTGAGCAGCTCCCTGCGCGTATCGCCGAGCTCACGGCGAGCCTCAAGGCCGCCGAGAAGAAGATTGCGGCGTACGAGGCCAAGGCCCTCGCCGAACGTGCTCCCGCGCTGGCGAACGACGCGGTCCGCGTCGGTCCGTACCGAGTCGTCGCGAGCGCAGTCGGAACGGCGGCATCCGGTGACGACCTGCGCACGCTCGCCCTGCAGGTGCGCGACCGGCTCGGCTCAGAACCCGCCGTCGTCGCCCTCGGCGCGACGGTGGGCGACCGCCCTGTCGTCATCGTCGCGACGAACGACGCCGCGCGCACGGCGGGCGGCAAGGCGGGCGTGCTCGCCAAGCTCGCCGCCGGTGTGCTCGGCGGCGGCGGTGGCGGGCGTGACGACGTCGCTCAGGGTGGCGGCGCGGATGCCGCGGCTCTGCCGGCCGCCCTGTCGGCGATCACGACGGCGCTCGAGGCCTGGTGAGCTTCCGTCGCGGCGTGCGACTGGGTGTCGACGTCGGCCGGGCACGGATCGGCGTCGCTCGATGCGATCCCGACGGGCTGCTCGCGACGCCCGTCGAAACCGTGCCGCGCGATGACGTCTCGGTGGCGCGCATCGCGGCGCTCGCGCAGGAGTACGACGTGCTCGAGGTGCTCGTGGGGCTGCCGCTCAACATGCGCGGCGAGGACACGCCCTCGACGACCGACGCGAGGGAGTTCGCGGCGGCCGTATCGGCGGCATCCGATCGGCCCGTGCGCCTCATCGACGAGCGTCTCTCGACCGTGTCAGCTCACGCCGCTCTGCGCGATTCCGGGCGTTCTCAGCGTTCTTCTCGTAGCATTGTGGATCAGGTCGCGGCGGTCGTCCTTCTGCAACAGGCTCTCGACGTTGAGAAGAGCACGGGTCGCCCGGCTGGTACCCCCGTCGCCCAGGAGCCCGCCTGAATGCCCGATCCCACACCCGCTGATCCCTTCGCGGACCTCTTCGGCCAGCTGCCGGACCCGAGTTCGCGCGAGATCCGCGACGACCCCGCCCCGCGCCCCGCGCCGACGGGGCCTGCCGTGTCCGGATCGGATGCACCGCCCCTGAGCCGCCGAGAGGCGCGCGAGGCAGCCCTCCGCGCCGCCGCGGCGAAGAACGCCGAGAACACGCGCGACGCCGTCCCTCCGGCACCTTCGCAGCCCACAGCCGAGCGCGCACCCGAACCCGCTCCCGAGGCGCCCCCGCGCTCAGCCACCCCGCCGGCACCCGAGCGCACGTCCGGGTCGACTGCCGAGTACGCGCCGCCGCGCTCGGCTGCACCGCCGACTGCCGCGCGCGACGCGAGCGAGCGGCCGAGCAGTCCCGCCCCGGCTCTGGCGGTCAGCGACGCCGTCGGCCCCGCTTACGCGCGATCCGGCGCCGGACTGACATCCGTCCTCGACGACACAGAAGCGCCCGCGCCCGCGCCACGACCGACATCGCCCGGACTCGAGGACCTCTTCTCGGGCAAGAGCACGACCGACGAGATCGGCACGCACCCCCACCCGCGCGAAAAGCGCCGGCGCCGCACCGCCGGCTGGATCGCGTTCGGCGTCATCGTCGCCATCCTCGGTGGCATCGCGGGGGGCGGCTGGTACGTCTGGTCGACCTATGAAGACCGCATCCGCGCGTTCATGGCGTGGGAGGAGCCGAAGGACTATGAAGCAGGGCTCGCGAACGGCGAGGCACTGCTGACGATCGTCTCCGGCGACACGGGCTACTCGATCTCGCCCAAGCTGCATGACGCCGGCATCACGAAGACGCCGAACGCCTTCTACGACTACCTGATCGCCGAGGGGATCGACCCGCCCTTCCAGCCGGGCGTCTTCAAGCTGCAGAAGCAGATGACCTCGGCCGCGGCGCTCGCGGCCATTCTCGAGCCCGGCAACAAGCTCGAGAACATGGCGCAGCTGCGCGAAGGTCTCACGGTCGACCAGTCGCTGCCGATCCTCGCCGATGTCATCGGGATCCCGCTCGAGGAATTCCAGGCCGCCGTGGCCAACCCCGCCGATTACGGCGTCAGCGCGTCGACCCTCGAAGGATGGCTCTTCCCCGCGACGTACCAGTTCAACCCCGGGGTGACGGCACCGGAAGTGATCGCGACGCTCGTGAACCGCACGGTCGAGTCCCTGGATGCGGCTGCTGTGCCCGTCGAGGACCGTCAGCGGATCCTCACCATCGCCTCGATCATCCAGCGCGAAGCCCGATACGAGGCCGATATGCAGAGGGTCTCGACGGTCATCACGAACCGGATGGACCCGAACAATCAGGAGACCTTCGGGCTCTTGCAGATGGACTCGACGGCGCAGTACGGCTACGGCGAGATGCACGCCGGCTCGGCGAGCACGTCTGAACAGGCCCAGTACGACGACAACCCCTGGAACACGTACGTCCACGCGGGTCTTCCCGTCGGACCGATCGCCAATCCGGGTGACGTCGCGATCAAGGCCGCGATGAATCCCGCCGAGGGTCCCTGGCTGTACTTCGTCACGGTCAACCTGAACACCGGCGAGACGGTCTTCACCGAGACGTACAACGAGCATCTGCGATACGTCGATCAGATGGTCGCGTGGTGCCGCGACAATCCGGACTCGGGGTGCTGACCACCTCGAACCGGCTCGCGGTGTGGGGGGATCCGATCGACCACAGCCGATCGCCGCGCCTGCACGCCGCCGCCTACGCCGCCCTCGGGCTCGACTGGCGCTATGAAAGGCGCCGCGTCACGGAGGCGGAGTTCGCGACGGCGCTCACCGAGCTCGACGAATCGTGGCGCGGGCTCTCGGTGACCTACCCCCTCAAGGGAGCTGCGTACGCGGCATCCGTCGTGCGTGACGCCCGGGCCGAGGCGACACGTGCCGTCAACACGCTGCTGCTGACCGACGACGGCCTGCACGGGTACAACACCGATATCGGCGGCCTCGTCGCCTCGCTGCGCGAAGAGGGCGTCACCTCCGCCGCCCACGGCCGCATCGTCGGCGCAGGTGCCACGGCGACGTCGGCCCTCGTCGCCCTCGCCGAACTCGGCGCCTCATCAGCCGAGATCGTCGCCCGGCGACCCGAAGCGATCGCTCCGCTCGCCGCCCTCGGTGAGACGCTCGGTGTCACGGTGGGCGCGGCGTCGTTCGACGCGCCGTCATTCGCCCCGGTCGATGTGACCATCGCCGCCCTGCCGGGCGACGCCCCCGTGCCGGATGCCGCGGCCCGACCCCTCGCCGCGAGCGGCGGCGTGCTGCTCGACGTCGTCTACGGGCAGTGGCCGACGATCCTCGGGGCAGCGTGGCAGCAGGCCGGCCACCGCGCGACATCGGGGCTCGGGATGCTGCTTCACCAGGCTCTCCTGCAGGTGCGGATCTTCGTCGCGGGCGACCCCGAGATCCCCCTCGCAGCCGAGTCCGACGTGCTGTCCGCGATGCGCCGGGCGGTCATGGGAGACTAGAGCAATGCTCCGCGTGCTCACGGCCGGCGAATCCCACGGTCCCGAACTCGTTGCCATCATGGAGGGACTTCCCTCCGGCATCCCCGTCTCCCGCGCCGCGATCCAGGCCGATCTGGCCCGCCGCAAGCTCGGCTATGGACGCGGCTCGCGCATGAAGTTCGAAGAAGACGAACTCTCGATCTCGTCGGGGGTCGTGCACGGGCTCACTCTGGGGAGCCCGATCGCCCTTCGCATCGGCAACACCGAGTGGCCCAAGTGGAGCGAGGTCATGAGTGCCGAGCCGGTCGAGCTGACCGACCGTTCACGCGGACGCGGCGCGACCCTGACCCGCCCCCGGCCCGGTCACGCCGACCTCGTCGGCATGCAGAAGTACGGATTCGACGAGGCCCGCCCCATCCTCGAGCGCGCGAGCGCACGTGAGACGGCGGCACGCGTCGCGCTCGGCGCCCTCGCCCGGGCGTTCCTGTCCGAGCTCGGCATCGCACTCGTGTCGCACACCCTGTCGATCGGTCCCGTGCAGTCGCCCGCGGATGCACCGCTTCCGACCCCCGCCGATGTCGAGGCACTCGATGCCGACCCGCTGCGGTGCTTCGACGCGGCGACGAGCGCCGCGATGGTCGCCGAGGTCGATGCCGCTCGCAAGGACGGCGACACCCTCGGGGGGATCGTCGAGGTGCTCGCGTACGGGCTTCCGCCCGGGCTCGGCTCGCACGTGCATTGGGACCGCCGCCTCGACGCGAAGCTCGCCGAAGCGCTCATGTCGATCCAGGCGATCAAGGGTGTCGAGGTCGGCGACGGCTTCGAGACGACTCGGCGCCGCGGCTCTGCCGCGCACGATGAGCTCTTCGTGACCGATGACGGCATCGCACGGTCGTCGGACAAGGCCGGTGGCACCGAGGGTGGCATGTCGACGGGCACGGTCCTGCGCGTGCGGGCCGGGATGAAGCCCATCGCGACCGTGCCGCGTGCGCTGCGCACCGTCGACATCGCCTCGGGCGAGGCGGCGTCCGCGCACCACCAGCGCTCGGATGTGTGCGCCGTGCCGGCCGCGGGAGTCGTCGCCGAAGCGATGACGGCGATCGTGCTCGCCGGTGCCGTGCTCGAGAAGTTCGGCGGGGACAGCGTCGCCGAGACCAAGCGCAATCTCGAGGGCTACCTGGCGGCGCTTCCCACCACGCTGCGCACGACCGACACGAGCGACCCCGGTCTCGCTCAGCATGACGTCGCGCTCTGACGCGATCGTCTTGATCGGCCCTATGGGCGCCGGCAAGACGAGCATCGGACGCAAGGTCGCCAAGGCTACGGGTCGCGCATTCTTCGACAGCGACATCGCGGTCGCGCGCGACCACGGTCCGATCGAGCAGATCTTCGCCGAGCACGGCGAGTCGCATTTCCGCGCTCTCGAGCGCGACGCCGTGCGCGCAGGGCTCGAAGCCGGCGGCATCGTCTCGCTCGGCGGGGGAGCGGTGCTCGATCCCGCGACGCGGGAGGCCCTCGCGGAGCACCGCGTCGTGCTGCTCACGGTCGAGCCGCACGTCGTGCCAGCCCGCGTGAAGGACTCGGTGCGTCCCCTCCTGCAGGACGGCGACGCACTGGAGCGGTGGAGCGCGATCTATCGCGAGCGTCGCCCCCTGTACGACCAACTCGCGGATGTCACCTTCGACACGTCGCACGGCCCGCTTCAGCAGGTCGTCGATGCCGTCGTCGAGTGGGTGCACCGCACCGACGAGGAGACGCCATGACCGACACGACCCGCATCACCGTCACGGGCCAGAGCGACTACGCGATCACTGTGGGCCGCGGCATCCTGCCGTCCCTCGCCGAACAGCTGCCCGACGCCGCACGCAAGGTGCTCATCGTGCACCCGCCGACGCTTGCGGTGCAGGCCGAGGCGCTGCGGGATTCGCTCCTCGGTGACCGCGAGGTGCTGCTCGCCGAGATCCCCGACGCCGAGGCCGGCAAGCGCATCGAGGTCGCAGCGTTCTGCTGGCAGGTCATGGGCAAGGCCGATTTCAGCCGCACCGACGTCGTCGTGGGCTTCGGAGGGGGCGCCGTCACGGATCTCGCCGGCTTCGTCGCCGCAACGTGGCTGCGCGGCATCGAGGTCGTGCAGGTGCCCACCACCGTGCTGGGCATGGTCGACGCCGCCGTGGGCGGCAAGACCGGCGTCAACACCGCCGAGGGCAAGAACCTCGTGGGAGCATTCTGGCCACCCGCATCCGTCGTCTGCGACCTCGACCTGCTCGATTCGCTGTCGCGCAATGAGACCGTCGCGGGATACGCCGAGGTCGTCAAGGCCGGCTTCATCTGGGCGCCCGAGATCCTCGATCTCATCGAGGCAGACCCCGAGAAGGCCGTCGACCCGCACAGCGACGCGTTCCGCCGCACGATCGAACTCGCGATCGACATGAAGGCGCGCGTCGTGAGCGAGGACTTCCGCGAAGAGGGACTGCGCGAGATCCTCAACTACGGCCACACCCTTGGCCACGCGATCGAGCACGCGGAGCGCTACCGGTGGCGCCACGGCGCCGCGATCTCGGTCGGCATGGTCTTCGCCGCCGAGTTGTCCCGTCTGGCGGGGCGGCTCTCCGACGACGCGGCGCAGCGGCACCGCAGCATCCTGGATCTTCTGGGCCTTCCGACGACATACCGCGCGGGGGCGTGGCCGCAGCTGAAGGCGTCGATGCAGCGCGACAAGAAGAGCCGGGGCGGCATGCTGCGCTTCATCGTGCTCGATGAGATCGCCCGCCCCACCGTCCTGCGGGCCCCGGACGAATCGCTGCTGTTCGCGGCGTACCAAGAGGTCGCAGGCTGACCTCTTGCGCGACGCTTCGCGCAGGCGAAGAGTGGCGGGATGCAGAAGATCGTCCCCAACATCTGGTGTGATCGAACCGCGACGGAGGCTGCTGCGTTCTACACGCGGATCTTCCCGAAGGCGACGAGCGAAGTGACGTTGCGCTACCCGACGGAGGGTCTCCCGAAGTTCCAGAAGGACTTCGCGGGCGACGTGCTCACGATCGATGTCGTCATCGACGGGTACCGGCTGGCGCTCATCAACGGCGACGCGACTTTCCGCCCGAATGCATCGGTGTCGTTCATGGTCAACGTCGATCCGCTGCTCTTCGACGGCGACGAAGCGGCCGCGCGCGGCGCGCTGGATGCCCTGTGGCTCGACCTCGGCACCGGCGGACGTGTGCTCATGGAGCTGGGGGAGTATTCGTTCAGCGCGCGCTACGGGTGGGTCGAAGACCGCTATGGCGTCTCGTGGCAGCTGCTGCTGACGGATCCCGCGGGCGAGCCGCGGCCGTTTCTCATCCCCTCGCTGCTGTTCGGCGGAGCGGCCCAGAACCGCGCCTCCGAAGCCGTCGAGACCTACATCTCGCTGTTCGACGGGCGGCTCGGCATGGTCGCGCCGTATCCGCACGAGACGGGCCCAGCTGCCGCGGGTGCTGTGATGTTCAGCGAGTTCCAGCTCGCCGGCCAGTGGTTCGCGGCCATGGATTCGGCCGTGCCGCAGGACTCGTCGTTCACGCCGGGTCTCTCGCTCGAGGTGCGCTGCCGCGACCAGGCCGAGATCGACCGGCTGTGGGACGCCCTGAGCGCCGTGCCCGAGGCCGAAGCGTGCGGGTGGCTCGTCGACCGGTTCGGTCTCAGCTGGCAGATCACGCCCGCTGACATGGGGGAGCGGGTGCAGGAACCCGGTGTCTATCAGCGACTGCTCGAAATGAAGAAGATCGTCATCGCCGACCTGTGACCGACGCGGCTACGCCAGCAGATGCCGGAGGTAGCGTTCGGGGGAGTCGAGATAAGACTTCCAGTGCCCCACGAGGGCGAGGTCCTCCCAGGCCGTGGGACGCATGCCCCAGGGGCCGATCTCGAGGATGCGGGCACCCGGAAGGGCGGCGAGCACGGGTGAGTGCGTCGCGCAGAGCACCTGACCGCCCTCGTCGGCGATGCGGCGCAGCGTTGCGATGAGCGTGAGCGTCGACGTGAAGGACAGCGCGGCCTCGGGCTCGTCGAGGCAGTAGAACGCCGGCGAATCGAAGCGGGTGTCGAGCAGGGCGAGGAACGACTCGCCGTGACTCATCTCGTGAAAGGCCGGGTCCGGCCCGCCCGGGTTGTCTTCGAGGTACGAGTAGAACGAGTGCATCGTTTCGGCGCGCAGGAAGAACCCCCAGCGGCTGGCACCGACCCCGCGCTGCAGGCGCAGCCAATCCGACAGCGGCGACTCGCTCGATCGGGTCGTGTGGCGGGCGTTCGTCGAGCCGCCCTCGGGAGACATGCCGTACGCCAGCGCGATGCCCTCGAGGATCGTCGACTTGCCCGAGCCGTTCTCGCCGACGAGGAAGGTGATTCCCGGATCGAGCCGCAAGCCGTCTTCGAGCAACTGTCTCACCGCAGGGATGCCACCGGGCCAGGTGGCAGGAGCCGAGACGTCTTCCCGGGCGCTGACCGCGACGACAGGGGGTTGCTTTCGGAGCACGGCACCAGTCTTCCAGGGTGCGCGCCGTGCCGAGTTCGCGGCACGATGGGCCAACCGTGCGGGCGCGGATCGGTAGGGTGATCGCGTGACCGAACGCCGACTGCTGCTCGTCAACGGGCCGAATCTCAACTTGCTCGGCACCCGCGAACCCGACGTGTACGGCGCGAGCACGCTCTCCGATGTCGAGGCGATCACGACCGAAGCCGCGGCCGCACGGGGCTTCGACGTGCGGGCTGTGCAGAGCAACCACGAAGGCGTCCTGATCGACGCGATCCACGACGCCCGCCACGACTGCGCCGGCATCGTCATCAACCCCGGCGGCCTGACGCACACTTCGATCGTGCTGCGCGACGCGCTGGCCGGCGTCGGTCTTCCCGTCGCAGAGGTCCACATCTCGAACGTGCTCGAACGCGAGCCCTTCCGACACCGCTCGTACGTCGCCGATGTCGCGGCCGTGCACGTGGTGGGTGAGGGTGTTCCCGGCTACGCGAAAGCCGTCGGCATGCTCGTCGATCTCATCACCTGACCGACCGCGCGGCGGCACGCCACCGCGCGCCCGACCCGACGACGCCGTCGAATCGGAGAACTGGTGCTTCGTGCCATCCCGTAGACTCGAGCGTCGGCTTCCCACACGATCGGACTGAATCACCTCATGGCATCGACCGCAGACATCAAGAACGGCGTCGTCCTGAACATCGACGGCCAGCTCTGGAGCGTCGTCGAGTTCCAGCACGTCAAGCCCGGCAAGGGCGGCGCGTTCGTGCGGACGAAGATGAAGAACGTCGTCACCGGCAAGACGATCGACAAGACGTACAACGCCGGCACCAAGATCGACATCGAGAACGTCGATCGTCGCGACTTCACCTACCTGTACAACGACGGTGAAGGCTTCGTCTTCATGGATGTCGCTGACTACGACCAGCTGACCGTTCCCGCTGCGACCGTCGGCGACGCCAAGAACTTCCTGCTCGAGAACCAGCAGGTCACGATCGCGCTCAACAACGGCAACCCGCTCTACGTCGATCTGCCGGCATCCGTTGTGCTCGAAGTCACCTACACCGAGCCGGGCCTGCAGGGCGACCGCTCGTCGGCGGGCACGAAGCCCGCGACCGTCGAGACCGGTTACGAAGTGCAGGTGCCGCTGTTCCTCGAAACGGGCACGAAGATCAAGGTCGACACGCGCACCGGCGAATACCTCGGTCGCGAGAAGTAAGGCGTGAGCGCTCGTTCCAAGGCGCGCAAGCGCGCGCTCGACATCCTTTTCCAGGCCGACGTCCGCGGTGACGAACTGCAGACCGTCCTCGCCGCAGAAGCGAAGCGCGCGGCAAGCGAACCGGCCCGCGAAACGTCATGGCTGTACGCCCGCGAGATCATCGACGGCGTCATCGACAACCGGGACGCCATCGACGAGCAGATCACGACGTTCGCGAAGGACTGGAGCCTCGCACGCATGCCCGCCGTCGACCGCGCCGTGCTGCGCATCGCCGTGTGGGAGATCCTCTACAACGACGAGGTCCCGCCCGCCGTCGCGATCGATGAGGCGGTCGAACTCGCGAAGGAGTTCTCGACCGACGAGGCGGGGTCGTTCGTGAACGGGGTTCTGGGCCGGATCGCCCGCGCCTCCTGAGCGTCATCGCGTGACCCCTCCGTCGATCGACGCGGTCCACATCCGGCGTCTCGCCGGGCCTGGCGCGTACGAACGAGGGGTCGCCTACTTCGCCGACGGGGCCGTGCAGCGGGTCACGTGGGACCCCGTCGCGTCCCTCATCGAATCCGTCGTCGCCGGGACCGGCTCGCAGGTCTATCGCTGCCGCATCCGGATCGACGTGCACCGCCCGCTCGCGCCGATCATCGCGACGACCTGCACGTGCCCCATGCAGATCGACTGCAAGCACACCGTCGCCACGATCCTCGCGAGCAACCGGTCGGCTGAGGCGGCGACCCGCGCAGAGTCGTCGTGGCGTGCGGTCCTCGCTCCGTCTGCAGAACCCACTCGCACCTCGACACGGCTCGCGCTCGGCATCGAACTGCGCCAGCGGATGCGGCGGGGATCATCGGCGTGGGCGCCTGCGCGCGTCGAGACGGCGACGCCGCGGAGCCTCCACCAGCAGGCCCCCGACGTTCTCGTCGGGCTGCGTCCGCTCGAGCAGAGCCCACGCACGAAGTCATGGATCAAGGGCGCCGTGTCGTGGGACGCCTTGCGTCGCCCCATCACGACCCACGAACCCGCGCAGGCCCGGTGGTTCGCCGAGCTGCACAGCATCGGCCGCGACGTGCGCTCGTTCGGCGCCTTCTCGGACGTCTCGGAGTGGCTCACCCTCGACGACATCGCGTCCAGCCTGCTGTGGGCCCATCTCGCCGCCGCAGCCGAGCACGACATCCCGCTCGTGGCGACCAAGCCCGGCCAGAGCGTCGACGTCGCTCGGGCGGCCTCCGTCGTCGTGCGTGCGGAGCGGGTGGCCGGCGCGCTCGATATCCGGCCGCGCGTCACGATCGACGACGTAGAAGCGGATGCCGCGGCGCTGCGTCCCGTGGGGCGCTCGGGCATCTACCGGTTCACGGTGCACCGCGACCGCATCGCGCTGACCCTCGCGGAGCTTCCCCTGCCTGATCCCGTGCCGGCGCTTCTGGCCGCGAGATCGGCCGTGTCGGTGCCGGCGGACGAGACCGACGAATTCGTCAGCGAGCACCTCGGGCGCATCGCACGGCGCGTCACCGTCGACGCCCCCGGCATCGCGATCCCGGCGGCGGCCCGGCCGACCCTCGTCGTGGCCGTGCGCTTCTCGCCGTCGGACCGCCTCGACTACACCCTGTCGTGGCAGTACGGCCGCGGTGCGGCTCTGGCATGGGACGCCGATGCGAGCCAGGAACGCGACCCGGCGGCCGAGAGCAGCATTCGCGTCCGTGTCGAGCAGGTCTGGGCCGATGCGTCACCGGTCGACTTCTCGCCCGCCGGTTCGCTGACGGGGATCGATGCGGCGGAGTTCTCCTCGAGGGTCCTGCCGCTCCTCGAGGCCACCGACGAGGTGGACGTCGTGCTCTCCGGCGAACGCCCGCGCTATCGGGAGCTTTCCGGGGATCCGCGCATCGAGATCACGACCGTCGAGACGACCGACACCGACTGGTTCGATCTCGGCATCGTCGTGAAGATCGACGGGCGTCACATCCCGTTCGGCACCCTGTTCAGCGCGATGTCGCGGGGGCGCAAGAAGCTTCTGCTGAGTGACGGCGCCTACTTCTCGCTGACGCATCCGGCGCTTCACCGCCTGCGCGACCTGATCGACGAAGCCGGAGAACTCGATGAATGGCAGACGGCGCCGCGCATCAGCCGGTACCAGACGGATCTCTGGGCCGATTTCGAAGACGTCGCCGACGAGGCGGTGCCCGCCACGGCCTGGCGCGCCGCCGCCGAGGGACTGCGCGATGCCGACGGCGTTGCGCCCACGCCCCTTCCTCGCGGGTTGACCGCCGATCTGCGGCCCTATCAGCGCACCGGCTTCGATTGGCTCGCCTTCCTGTGGCAGCACCGACTCGGCGGCATCCTCGCCGACGACATGGGTCTCGGCAAGACGCTGCAGATGCTCGCGCTCCTCGCGCACGTGCGGGAATCCGGCGAGACACGCCCGTTCCTCGTCGTGGCACCGACATCGGTGCTGTCGACGTGGCGCGATGAAGCCGCACGGTTCACCCCCGACCTGCGGGTACACGTCGTCGGCGCGCGGGGGAGCGAGGTGGCCGATGTCGCCTCCTCAGCCGACGTCATCGTGACGTCGTACACCCTGCTGCGACTGGACGCGGAGGCGTTCACCGCCATCGATTGGGCGGGTCTCGTGCTCGACGAGGCGCAGTTCGTCAAGAACAGCCAGACCAAGACGCACCGTGTCGCGAAGGAGCTGCGCGCCGACGTCACCTTCGCGATCACGGGCACGCCGCTCGAGAACAGCCTCACCGAACTGTGGGCGCTCCTCTCTCTCGCGGCGCCGGGGCTGTTCGCCTCGGCACGACGGTTCCGCGACGAGTACATCGCGCCCATCGAGAGGGGCAAGATCCCGAGCACGCAAGAGGGCGGCGAGTACCGTGCCCGCCGCCTCGCGCGCCTGCGCCGACGGATCCGCCCGCTCGTGCTGCGCCGCACGAAGGAGCTCGTGGCGCCCGAACTGCCGCCCAAGCAGGAGCAGGAGCTGCGGATCGAGCTCAACGCAGCGCATCGCGCGCTGTACGACACGGTGCTGCAGCGCGAACGTCAGAAGGTGCTCGGACTGCTCGACGACTTCGATCGCAACCGGTTCATCGTGTTCCGCTCGCTGACGCTGCTGCGCATGCTGAGCCTGGCCCCCGGGCTCGTCGATCCGGCGCACGCGCACATCGTGCCGAGCAAGCTCACCGCCCTGTTCGAACGGCTCGACGAGGCGGTGGCCGAGGGCCATCGCATCCTGGTGTTCAGCCAGTTCACGTCGTTCCTGCGTCTGGTCGCACAGCGGCTCGAAGAGCGCGGCGTCGCGTTCGCCTACCTCGACGGGTCGACGCGCGATCGCGACGCGGCCGTCGCGCACTTCCGGCAGGGCGGCGCGCCGGTGTTCCTGATCAGCCTCAAGGCGGGCGGATTCGGGCTGACCCTCACCGAGGCCGACGATGTGTTCCTGCTCGACCCGTGGTGGAACCCCGCCGCCGAGACGCAGGCCGTCGACCGTGCGCACCGCATCGGCCAGGACCGCAGCGTCATGGTCTACCGCCTCATCTCCAACGGCACGATCGAAGAGAAGGTCATGGCGCTGCAACAGCGCAAGGCGCGCCTGTTCCGCTCGGTCATGGACGATGACGGCCTGTTCGGCCAGACACTCGGCGCGGACGACATCCGCGCGCTCTTCGCGGAGTGAGGCGGCGGGCCTCGCCTAGACTCAGAGGCTCATACGGGAGGGATTTCCATGCGCATCACGGGGCTCGGACACGCCGGAATGTTCATCGAGACGGCGGGCGGAACCATCCTCTGCGACCCGGTCATCGGCCCCAGCTTCTTCGGATCGTGGTTCCCCTTTCCCGATAACCGGGGCCTCGACTGGGAGAAGTTCGGCAAAGCCGACTTCCTCTACATCTCGCACCGGCACCGCGACCATTTCGACCCGGCGCTGCTCGAGCGCTACGTGCCGAAGGACATCGCCGTCCTCCTGCCGGAGTACCCGACCGACGACCTCGAAGTCGACCTCATCAAGCTCGGCTACGAGAACATCGTCTACACGCAGGCCGGCGTGCCTCTGCACTACGGCGACCTGACGCTCATGGTGACCCCCCTGCGTGCCCCGAGCGACGGGCCCATCGGCGACTCCTCGCTCTCGGTCGACGACGGCACGGCGTCGATCCTGAACCAGAACGACTCGCACCCCCTCGACCTCGAGACGCTGCTGACCTTCTCGAAGCCCGACGCGTACTTCACGCAGGTGTCCGGCGCGATCTGGTGGCCCATGGTCTACGACCTGCCGCAGGACGCCAAGCAGAACTTCGCGAAGCTCAAGCGCGACGCACAGAACAAACGGGCCATGTACTACATCGAGAAGGTCGACGCGGCGCATGTCTTCCCTATGGCCGGACCGCCGATGTTCTTGCGCGAAGAGCTGTTCCGCTACAACGGCTACGGCACCGAGGACGACTCGATCTTCACGGATCAGCGTCAGTTCCTCGCGCACATGCGCGAGCTGCGACCCGAGCAGAAGGGCTACGAGTTCGTCCCGGGCACGCAGGTCGATCTGAACCACGGCGAGATCTCCGTGACGCAGACGCTGTACACCGACGCCGAGATCGACCGCATGTTCGACGACAAGTGGGCCTACCTCGCCGAGCAGCGCGACAGTCGGCAGGACGAGGTCGCAGCCGAAGAGGCGACCCGTGCCGCCGTGCTGCCCCCCGCCGAGATGCTCGCCGCGATCAAGGAGTGGTGGGAGCCGCTCCTGCGCCGCGCCCGTACGATCCGGAACGGCGTGGGCGGGGCCGTGCGCTTTCGGATCGGCGAGCTCGACATGGTCGTGGACTTCCCTAAGGCCAAGGTGCGCGAGTACGCCGGCGAGGACTGCGTCTACTGGTACACGATTCCCGCAGACCTCGTCTCGACGAACATCGCCGACCACGAGATCGACTGGTCGAACTCGATCTTCCTCTCGATGCAGTTCGAGGTCGGACGCAGCGGCAAGTTCAACGAGTTCCTGACGACCTTCCTCAAGTGCCTGTCGCGCGATCGCATCGAGTACGTCGAGAACTGGTACGCCGAGCAGAGCGACCAGACCGAGGATGCGCAGCTGGGCGACTGGGTCGTGCAGCGCCGCTGCCCGCACCTGCGTGCCGACCTCACCAAGACGGGCAAGATCGAGGACGGCGTGCTCACGTGCTCGCTGCACGATTGGAAGTGGGATCTCGCCAGCGGAAAGTGCCTGACGACGCAGGGTCACCCGATCCGCGCCCGCGAGGCAGAGGAGGCGCCCGCGCCCGGGCGTTGACTCACCGCGCGGGGGTGAAGCGGGCGAGCACGCGAGCCCCCACGACCCCCTAGACTGTCGGAAGAAACAAGCAACCTTTAACCCCGTCCTGTGAGGCGGAGAAGGGAGCGGCGGATGAGCACGCGCACCGAGCTGCCCCGCGTCGTCCTGCACAGCGCCGATATCGCCCGTGCACTGACTCGGATCTCCCACGAGATCCTCGAGTCCAACAAGGGCCCCCAGGATCTCGTGATCCTCGGAATCCCCACCCGTGGCGTCACCCTGGCCAGCCGCATCGGCGGTCTGCTGTCGGAGTTCAGCGGCACATCGATTCCGACCGGCGCGCTCGATGTCACGATGTACCGCGACGACCTGCACCGCAATCCCACCCGCACGCCCCAGCCGACGCAGATCCCGGCCGGAGGCATCGACGGCAAGGTCGTCGTGCTCGTGGACGACGTGCTCTTCTCGGGTCGCAGCATCCGCGCCGCCCTCGATGCACTGCAGCACATCGGTCGTCCCTCGGTCGTGCGCCTCGCCGCCCTCATCGACCGCGGTCACCGCGAACTGCCCATCCGGCCCGACTTCGTCGGCAAGAATCTGCCGAGCGCGCGCGACGAGCGCGTCAATGTGCGCCTGGCGGAGACCGACGGCACCGACGAGGTGACGATCGAATCATGAGGCACCTGCTCGACACCAAGAACCTGTCTCGCGAGGACGCGCTGCAGATCCTCGACGTCGCCGAGGACATGGCCGACACCCAGCGCCGCGAAGTGAAGAAGCTGCCGACGCTGCGCGGCAAGACCGTCGTCAACCTCTTCTTCGAGGACTCCACCCGCACCCGCATCTCGTTCGAGGCTGCAGCCAAGCGGCTGTCGGCCGACGTCATCAACTTCGCCGCCAAGGGGTCGAGCGTGTCGAAGGGGGAGTCGCTGCAGGACACGGCGCAGACCCTGCAGGCCCTGGGCGCCGACGCCGTCGTCATCCGCCACGGAGCCTCGGGCGCTCCGCGCACCCTCGCGACGAGCGGCTGGATCACGGCCGGTGTCGTCAACGCCGGCGACGGCACGCACGAGCACCCGACGCAGGCCCTCCTCGACGCCTTCACGATCCGCAAGCGCCGCTTCGGCGACGACAGCCGCGGTCACGACCTCGAGGGCCTGTCGGTCACGATCGTCGGCGACGTGCTGCACTCGCGCGTCGCGCGGTCCAACGTGTGGCTGCTGGACACCCTCGGCGCCGATGTGACGCTCGTCGCGCCCCCCACCCTCGTTCCGCAGGATGCGTCGCAGTGGCCTGCGAGGATCCTTTACGACATCGATGAAGCCATCGCTGCGGGTCCGGACGCGCTCATGATGCTGCGCATCCAGCTCGAGCGTATGAACGCCGCCTATTTTCCCACTGAACGGGAGTATTCACGCCGATGGGGCCTGGACGCACGGCGCCTGGCCGCGCTTCCGGCCGGTAGCATTGTCCTGCACCCCGGACCCATGAACCGAGGGCTGGAGATCTCCGCCGAAGCCGCCGATTCGCCGCGCTCGACGGTGCTCGAGCAGGTCACCAACGGCGTCTCAGTCCGAATGGCCGCGCTCTACCTGCTGCTGGCGGGCGAGCGACCCGAACGAGAGCAGAGCACGCGATGACTGAGACGTTCCTCATCCGAGGCGCCCGCCTCGAGGGCGGCCCCGCCGCAGACATCCTCGTCGAGGACGGCGTCCTCACGCAGGTCGGCTCGAGCCTGTCCCGTGCCGGAGCGACCGTCGTGGACGCCGACGGGCTCATCGCCCTGCCTGGCCTGGTCGACCTGCACACGCACCTGCGCGAGCCCGGCTACGAGGCATCCGAGACGATTCTCACGGGATCGCGCGCGGCCGCGGCCGGAGGCTTC
Source organism: Microbacterium sp. Y832 (assembly GCF_057669765.1). Lineage (NCBI taxonomy): Bacteria > Bacillati > Actinomycetota > Actinomycetes > Micrococcales > Microbacteriaceae > Microbacterium > Microbacterium sp. Y832. The sequence goes on along the minus strand of NZ_JBYHFM010000003.1, from coordinate 268,508 downwards.
ACGGCGGTCTTCGCGATGCCCAACACCTCACCCGTCGCGGACACCGCCGGCGTCGTCGAGCAAGAACTTGCCCTCGGCGAAGCGGCCGGATTCGTCACGGTGCAGCCGATCGGCGCCGTCACGGTCGGGCAGAAGGGCGAGCGTCTCGCCGAACTCGGCGCGATGGCCGACTCCCGGGCGCGTGTGCGCGTCTTCAGCGACGACGGCTTCTGCGTGTGGGATCCGCTGATCATGCGGCGTGCCCTCGAGTACGTCAAGGCATTCGACGGCGTCATCGCACAGCACGCCCAGGACCCGCGCCTCACCGAGGGCGCCCAGATGAACGAGGGCGCCGTCTCGGCCGAGCTCGGTCTGGCCGGCTGGCCGGCCGTGGCCGAGGAGTCGATCATCGCGCGTGATGTGCTCCTGGCCGAACACGTCGGCTCCCGCCTGCACGTGTGCCACCTGTCCACGGCCGGATCGGTCGACATCATCCGCTGGGCCAAGAAGCGCGGCGTCGATGTGACAGCCGAAGTCACACCGCACCACCTGCTGCTCACCGATGAACTCGTGCGCGACTACGACGCCCGGTTCAAGGTGAACCCGCCGCTGCGCCGTGAAGAAGACGTCCGCGCCGTGCGCGAGGGCCTCGCCGACGGCACGATCGACATCGTCGCCACCGACCATGCACCGCACCCGGCCGAAGCGAAGGCGTGCGAGTGGCAGGCCGCCGCGAACGGCATGGTCGGGCTCGAGAGCGCGCTGCGCGTCGTGCAGCACACGATGATCGACACGGGGATGCTGGTCTGGAGCGACGTGGCCCGCATCATGTCGCGCGAACCGGCGCGGATCGGCCGGCTGGCGGGCCATGGCACACCGCTCGCGCCCGGCTACGCGGCATCGCTCACGCTGATCGATCCCGCGCCCGTCCGCACCTTCTCGAAGGACGACCTGCACGGACGCAGCGTCAACTCGCCCTACCTCGGGCGCGACCTCCCCGGCGAGGTGCGCTGGACGCTGTACCGCGGCACGCCGACGGTCGTCGACGGGGTCGTGCTGGACCGGCCGGGGGAGCGCGCATGACCCGCGAAGGAGCCGTCGCCGTCATGATCGGCGTCGCGGTCCTCATCCTCGCGCTCGCGGCCTTCGCGTGGTGGCGACGAACGCGCCGCGACTCGGGACTGTCCGCGCCTGTGAGCGAAGCCCCCGCCGGCGCCGAGACGATGAGCGAGTTCCCCTCGCTGTACGTCGCGACGACGAAACACGGCGAGCCGCTGGAGCGCCTGGCGATCCGCGGGCTCGCGTTCCGCTCGCGCGCCGATGTCACGGTGACCAGCGCCGGCATCGCGCTCGATCTGACCGGCAAGCCCCGCGTGTTCGTGGGCGCCGACCGCATCGATCGCGTCACGCAGGCCACGGTGACGATCGACCGCGTCGTCGAGCGCGACGGGCTCGTCCGCCTCACGTGGCGCCTCGACGACGGCACCGTCGTCGACTCCTACCTCCGACCTCAGGACGCATCGGCCAGAGCCCTCGCCGATGCGATCTCGAGCATCCTCACCCCGACCCAGACGGGAAGCGACGCATGACCTTCTTCTCCACCGACCCCGCGGTGCTCGTCCTCGAAGACGGCACCCGCTACACCGGGCGCGCCTACGGCGCGCGCGGCACGACCCTCGGCGAAGTCGTCTTCGCCACCGGCATGACCGGATACCAGGAAACCCTCACCGATCCGTCGTACGCGGGTCAGATCGTGATGCAGACCGCGCCCCACATCGGCAACACCGGCGTCAACGCCGAAGACGTCGAGTCGCACCGCATCTGGGTCTCCGGCTACATCGTGCGCGACCCCTCTCGCGTCGTGTCGAACTGGCGGGCCGACGGCTCGCTCGACGACGCGCTCGTGCGCGAGGGCGTCGTCGGAATCAGCGGCATCGACACACGTGCCGTGACCCGGCACATCCGCTCGGCGGGCAGCATGCGAGGAGGGATCTTCTCGGGCGAAGCCTCCGGCATCGACCCCGACGAGCAGCTGCGCCTCGTCAACGAAGCACCGCCGATGGCGGGCCAGAACCTCTCGGCCGCCGTGTCGGTCGACGCCGCGCGCGTGACCCCGGCGACAGGGGAGCGGATCGGCAATCTCGCCGTGCTCGACCTGGGCGTGAAGCAGGCGACGATCGACAACCTGGCCGCCCGCGGCTTCGACGTGCACGTCCTGCCGCAGAGCGTCACGATCGACGAGATCCGCGCGATCCGCCCCGTCGCGGTGTTCTACTCCAACGGGCCGGGCGACCCCGCGGCATCCGACCATCACGTGTCGCTCCTGCGCGCCGTGCTCGATGACCGCCTGCCGTTCTTCGGGATCTGCTTCGGCAATCAGCTACTCGGCCGCGCACTCGGGCTCGGCACCTACAAGCTGCCCTTCGGCCACCGCGGCATCAACCAGCCGGTGCTGGACAAGCAGACCGGGCGCGTCGAGATCACGGCGCACAACCACGGTTTCGCCGTCGAGGCACCCCTCGAGGGCGAGTTCGACAGCCCGAACGGCTACGGCCGGGTCGAGGTGAGCCACGTCGGCCTCAACGACCGGGTCGTCGAAGGACTGCGCGCGCTCGACATCCCCGCCTTCTCGGTGCAGTACCACCCCGAAGCGACCGCGGGTCCGCACGATGCCAACTACCTCTTCGATCGGTTCCGTGACCTCGTGGTCACGACCCTTCAGTCGGACGCAGGTCAGGGACTTAAGGAGAACAATGCCTAAGCGCGACGACATCAAGAGCGTCCTCGTCATCGGCTCCGGGCCGATCGTCATCGGCCAGGCGTGCGAATTCGACTACTCGGGCACCCAGGCGTGCCGCGTCCTGCGTGAGGAGGGCGTGCGCGTCATCCTCGTCAACTCGAACCCGGCCACGATCATGACCGATCCGGACTTCGCCGACGCGACGTACATCGAGCCCATCACGTGGCAGGTCATCGAGACGATCATCGCCAAGGAGCGCCCCGACGCGATTCTGCCGACCCTCGGCGGCCAGACGGCGCTCAACGCCGCGATCGAGCTGCACAACCACGGCATCCTCGAGAAGTACGACATCGAGCTCATCGGAGCGAACTTCGAGGCGATCAACAAGGGCGAGGACCGCCAGATCTTCAAGGAGCTCGTGCTCGAAGCCGGCGCCGACGTCGCGGCCTCGGTCATCTGCCACTCGATGGACGACCTGCTCGCCGGCGCCGAGAAGCTCGGGTACCCGCTCGTCGTGCGCCCGTCGTTCACGATGGGCGGCCTCGGTTCGGGCTTCGCGTATGACGAAGAGGACCTCCGCCGCATCGGCGGCGCGGGCCTGCACGACTCGCCCACCAACGAGGTGCTGCTCGAGGAATCGATCCTCGGGTGGAAGGAGTACGAGCTCGAGCTCATGCGCGACACGTCCGACAACACGGTCGTCGTCTGCTCGATCGAGAACGTCGACCCCGTCGGCGTGCACACGGGTGACTCGATCACCGTCGCCCCGGCGCTCACTCTGACCGACCGCGAGTACCAGAAGCTGCGCGACATCGGCATCGACATCATCCGCGCCGTGGGCGTGGACACCGGCGGCTGCAACATCCAGTTCGCGATCGACCCTGCGACGGGGCGCATCATCGTCATCGAGATGAACCCGCGCGTCTCGCGCTCGTCGGCGCTGGCTTCCAAGGCCACGGGCTTCCCGATCGCGAAGATCGCGGCGAAGCTAGCGATCGGCTACCGGCTCGATGAGATCCCCAACGACATCACCAAGGTGACGCCGTCGAGCTTCGAGCCGACCCTGGACTACGTCGTCGTGAAGGTGCCGCGGTTCAACTTCGAGAAGTTCCCCGCCGCCGACACGACCCTCACGACGACCATGAAGTCCGTCGGCGAGGCCATGGCGATCGGACGCAACTACGCGACGGCACTGCAGAAGGCGCTGCGCTCGCTCGAGAAGCGCGGCTCGAGCTTCCACTGGGGGCCCGAAGACCGCTCCGTCGACGAGCTGCTCGAGATCTCGAAGACGCCGACCGATGGCCGCATCGTCGTACTGCAGCAGGCGCTGCGCAAGGGTGCGACGGTCGAGCAGGCCTTCGAGGCGACGAAGATCGACCCGTGGTTCCTCGACCAGATGGTGCTCATCAACGAGGTCGCCGACTTCGTGCGGCACGCACCCGAACTGGATGCCGCGACCCTGCGTCTGGCGAAGGAGCACGGTTTCAGCGATGCACAGCTCGCGCAGCTGCGCGGTGTGTCCGAGGCCGAGATCCGCGGCATCCGTCACGCGCTGGGCGTGCGCCCCGTGTACAAGACGGTCGACACGTGCGCGGGGGAGTTCCCGGCACTCACGCCCTACCACTACTCCAGCTACGACGCCGAGACCGAGGTCACACCGTCGGAGCGGCAGAAGGTGGTCATCATCGGGTCGGGCCCGAACCGCATCGGTCAGGGCGTCGAGTTCGACTACTCGTGCGTGCACGCGTCGTTCGCCCTGTCGGACGCCGGCTATGAGACCGTCATGGTCAATTGCAACCCCGAGACCGTGTCCACGGACTACGACACGTCGGACCGGCTCTACTTCGAGCCGCTGACGCTCGAAGACGTGCTCGAGGTGCTGCACGCCGAGTCGCAGTCGGGTGAGATCCTCGGCGTCATCTGCCAGCTCGGCGGACAGACGCCGCTGGGACTGGCCCACGGCATCGAGGACGCCGGCTACACGATCCTCGGCACGAGCCCCGCCGCGATCGACCTCGCCGAAGAACGCGAGCTGTTCTCACGTCTGCTGGACGAGGCGGGCCTGGTCGCACCGCGCAGCGGCACGGCGATCGACCCCGAGGGTGCCGTGCGCATCGCCGAAGAGATCGGCTACCCCGTGCTCGTGCGCCCGAGCTTCGTGCTCGGCGGCCGCGGCATGGAGATCGTCTACGACACCCCCGCGCTGCGCGAGTACTTCGTGCGCACGGCGGGGGAAGTGATCGTCGAAGAGGGCAAGCCCCTGCTCGTGGACCGCTTCCTCGACGACGCGATCGAGATCGACGTCGACGCGCTCTTCGACGGCACCGAGCTGTACATCGGCGGCGTCATGGAGCACCTCGAAGAGGCCGGGATCCACTCGGGCGACTCGTCGTGCACGCTGCCGCCGATTTCGCTCGGCCGCACCGATGTCGACCGCGTGCGCACGGCGACCCTCGCCATCGCGCAGGGCGTGGGCGTGCGGGGACTGCTCAACGTGCAGTTCGCGATCTCGGCGGGCGTGCTCTACGTCATCGAGGCCAACCCGCGGGCGAGTCGCACCGTGCCCTTCGTCTCGAAGGCACTCGGCATTCCGATGGCCAAGGCCGCAGCTCGCATCATGGTGGGCTCATCGATCGCCGAGCTCAAGGCCGAGGGCCTGCTGCCCGAGGCCGACGGCTCGCGCATTCCGCTGGATGCGCCCGTGTCGGTCAAGGAAGCCGTGCTGCCGTTCAAGCGGTTCCGCACGAAGGACGGCAAGATGGTCGACTCGGTACTCGGCCCGGAGATGCGCTCGACGGGCGAGGTCATGGGCATCGACCGTGACTTCCCGACGGCGTTCGCGAAGTCGCAGGCGGCGGCCTACGGCGGCATGCCGCTGGAGGGGACCGTCTTCATCTCGGTTGCCGACAGCGACAAGCGCGCCGTCATCCTGCCGGCGCACCGTCTGCAGGAGCTCGGTTACACGCTCGTGGCCACCGAGGGCACCGCCGAGATCCTCGCCCGCAACGGCATCGCCGTGAAGGTCGTCGCGAAGTACAGCGAGACCCAGGAGGGCGGAGAGACGAACATCGTCGACCTCATCAACCAGGGCGAGATCGACATCGTCGTGAACACGCCCTCGGGCGGCACGGCGCGCGCCGACGGCTACGAGATCCGCGCCGCGGCTGTGGCGGGCGACAAGGCTCTCTTCACGACGATGGCCGTGCTCGGGGCCGCCGTGAGCGGCATGTCGACGCTGCGCAAGGGCTTCGACGTGAAGAGCCTGCAGGAGTACGCCGCCGAGCGGGCAGCGCACGCGTGACACCGTTCGGCGTGCGGCTTCGCGCCGCGATCGACGCGCACGGACCGCTGTGCGTCGGCATCGACCCTCACGAGCACCTGCTCGCGGAGTGGGGGATGGATGCCGGCGCGCGCGGCCTGCGCGACTTCGGCCTGCGTGTCGTCGAGGCCGCGGCCGGCCGTGTCGGCGTCGTGAAGCCCCAGGTCGCGTTCTTCGAGCGGTGGGGGTCGGCGGGGTTCGCGGCCCTCGAGGACGTCCTCGAGGCGGCACGCGCGGCGGGCCTGCTCGTCATCGCCGACGCCAAGCGCGGCGACATCGGCTCGACGATGGCCGGCTACGCCGCCGCCTGGCTCGCACCGGGTTCCCCGCTCGAAGCGGATGCCCTCACCGTGAGCCCGTACCTCGGCCCCGAGTCGCTGCGCGAGACACTCGCGACCGCGGTGCGCGGCGGCAAGGGCGTCTTCGTCCTCGCCGCGACGAGCAATCCCGAGGCGGCGGCCCTGCAGACCGCCCTGACGGTCGATGTCGCATCGGCCGACGACCAGACCGTCGCAGCCCGCGTCGCGCGCGACATCGCGTGGGTCAACGGCTCCGCAGCGTTCTCCGGAGACCTGGGACCGGCAGGTCTCGTCATCGGGGCGACCGTCGATCGGTTCGAGTTCGGACTCACCGACGACGTGCTCGCGGGATGCCCGATCCTCGCTCCGGGCTTCGGCGCCCAAGGCGCCGAGCCCGCGCAGTTGACGTCGCTCTTCGGGGCGGTCGCTGCGAACGTCGTCGCGTCCGAGAGCCGCAGCATCCTCTCGGCGGGTCCCGACGCCCTGGCGGTGCGCATCGCCGAGCGCGCGGCGTTGTACCGTAGTGGTTCCGATGGCTGACTCACGCACTCCTCCCGACGTCGATCGCATCGCGGCATCCCGCCGTGCGGTCGCGGCGCGCCGCGAACGCGCCGCCCTCAAACACGACGTCACGACGCGCGTCATCACGCCGCAGGAGCTGCTGCGCCGCGCGCTCGCGCAGCCTGATGCCCCAGCGGGCGCGATGCGCGTGACCGAGTTCCTCACCTGCATCCCCGCGATCGGCGAAGGAAAGCGCGACCGCATCCTCGCCGAGCTCGGCATCTCGCCTGTCAAGCGTCTCGGCGGACTCGGCGCGCGCCAGCGCGCGGCGCTGCGGAGCTTCCTCGACGAGCGACGCCCCGAGCCCGAGCCCCGCAGCGGCCGCAGCCGCCTGCTCGTGCTCGCAGGCCCCACGGCGGTCGGCAAGGGCACTGTCGCCGCGCACATCAAGGAGCGCCACCCCGAGATCATGCTGTCGGTGTCGGCGACGACACGCGCGCCGCGACCCGGTGAGGTCGACGGTGAGCACTACTACTTCGTCGACGACGCCGAGTTCGATCGCATGATCGCGGCCGGAGAGCTGCTCGAGTACGCGACGGTGCACAACCGGTACCGCTACGGCACGCCGCGCGCGCCGATCGACGAGGCGCTGGCTGCGGGGCGCACGGTGCTGCTCGAGATCGACCTGCAGGGCGCGCGCCAGGTGCGCGCCGCTGAACCCGCTGCGACGCTCGTCTTCCTGCTGCCGCCGAGCTGGAACGAGCTCGTCGACCGGCTCGTCGGGCGCGGCACGGAGGGCGCCGAAGAGCGCGCCCGCCGTCTCAAGACGGCGAAGGTCGAGCTGGCCTCGCAGGACGAGTTCGACTACCGCGTCGTGAACGACGACGTCGCTCGTGCGGCGGACGAAGTGGTCGCGCTCGCGCAGGCCTGACGCGTTCGCGAACGGACGGCGGCGCAGGATCGCATCGTCCGGATGCCGCTCTCGTTGCAGAACATTACGCGCGGCTTCGTTCTGGGGGGCACCTCCGAAACCATCAGTGCATGTCCAGCACCCTGCTCGCGCCTCGTCAGACGGCCACCGTCGCGGTGGACCGCGCTCCGGCTGTCCGCCTTGCGGGCGTCGGGCGCACCTTCGCCGGGCGTGGAACGCCGCGCACCGTCCTGCGCGACATCGACATCGACCTCAGAGACGGCGAGATCCTCGCGATCGTCGGTCCGTCCGGCTGCGGGAAGTCGACGCTGCTGCGCCTCATCGGCGGGCTCGACGCACCCACCGCGGGCGTCGTCGAGGTGGCCGGCACGACGGCCGTCGCCTTCCAGGAGCCGCGACTTCTACCCTGGCGCACGCTCGCCCAGAACGTCTCACTGGGACTCGACCGCCGCACCGACACGCGCGCCGGTCGTGACCGCGTCGCCGAACTGCTGACGCTCGTCGGCCTCGATCAGGCTGCGCACCTGCGCCCCCGTGAGGTGTCAGGCGGCATGGCGCAGCGTGCATCCCTCGCCCGCGCCCTCGCGCGCGGTCCCGAGGTGCTCCTGCTCGATGAGCCGTTCGGCGCGCTCGATGCCCTGACGCGGCTGCGCATGCAGGACCTGCTGAATGACGTGCACGCCGCGGTGCCGACCACGGTCGTGCTCGTGACGCACGACGTCGAAGAGGCGCTCTACCTCGCCGACCGGGTGCTGCTGCTGCGTGCCATCGAGCCGGGCCCCGACAGCGGCGAGGCGTCGATCGTTCGCACCATCACGGTTCCCGGGCTCCGCCCGCGCGACCGCTCCGACCGCACTCTCGCCGACCTGCGCGCCGAGCTGCTGGAGGGGCTCGGCGTCGACACGCACCACACCCTCACTCAGGAGACACCATGAACCGTCCGCTTCGCCGCATCCTTCCCGTCCTCGCCCTCGCCGGCGTGGTCATGCTCGGCGCGACGGGATGCGTCGCGGGCGAGAACGCCGCCGCGGCACCGGCCACCGCGGGGGAGGGCGGGTGGTCGACCGACACGCTGACGCTCGACTTCGCGACGTACAACCCGCTGAGCCTCGTCGTCAAGGAGCAGGGGCTCCTCGAAGAGACGCTCGGCGACTCCGTCACGGTCGAGTGGGTGCAGTCCGCCGGCTCGAACAAGGCCAACGAGCTGCTGCGCGCCGGGTCGATCGACGTCGGCTCGACAGCCGGCTCAGCCGCGCTGCTCGCCCGGGCGAACGGCTCACCGATCCAGGTCATCGACATCTTCTCGCAGCCGGAGTGGTCGGCGATCGTCGTTCCCGACGGCAGCGACATCACCTCGGTCGCCGATCTGAAGGGACGGTCCGTCGCGGCGACGATCGGCACCGATCCGTACTTCTTCCTGCTGCAGGCGCTCCAGGCCGCGGGCCTCGGCATCGCCGACGTCGAAGTGCAGAACCTGCAGCACGCCGACGGATGGGCCGCGCTCGAGGCGGGATCGGTCGCCGCGTGGTCGGGGCTCGACCCGATCATGGCCTCCGCAGAAGTCGATGCCGGCGCGCAGCTGATCTACCGCAACGTCGACTTCAACACGTACGGATTCCTCAACGCGACCGAGGAGTTCATCACCGATCACCCCGACGTCGCCCAGGTCGTCGTGGACGCGTACGAACAGGCCCGGGCGTGGGCGCTGGCCCACCCCGACGAGACGGCGGCGTTGCTGGCCGAGGTCGCTGGCATCGACCTCGCCGTCGCCGAGACCGTCGTCCAGGAGCGGTCGAACCTCGACGTGAGCGGCATCCCCGGTGATGCCCAGCTCGCGGTGCTCGAGAAGATCGCCCCCGTCCTGGTCGACTCCGACGCCGTGCAGGGCGGCGAGCAGGCCGTCACCGACGCGCTGGCGACGATCATCAACGCGACGTTCGCCGAAGAGGCGGTGAACCGGCGATGAGCGCCCTGGCTGAGGCGGTCACCGCCGCGCCCACGGCCGCACCTGCGGGCCGCTCGTTCTGGGACCGCCGCGTCGTGCGCGTCGCGGGCGGCTTCGTCGTGCCGCTCGCGCTGCTCGCGCTCTGGCAGGCGGTCACCGTGACGGGCGTGCTGCCACCGCACCGGCTGCCGGCACCCGCCACGGTCTTCCAGGCCGCCGTCGAGATGCTCGACAGCGGCGTGCTCTGGCTGCACATCGCCATCTCCGTGCAGCGCGTGCTGCTCGGCTTCGCGATCGGCGCTCTCGCCGGCCTCGTCGCGGCGGCGTTCGTCGGTCTCACCCGCGCGGGCGACGTGCTGCTGAGCCCGACCCTCGCTGCCCTCCGCGCCATCCCTTCCCTCGCCCTCGTGCCGCTGCTGCTGCTGTGGATGGGGATCGGCGAAGACTCCAAGGTCGCCCTCATCGCGATCGGCGCGTTCTTCCCCGTCTTCACGACCGTCGGCTCGGCGCTGCGCCACGTCGACCCCCACCTGATCGAGATGGGCCGCTCGTTCGGACTGCGCGGGTGGCACCTGCTGCGCGTCGTGCAGCTGCCCGCCGTCGTTCCTTCGATCGTCTCGGGACTGCGTCTTGCCATGGCGCAGGCGTGGCTCTTCCTCGTGGCTGCCGAACTGATCGCCGCCTCGATGGGGCTGGGGTTCCTGCTGACCGAATCTCAGAGCACGGGCCGCGTCGACCGCATCCTGCTCGCGATCGTGCTGCTCGCGCTGCTGGGCGCGGTGACGAACGGCATCCTCAGCATCGTGCAGAAGCACCTGCTCAAGAAGTGGGCCTGAGGTGACGACCGAGACGCGGCTCGTCGAACGACGAACCTATCCGCCCGGTGACGCGTTCCGCGCTCAGGCCAACCTCGGCGACGAGGCCTACGCGCGCGCCGCCGCCGATCCCACGGCCTTCTGGGAGGAGGCCGCGCACCGATTGACGTGGGATGCGCCCTGGCATACGCCCCTCGAGTGGGAGCCACCCGTCACGCGTGCCGACGGCACCCTCTCGGTCCCCGCTGCCCGATGGTTCACCGGCGGGCGGCTCAACGTCGCGTACAACTGCGTCGACCGTCATGTCGAGGCCGGTCGCGGCGAGCGCGTCGCGCTGCACTTCGAAGGCGAACCGGGCGACCGTATGAGCGTCACGTACGCAGATCTGAAGCGGCGAGTCGCGCGCGTAGCCCACGCGCTTCTGGGTCTGGGCATCGAGCCCGGAGACCGGGTCGTGGTGTATCTGCCGGTTTTGATCGAAACCGTCGTGGTCGCCCTCGCGTGCGCGCGCATCGGCGCCGTGCACTCGCTCGTCTTCGGCGGCTTCTCTGCCGAGGCCGTGCGATTCCGCCTGCAGGACACCCGGGCGGCGCTCCTGGTCACATCCGACGGCCAGTTCCGTCGGGGGTCAGCCGTCGAGGTGAAGTCGGCCGCCGATACGGCCGTCGATGGTCTGGACCACGTCCGGCACGTCCTCACGGTGCGGCGCACGGGGCAGGACGTCCCGTGGACCGCCGGCCGCGACGTGTGGTGGCACGACGTCGTCGACACCGCGAGCGACGTGCACGATGCAGTCTCGTTCGAGGCGGAGCATCCGCTCTTCATCATCTACACCTCCGGCACGACAGGGCGCCCCAAAGGCCTCGTCCACACGTCGGGCGGATACCTCGCGCATGCCAGCTGGGCCCACTGGGCGCACTTCGACGCGAAACCCGACGACGTGCACTGGTGCACCGCCGATCTCGCGTGGGTCACGGCGCACACGTACGAGCTGTACGGTCCGCTGTCGAACGGCCTGACGCAGGTGATCTACGAGGGCACACCGGATGCACCGCACCGCGAGAGGCATCTCGAGATCATCGAGCGCTACGGGGTCACGGTCTACTACACCGCGCCCACGCTCATCCGCACCTTCATGTCGTGGTTCGGCGATGACCTGCCGGCGGAATACGACCTGACGTCGCTGCGCCTGCTCGGCACGGTCGGCGAAGCGATCAACCCCGAAGCGTGGGTATGGTTCCGGCGCACCTTCGGCCGTGACGACGTGCCCGTCGTCGATACGTGGTGGCAGTCCGAGACGGGTGCCGCGATGATCGCGCCGCTGCCGGGGGCGACAATGCTCAAGCCGGGTTCGGCAACCGTTCCGCTGCCGGGAATCGACGCGGCCGTCGTCGACGACGCCGGCGACCCGGTGACGCCCGGCAGGTCGGGCACGCTCGTCGTGCGACGACCGTGGCCCGGCATGGCCCGCACCGTGTGGGGAGATCCCGAGCGCTACCGCGATGCGTACTGGGCGCGCTTCGCGGGGCACGGTGCGCACGGCGGCTACTACGTCGCCGGTGACGGTGCGACCGTCGACGGCGACGGGCACGTGTGGATCCTCGGTCGCCTCGACGACGTCGTGAACGTCTCGGGGCATCGCCTCTCGACGATCGAGATCGAGTCTGCTCTCGTCTCGCAGCAGGGCGTCGGCGAAGCCGGCGCGACAGCCGTCGACGACCCGGTGACCGGCCACGCGGTCGCGGCGTTCGTCGTCGCCTCGGACAGGGCCGACCTAGAGCCGGCGCGGCTGCGCGACGGCGTCGCGCGGCAGATCGGTCCGATCGCGAAGCCGCGGCACCTCTACGTCGTGCCCGAACTGCCCAAGACCCGCTCGGGAAAGATCCTTCGGCGCCTGCTCGCACAGCTGTGGCAGGCTGAGCGGGATCGTCGAGCGGGGCACATTCCCGCGCCCCTCGGCGACACCACCTCGCTGCAGAACCCCTGGAGCGTCGCCCAGATCGCCGACGTGCTCGCCTCTGCGTCACCATCGCCCCGCCCCGCACACCGAGAGAAGACATGACCGACGACCACCGCTTCGGATTCCGCACCCGTGCCCTGCATGCCGGCGGAACCCCCGACGCCTCGACGGGCGCCCGCGCCGTGCCGATCTACCAGACCACGTCGTTCGTGTTCGACGATGCGACGGATGCCGCGAACCTGTTCGCGCTGCAGAAGTACGGCAACATCTACTCCCGCATCGGAAACCCGACCGTCGCGGCGCTCGAAGAGCGTCTGGCATCGCTCGAAGGCGGGATCGGCGCCGTGGCGACGGCGTCGGGCATGAGCGCCGAGTTCATCACGTTCGCCGCGCTCGTGGGCGCGGGCGACCACGTCGTCGCCTCGGCACAGCTGTACGGCGGCACCGTGACGCAGCTCGACGTGACCCTTCGGCGCTTCGGTGTCGAGACGACCTTCGTCGCGTCGGACGACCCTGCGGATTTCGCCGCCGCCATCCGCCCCGAGACGAAGGTGCTCTACGTCGAGATGATCGGCAACCCGTCGGGCGAGATCGCCGACATCGCGGGCCTTGCCGAGGTCGCCCACGCGGCATCCATTCCGCTCGTCGTCGACGCGACGCTCGCGACGCCGTATCTGTCCCGCCCCCTCGAGCACGGCGCGGACATCGTCATCCACTCGGTGACGAAGTTCCTCGGCGGTCACGGCACGACCCTCGGCGGTGTCGTGATCGAGAAGGGCACGTTCGACTGGGGGAACGGCAAGTTCCCGCAGATGACCGAGCCCGTGCCGTCGTACGGCGGCATCCGCTGGTGGGACAACTTCGGCGAGTACGGCTTCCTCACGAAGCTGCGCACCGAACAGCTGCGCGACATCGGTCCCGCACTCAGCCCGCAGTCGGCCTTCCTGCTGCTGCAGGGCGTCGAGACGCTGCCGCAGCGCATGGACGCGCACCTCGCGAACGCCCGCGTCGTGGCGGAGTGGCTGGATTCCGATCCCCGCGTCTCGTACGTCACCTGGGCCGGACTTGCGGGTCACCCGCACCACGACCGCGCGCGCAGGTACCTGCCGTTGGGGCCTGGCGCGGTGTTCGCGTTCGGGGTGACACCGTCGGGCGAGTTCGCGTCGGGCGACGAGCGCCTCGACGCGGCACGGAGCACGGGGGAGGCCGTCATCGATGCGCTCCAGCTCGCGTCGCACCTGGCGAACATCGGCGACGCGCGCACGCTCGTCATCCATCCCGCATCGACGACGCATCAGCAGCTGACCCCCGATCAGCTCGCCGCAGCCGGCGTTCCCGTCGACCTCATCCGCATCTCGGTCGGTCTCGAAGACGCCGAGGACATCCTCTGGGATCTCGATCAGGCCCTCACCCGAGCGACAGGACTGCCGCGATGACCGCGCGACTCGATCAGCCCGATGCGTGCGCTCTGCCCGCGCCCGCCGCGGTGCCGGCTGCCTGTGCGCTGCCCGCCGCCGCCCCGGCCGCGCACGTCGCACGCACGTGGCACGAGCCGTCTGCGGCGCAGCGCCACGACCTGCTGCGCCACGCTCGCTCCATCGCGATCGTCGGAGCATCGGAGAACCGTGCGCGGGCGAGCTACTTCGTCGCTTCGTACCTGCTGGGCGGGTCCGACCTCGACGTGTACTTCGTCAATCCGCGCGCGACCGAGATCCTCGGCCGGCCCGTCTACGCCTCACTCGCCGATCTGCCGGTCGCCCCCGACATCGTCGATGTCTTCCGTAAGCACGACGATCTGCCCGAGGTCGCACGCGAAGCGGTCGCCGTCGGCGCGAAGACGCTGTGGCTGCAGCTGGGCTCATGGCACGAAGAGGCTGCCGCGATCGCCGAGGCGGGCGGGCTCCGCGTCGTGATGGACCGCTGCGTCAAGATCGAGCACGCCCGCTTCCACGGCGGACTGCGCCTGGCGGGCTTCGATACGGGCGTCATCTCATCAAAACGCCAGGTGACGGCGCGCTGACCCGCATGTCGGATAGAATGGTCGGATGCATGCGCGCTCGGCGCGCTGCCCCAGACATCCACCGCTGACATCCACCCGCTTCGAAAGGATTCCGCCATGGCCGGAACGAAGAACCAGGGGATCATCGATCCCCCCATCGATTCGCTGCTCGGGAAGGTCGACTCGAAGTACCAGCTCGTGATCTACGCATCCAAGCGCGCGCGCCAGATCAACGACTACTACTCCGACCTGCACGAGGGCAACCTCTTCGACAACGTCGGCCCGCTCGTCGACTCGAACGTCGAGGACAAGCCGCTCACGATCGCGCTGCACGAGATCCACGAAGACAAGCTGCGCCTGCGCCACGAGGAGTAAGACACACCTCCGCCGTCTGTGTGACGGCCCGATGCCCCCGATGATGCGATGTCCGCACCCGGGGGCATACTGGTGTCCGCCCCCGCCCCGATCTGGAGGATCATGACCGAGTTGCGCCTGTTCACGTCCGAGTCCGTGACCGAGGGCCACCCCGACAAGATCTGCGACCAGATCTCCGACAGCATCCTCGATGCGATCCTCACCGATGATCCGAACGGGCGCGTGGCCGTCGAGACGCTCGTCACAACGGGGCTCGTGCACGTCGCGGGCGAGGTGTCGACGTCGGCGTACGTCGAGATCCCGGCGATCGTGCGCGACGTGGTCAACCGCATCGGCTACACCTCGAGCGAGACGGGCTTCGACGGCGAATCGTGCGGCGTGAGCGTGTCGATCGGCGCGCAGTCCTCCGACATCGCGGCCGGCGTCGACAAGGCGTTCGAACGGCGCGAGGGCGGCTCCGACGACCCGCACGACCTGCAGGGCGCGGGTGACCAGGGCATCATGTTCGGCTACGCGACGAACGAAACCCCCCAGTACATGCCCATGGCGGCGTGGACGGCACACCGTATGGCCGAGCGCCTCGCCGAAGTGCGACGCTCGGGCGCGCTGCCGTTCCTGCGCCCCGACGGAAAGACGCAGGTGACCCTCGGCTACGAGGGGAGCACGCCGCGCACCGTTCAGTCGGTCGTGGTGTCGACGCAGCACAACCCCGACATCTCGCAGAAGGCGCTGCGCGCCGCCGTGCGGGCCGAGGTCATCGACCCCGTGCTCGAGGCGACGGGGCTCGACATCTCCGACGTGAAGTTCTACATCAATCCCGCGGGCCCGTTCGTGATCGGCGGACCCAAGGGCGATGCCGGGCTCACGGGCCGCAAGATCATCATCGACACGTACGGCGGGGCATCGCGCCACGGTGGCGGTGCGTTCAGCGGCAAAGACCCGTCGAAGGTCGATCGCTCGGCCGCCTACGCCATGCGCTGGGTCGCCAAGAACGCCGTCGCGGCAGGGCTCGCCGACCGCCTCGAGGTGCAGATCGCCTACGCGATCGGCAAAGCCAAGCCGGTCGGGCTCTACGTCGAGTCGTTCGGCACGGGTCGGGTCTCAGACGAAGCGATGACGCGGGCGATCCTCGAGGTCTTCGACCTGCGTCCGCGAGCGATCGTCGAGCAGCTCGACCTGCTGCGCCCGATCTACGCGCAGACGGCCGCGTACGGGCATTTCGGGCGCGAGCTGCCCGACTTCACCTGGGAGCGCACCGACCGCGTCGATGACCTCCGGCGCGCCGCCGGACTCTGACGTGACGCGCCGCGTCGCGCGGGTGCTGCTGGATTCGCCGCTGCCGCAGCTGGACCGGCTCTTCGACTACGAGATCCCGAGGGACCTCATCGACGACGCCGTCGCCGGTGCGCGCGTGCGGGTGCCCCTGCGCACGGCGGGCCGCGTCATCGACGGCTATCTCGTCGAGGTGGCCGAATCCGACGACCCCGAGCGCCCGCTGTCCGAACTCGACGCCGTCGTGTCGACCGTGCCGGTGCTGCCCCCGCGGCTCTACGCCCTCGCCCGACGTGCCGCCGATCGCGCGGCGGGCTCGGCCGGTGACATCCTGCGCCTGGCGATCCCCAAGCGCATGGTGCGGGCCGAGAAGGCCTGGCTCGCCGCCGCCCGCCCCGTCGCCGCCGAGGTCACCGCCGACGCACTCCCGGCGCTTGACGTGTACCCCGGGCTCGCTGACGCGCTCGACGCGGGCGAGCGCGTCGCCCTCACCGCCCCGCCCCACCCTGCCCGGCTCTCGGACGGCACGACCGTGGGGTCGTGGGCCGTGCTGCTGGCATCCGCTGCCGCGCACACGCTCGCGGCGGGTCGCAGCGCCGTGCTCGTCGTGCCTGATCACCGCGATCAGGATCAGCTCGCCGCCGCCCTCACCGACCTGGTCGCGCCCGACGCCATCGTCGCCGTCGACGCGCGGCAGTCCTCGCCCGCGCGATACGCCGCGTTCCTTCGCACCCTGACCGACGTGCCCTGCATCGTGCTGGGCAACCGGTCGGCGGTGTACGCGCCCGTGCACGAGATCGGCCTCATCGCCATCTGGGACGACGGCGATCCGCTGCTCGGCGAGCCGCTGAGCCCCGGCGTCCATGCCCGCGATGCCGCTCTGATCCGGCAGGAGCTCGACAGTCCCGCTCTCGTGTTCGCGGGACACACGCGCACGACCGACGTCGAACGCCTCGTCTCGCTCGACTGGGTGCGCGAGGTCGCTCCCGCCCGCAAGAGCAGCCCGCGCGTCGTGCTGAGCGCCACGCGCGAGGGCGAGTCGCAGGGCGCCCGCGTGCCCTCATCGGCGTTCGCCGCGGCGCGCGAAGCCCTCGTCGACGGCCCCGTGCTCGTCCAGGTGGCCCGCCCCGGCTACGCCCCCGTGCTCGTCTGTGCCGGATGCCGCCACGCCGCGCGATGCGCGCACTGCGGCGGACCCCTGCATGCCAAGTCGCACGGCGCCGTTCCCGTGTGCGGCTGGTGCGGGCGCCGGGCGCAGGCGTGGACATGCCCCGACTGCGCCGGAACGACCGTGCGTATGGCCTCGTCGGGCAGTGAGCGCACGGCCGACGAACTGGGCCGCGCTTTCCCCGGCGTGCGCATCATCGTCGCCGACGGCGACCACCCCGTTATGCGCGTCGACGCACGCCCCGCCCTCGTCGTCGCGACGCGCGGCGCCGAGCCGATCGCCGACGGCGGGTACCGCGCCGTCATCCTGCTCGACGGCGACCGCATGCTGCAGGCCGAAGCCCTGCGGATCGGCGAGTCGTGTCTGCGCTGGTGGTCCAACGCGGCAGCTCTCGCCCAGCCGAAGGCGCCCGTGCACCTCGTGGGCGTCGCCGGAGCCGTCGCCCGCGCCCTCGCGACATGGTCGCAGCCCGCCTACGCGCGCGGCGAGCTCGCCGACCGGGCCGCCCTGCGGATGCCGCCCACCGTGCGCGTCGCCGCGCTCGAGGGCCCGCGCACGGCCGTCGAGACGGCCATCACTTCGGTGCGCGCAGCCGTGCCGACACTCGACGATTCGTCGGTGCTCGGCCCCGTGCCGCGCGAGGAAGGCGTCCGCGCCCTCGTGCGCTTCGACTACGGCAGTGGCGCAGCGGTCACCGAAGCACTGCGCGCCGCCGTCGTCGCCAATGCGCTGAGCGCGCGCAAGGCCGCCAAAGGCCGCAATCCCGCCGCCCGCAATACACTCAGAGTTCGGGTCGACGTGCCCGATCTCGATCTGTGAGGAGACCATGCGCCTCGTCTTCGCGGGCACGCCCGCGCCCGCCGTACCGTCCCTGCGCGCACTCGCCGCCTCGCACCACGACATCGCGCTCGTGGTGAGCCGCACCGACGCACCGCTCGGGCGCAAGCGCACGCTGACGCCGTCGCCCGTGACCGCAGCCGCCCGCGACCTCAGCCTCGACGTGCTGCGCACCGACCGGCTCGACGACGCGGCCACCGCGCAGATCGCAGCGCTCGAGCCCGATCTCGGAGTCATCGTCGCCTACGGCGGACTCGTCCGCGAGCCTCTGCTGTCGACACCCCGCTACGGCTGGATCAACCTGCACTTCTCGCTCCTGCCGCGCTGGCGCGGGGCGGCACCCGTGCAGCGCGCACTCATCGCGGGCGATGACCGAACCGGAGCGAGCGTGTTCCAGCTCGTCGCGGCTCTCGATGCGGGCGACGTCTTCGCCGAGCGTTCGCACCCCATCCGCCCCGATGCGACGGCCGGATCGCTCCTCGACGAACTCGCGCACGACGGCGCCGACCTGCTGCGAGAGCTCGTCGACGCGATCGAGACCGGAACCGCCGTCGCGACGCCGCAGACCGGAAACCCCTCGTACGCTCCCAAGCTCACCGACGACGACGGCAGGATCCGCTGGGACGAGACGCGCGACGCCGTCATGAACCGCATCCGCGGCGTGACCCCTGAGCCCGGCGCGCACACGACGATCGGCGGAGCGCGCCTGAAGATCCTCGCCGCCGCCCCCGCGCCCGACGACGCGCCTGACCTCGCCCCCGGCGTCTTCGGCGCACACGGCAAGGACGTCGTCGTGGGTACGGGTTCACGGCCCGTCCTCCTCGAGACGATCCAGCCCGCCGGCAAGGGCGCGATGCGCGCGGCCGACTGGTGGCGGGGTCTGCGCGGCGTCCAGCCGGTGGTCGCCTCATGAGCCGCGTGCAGCCGGCCCGCCGCGTCGCCTTCGAGACGATCCGCGCCGTGCACGAGTCCGACGCGTACGCCAATCTGCTGCTGCCCGCCTCGATCGCCCGCGCGGGCCTGTCGACCGCCGACGCGGGGCTGGCCACCGAACTGACCTACGGCACGCTGCGCCGCGAGGGCACCTACGACGCGATCATCGCCCTCGCCGCCGACCGGCCCGTGCACGAGATCGACACCGCCGTGCTCGACGCGCTGCGGCTCGGCGTGCACCAGCTGCTGTCGACCCGCGTCGCATCGCACGCGGCCGTCAACGAGTCGGTCGAGCTTGCACGCGATGCGGCAGGACGCGGTGCCGCCGGATTCGCGAATGCCGTCCTGCGCCGCGTCTCGCGGGAGACCCCCGGTGACTGGATGATGCGCGTCGCCGACACGGCCCGCTCCGACGACGAGCGCCTGGGCCTGCTGTTCGCGCACCCCGTCTGGGTCGTGCGGGCTCTGCGCCGCGCCCTGGCTGCGGAAGGACGCGCCGGCGAGCTCGAGGCGCTCCTCACCGCCGACAACGTCTCGCCGCGGGTCACCATGGCGGCCCTACCGGGGCTCGCCGAGGTTCCCGATGACGCGCGCCGCACGCCGTACTCGCCGTACGGCTTCCGCCTGTCCGGCGGCGACCCCGAAGGCATCATCCGCGCCGCCGAGGGGCGCATCCGCGTGCAAGACGAAGGGTCGCAGCTCGCGGCCCTCGCGCTGACCCACGCGTCGCCGATCGAGCCGGGGGAGCGGTGGCTGGATCTGTGCGCCGGGCCCGGCGGCAAGACCGCGCTGCTGGCTGCCGAGGCTCTCACCCACGGAGCACGCCTCGAGGCGAACGAGATCGCCCCGGCGCGCGCGGGTCTGGTCCGCCAGGCCGTCGCGGGGATTCCCCTGGACGTGCCGGTCTCTGAGCAGGACGGACGGATCCGCGCGGCCGAAGCCCGCGACACGTACGACCGCATCCTCGTCGACGCGCCGTGCACAGGGTTGGGCGCGCTGCGCCGGCGCCCCGAGGCGCGCTGGCGCAAGGCGCCCTCCGATGTGCCCGATCTGTCGGAGCTGCAGCGCGAGCTCCTCTCCGCCTCGATCGGCGCCCTGAGGCCCGGCGGGATCGTCGCCTATGTGACGTGCTCGCCCCACCTCGCCGAAACGGCCGGCGTCGTCGCCGAAGTCCGCCGTGAATGGGGTGACGCGGTCGAGGAGCTCTCGGCCCGCGATGCCGTGACGGCGGCGTCCGTCGGCGATCCCGACCTGCTGCCGCAGGCCGACGGCAGTCTGCGCGCGCAGCTGTGGCCGCACCGGCACAACACCGACGCCATGTCGATCTCGCTGCTTCGCCGGCTCTGACCATAATGGAGCGGTGCCCGACATCCGCGTGAACCCCAGCATCCTCGCCGCCGACTTCGTCAACATGCAAGCCGAGCTCGCGCGCATCCACGCGGCCGACTTCGTGCACGTCGACGTCATGGACAACCACTTCGTGCCGAACCTCACGTTCGGCCCCCAGATGGTCGAGCGCATCCAGGCGACGAGTCCCGTCCCGCTGGACGTGCACCTCATGATCAGCGACCCCGATCGTTGGGCGCCGGAGTACGCCGAGCTGGGTGCGGCATCCGTCACGTTCCATCTCGAAGCGGCGGCAGAGCCGGTCGCGCTCGCCAGGCGCCTGCGCGACATCGGCGCACGGGCAGGCGTCGCCGTCAAGCCGGCGACACCCGTCGAGGGCCTCTTCGACCTGCTCGACGAGTTCGACCAGATCCTCGTCATGACCGTCGAGCCGGGCTTCGGCGGTCAGTCGTTCATGCCCGAGATGATGCCCAAGCTGCGCCGCCTCGCCGACGAAGCACGCCGCCGCGGATCCAGCGTGTGGCTGCAGGTCGACGGCGGAATCGGCGACGCGACCATCGCGCAGGCCGCCGAAGCGGGGGCGGACACCTTCGTCGCAGGATCCGCCGTGTTCGGCGCATCGGATCCGGATGCCGCCATTGCGAAGCTGCGCGCGGCCGCCGCGGCGGCGACCCACCGCCACTGACAGGTACCCTGGCATGGTGAAGACGTTCGACGCCCTGTTCGCTGAGCTCCAGGCGAAGGCCGCCGAGCGCCCCGAAGGATCGGGGACGGTCGCGCAGCTCGATGCCGGCGTACACGCGATCGGCAAGAAGATCGTCGAAGAGGCGGCCGAAGTGTGGATGGCTGCCGAGTACGAGTCGCACGACGCCGCGGCCGAAGAGATCTCACAGCTGATCTATCACCTGCAGGTGCTCATGCTCGCGAAGGGACTGACGCTCGAGGACGTCTACCGACATCTGTGAGCGTGCCTCCACCCGTCATCTGCGACATGAGAAAGCTCATCTGAAATGCTGCGAATCGCCGTGCCGAACAAGGGCTCGCTCGCCGAGACCGCGACCGAGATGCTCGCCGAGGCCGGTTACACCGGTCGCCGCGACCCGAAAGACCTGCACGTCATCGACCCGACCAATGAAGTCGAGTTCTTCTACCTGCGCCCCAAGGACATCGCGACCTACGTCGGCTCCGGAGCCCTCGACGTCGGCGTGACGGGCCGCGACCTGCTGCTCGATGCGCGCATGCCGGGTGCGGTCGAAGTCGAGGCTCTCGGCTTCGGCGGTTCGACGTTCCGCTTCGCGGGTCCGCCCGGACGCTTCGCGAGCGTGCACGACCTCGAGGGCGCACGCGTCGCGACGGCCTATCCCGGTCTCGTCGATGCCTTCCTCGATGACCACGGCATCGCCGTCGACCTCGTGCCGCTCGACGGCGCCGTCGAATCCGCCGTCGCGCTGGGCGTGGCCGACGCCATCGCCGATGTCGTCTCGACGGGCACGACGCTGCGTCAGGCGGGCCTGGAGATCTTCGGGCCCGTCATCCTCGAGTCCGAAGCCGTGCTCATCACCTCGCCCGCCGAGGCACCCGGCACCCAGACCCTCCTGCGGCGTCTGCGCGGCGTCATGGTCGCCCGCCGCTTCGTCATGGTCGACTACGACCTGCCGGCCCACCTCGTCGATGAGGCCGTCGCGGTCGCCGGTGGCGTCGAGTCACCGACGATCTCACCCCTGCGCGACCCCGGGTGGGTCGCCGTGCGCGTCATGGTCGCGCGTCAGGGCGTCAACCAGGTGATGGATGCCCTGTATGCGATCGGCGCCCGTGCGATCCTCGTGACGGCGATCCACAACGCGAGGCTGTGATGAGCGTCGTCTGCCGCGTCATCCCCTGTCTCGACGTGGCCGCGGGTCGCGTCGTGAAGGGCGTCAACTTCCAGAACCTGCGCGACATGGGCGACCCCGTCGAACTCGCACGCGAGTACTACCGCCAGGGTGCCGATGAGCTGACGTTCCTCGACGTCACCGCGACCATCGACGAGCGCGCGACGACCTACGACGTCGTGCGCCGCACGGCCGAAGAGGTCTTCATTCCGCTCACGGTCGGCGGGGGAGTGCGTCAGGTCGACGACGTCGCGCGGCTTCTGGCCGTGGGCGCCGACAAGATCGGCGTCAACTCCGCCGCGATCGCACGCCCGGGCCTCATCGACGAGATCGCGGATCGCTTCGGCGCGCAGGTGCTCGTGCTGTCGCTCGACGTCGCGCGCGCGACCGGCGAGCTGGCCGACCTCGTGCCCTCGGGCTTCGTCGTGACGACGCACGGTGGGCGCACGGCGACGACGCTCGACGCCCTCGAGTGGGCGCGCGAAGCGATCGAGCGCGGCGCGGGCGAGCTGCTGGTCAACTCGATCGACGCCGACGGCACACGTGAGGGGTTCGACCTCGAACTGGTCCGGCTCATGCGCGAGGTCTCGAGCGTGCCCGTCATCGCCTCGGGCGGTGCGGGCCGGGCGGCCGACTTCGCGCCAGCGATCGCCGCAGGCGCCGACGCCGTGCTGGCGGCATCCGTCTTCCACTCCGGCCAGCTCACCGTCGGCGACGTCAAGGCGGCGATGGTGGCCGAGGGCATCCCGGTGCGCGAGGTCGCCTCATGACGCACGAACGCGATCCCCGGCTCGACCGTGTCACCTTCACCGATGACGGCCTCGTCGCCGCCATCGTGCAGCAGTGGGACACGCGCGAAGTGCTCATGCTCGGCTGGATGGATGAGGAGGCGCTGCGGCGGACGCTCACCGAGGGGCGTGTCACGTTCTGGTCGCGCTCGCGGCGCGAGTACTGGCGCAAGGGCGACACGTCGGGCAACATCCAACTCGTGAAGGGCGCGCGCCTGGACTGCGACGGCGACGCGATCCTGCTCACCGTCGAACAGGTGGGCCCCGCCTGCCACACGGGCACGCGAACGTGCTTCGATGCCGACGACCTCGCCCCGCTCGTCGCGGACGGCCCCGCGGAATGATCAGCCGCGCGCGCCTCGTCGCCATCCTCTCGACGCTCCTGCCCGGAGCGATCGGAGTCATCGCCTCCACGCAGACCTGGCTCACCGTCGTGCTCGCCGACGGCGCGCATCACACGCTGCCCGTCCCGGGCGCCTCGGCGATCCCCGTTCTCGCCCCGCTCAGTCTCGCCGTTCTCGCGCTCGGCGCCGCCCTGTCGGTCGTCGGCCGGGTGCTGCGGTACATGTTCGGAGCACTGACGGTCGTGCTCGCCGGCATCCTCTTGGTGCTGACCACAGCCGTCGTGACGGGCCCGCAGACCTCCCACGTCGCCTCGACCGTGACCGAAGCGACCGGCATCACGGGCGAGAAGGCCGTGGCCGGCCTCGTCGAGACGGTCGAGGTCTCTGTGTGGCCCGCCGTGACGCTCGTCTGCTGGGTCGTGCTGCTCATCGCCGGGGTCTTCACGATCGCCACGGCGCACCGCTGGAAAGGCGCGGGGCGCCGCTACACGACGGGCGACACTCCCGGGCGTGCGACGGCGACGAGCGCGGGATCGCGCCCGCACGACGCGATCGACGACTGGGACGGCCTTTCTCGTGGCGAGGATCCGACGACCTGACCGATAGACTGACGTCGACCCGCGCCTATTTCGGAGGAGATCCATGAGCACCAACATCGGCGACCCCGGCCACGGACACTCGCCCGCCGCCTGGACGGCCGTCGTGATCATGCTCGTCGCGGTCACTCTCGGCGTCGTTTTCTTCGTCCTCGACATGCCCGCCCTCGTGTGGGCCTCCGCGGCGCTCCTGGTCGTCGGGCTCATCGTCGGATGGGTCATGGCCAAGGTCGGCTACGGCGTCAACGGCCCGAAGTACTCGCCGAAGGCCCACTGAGGTGCTGGCCGATCTCACGGCCGGCGCGGTTCAGGATGCAGAGGCTCGCGCTGCTGCGCGACCCCTCGCGGTCGTCGAGCGAGACGCCCTCATCCAGCCGCCCGCTCGTGACGCCCTCGCCGCGCTCGCGCCGGCCGACCGCGTCAAGATCATCGCCGAGGTCAAGCGCGCCAGCCCCTCGCGTGGTGACCTCGCGGCGATCCCCGACCCCGCCCTGCAGGCTCTGCGCTACCAGGAGGGCGGTGCATCCGCCATCTCGGTCCTGACCGAGGGACGTCGCTTCAAAGGCAGCCTCGCCGACCTCGAGGCCGTCAAGTCCGCCGTGCAGGTGCCCGTGCTGCGCAAGGACTTCATCGCGACCGAGTACCAGGTGCTCGAAGCGCGCGCGTCGGGTGCCGACCTCGTGCTGCTCATCGTCGCGGCTCTCGCCCAGCCCGTTCTGACGCGCCTGCATGCCCTCGTGCTCGAACTCGGCATGACCCCGCTCGTCGAAACGCACAGCGCGGGCGAGGTCGACACAGCGGCTGAGCTCGGCGCACGTCTCATCGGCGTCAATGCGCGAGACCTGTCGAACTTCGGACTCGACCGCGACCTGTTCGGCCGCCTCGTCGACCGGATCCCGGCCGACGCGATCAAGATCGCCGAGTCCGCCGTCCTCTCACCCGACGACGTCACCCACTACCGGTCCGCGGGCGCCGACGCCGTGCTCGTCGGCGAAGCGCTCGTGACGAATGACCCCGTCTCGACGCTTCAGGCGTTCCTCGAGGCGGGCTCATGAGTCTGCGGGCGGCAGCCGGCCCCTTCTTCGGCGATTTCGGCGGCCGTTACATGCCCGAGTCGCTCATCGCGGCGATCGACGAGCTGACAGCCGAGTACGACGCCGCGAAGGCCGATCCCGCGTTCCACGCCGAGTTCGTGCGCCTGCTCCACACGTACGCCGGCCGTCCTTCGATCATCACCGAGGTGCCTCGGTTCGCCGAGCACGCCGGGGGAGCGCGCATCTTCCTCAAGCGCGAGGACCTCAACCACACCGGCTCGCACAAGATCAACAACGTCCTCGGCCAGGCGCTTCTGACGAAGCGTCTCGGCAAGACCCGCGTCATCGCCGAGACCGGCGCGGGACAGCACGGCGTCGCCACGGCGACCGCCGCCGCGCTGTTCGGCTTCGACTGCACGATCTACATGGGCGAGGTCGACACCGAGCGCCAGGCGCTCAACGTCGCTCGCATGCGGCTGCTCGGCGCCGAGGTGATCCCCGTCACGACGGGTTCGCGCACGCTGAAAGACGCCATCAACGACGCCTACCGCGACTGGGTCGCCACGGTCGAGAACACGAACTACGTCTTCGGCACGGCCGCAGGCCCGCACCCGTTCCCCGCCATGGTGCGCGACTTCCAGAAGGTCATCTCCGAAGAGGCGCGCCAGCAGCTCCTCGATGAGACGGGCCGACTGCCCGACGCCGTCCTCGCGTGCGTCGGCGGGGGCTCCAACGCGATCGGCATGTTCGACGCGTTCCTCGATGACGAGGGTGTCCGCCTGTACGGCGTCGAGGCGGCCGGAGACGGTGTCGACACCGACCGGCACGCGGCATCCATCGAACGAGGCCGTCCCGGCGTGCTGCACGGCGCGAAGACGTACGTGCTGCAGGACGAAGACGGCCAGACCATCGAGTCCCACTCCATCTCCGCGGGACTGGACTACCCGGGCGTCGGCCCCGAGCACGCGTGGCTGGCCGACATCGGGCGGGCCACGTACATCCCCGCGACCGACGACGAGGCGATGCAGGCGCTGCGTCTCCTGTCGCGCACCGAGGGCATCATTCCGGCGATCGAATCCGCGCACGCCCTCGCGGGGGCCCTGCGCATCGGACGCGAGCTCGGTCCGGATGCGATCCTCGCCGTCAACCTGTCCGGCCGCGGCGACAAAGACATGGACACCGCCGCCCGCTACTTCGAGCTGTACGACGAGGAATCGCCCGTGGACGCACCCGCCGCCGCCGAATCGGCCAAGGGCGACGGGGTCGAGCTGTGACGGCGTCGCGGGTCGCCGCCGCGATCGACAAGGCTCACGCTGAAGGCCGCGGAGCGTTCATCGGCTACCTGCCGCTCGGGTTCCCCGATCTGCAGGCGAGCATAGAAGCCGCTGTCACCCTCGCCGAGAACGGTGCCGACATCATCGAGCTCGGCCCTCCGTACTCCGATCCCGTCATGGACGGCACCGTCATCCAGGAAGCCACCCAGACGGCCCTGGCGGCGGGATTCCGTCTGCGCGACACGTTCACGGCGATCCGCGAGATCACGGCACGTGTCGATGTCCCCGTCCTCGTCATGACGTACTGGAACCCGGTCGTGCAGTACGGCGTCGACCGCTACGCCGATGATCTCGTCGCCGCAGGCGGGGCAGGTCTCATCACGCCGGACATCACGCCCGAAGCCGCGACCGAGTGGATCGCTGCGAGCGAGCGCACGGGCCTCGACCGCGTCTTCCTCGCCGCACCCACATCCACCGACGAGCGTCTCGACCTCATCGTCAAGAACTCGACGGGCTTCATCTACACCGTCTCGACGATGGGCATCACGGGGGAGCGGGCTGAGCTGGACGCCGCTGCTCGCACGCTCGTCGAGCGCCTGCAGGCCAGGGGAGCCGGTCACGCGTGCGTCGGAATCGGCATCTCGACAGCCGATCAGGTAGCCGGTGTCGTCGAGTACGCGGCCGGCGCGATCGTCGGAACGGCCCTCGTACGCGCCCTGCGCGACAGTGGACTCGAAGGCCTCGCGACCGAGACACGCGCACTCACCGCCGGTACGGTCACGACCGTCGGTCGCGACAACTAAACTCGCAATCATGCTTTCCTCCGCCGCGGGCGTCGTCACCAGCATCCCGAGTCCCGACATCAGCTCGTTCTCGATCGGTCCGCTGACGATCCACATCTACGCGCTGTGCATCATCACGGGCATCATCGTCGCGATGTTCATGACGAACTACCGGCTCACCAAGCGGGGCGCCGAGCCGTGGGTCGTGATCGACATCAGCCTGCTGGCTGTGCCGCTCGCGATCATCGTGGCGCGGTTCTATCACGTCTTCACGCACGCGAACTTCTACTTCGCCGAGGGACGCGAGTGGTGGAACCCGTTCGTCAAGGACGCCATCTGGAACGTGTGGGACGGTGGCATCGCCATCTACGGCGCGCTCATCGGCGGTGCCATCGGAGCCTGGCTCGGCTGCCGCTGGACCGGCATCCGCTTCTGGACGTTCGCCGATGCGCTCGCGCCCGGCCTCCTGCTCGCGCAGGCGATCGGCCGGTTCGGCAACTGGTTCAACCAGGAGCTCTTCGGCACCCCGACCGACCTGCCCTGGGGTCTCGAGATCGATTATCCGAACGCCGCGTGGCCGATCGGACTGCCCGAAGGCACGCTGTTCCACCCCACCTTCCTCTACGAAGTGATCTGGAACCTGCTCGGCGTCGTCGTGCTGCTGTGGCTCGGCCGTCGCCTGCGTCTGCAGTGGGGCCGGCTGTTCGCGGTCTACCTCATCTGGTACAGCGCCGGCCGCATCGTGTGGGAGTCGATGCGCATCGACCCGAGCGATGTCATCTTCGGCCTGCGCACCAACGTGTGGGCGGCCATCGCGGGCGTCATCATCGGTGTCGTCATCCTCATCGTGCAGGCTCGACGCCACACCGCCGATGAGCCCTCGCCCTACCGGCCGGGGCGGGAGTGGAAGCCTGACGGGGCTGTAGAATCTCAGTCACCCGACTACGTCGACGTCAGCGAACCGCCGACCGACACCGTCGAAGAGGACACCGCCACAAGCACAGTCGCCACGAAGTAGCGTCACGCGCACTTCGTCCAACGGGCCGACGACGTCCCCCATCTCCACTCAGTGAGGACGGTTCCCATGGGCGTGAGCCCGCTTTCTGGCGACCTCAGCGGGTTTCCCCCCGCTCAGGGCATGTACAACCCCGCGTTCGAGAAAGATGCGTGCGGTCTCGCGATGGTTGCGACGCTGCGCGGCACTCCCGGTCACGACATCGTCGACCACGCTCTGACGGCGCTGCGCAACCTCGAGCACCGCGGCGCGATCGGCTCGGATGCCGGCACGGGTGACGGAGCGGGGATCCTGACGCAGATCCCCGACGCGTTCCTGCGCGCCGTCGTCGACTTCGAGCTGCCGTCTGTCGGCGAATACGCCGTCGGCATGTCCTTCCTGCCGCGCGATGACGCCCAGCGCACCGCCGTGAAAGAAGGCATCGCCCGCATCGCCGCCGACGAGGGCCTCGTCGTACTCGGCTGGCGCCTCGTGCCCACGCGCGAAGAGCACCTGGGCAAGCTCGCTCTGGCGGCGCGCCCCGACTTCGAGCAGCTGTTCCTGTCCCGCCCCGCCATCGGCGGCGCTCCGGCGATGTCCGGTGTTGCTCTGGACCGTGTGGTCTACCGTCTTCGCAAGCGCGCCCAACATGAGTTGGGCGCGTATTTTGTTTCCCTCTCGTGTCGCACACTCGGCTACAAGGGCATGGTCACGACGCTTCAGCTCGAGCCGTTCTTCCCTGATCTTTCCGACGAGCGATTCGCCAGTGAGCTGGCGGTCGTGCACTCGCGCTACTCGACCAACACCTTTCCGTCCTGGCCGCTCGCACAGCCCCTGCGCATGCTCGCGCACAACGGCGAGATCAACACGGTGCGTGGCAACCGCAACTGGATGCGCGCGCGCCAGTCGCAGCTGGAATCCGAGCTGCTGGGCGACATGGCACCGCTGCTTCCGATCTGCACGCCCGGCGCGAGCGACTCGGCCTCGTTCGACGAAGTGCTCGAGCTCCTCACGCTGTCCGGCCGGAGTCTGCCGCACGCGGTCATGATGATGATGCCCGAGGCCTACGAGAAGCAGGCCGATCTCGACCCCGAACTGCGCGCGTTCTACGACTACCACGCGCTGCAGATGGAACCGTGGGACGGCCCCGCCGCCCTCATCTTCACCGACGGCACCCTCGTCGGTGCGACCCTCGACCGAAACGGGCTGCGCCCCGGCCGCTGGACCGAGACGACCGACGGCCTCGTGGTCATCGGCAGCGAGACGGGCGTGCTCGAGTTCGAGCCCGAGCGCATCAAGCGCCGCGGGCGCCTGCGCCCCGGGCGCATGTTCATCGTGGACACGGCCGAGGGCCGCATCGTCGAAGACGACGAGATCAAGACGCGTCTTGCCCACCTCGAGCCGTGGGGGCTGTGGCTGCGTCAGCGTCTGCAACTCGAAGAGCTCCCCGACCGCGAGCACATCGTGCACCCGATCGCCTCGATCACGCGTCGACAGCGCACCTTCGGCTACACCGAAGAAGAAGTCCGGATGCTGCTGACCCCCATGGGGCAGACCGGTGCCGAGCCGCTCGGCGCGATGGGAAGCGATACGCCCGTCGCCGTGCTCAGCGAACGCCCGCGCCTGCTGTTCGACTACTTCACGCAGCAGTTCGCGCAGGTCACCAATCCGCCGCTGGACTCGATCCGCGAAGAGATCGTGACGAGTCTGCGCGCCGGCATCGGGCCCGAGCGCAACCTGCTCTCGTGGGGTCCGGATCACGCGCGGCAGATCACGCTGGATTTCCCGGTGCTCGACAACGACGAACTCGCGAAGATCCAGAACATCCACCGCACGATGCCGGGTCGCCGCGCCGTGACGCTGCGGGGTCTCTATCACTTCGATGCCGGCCAGGGCGTGCTCGAGGCGCGCCTGCGTGAGCTGTGCGCCGAAGCGGACACCGCGATCGCGGAGGGCGCCGAGTTCCTCATTCTGTCCGACCGCGACTCGAACAAGGACCTCGTGCCCATCCCGTCGCTGCTCCTGCTCTCGGCGGTGCACCACCATCTGATCCGCAACGAGACGCGCATGAAGGTCGGGATCGTCGTCGAGGCGGGTGACGTGCGCGAAGTGCACCACGTCGCGACGCTGCTGGGCTACGGCGCATCCGCGGTCAATCCGTACCTCGCGATGGAGACCGTCGAGCACCTCGTCCGCACGGGCTTCATCACGGGAATCTCGGCCGAGCAGGCTGTGCGAAACGTCATCCGGGCGCTGGGCAAGGGCGTGCTGAAGATCATGTCCAAGATGGGCATCTCGACCGTCGCATCGTATTCGGGGGCACAGGCCTTCGAGGCCGTGGGCCTGGGGCAAGAACTCATCGACGCGTACTTCACGGGCACCGAGAGCAAGCTCGGCGGCATCGGGATCGATGAGATCGCAGCTGAGAACCAGGCGCGCCACGACTTCGCCTACCCCGAAGACGCCGCGGCCCGCGCGCACGAGCGACTGTGGACCGGCGGTGAGTACCAGTGGCGCCGCGACGGTTCGCCGCACCTGTTCAACCCCGACACGATCTTCCGGCTGCAGCACTCGACGCGCACACGCCGGTACGACATCTTCCGCGAGTACACGAAGCTCGTCGACGACCAGGCGCACGAGCTGAAGACGCTGCGGGGACTGTTCCGTCTCAAGACGGGGGAACGCCCGCCCGTGCCGCTCGACGAGGTCGAGTCGGTGGCATCCATCGTCGCCCGGTTCTCGACGGGGGCGATGAGCTACGGCTCGATCTCGCAAGAGGCCCACGAAACGCTCGCGATCGCCATGAACAGCATCGGCGCGAAGTCGAACACGGGCGAAGGCGGCGAAGACGTGGACCGACTTCTGGACCCGACACGCCGCAGCGCCATCAAGCAGGTCGCTTCGGGTCGTTTCGGCGTCACGAGCCTCTACCTGAGCGAGGCCGACGACATCCAGATCAAGCTCGCTCAGGGCGCGAAGCCCGGCGAAGGCGGACAGCTTCCGCCGACCAAGGTCTACCCGTGGGTCGCGCGCACGCGCCACGCGACGGCAGGCGTGGGACTCATCTCGCCGCCCCCACACCACGACATCTACTCGATCGAAGACCTCAAGCAGCTCATCTTCGACCTCAAGCGAGCCAACCCCTCGGCGCGCGTGCACGTCAAGCTCGTGAGCCAGTCCGGAATCGGGGCGGTCGCTGCGGGCACCGCGAAGGCCCTCGCCGACGTCATCCTCGTCTCGGGGCACGACGGCGGCACGGGTGCGAGCCCCCTCAACTCCCTCAAGCACGCCGGCACGCCATGGGAGCTGGGTCTGGCTGAGACCCAGCAGACGCTCATGCTCAACGACATGCGCGACCGCGTCGTCGTGCAGGTCGACGGCCAGCTCAAGACGGGCCGCGATGTCATCATCGGCGCCCTGCTCGGGGCCGAGGAGTTCGGTTTCGCCACGGCGCCGCTGGTCGTCTCGGGATGCGTCATGATGCGCGTCTGCCATCTCGACACGTGCCCCGTGGGCATCGCGACGCAGAACCCGACGCTGCGCGCGCGTTTCACGGGCAAGCCGGAGTTCGTCGTGAACTTCATGGAGTTCATCGCCGAAGAGGTGCGCGAGCTGCTCGCCCAGCTCGGCTTCCGCTCGCTCGACGAGATCGTCGGCCGCACCGATCTGCTCGACGTCGACGACGCCGTGCGGCACTGGAAGACCGACGGCCTGGATCTCGCGCCGATCCTGGCCGGGCCGAGGTTCGCCGATGACCAGCCGCGCCGGCACGCACGCGATCAGGAGCACGGACTCGAGGAGCACTTCGACGTGCCGCTCATCGAACGCGCTCAAGAAGTCATCGCCGAGGGCGGACACATCGCGCTCGACCTGCCCATCCGCAACACCGAGCGCGCCGTCGGAACGCTGCTGGGTCACCACGTGACCCGCGCGCACGGCGAGCACGGGCTGCGCACGGGATCGATCGAGATCAACCTCACCGGGTCGGCCGGACAGTCCTTGGGCGCCTTCCTTCCGGCGGGCATCACGCTGCGCCTCGAGGGGGATTCCAACGACTACGTCGGCAAGGGCCTGTCCGGAGGTCAGATCATCGTGCGCCCGCCCCGGGCGGCGGCGTTCGACGCGGCGCACAACGTCATCGCCGGCAACGTCATCGGCTACGGGGCGACCCAGGGAACGATGTTCCTCGCCGGTGTCGTGGGGGAGCGGTTCTTCGTGCGCAACTCCGGCGCGACCGCCGTCGTCGAGGGCGTCGGCGACCACGCGCTCGAGTACATGACGGGCGGCCTCGCCGTCATCCTCGGCACGACAGGGCGAAACCTCGGGGCGGGCATGTCCGGAGGCACGGCGTACGTCCACCGGCTCGACCCGGCGCTGGTCAACCGCGAAGCGCTCGCCAACGGCGAGCTCGAGCTCGGGCAGCTCGGATCGGGCGACGCGGCCATGCTGCGCGATCTGCTCGAGCAGCATGTCGCCCACACCGGATCGGCGCGCGCGGCATCGCTGCTCGCGGACTTCGAGACCGAGGTGACGAACTTCGTACGGGTGCTGCCGCGCGACTACGCCGCCGTGATGCACACAAGACAAGCCGCCGTCGCCGAGGGACTCGATCCCGACGGAGACGTCGTGTGGAACCGCATCCTGGAGGTGACGGGTGGCTGACCCGAAGGGCTTTCTGAAGACCACCGAGCGTGAGCTGCCGGCGCGGCGCCCCGTTCCCGTGCGGATCATGGACTGGAAAGAGGTCTATGAACCCGGTGACAGCGCCGTGCTGCGCCGCCAGGCGGGCCGCTGCATGGACTGCGGCGTGCCGTTCTGCCACCGCGGTTGTCCGCTCGGCAACCTCATCCCGGAGTGGAACGACCTCACGTGGCGCGGCGAGGGTCGGGCGGCGAGCGAACGTCTGCACGCCACCAACAACTTCCCCGAGTTCACAGGACGGCTGTGCCCGGCCCCGTGCGAGAGCTCGTGCGTGCTGGGCATCACCCAGCCCGCCGTGACGATCAAGCAGATCGAGGTGTCCATCGCCGATGAGGCGTTCGGAAAGGGATGGATCGAGCCGGAGCCGCCCGGGCGCCTCACGGGTCGGACGGTCGCCGTCGTCGGATCGGGACCGGCCGGCCTCGCGGCCGCGCAGCAGCTGACCCGCGCGGGCCACACGGTGGCCGTCTTCGAGCGCGACGACCGGATCGGCGGACTGCTGCGCTACGGCATCCCCGACTTCAAGATGGAGAAGAAGCACCTCGAGACACGCCTGCGCCAGATGCAGGACGAAGGCACACGATTCCGTGCCGGCATCGAGATCGGTGCCGACCTGTCGTGGGACGACCTGCGCGCGCGGTACGACGCGATCGTCGTTGCGACAGGCGCGCCGGTTGCGCGCGAGCTGCCCCTGCCGGGGCGCGACCTCGACGGCGTGCACACCGCGATGGAGTACCTCGTGGAGTCCAACCGCGTCGGAGCCGGCGACATCGTGCCGAACCAGATCACGGCTGCGGGCAAGCACGTCGTCGTGATCGGCGGCGGTGACACGGGAGCGGACTGCATCGGGACGGCGCACCGCCAGGGGGCGCTCAGCGTCACGAACCTGGCGATCGGCCGGCGCCCGCCGGGGGAGCGGCCCGAGCATCAGCCGTGGCCCACCGCCCCCACCCTGTTCGAGGTGCAGTCGGCGCACGAGGAAGGCGGTGAGCGCTCGTATCTGGCGTCGACCGTCGAGTTCCTCGGGAACGGCGCGGGAGAGGTTCGCGCGCTGCGCGTGGCCGAGACGGAGTTCGTCGACGGACGGCGTGTCCCCAAGCCCGGTACCGAGCGCGAGATCCCCGCAGACCTCGTGCTCATCGCGATGGGCTTCACGGGCCCTGACCGCGAGCTGCTCGAGAACCAGCTCGGGGCGCGCTTCACCGAGCGCGGCATCCCCTCGCGTGATGCCGACTACCAGACGACGACGCCCGGTGTGTTCGTCGCAGGAGACGCCGGTCGCGGACAGTCACTCATCGTGTGGGCGATCGCAGAAGGGCGCTCGGTGGCGGCAGCCGTCGACGCATTCCTGATGGGCAGTACGCAGCTGCCCGCGCCCGTGCGACCCGACGATGTCGCCATCGGCCTGCCGTCCGCGTAGGCTGGCGAAGGCTTCCCCACTCGCACACCATCGGAAGAAGCACGGATGAGACGCGCAAAAATCGTCGCCACTCTGGGTCCCGCAACGTCGTCGTATGAGATGGTCCGAGCGATCATCGATGCCGGTGTCGACGTCGCTCGCCTGAACCTGAGCCACGGCGACTACTCGGTCCACGAGACCAACTTCGCCAATGTGCGCAAGGCCGCCGAAGACGCGCGGCGCGCCGTCGCGATCCTCGTCGACCTGCAAGGACCGAAGATCCGACTCGGCAAGTTCGCGGACGGCCCGCACGAGCTCGCCGTCGGTGACATCTTCAAGATCACGACCGAGGACATCGTCGGCACGAAGGAGATCGTCTCGACGACGTTCAAGGGTCTGCCCCACGATGTCAAGCCGGGCGATTTCCTGCTGATCGACGACGGCAAGGTGCGCGTCCAGGTGGTCGAGAGCGACGGCACGGTCGTCACCACCAAGGTCATCGTCGCCGGGCCCGTCTCGAACAACAAGGGCATCAACCTGCCCGGTGTCGCCGTCAACGTTCCGGCGCTCTCCGAGAAGGACGAAGCGGATCTGCGCTGGGGCCTGCAAGCCGGTGCCGACTTCATCGCGCTGTCGTTCGTCCGTTCGGCGAAGGACGTGCAGCGCGTGCACGTCATCATGGCCGAGGAAGGGCGACACGTCCCGGTCATCGCGAAGATCGAGAAGCCGCAGGCGGTCGAGAACCTCGAGGAGATCATCGACGCCTTCGACGGCATCATGGTGGCCCGCGGCGACCTCGGCGTCGAGCTTCCGCTCGAGGCCGTGCCGATCGTGCAGAAGCGCGCCGTCGAGCTCTGCCGCCGCATGGCCAAGCCCGTCATCGTCGCGACGCAGATGCTCGAGTCCATGATCGAGAACCCCGTCCCCACGCGCGCCGAGACGAGTGACGTCGCCAATGCCGTGCTGGATGGCGCCGACGCGGTCATGCTGTCGGGCGAGACGAGCGTGGGGCACTACCCCGTCGTCGTCGTCGAGACGATGGCCCGCATCATCGCATCCACGGAAGAGCACGGCCTGGAGCGCATCCAGCCCTTCACGACGAAGCCCCGCACGCAGGGCGGGGCGATCACGCTCGCCGCGCTCGAGGTCGCCGACTTCGTCGAGGCGAAGTACCTCTGCATCTTTACCGAGTCCGGCGACACGGCACGTCGCATGTCACGCTTGCGCCCGGCCATCCCGATGCTCGGGTTCACGCCGGAACCGGACATCCGCCGCCGCATGGCGATCACGTGGGGCGTGCAGTCCACCCTCGTGGAGCACGTGCCGCACACCGACCGGATGTTCATCCAGGTAGACGACTACCTGCTGTCCAACGATCTCGCCGCCGTCGGTGACAAGGTGGTCGTCATCTCGGGATCGCCTCCTGGGATCGTCGGCTCGACCAACGACATCCGCGTCCACAAGGTGGGTGATGCCGTGCACGGCAAGGCCCCCATCTATCGCGAGTAGCGCGCGAGCGAACGGCGAAGGCGGTCACCCCTCGGGGTGGCCGCCTTCGCCGTTCGGTGCGGGTGTGCGCGCTACATGAGTTTCGTGGACTGCAGCATGCCTTCCATCTTCTCGTTCATGCCGATGAGCGGCCTGCGCAGCACGAGACCCAGCAGGAGCATCGGGATCACGAACGCGAGCAGCCAGCCCAGAGAGATCCACAGGTCGGCCCGATAGATCCCCGCGAGCGCCGCACGGAAGGCATCGATGGCGTGCGTGGCGGGAAGGAACGGACTGATGTTCTGGAACCACTCGGGCAGCAGTGCCAGGGGATAGGCTCCGCCGGCGCCCGCCACCTGGATGACGAGCAGGAACACGGCCAAGGCCTTGCCGGCCTCGCTGAACGAGACGACGAGCGTGTACATGATGAACGTGAAGACGAGGGAGCTCGTCCATCCGACGAGCATGAACAGGAACGGATGCACCGGGTCAAGACCGACGAGGAGGATGTTGCCGAGGAACACCAGCGTGCTCTGTGCCAGGCCCATGAGCGCGAAGATCGCGTAGCGCCCGAGGAACTGCTGGTGGAGCTTGAGCGGGGGGCCGCCCGGCGACGCACGCGTGGGCGGGTCCACCCGCAGCGTCACAGAGAGAAGCAGAGCACCCACCCAGAGCGACAGAACGGTGTACAGGGGAGCCATCCCCGCACCGAAGCTCACGACGGGATAGACCGCGATCCGCTCCACTCCGATGGGCTGCGCGAGTGCCCTGGCGAGCACGGACGGGTTCGAACCGATGATCCTGCCGATCATGCTCAGATCGCCGGAGTCGATGGCACGGGACAGCGACGCCTGCAGCTTCTCGACCGAGTCGGCTGCCGTGGAGAGCGCCTCTGCGAGCGCACCGTTGTCTCGCGCGGCCGCGTCGAGCAGGGAAGCTGCACCCCCGGCCACGTTCGTCACGGCGGCCACATCACCCGCGATGGCGCCCAGTCCAGCACCCACGGCGGTGAGATCCGCCCCCAGTTGGTCCAGAGTGGGCTTCAGGTCGTTCGCGTACACGCTGTTGGCATTGGCGAGCGAAGCCTGCGCCGCCGCGATGCGGGTGTCGAGTTCGTCGCGGAACTGCTGAAGGTCGGCGTTGCCCGCGGCGAGCCCGACCGAGGCCTCTTGCATGCGGTCTTCGAGAGCCTGCTCCTGTGCGATCGCGGCGTCGAGGCTGTCGAGGATCACCTCGAAGGCGGGCACATCCTCTTCGGGCAGGTTCGGCAGGACGTCATTGACGAGCCTGTCGCGCAACTCCTGCTGTTTGCTGATGAGATCGGCGAGCTGATCGGACATCTCGCCGATCATCCCGATGATCACATCGGTGTCCGCGTCCACGCTCGAGAAGATCCGCTCGACCTGGGTTCCGAAACGGCCCAGTTGCTCGCTGCTCGCGGTCACCGCCGCCGCCAGCGCCTGCGTCGCCTGCGCGATCGCTCCGCCGGCATCCTGCGAGGCTCCGAGCCCTTCCTGCACCTTGCCGGTAGCGGCAGAGAACTCGGACTCGACCGTGCTCAGCAGGCTCGAGGCGCCGTCGACGAGCGGCACGCTCGACTCGAGCAGGGCGGTGAACATATCAGCCGTCCCCGCCGCTGCACGCAGTTGCACCGCGACCTGACCGACGTGGGCCTCGATGCGGGCGAACGCAGCCTGCGCCTCGGAATCACCCAATGATGTCGTGAGCGAGGAGACCAGGCTGAGGGCGATGTTGCTGAGCTCCTGAGTGAACTCGGCGTTGATCTTCGCGGACAGGTCATCGGCGCCCTCACTCGTGATGAGCGGCGCCAGCGGGTTGGATTTGTCGTTGGTGTAGTAGTCGATCTGCGTGCGCTGGGAACCCGCCGTGTAGAACGTCAGCATGCGTTTGCTGAAGTCCTTCGGCAGCACCATCGCGGCATAGTATTCGCCCGATGTGGTGCCCGCGATGGCATCCTCCTTCGTCGTGATGACCCAGTCGAGCTGGTCATTCGCTCGCAGCGCAGACTCGACGATGCTGCCGATGTTGAGGTGAATCGGGATGAGCGGGCTCGTGTATCCCTCGTCGACGCTGGCGACGGCGACCTTGAGGTTCTTGGTGTTGTCGAACGGCTCCCAGCTGCCGATGACGTTGAACCAGGTGAATGCCGAGGGGATCACGATGAGGCCGCACAGCACGATGATCGACATCACATTGCGGGTGGCGCGGCGCAGGTCGGCGCGGAAGAGCTCCCAGATTCCGCTCATTTCTGCGCCTCCACTTCAGCGAGTTCTCGTCGTATCTCCGCTTCGGGCATGTCGCCCACCTCCGTCGAGAGACGCAGGCTGTAGCGCATGTACTCGAGCGTGATGAGCAAGGCGAAGATGACCACGAGCCACAGAATCCACAGCCCCACGAACTCGGTCTTGTTGTCGGGGAAGGCCATCGCGAGCCCGGCGAGCACGAACACCCCGAACAGTCCGACCGCGACGATCGCGGTGCGCATCTTGCGGTAGGACCGAGCGAAGGGGAGCGCGCGCTTGGCGAGCCGCTCCTTGTAGCTTGCGCGGTCCGCGAGTGCCCGCAGCAGGTGGTTGAGGCGGTAGCCGGCGCCCGACGGGGCGCCGTCCTCAGAGACGAACAGCTCCGTCGCGCGGACCTGCTGCGTGAAGAGCCTCGTGAGGTTGGAGACGCGGGGCCGCAGGACGAGGCCGAGGAAGAACGCGAAGGCGACGAACAGGGCGAGTGTCCCCATGTAGCGCCAGTACGCGAAGCCCGCGAAGCCGCTGATCACTTCACGCATCGCGTCGATGCCGTAGGTGAACGGGAAGAACGGGTACAGCGACTGGAAGAACTGCGGCATGAGTTCGATCGGATAGATGCCGGATGCTCCGGGGATCTGCATGATCACGAGGATCACCACGAGGCCCTTGCCGACGTAGCCGAACGTCACCGAGAGCGCGTAGATGATGCTGAGATAGCTCAGCCCGATCAGGATCGGAGTGACCACGAACACGAACGGGTTGACGTGCTGCACGCCGATGATGAGGTTGCCGATGCTGAGGGTGATGGCCTGCGCCACGGCGATCGAAGCGAAGAGCATCCATCGGCCGAGGTAACCCTGCCGTTCCGTCAGGCTCGGCACTCCTTCGCGGTCGACCTCGAGCTTGAGGATGACCACGAGCACGAACGCGCCGATCCACAGTGAGAGGTTGATGAACAGGGCTGCCATCAGCGACCCGTAGGTCTTGGTCGGGAAGATGGTGTGCTGCGTCACGACCACCGGCGCCGACATGAACTCCGCGATCTGCTCGGGGTTCAGCGAGGTGAGGCTCTGCAGCTCCTGCAAGGCGGCCGCCCCGCCGATGGTGCGCAGGTCTGTGACGGCGATGCCCATGTCGCCTTCGAGCAGGGCGAGGTCGGCGTCGAGGCTCGCGAGAGCCGTCGAGGTCTGAGCGAGCTGACCGTCGAGCCCTGACAGCAGACCGGAAGCCTCTCCGAGGAGCGTGCGCTGCGCCGCGACACCGGCCGAGAGGGAGTTGCTCGCGGCCGTCACCTTGCCGATCGCCGCGATGGCCGCAGCCGCACCCTGGGCGACCTCGGCAGACCCGATGACGTGGCCGGTCGTGGCTTCGCCGGCGAAGCGGAGCAAGTCGGATTGCGCCTTGTCGGAGAGGGCGCGAACTTCGCTGAGGGACCCCTCGATACCGCCGAGCGCGCGATCGATGTCAGAGAGGGTGACGACTCCGCTCTGCAGTCCTTCGCGGGTGGACTGCAGGCCTGCCTGCAGCTCGCTCACGTGGTCACGGGTCTGCCCCACGATCCGTGCAGCCGCTTCGAGGTCGGCGATGATCTTGGCCTCGGCATCGAGCAGGTCCTGTTCGGCCGCACCGCTGTCGGTCTTGATCGCGGTCGCGACGGCGCTGGCCACCTGTTTCGTGAATGCGTCCGTCATCTGCGTCTGGACGGTCGTGGCACCGGTGTCGGTGATCTCGGGTGCGACCCCGTTCAACTTCTCGTTGACGTAGTAGAGCAGCTTGGGCTGGGTGAAGTCGCCCGTCGTGAGGCTGAGCAGATCTGCCGTGAACGTCGCCGGGACGACGAAGGCGGCATAGCTCTCACCGCTCTTGATCGAGTCCATGGCCTCGTCTTCAGAGAGGAAGTGCCAGCCGAGATCATCGTTGTCCTTGAGCTGCGCCACCAGCTGATCGCCGACATTCAGGTCGCCGGTGAGCGGGCTCGAGCCGCCCTCGTCGAGATTGACGACGGCGATACTGAGGTTCTTGGTGTTGTCGAACGGGTCCCAGAACGCAGAGATGTTGAACCACGCGTAGAGGCTCGGCGTGATGAGCGCTCCACCGATGATGACCCACGCCAGCGGGACGCGCCCGAAACGCTTGAGGTCGCGAGTAAAAACACGCCAGACGTTGCGCATACTTCAGTTGCCTCTCGCGAATACCGGTCTCTTCCACACTCGGTCGGAAGTCCTGAGCATGGATGAACGATGCCCGTTCGTCCCGCTCCGCGCTCACCATACCCACTGGGTCGATTCCGCCGGGCGCGTGTCAGCGGTCTGAATACCGGGCGCGATGCGTCTTCCGCGCCAGCACTGGGATCGCGGCCGGGCTAACCCGGGGTGAAGGGCAGGGTGAAATTGCTCAGAGGCCGTCGGAAGCCGGCTGTCGGAGACCTGAGTCGGAGGAGGAAGTACCGGTGGTGGGACTCGAACCCACATGTCCTTTCGGACAACCGATTTTGAGTCGGTCGCGTCTGCCATTCCGCCACACCGGCGCACGCGTGATCGCTCGGCGCGCTGCCGCGAACGACGATACCGTAGGATTCAAGGGTGACAGAGCTCGACCAGCCCGCTGAGGCGTCCGCATCCGCACCCCGTCGTGTCGTCGTGGCGGAGGATGAATCGCTCATTCGCCTCGACATCGTCGAGATCCTCCGCGACAACGGATTCGATGTGGTCGGAGAGGCCGGCGACGGTGAGACGGCTGTTCAGCTCGCCACTGAGCTGCGCCCCGATCTCGTCATCATGGATGTGAAGATGCCGGTTCTGGACGGCATCTCTGCCGCCGAGAAGCTCAGCAAGAACCACATCGCCCCCGTCGTTCTGCTCACGGCGTTCAGCCAGAAAGAGCTCGTCGAGCGCGCGAGCGAAGCGGGCGCACTCGCGTACGTCGTGAAGCCCTTCACGCCGCACGACCTCTTGCCGGCGATCGAGATCGCGCTGGCGCGCTACGAGCAGATCATCACGCTCGAGGCCGAGGTCGCCGACATGGTCGAGCGCTTCGAGACCCGCAAGCTCGTCGACCGGGCGAAGGGCCTGCTCAACGAGAAGATGGGCCTGTCCGAGCCCGAGGCGTTCCGCTGGATTCAGAAGGCCTCGATGGACCGTCGCCTCACGATGCAGGACGTCGCGAAGGCGATCATCGAGCAGCTGGCGCCCAAGAAGGACTGACGCGGCAGACCCGCGCGGCCCCGCGGCTCTCAGTCCTGCGGGAGCTTCTTGATCATGTTGGTGATGCGCACGGTCGAGCACCGCCGACCTTGATCATCGGTCACGACGATCTCGTGCACGGTCATCGACCGGCCGAGGTGGATCGGCGTGCACACGCCCGTGACGACCCCGCTCGTCGCCGAGCGGGTGTGGGTCGCGTTGACATCGATCCCCACGGCGAGTCGGCCGGGGCCAGCGTGAAGATTCGCCGCCATCGAGCCGAGCGATTCGCCGAGGACGACGTACGCGCCACCGTGCATGAGCCCGACGGGCTGCGTGTTGCCTTCGACCGGCATCGTCGCGACGCAGCGCTGCACCGAGAACTCGGTGAACTCGACGCCCATCTTCTCGGCGAGCGCGCCCATGCCGTATTCAGTGAGCCACTCGTGGGCGTCGACGGGCGCGGGGGAGGAGACGGGGTCGGGCATGGGTCTCGCTTTCGAACGCTGTCCCACCTCGCGTCTACGCTGGGAGGGTGACGGATTCCGCAAAGCCTACCCTTCTCATCGTCGACGGCCATTCCCTCGCGTACCGCGCGTTCTTCGCCCTCCCGGTCGACAACTTCACGACGAAGGACGGCCAGCACACCAACGGGATCTACGGGTTCCTGGCGATGCTGGTCAATCTCATCAAGGCAGAGAAGCCGACGCACCTCGCGGTCGCATTCGACACCTCGCGCCAGTCGTTCCGCACACGCGAGTATGCCGAGTACAAGGCGAACCGGTCCGAGAGTCCGGCCGAGTTCAAAGGCCAGATCCCCCTGCTGCAGGACTGCCTCGCGGCGATGCGCATCCCCGTGCTCTCCAAAGAGGACTTCGAGGCCGACGACATCCTCGCCACGCTCGCGACTCAGGGCGCCGAAGCGGGTTTCTCGGTGCTCGTGTGCTCGGGTGACCGCGACACGATCCAGCTCGTCACCGACGACGTCACGCTGCTCTATCCCAACGTGCAGGGAGTCTCGCAGCTCAAGCGCTACGACCGCGAGGCCGTCATCGAGCGCTACGGCGTGCCCCCCGAGCAGTACCCCGACGTCGCCGCCCTCGTGGGGGAGACGAGCGACAACCTGCCCGGCGTGCCCAAGGTGGGCGAGAAGACCGCCGTCAAGTGGCTCACGCAGTTCGGCTCGCTCGATGCGCTGCTCGATGGCGCCGACACGATCAAGGGCGTCGTCGGGGGCAACCTGCGCGACAACATCGACACCGTGCGCCGCAACCGCGCGCTCAACCGGCTGCTGCGCGACGTCGAGCTTCCCGTCGGCCCCGCCGACCTCGAGGTGCAGCCGATCGACGCCCAGGCCGTGCGCGACATCTTCGCGAGACTCGAGTTCCGCACGCTCCTGCCGCGCGTCTTCGAGGCAGCGGGTGAGCAGGCAACGGCATCCGCGACGACCCCGGCACCCGAGATGCCGTCCGTGCGCGAACTGCCCGCGGCAGAACTCGCGACATGGCTGGCCGACACCGAGGGCGCTGTCGGTGTGACCGTGACGACCGAGGGCGGGCTGCCGCAGCGCATCGGGCTCGCGCGGGCCGACGACGTCGTCGAGGCGTCATGGTCTCCCGACGTCGCCGCCGCGATCGCACGCTGGCTCGCCGATGACGACACCGCCGTCTACGCCGATGCGAAGCCGCAGATCAAGGCACTGCGCCGCGCGGGTCTTTCCGTTCGCAATCTCGCGTTCGATGTCATCCTCGCCGGGTGGCTCCTGCGCCCGAGCTTTCCGGACAAGAAGCTCGCCGACCTCGTCGACCGATACCTCGGCGAGAAGCTGCCCGAGGCCGACCCCACGCAGCTCGTGCCCGAGACCGAGGGGGCCACGCCCGGGCAACTGTCGTGGTTCATCCTGCGGGTCGCCGAGGCGCTGCGCGCCGAGCTTCCTGCGCCGGTCAGCCGCGTGCTCGACGAGATCGAGCTGCCGACTCTGCTGACCCTCGCCGACATGGAGCTCGCCGGCGTCGCGGTGTCGCAT
Organism: Microbacterium sp. Y832; assembly: GCF_057669765.1. Classification (NCBI taxonomy): domain Bacteria; kingdom Bacillati; phylum Actinomycetota; class Actinomycetes; order Micrococcales; family Microbacteriaceae; genus Microbacterium; species Microbacterium sp. Y832. The sequence continues at coordinate 225,345 of NZ_JBYHFM010000003.1, read as the reverse complement.
GACAAACTGTCGTCGTTCTCAGCCGAACTGGGCGCCCGCGCCGAGGCGATCGCGCAAGAGGCCTACACCACGATCGGCCGCGAAGTGAACCTCGGTTCCCCCAAGCAGCTGCAAGAGGTGCTCTTCGAAGACCTGCAGCTGCCCAAGACGCGCAAGACGAAGACGGGCTATTCGACGGATGCCGCAGTGCTCGCCGATCTGCAGGAGAGCAACCCCCACCCCTTCCTCGGTCAGCTCCTGCAGCACCGTGAGGCGACGAAGCTGCGTCAGATCATCGAATCGCTCGACGCCGCGATCGAAGACGACGGGCGGATCCGCACGACGTATCTGCAGACCGGCAGCCAGACAGGGCGTCTGTCGAGCACCGACCCGAATCTGCAGAACATCCCGATCCGCAACGAAGAGAGCCGCCGCATCCGCTCGGCCTTCGAGGTCGGCACCGGGTACGACACCCTGCTGACGGCGGACTACTCGCAGATCGAGATGCGCATCATGGCGCACCTGTCCGAAGACCCCGGGCTCATCGAGGCCTTCAACTCGGGCGAAGACCTGCACCGCTTCGTCGGCGCACGCGTCTTCTCGGTCGACCCCTCAGACGTGACGCCCCAGATGCGCACGAAGGTCAAGGCCATGTCGTACGGCCTCGTCTACGGCCTGTCGGCCTTCGGCCTGTCGAAGCAGCTGCGGATCGATCAGTCTGAAGCTAAGCAGCTCATGATGGAGTACTTCGCCCGCTTCGGCGCCGTGCGCGATTATCTGCGCTCATCGGTCGAGCAGGCGCGCATCGACGGCTACACCGAGACGATCTTCGGGCGACGCCGGCCGTTCCCCGATCTGGCGAGCCCCAACCGCGTGCTGCGCGAGAACGCCGAACGTGCCGCCCTCAACGCACCCATCCAGGGCAGCGCCGCCGACATCATGAAGGTCGCTCTGTTCCGGATCCACGACGAATTCCGCACCGAAGGGCTGAAGTCGCGCGTGCTGCTGCAGATCCACGACGAACTCGTCGTCGAGGTTGCACCGGGGGAGTGGGATGCGGCCGAACGCGTCGTGCGCGCGCGCATGGGCGACGCGGCACAGCTCTCCGTGCCCCTCGACGTGCAGATCGGGCGCGGCGCGGACTGGAACGAGGCCGGGCACTGAGGTGCACCGCCCACTCACCGGCACTGTCGAAGCACCAGGCGACTGCTTAGGCTCGAAGGCATGACCGATGCACGCACTCCCACCCCGATCGACGCGATCGCCGACGCGTGGGTCGACACCTACGCCGAGCTCGACCCTGCCGTCGCGACCTACATCGGCCGGTTCGAGCACAACGGTCGGCTCGCCGACTTCTCACCCGCCGGCCACGAAGCCCGCGCCGATGCGACGCGGGCGACCCTCGCCGAGCTGCGCCGGGCAGAGCCGGTCGACGAGATCGACGCCGTCACGAAAGAAGACCTCGCGCGCGAGCTCGAACTCGACCTCGCCCTGCACGAGGCGCGCCAGCATCTGCGCGACGTCAACGTCATCGCATCGCCCGTGCAGGACATCCGCTCGACGTTCGACCTCATGCCGACCGCGAAGACCGAGGACTGGGCGACCATCGCGACACGGCTCGGCGCCGTGCCCGCCGCGATCGACGGGTACATCGAGACGCTCCGCACGGGAATCGCCGAGGGGGTGGTGCCCGCGCGTCGTCAGGTCGTCGAGTGCGTGACCCAGATCGCCCGCTATACGGCCGACAACGGGTTCTTCGCCGAGTTCGCCAGTGAGGCGGCGCCGGCAGAGGGGCAGCTTCCCGCGTCGCTCGCCCGCGAGATCGCCGACGGGGCCGGCGCCGCGCGCGTCGCCTACGAAACCCTCGCGAACTTCTTCTCGACCGAGCTCGCACCGGTCGCGACCGAGAAGGACGCCGTCGGACGCGAGCTCTACGCCCTCAACTCACGCCGGTTTCTCGGCGCGACGATCGACCTCGATGAGACCTACGAGTGGGGCATCCAAGAGCTCGCCCGCATGGTGGCCGAGCAGACGGCGATCGCGAACGAGATCGCCCCCGGGGCATCCGTCGAAGAAGCCGTCGCCCTGCTCGAGCAGGACCCGTCGCGCAAGCTCTACGGCACCGAGGCGCTGCAGGCCTGGATGCAGGAGACGAGCGACCGTGCCGTCGACGAGCTCAGACGCACGCACTTCGACATCGCCGAGCCTATCCGCCGCCTGGAGTGCATGATCGCACCCACGAAGGAAGGCGGCATCTACTACACGGGCCCGACTGACGACTTCTCACGACCCGGCCGCATGTGGTGGTCGGTTCCCGAAGGCGTCACCGAGTTCGACACGTGGCGCGAACTGACGACGGTCTATCACGAGGGTGTGCCCGGCCATCATCTCCAGATCGCGCAGGCGGTCTACAACCGTGCGCAGCTCAACTCGTGGCGCCGTCTGCTCGCGGGCACGAGCGGCCACGCGGAGGGGTGGGCGCTGTACGCCGAACGCCTCATGCAGGAGCTCGGTTACCTCGACGACCCCGCCGACCGGCTGGGCATGCTGGACGGTCAGCGCATGCGCGCCGCCCGTGTGGTTCTCGACATCGGTGTGCACCTCGAGAAACCGCGGCTCGACGGACAGGGAACGTGGGACCACGACTATGCGCGGGAGTTCATGCGCAGCAACGTCAACATGCCCGACGAATTCGTGCAGTTCGAGGTCAACCGGTATCTGGGCTGGCCGGGGCAGGCCCCGTCGTACAAGGTCGGACAGCGGATCTGGGAGCAGCTGCGAGACGACGTGCGCGCGCGCGAGGGTGACGCCTTCGACATCAAGGCGTTCCACAAGCGCGCCCTCGACGTCGGCGGCGTAGGGCTCGACACGCTGCGCTCTGCCCTCCGTCGCTGACGGGCGGGCGGCTCACGTCGTCGCCCGAACACCGCGGGAATGCACCGGCACGCGGCACGGTTTGCATGCATGTGAATAGAGGAGTGCACGCATGACCCAGGAACTGCAGTTCGGGCTCGACACGTTCGGCGACATCACGATCGACGCGGCAGGTGAACGCGTGTCGGATGCGGAGACGATCCGGCAGGTCGTCGCCCAGGCGGTCCGCGCCGACGAGGTCGGGTTGTCCTTCTTCGGCGTGGGGGAGCACCACCGCCCCGAGTTCGCTGTCTCGAGCCCCGAGATCGTACTCGCCGCGGCGGCTTCGGTCACGTCATCGATCCACCTCGGAACGGCGGTGACGGTCCTCTCGAGCGATGACCCCGTGCGGGTGTACGAGCGGTTCGCGACTCTGGATGCCGTCTCGAAGGGCCGAGCCGAAGTGATTCTCGGCCGCGGGTCGTTCATCGAATCGTTCCCGCTCTTCGGCTACGACCTGCGCGACTACGAGGTGCTCTTCGAAGAGAAGCTCGACCTGTTCTCTCAGCTCATGGCTGAGAAGCCCGTCACCTGGCAGGGCACGACGCGCGCCGCGCTGCAGGATGCCGACGTGTACCCCAAGACCGAGGGCGGCCTCAAGGCATGGGTCGGCGTCGGCGGATCGCCGGAGTCGGTCGTTCGCACGGCGCGGTACGGCTACGGGCTGATGCTCGCCATCATCGGTGGTCCCGCACACCGCTTCCGTCCCTTCGTCGACCTGTACCACCGCTCACTGGCATCCTTCGGTCGCGAGACGCTGCCTGTCGGCGTGCACTCGCCCGGTCATATCGCCGAGACCGATCAGCAGGCGTGGGACGAGGCCTACCCCGGGTTCGAATCGCTCAACAACACCATCGGGCGCGAGCGCGGGTGGCCGGCTTACAACCGGCTGCGCTTCCAGCAGGATGTCGGGCCCGAAGGCGCCGTCTACGCCGGATCGCCCGAGACCGTGGCGCGGAAGATCGCCGACACGGTCCGCACGCTGGGGGTGCAGCGATTCGACATGAAGTTCTCGACGGGGACGCTGTCGCACGAGAAGATGATGCGCTCGATCGAGCTCTACGGCACGAAAGTCGTTCCGCTCGTGCGCGACATGCTGTCGTGAGGGGACTGCGGCATCCGTAGCATGACGATATGACCGACGCCGCCACGATTCCCGAGCGCCTCGACTCCCTGCCCTTCACGAAGCGTCACCTGCGGGTGCTCACGGGGTCGGGGCTCGGTTGGGCGCTGGATGCGATGGACGTCGGTCTCATCTCGTTCGTCATCGCGGCGCTGGCCGCGCAGTGGTCGCTGCACCCCGGCGAGACGGCGTGGATCGCGTCGGTGGGATTCATCGGCATGGCGATCGGGGCGAGCGTCGGCGGCCTGCTCGCCGACCGGTTCGGGCGGCGTCAGGTCTTTGCGGCGACGTTGCTCGTCTACGGACTCGCGACGGGGGCGAGCGCGCTCGTCGGGGGACTCGCCGCGCTGCTCGTGCTGCGATTCCTCGTCGGCCTGGGCCTCGGCGCCGAGCTTCCCGTCGCGTCGACGTACGTGAGCGAGTTCGCCCCGGCACGCATGCGCGGGCGGCTCATCGTCATCCTCGAGGCGTTCTGGGCGGTGGGATGGACGGCGGCGGCCCTCATCGGCTTCCTCGTGATCCCCGGCTCCGACGACGGCTGGCGCTGGGCGTTCGCGCTCGGCGCGATCCCTGCGGCCTACGCCATCATCGTGCGGTTGGGGCTCCCCGAATCGGCGCGATGGCTCAATCGGCGCGGCAAGCACGCGCGCGCCGACGAGATCGTGCGGTCGTTCGAGCAGTCCGCGGGCGTCTCCGCACCGTCGGTCACGCTCAGCGTCGTGGACGCCCCCGTCGCGACGTCGCTGTCATCGCGCGTCGGCGCGCTGTGGGCGCGGGAGTTCCGCGTCCGGACCCTGAGCCTGTGGGTCGTGTGGTTCTGCGTCAACTTCTCGTATTACGGGGCCTTCATCTGGATCCCGTCGATCCTCGTCTCGCAGGGCTATGACCTCGTGCGCTCGTTCGGATTCACGCTCATCATCACCCTCGCGCAGCTGCCCGGGTACGCCGTGGCCGCGTGGCTCATCGAAGTCTGGGGTCGCCGGGCGACGCTGTCGGTGTTCCTCGTGGGATCGGCCACCGCCGCCGTCCTCTTCGGCACGGCCACGACCGAGACGGCGGTGATCGCGGCGGGGATGGCGCTGTCGTTCTTCAACCTCGGCGCGTGGGGGGCGCTCTATGCCGTGACCCCCGAGATGTACCCGACGTCGCTGCGCGCGACGGGGTCGGGCTGGGCGGCCGGTGTCGGCCGGATCGCGTCGATCATCGCGCCGCTGAGCGTGCCGCCGCTGCTGCTCGCAGGAGGAGCGCCCCTGCTCTTCGTGCTGTTCGCGGTCTTCTTCGTCGTCGCGGCCGCCGCGGCGTGGGGGCTCGTCGATCGACGCGGAAGCGCGCTGGATGAACGATGAGCCGCCGTACGCTGGTGCAGTGACTCCCGTTCGCTACGTCGCCATCGGCGACTCGTTCACCGAAGGCGTGGGCGACGATCTTCCCGACGGCCGCGTGCGCGGCTGGGCAGATCTCGTCGCGCAGGGCTGGGCGGATGCCGCTGGGCAGCCGATCTCATATGCCAATCTCGCGATCCGGGGCAAGCTCGTGTGGCCGATCGTCGATGAGCAGCTCGAGCCCGCCCTCGCCCTGAAGCCGACGCATCTGTCGTTCAACGGCGGCGGCAACGACATGCTGCGCCCGCGCACGAGCATGGCGCACGTGCTGGAAGCCTTCGACCGGGTCATCCGCCGGTGCGATGAGGAGGGCGTGCAGCTCATTCTGCTGTCGGGTGCGAACCCCTCGGGACAGCTGCCCCTGCGACGCGTCATCCAGCGGCGTGGCGATGTGCTGTCGGCCGCCGTCGTCGCGCACATCGCGGAGCGGCCCGATATCGTGCGTGCACTCAACTGGCCAGACCGCGAGCTGTCCACGGCGCCGTACTGGTCGGAGGACCGCCTGCACATGAACTCGCGCGGCCATCACCGGGTCGCCGCGCGGGTGCTGACCGCGCTCGGCTTCGAGCCCCCGCAGGAGTGGTGGTCGCTGCCCACCGCCGCGCCGATCGGGGCGCGGGGTGCTGCGTACTACCGCGAGCACGTCGGTCCGTGGCTGCGGCGGCGCCTGTCGGGCACCTCGTCGGGCGACGGCCGCGAGCCGAAATTCGGCACGTGGGGCGAGGTCGTGCCCACCTCCCACTGAGCGCTATCGATCCGCGCGCCCTAACGGACCGTCGAAGGGCCTGTCAACCGGTTGGCCCGGTCGCGCGGCATCCCCGAGGATCGGTAGAGGACGGGACGCGTCGCGCGTGCCGGGAGGGAGAAACATGAGCATCGGTGCCGGAGTACTGCTGTTCGTCGTCGGCGCGATCCTCGCGTTCGCCGTCAATGTCGAGGTCGAGTGGGTCAACCTCGATCTGATCGGCTACATCCTGATGGGTGCGGGCGCGGTCGTATTCATCATCGGGCTCATCATGCTCGCGCGACGCCGGCAGACCGACTCGGTGACCCGCACGTCGGTCGACCCGACGGTGGGGGAGCAGGTCACGCGTCGCACGACCCGCTCGGACAGCGACGTCGTCTGACCCGCGGACTCACTCCGCGTCCGAGAAGACGACCACCCGGTCGCCCTCGAGCACGAACTGCAGCGCGCTGCCCTCAGGAAACCGCTCGCGCAATCGGTCGGGCATGCCCGCATCGATCGCGATCTGCACGGTCGCCGGGAACGCGCCGACTCCGCAGCCCAAATAGCTGGCGCCCTGGATGTACTCGGCGCTGGCCTCGATGTCGCTCGTGAAAACCACCATCATGCAGGTCTGGTCGGCGCCCCCCGCGACATCTTCTCCGGGCAGCAACGGGGTCAGGCCGAAGAACTCCTCGAAGCCGGAAGCTTCTCCGCTGCCGAATCCGAGGAACGCGGGCCCCTCCAGGCCGGCGTCGGCCTGCAACATCGCGACCTGACGGACATTCGCGTCGCGTCCGAGTGCCGAGATGCTCGACGCACCGACCGTCGCGGCGATGCCCACGAGGAGCGCTACGACGACCGAGCCGGCCCACAGCGCGAGGGTACTCCGGGGGAGTGAGCGCCCAGGCGCAGGATCGTCAGCGGGGCCTTCGTCTGCATCTGTGACCGCATCGACGGCGGCGTTCGTCGGCGGCAGCGGGGACGGTTCGGCGACCGGCGCCGCCTCGACGGCCTCGGCTGGCCGCGTCGCCCGCTGGGCGCGGTGTTCCAGCTCTTCGAGACGCTCCTGCGCTGCGGGATCGAGCCCGATGTCGGCGTCCGGACCGTAGGCGCGTGCGCGGAGCATCCGCAGTTCTTCTCGGGTCACGTCGTCCATCGCAAGCATCGTCGCACATCGCCGGAGGATGACCGCGTGATCAGTCGTGCCGCTTCGCCCGCAGCAGGGACGGGGCACACAGCGCGAGGACGACGACTCCGGCAGCAGCGGTGAGCGCGAGCGCGACACCGGGCCCGCTGGCATCCGTCAGCAGTCCGAAGACGAGCGCGCCACCGGCCGCGCCCAGATTGACGGCGGCGCTGATCCAGCTGCTCGCTTCGGTGCGCACACGCTCGTCGGTGCGCGCGTCGGCAGCGAGGTATCCGACGATGAGCAGGGGAGCGACGAACATCCCGCTCAGCGTGAAGCCAATGATCGCGGCGCCCGTGCCGCCGAGCAGCCCCGTGACAGCGGTGATCGTCAGCAGGACGAGCGCCAGAACGAGCAGTTGTCGTTCGAGACGCACGCGCGGGTGAATACGACCGTAGACCAGGCCGCCGACGGCGCTCGCCGCGGCGAACAGGGCGAGCAGGAAGCCCGAGAGCAGCGTGTCGGCTTCGGCGACAGCGACGGCGGGAGCGGCGATCTCGACGCAGCCCAGGACGATCCCCGGTGCCGCCATGGCCAGCACGACCGGAACGAACCCCTTCGATCGCAGCGGCGACACGGCGGGGTGCCGGTCGAGCTCGGTGCCGTGGGATCCGCGCTGGGCGCGCGACAGCGGACTCAGGATGAACAGCGCACCACCCGAAGCCACGGCGCCGGCGGCGACGGCGAGCGCCGTGAAGGGATCGATGACCACCGCGAGGAGCGCGGCGACGAGGGGACCGATGGCGAACGTGATTTCTTCGGCGACGGCGTCGAGGCTGAAGCCGGCCGTGCGCATGCGGCCGATCGGCAGCGCCGACGACCACAGCACGCGCATCGCTGCGCCGAAGGGGGGTGCGCTCGCCCCGGCGAGCGCACTGAGGTTGAGCAGCAGGGGGAGTGCTGCGTCCGGCGTGAGCCCCAGCGCGACGAGTGAGAGCGCGTGCGCGAAGCTGAGCGCTCCGAGCACGAGGCGCTGTCCGCGCCGGTCGATGAGCCGCGCACGCCACGGCGTCGCGACGACGTTCGCGATCCCGAGCACCGCCGTGACAGCTCCGGCGACGGCGAACGAGCCGGTCGACTGCTCGAGCAGCAGTACGAGAGCGAGGCCGGACGTCGCGAGCGAGAGGCGACCGAGGATGCTGGCGCCGAAGACCCGCGTGACGTGAGGGGTGCGCAGCACCGTCCGGTATGACGGACGGTCAGCGGACATGGCGGTCTCCCGTGCTCGGCGCCGGTGGCGCGCAACCGCAGAAGTCTACGGTCGGCGGAGGATCGGCGTTACTCTGGCCCCGCCGTCGCGGTGGTCGCGGACCTGTCAGTCCGCAGGCGGACGACGCAGCTTCTTGACGTCGGTGCGGCGCTTCTTCTGCGCGAGGCGCCGCTCCTTCGATCCTCGACTCGGCTTCGTCGCGCGTCTCGCACGCGCGGGCGGCCGGACGGCGTCGGCCACGAGCTCTGCCAGCCTCGTGCGCGCGGCATCCCGATTGCGCAGTTGTGCGCGATGCTCGGATGCCGCGATCGTGACGACGCCGTCGACGAGCCTGCCGCTCAGCCGGTCGAGGATCCGCTCGCGCTGCAGCGGTGTGAGAACCGCCGAGCCGGCGACATCCCACACGAGCTCGACCCGCGAGTCGGCGGTGTTCACACCCTGCCCGCCCGGACCCGACGATCGTGAGAACCGCCACGACAGCTCGGACTCGGGAATCGTGATCCTCGAGTCGACCCGAAGGCCGGGGCGATGAGCGGCGGGCATGGATCCATCATCCTCTGCTGTCGCTGTTGCGGCACGCGAGAGCCCGTGCCGGGAGAGCGGTGACCGAAGTCGCGCTCGCGTGTCCGGCACGGGCCCCACGGGAGGGAAGGTCAGCCGAAGGGCACCGAGGTCGTCTCGGTGACCGTCTGACCGGCGATGATCGCAGACACGTCGACCGTCACGGTGCCGGCAACGAGCTGGGCGAGACGCGTATTCACCGACACAGCCGCCGTGTGCCCCGCGGCAATCTGCGTGAACGTCTTGCCGCCGTACGGTGTCGTGACCTTCACGTTGACGGAGATGTCGGCGTGGTTGGTGACCTCGACCGACAGGTAGACCTTGCCGCCGAGCGTGCGAGGCGTCACCTCGACGGTCGCCGGCAGTTGCTCGACGGGTGCCCTGCCGAATGCCGAGACCGTGACCGGCCCCATCAGGCCGTAGTTCTGCACCCCGACGACTCCGTAGACGCTCGGGGTGACGACACGCAGGCGGTTGATGAGCGGCGAAGCGACCTCGACGCGCACCGTGTTGGAACCGGCCATGACGTACTCGGAGATGTCCACGTCGGTCGACGTGATGTCGACGCCGTCGACGAGCGTGTCGTTGACCCAGACGCGGAACGTGTCGAGCACCGATCCGAGTGACAGCATCACGCCGCCCTCGCCCGGCCGCCACGAGGCGTCGAGCGTGAAGGTCGACCGGTAGTCTCCGATGCCGGCGGCTTCGGGCAGCCCGAGCTGCGCCCACGACGCCAGCGACGACACCTGCAGCTCGTGCGACACGTGCTTCGTCTGGGTGCCGTTGACATCGACCGGCTGCCAGTCGTCGACCGTGAGCGCCCAATTCGTGAGCCGGATGGACGGGGGAAGCGCAGGCACGATGGCCTTCGCCACGTGCCCGTTCGACAACGTCGCCGTGTGAATCCCCGCCGTCGCGGCGTGAAGCATGACGGTGCCGTCGGCGGCGATCGACGCATCGTCGGCAGAGGTGCCGGCGATACTCAGCGACGGGGCGACGGCGTCGGCCCATCCGGCGGGAGCCAGCACGACGACGATCGACTGGGCGGGCTCCAGACGGACGCTGACGGTGATCTTCGCACCGTGGCGGGTGAAGACGGGGATGCGGCGGACCTCGCCCGTCCAGGTGTCAAGCTCGAAGGGCACCGAGTGGGCGTCAGCCGCCGTCAGAGTGACCTCCTGGGCGATTCGGACGAGCTTGTCCTTGGCCGGATTGTGCTTGCCGTTGACGAGGTAGTAGTAGTCGACCCCTGCGTCCACGCGGTGGACGTGCTTGAGGTTCGACGCCGAGTGGCTCACCGCGCGAGTGACCCCGAGCGCCGCGAGCGCGAGCGGGATATCGTCGTTGGCCGGCGCCTGAGCCACGGTTGGCACTCCCTTGAGCTCGGCGATGAGGGCGGCGGCCCGGGCGTTGGTCGCGGTATCGGTGAATCCCGTCGACGACGGGTTGCTCCAGTCGCCGAACAGCACGAGCGGGAACCCTGCCCGCGCCAGGTGAACGAGCTTCTCGGCGGCGCGCACGGAGATCGTCGCCTCGCTGCCGCGAAAGCGGTCGACGTCGATGATGAACGCCTTGTAGTTGCCGCCCTGCGGAGCGAAGCGACCGTTCTCGAGCTTCGACAGCGGCAGGAACAGGCTCGATTCGTTGAGGAACCCCTGCGACCAGCCGATCGGGATGCCGGCGGCCGTTCCCCACGGCGCGCCGATGCCGGTGTGCGCCCATCCCTTCTGGCGGTAAAAGGCGATGTCGTACTCGGCGCGACCCTGACGCAGCACCCACTGGGTGCGCGCGAGGGATGCCGCCACGGAGGGGATGTGCTGCCACACGGGCATGCGCGGGCCCCAGGCCTCGGAGTAGCCGACGCCGCCGTTGTAGGGGGAGAAGGCGGCGAAGCCAGGCCACGTCGCGCCCGGCGCCGTGGCGTAGGGGAACCCGTGGAACACGGCCTGGTTGATTCCGCCGCCGAACATCTCGGCGACCGTGACGAGCACGTCGTTGCGCCAGGTCGAGACGTACGCCTTGTTCAGGTAGGCGGCCGCTTCGCAGCTGAGGATGGTGTTGCCGCCGATGTCGCGCGCGCTCGCCAGCAGTCGGTAATCGTCGACATTCTTCGCCCCGAGCGATTCGGACTCGGGGATGTCGACGATCGACGCCTGCTGGATCGAGTCCTGCTCGAGACCGTAGATCTGCACGCGGTACTGGAGGCCGAGCGAGTGCGCCCAGTCCCGAAGCGGGATCAGGTGATGCTCGGCATACAGGTCGCTCATGACCTCGTTGAAGTCGTCGCGCGGGCGCGTCGTGACGATGTCGTCGAAGTCGTAGAGGTACTTCTCGTTGACCTCGACGATGACCGGCAGGTGGGGGAGAAGTTCGTAGCCCTTACGTGTGCGGAACTCTTCTCGGATGCGCGGAGTCCAGATCGTGGCTTTGGTCTCGATCTCGAGCGAGTCCTCGAAGAAGGTGCCGCCGGCTTCGCGCAGCAACTCTTTCATGCGAGGCGTGAGCAGGTTGGCGTTCCAGAAGTCGATCATCGCCTGCGAGCCGAGCGCGCTGAAGTGGTCGACGACGTACGACGCGGGATTGGTGTGCGGACCACCCTCGGGCTGCTGACCCGAGCCCCGCTCCCAATACGCGAAGAGAACCCATGAGCCACCCGTGGCGGGTGCGGTCCAGTCGATGCGGCCGCCGGTGACCTGTGAGGTGAGGTCGGTCACGCTCGACCGACGCAGCACCGTCGTGCGGGTGCCGACCGAGACGATCTCGGCGGCCTGCACCGCGATGAGGGTCTTCGCGGTCACACCAGCGTGCGCGGCGACGATGGGTTGAGGAAGCACGTCGTCGAAGCGCTGTCCGGCAGTCAGAACAGCCGACCCGTGGGCGAGTTCTTTGATGGCGGCTTCGGACTGGGGCGTGATGTCGGGCAGCGCCGCGGGCCAGGACGGTCCGAGGGTGATGTCGATCTCGACGTCGTGCTCTTTACCTGCGACCAGCGCGGCTTCCATCGCAGCGACCCACTTTTCGCCGCCCCACGGGGCGTGCTCGATGTCGAGTCCGCCCTTCACGCTGTGGTGCACATCCGAGATCTCCAGACCGCCGAAGCCGGCGTCGGCGACCGTCTTGACTTCGGCGGCGATCTCGCCCAGGTCGACCTCGGCGTTGGGCCACCACCACCGGAAGCGCGCGGCGGTCGCGGGGGAGGGAACACTGAATCCGTCGATGGTCGCGCCCTGAGCGGCTGCACCGACGCGAGCCCCTGCACCGAAGCTGCTGCCTGCCACGGCGGGCAAGGCCGACGCACGACCCGGCGTCGATACGGACGATGCGATCGCGAGACCGGCCGCGGCCAGAGCCGAATATTGGATGAGCTGGCGCCGGGTGATCCGAGAACCTGCGGCATCGGGCGTGTCGGGCGTCATGGGCGTTTCTCCTTTGAAATGCTCGCGCGGGGCACGCACGAGGCCGCAATTGAATCCTTACAATCGGCTGTGGGCGAATGTAAGGCGCGAATTTGAACGTGTCAATTCGACACGGCCAGCCTCGGCTCAGCGGAGCCCACGTTGCACTGCCGAAGCTTTCGACACATCAGGGGGAGTGGCGTGATCTGCGGACGGAGCCGTAGCCCTCGAGCAGCTCTGTCGCGTAGCCCCAGGCGCAGGTCGCGCGGCGATCACGACGCGCGCGCCCTTTCCCGCCCCGCATCCGCGTCGTAATCTCCTCACATGCGCAGCCTCACGTACTCCATCAACGTCACGCTCGACGGGTGCGTCGACCACCGGGAGGGGATGCCCGACCCCGAGAGCCACCGCCACGCGACGGACATCATCGCGCGTGCCGACGCTCTCATCCTCGGCCGCGTGACCTATCAGATGATGGAGGACGCCTGGCGTTCGCCGATCTCGGACGACATGCCCGAGTGGACGCACCCGTTCGCCGAGACGATCGATTCCGCAGAGAAGTTCGTCGTGTCGTCGTCTCTGACTTCTGTGGACTGGAACGCGCAGCTTCTTCACGGCGACCTGCGGAGCGAGGTCCAGCGGGTGAAGGAGATGCCCGGGGAGAGTCTCTATACCGGCGGAGTGACCCTTCCGACGGCACTGGCGGAGTGGGGGCTCATCGACGAGTACCAGTTCGTCGTGCTGCCACGGATCGCCGGGCACGGTCCGCGGCTGTTCGACGGGCTGTCCGCGCCACTGGATCTCACGCTCACCGGGCGCGTGGAGTTCGCCTCCGGCGCCGTCGCGCTCACCTACATCCCGAACCGGTGAACGAAAGCGGGCGAGGTTCGGGGAGGAGGCGCGCGACCACGAGCTGACATAATGTGCATTATCGGCGACACCACTGAGTGGGCGACGTCCTCGATCGCCGCACCGGCGGCCCTACGCTCGAAGCATGCTCGACTCGCTGACGGGATTCGTCGTGGTGGGCGTCGCGATCCTCGTCGGCTGGATCATCGGACGCATCGACCTGCTCGGCGAACACGCGCGTCCTGTCCTCGCGCGCCTGACGTTCTTCGTGCTGTCGCCGTTCCTGCTGTTCGTCGTACTCGCACAGGCCGACGTCGCGATGCTCTTCTCCGCCCTGCTGCCCGTCTCGGCCATCGCCGCCCTCGCGGTCATGGCGGTCTACGTCGTGATCGCGCGCCTGGCCTGGCGCCGCTCCGTCGGCGAAACCCTCATCGGGGCGCTGAGCGCAGGACAGGTCAACTCGAACAACATCGGCATCCCGCTCTCGCTCTATCTGCTCGGCAGCGCCGCGTTCCCGGCGCCGGTCATCCTGCTGCAGCTGCTCCTCTTCACGCCCATCTCGATCAGCATCCTCGACGCGGTCAGCTCCAGCCGCTCGTCGATCTGGCGCGTTCTCGGCCGCACGGCCGTCAACCCGATCGTGCTGGGATCCGTGCTCGGCACGCTCGTGTCCGTGAGCGGCCTCGAGCTGCCGCCGATCGTCATGGAGCCGGCGATCCTCCTCGCCAATGCCTGCGTTCCCGTCCTGCTCATCAGCTACGGCATCTCGCTCTACGGGCAGCGCGTGCTCGGCGCGTCCGGGCGCCGGCGGGACATCGTCTTGGCGACCGCGCTGAAGCTCGTCGTCATGCCGCTCGTCGGGTGGGCCGTCGCGAGATTCGTCTTCGGCTTGTCGGATTCCGACGTGCTCGTCGTCGTCGTGCTGGCGGCGCTGCCGACGGCGCAGAACGTCTTCAACTACTCCCAGCGCTACGGCGTCGGCGAGACCATCTCACGGGACACGATCTTCCTCACGACGGTCGGATGCGTCCCCGTGATTCTTCTCGCGACATTCCTACTGTCGTGACCCCCCGGATGCCGCGCCACACGCCGCATCGAAACAACGACATAACTCTGAACCTTAGGTCTAGACTTCAGGCGCCCCTGTTTTCAGGAATCTCTCAGGAAGGGACAATCCCATGTCCACAGACTCCCCCGTCGCGAAGTCGGCCGTCAACGGCATTCGCACCGCTCTCGGCATCGGCGGCGTGCTCGCCGTCATCGTCGGCATCCTCATTCTCGTCTGGCCCGGTCGCACCGCCATGGTGGTCACCGCCATCATCGCGATCTACGCCATCGCCGCCGGCCTCGTCTACGCCGGACTCGGCATCTTCTCCAAGACGAAGGGCGGATGGGCGCGGATCGGCCACATCCTGCTCGGCGTGCTGTTCATCATCGCGGGCATCATCGCGTTCATGAATCTCGGCGCGACGACGGCGTTCCTCGCCGTATTCATCGGGATCCTCGTCGGCATCATGTGGATCATCGAAGGAATCGTGTCTCTCACGACCCTCAACGACACCTCGTCGAAGGGCTGGACGATCTTCTTCGCGATCATCAGCATCATCGCCGGTCTCATCCTGCTTTTCTCGCCGGCCTACATCGCCGCACTGTGGTGGCTGCTCGGCATCTCGGCCATCGTGCTCGGCGTGGTCAACGTCATCCGCGCCTTCACCTTCAAGGGCAGCGACCTGTAACGGCACGCTTCCTGGTGGACGGTCCTCGGCAGATGCCGGGGACCGTTCTCTTTCACCCGGTGGGCAGGATCCGTTCCCACCAGCCGAGAACAGCGGCGAATCGCTCGACCCGGTGCCGCGGGCGACCCGACCTCGTGAGGTCGTGGTTCTCCCCCGGGAAGATGAGCATCTCGGTGGGTGTCCCCTGCCGCTTGAGCGCAGAGTAGTACCGCGTCGCCTGCTCGAGGGGGCACCGGAAGTCCAGCTCGGCGTGCATCACGAGTGTCGGGGTGCGCACTCCGCCGACGACGGCGAGCGGGCTCTGCCGCGCGATGTCTGCCGGATCGACGCCGACGTACTCGTCTCCGAAGAAAGATCCGATGTCACTCGTTCCCTGGAACGACGCCGGATCCAGGAAGCCCCGTTCGACGATCGCCCCTGCGAACCGGTGATCGTGCGCGATGATCCACGCGGTCAGATAGCCGCCGTATGACCCGCCCATGATGCCGACGCGCGACGCGTCCAACCGGGGATCCCCCGCGAGTGCTCCGTCGAGGAAGTCGATCACGTCGTGGTGATCGACCGTGCCCATGGCGCCCCGGATGCTGCGCCCATGCGCACGACCGTAGCCAGCAGACCCGCGCGGGTTGCAGTAGACAACCGCGTAGCCCGCGTCGACGAGCACCTGCGTCTCATCGAACAGGTGTATGCCGTAGGCGGCATACGGCCCCCCGTGGATCTGCAGGATGACAGGGAACGGCCCCTCCCCCTCGGGCGCGGCGACCCAGCCGTGGACGGGTGTGCCGTCGCGGCCGATCACCGTCCGTTCATCCGGCAGCACGACCCCGGATGCCGCGACGGCTGCTCCGAATGCCGTCACGGTGCGGTGCAGGCCGTGATCGAGCACGACGAGTTCGCCGAACGATTCAGGCGTCGCCACAGCCGCAACGATGCGCCCACCGCCGGCCGCGTGCCCCGCGACCTCCACATCGCCGCCGAGCACCTCGGCGACCACACCCGACCGCGTCACGCGCAGCAGTCGCACGCGGCCGCGCGTGCGGTCCTGCACGAGCACGTCATCTTCGTCGAAGCCGATGTGGCTTCCGACCTCGCCGAGATCGATCGTCTCGGGGTCGGTGAGGCAGCGCGGTGCGTCCTCGCCGAGCTCCCACAGCGCGACACCGGGTGCGACGAAATCCACGCCCGACTCCCCCGCCTCCGACGCGAGCACGAACACCCTTCCGTCCGGCGCCACGGCGATGTCGGTGACCGACAGCCCTGCGTCGGGCGTGAGCAGATCGCGCGCCCCCTCCTCGGGCGCGATCGCGATGATGCGCGAGCGCAGATCGCGGCGATCAGGCTCGATCTCGTCGACGAGCACGAGCACCTCGTCGCCGCGGAACACGACCCCGCTGTGCGAGGCTGTGCCCTCGGTCAGTCGTACCGGCTCCCCCGGGATCCGTCGGCGATGCTCGGGCTCCGCGCCCTCGGGGAGGACAGCGGGGGCCGGCTCGTAGAACGGCTCGCTGTCCACGAGCGGGGCCGCGATGACGAACAGGTGGGCCGGCTGATCGGCGAGGTAGCCGAGGCCGTTCGCGTGCCAGCGCACGCCCGTGATGCGGCGCGGGCTTTCAGCCGCAGCATCCAGCCCCTCGATCGTGCCGTAGCGACCATGCTCGGGCATCCGTGCGATGTAGGCCAGCCGCGCACCGTCGGGCGCCCACGCGAACTCCGAGACGCCCAGCGGCGCGGCCGTCGCCTGCACGGGCTCGCCGCCGTTCGCCGAGACGACGAAGACCTGCGGCCTCCCCTTTTCATCCCCGCGCAGAAACGCGAGTCTGCTGTCGTCGGGAGAGAGTGCCGGTGCCGTGTCGGCGGCGCCGCGCGTCAGGCGGCGCGGTGTTCCGTCGGGCAGGTCGACGCGCCAGATCTGGCCCACGTCTCGGTTGGCCTCGAGATCGGGGCGCGACGTCGCGAAGACGGCGAACGACCCGTCGCGGGCGATGTCGGGCCGACCCACCGCGACGAGTTTGCCGATGTCGGTGGCCCGCATGCTCACTCCTTCGCGAACGATCCGGTATCGCCGACGAGCCGCGTGTTGTCTTCGGGCAGCGGCTCGACCGCCGCCCGGGCGATCTCGCCCGCGAACTCCGAGACGTTGTAGAGGCGCCCGGCCGATTCGCGGCGCGACGAGATCGCACCGGGATTCGCACGCTCGAGCAGGGTCGCGGTGATCGTGCCCTCGATCATGTCGCCCGACACGACGACGAAGCCGATGCCCTTCGCCTCCAGCTCGGGAATCCGCTCGCGCAGGGCGTCCTCGCCCGCACGCTTGGACAGCGCGACCGGTTCGTACTCGGGCATCGTCGGCGTCGTGCGGATGAAGTGGGCCTGGTGGCTCGTGACGAACACGACACGCGAACCGTCGCCGAGCAGCGGCAGGGCGGCATCCAGCACCCGCACCTGCGCGTCACGGTTCAGCTGCAGCGCGTAGTCCTCGGCCATTCCGGCCTCCATGCCGCCCGAGGCGTTCAGCACGAGGATGTCGAGCTTTCCGAACGTGCGCTGGACGGCGGCGAACATTTCGTTCACCGAGTCGGCGTCGGTGAGATCCGCACCGACCACGAGGGCTTCGACCCCGAGCTCACGCACCTGCGCCGCGAGCTTCTCAGCGCGAGGAGCCTTGTTGCGGAAGTTGATGACGACGTTCGCGCCCGCCTCGGCGAGGTACTGCACCGTGTCAGCGCCGATCCCGCGGGATGATCCCGTCACGAGCGCCGTTTTGCCGCTCAGCGAGCCGGGTTCGAGGATCTGGGACATGGTGCTGCTCCTGGAAATGACAAGGCGGCGAGCGACGCTCGGGGACGAATCGACCCTATCAACGGACCGTTGCTCCGCCCGGGCTTGGTAGTGTTTCTGGAGCGACCGAGGGGGTGGCCATGCTTCCGGATCTGACGCAGTACCTGTGGATCGCTTGGATTGTCCTCGCGCTGCTGTTCGTGGTGATCGAGGTGCTCACGCTCGAGTTCACGTTCCTCATGCTCGCCGCCGGAACCCTGATCGGCGGCCTCGGCGTCGAACTTCTCGGCGGCCCCTGGTGGCTGCAGATCACACTGGCGGCTGCACTGTCGGCGCTCCTGCTTTTCGCGATCAGGCCGCTCCTGCTGAGAATCCTGCATCGCCGCGCCGACCCGGCGCGCACGAACGTCGACGCCCTGTACGGCATGGGCGCCCGTGTCGTCGCGCCCTTCGTCGACGGTCTCGGCTCCGTCCGGCTCGACAACGGCGAGACCTGGACGGCGAAGCTCCCGCACGACACCTCGACCCCTCTGGCCGTCGGCTCGCGGGCGATCGTGCTCACCGTCTTGGGTGCGACCGTCGAAGTGGGTCCCGCGGCATCCCCTTCCCCTATCGAAAGGAACCCCGATGGTTGACCCCGGAGCGTTCATCGGGCAGATCTTCGTGATCGCCCTGCTCGTCGTCCTGGTGATCTTCGTGATCGTCGTGGTCTTCCGCTCGATCCGCATCGTGCCGCAGGCCTACGCGGGCGTCGTCGAACGTCTCGGGCGGTATCAGCGCACCCTGCAACCCGGTCTCAACCTGCTCGTGCCGTTCGTGGATCGCCTGCGTCCGCTCGTCGACATGCGCGAGCAGGTCGTGTCGTTCCCGCCGCAGCCGGTCATCACCGAAGACAACCTCGTCGTTTCGATCGACACCGTCGTGTACTTCCAGGTCAACGATGCGCGCGCCGCGACCTACGAAATCGCCAACTACTTGAGCGCCGTCGAGCAGCTCACGACGACGACGCTGCGCAACGTCGTCGGCGGACTGAACCTCGAAGAGGCCCTCACGAGCCGCGACAACATCAACGGCCAGCTACGCGTCGTCCTCGACGAGGCGACCGGCAAGTGGGGCCTGCGCGTGAACCGCGTCGAGCTCAAGGCGATCGACCCGCCCCACTCGATCCAGGACTCCATGGAGAAGCAGATGCGCGCCGAGCGCGAGCGTCGCGCCACGATCCTGACGGCCGAAGGCTCGAAGCAGTCGCAGATCCTCGAGGCCGAGGGCCGGCGACAGGCCGAGATCCTCAGCGCCGAGGGCGACAAGCAGGCCGCTGTGCTGCGCGCGCAGGGTGAGGCTGAAGCCATCCAGATGGTCTTCGACGCGATCCACGCCGGAGCGCCCGACGAGCAGCTTCTGGCGTATCAGTACCTTCAGACTCTGCCCAAGATCGCCGAGAGCTCCTCGAGCAAGCTCTGGATCATTCCGAGCGAACTCACCGAGGCGCTCAAGGGCATCGGCGACGCGTTCGGCGGACGAGCCGCCGCAGCAGCATCGACACCCCGGCCGCGCGCGAGCCGGCCCGCGACGAGTGCGAGCCAGGAAGCCTCGGCCGCAGTCGCCGCAGCCCGCGAAGCCGCCTCCGCAGCCGACGACATCGCTTCAGAGGCACTGTCCACCGAGATGCCCGCACGCCGCTCGCCAGGCGACGTCTGACGTGACGGCGAGCCGGCACCCGTTCCTCGCCGGCGTACGACCCCGCGTGCTCGCGCACCGGGGACTCGTGACGCCAGAAAGCACGGCACTCGGCGTCGCCGAGAACTCCTTCGCGGCCATCGCGGCCGCCCACGCCGCGGGCGCGGACATCGTCGAATCGGACTGTCATGTCACGCGCGACGGCGTCGTCGTGCTGTTCCACGACGACGATCTGCAGCGCGTGACGGGCGACCCGCGCAAGATCGCCGACGTCACCTCGACCGAGCTCGAATCGATCATGTCCGAGCGCGGCGGACTCGCCACGCTCGCTCAGGCGCTCGATGCGTTCCCCACGGTCCGGTTCAATCTCGATGCCAAGTCGGACGCTGTCGCCGAGCCCATGGGCACGGCGATCGCGCCCCACGCCGAGCGCGTGCTCGTCGCGAGCTTCTCCGATGCACGGCGCCGGCGCACGTTGGAAGCGATCGCGGCCGCCGGGGCGGAGATGGTGCCCGCGACCTCGGCGGGCCGCGAGACGGTCACCCGTGTCATCGCGGGAGTGCGCATGCGCTCGCGAGTGCTCGTCTCGCGCAGTGTGCGCGGCATCGACGCGCTCCAGGTGCCCGAGCGGCACGGGCGCGTGCGCGTCGTCACACCGCGCCTGATCGAGGCCGCGCACCGCTTCGGTGTCGAGGTGCACGTATGGACCGTGAACGACCCCGCCGCGATGATCCGCCTCGTCGGCATGGGGGTCGATGGCATCGTCACCGACCGAGCCGACATTGCCATCGACGTGCTCGCCTGAGCATCACTGAGGCACCCGCTGAGCATCCTCTGTGAAAGGGTCTGGAACAGGCCCTTCTCGGATGATCCACCCAGGTCAAGACGTTAGACCTGATACCTGTTGAGAGGACCACACAATGGCAGATCGCAGCCTGCGCGGCATACGCCTTGGCGCCCAGAGCCTACAGAGCGAAGAAGGCGTTGTTTTCCACGAGCGCGCACAGCACACGTACGCGTGCACGTCGTGTGAGCGTGACACCGTCATGACCTTCGCAGTCGACGCTGAAGTACCGGATGCCTGGGAGTGCCGCCAGTGCGGTGCCGAGGCACTCCGTCGTATCGGCGACACGACCGCGACGGTCGACCACTCGAACGAGAAGGTGCCCCGTTCGCACTGGGACATGCTCCTCGAGCGACGCACGATTCCAGAGCTCGAGGAATTGCTCGAAGAGCGTCTCGCCTTCGTCCGCGCCCGCCGTGGTGCGAGCGAGACGAAGATCAGCGCCTGAGCTGACTACGACTCGACGACGCCGGCCCCTCCTCGGGCCGGCGTCGTCTTCGTTGTGCGGCCAGACGCCCGCACCCAGACGCCGAGGGCGATGAGGGCGACCAGTCCGCCCCACCCGATGACGAGCTGCAGCCAGCCGCCCACGATCACCGCCGGTGTGAGCCCCGTCCGCAGCGGCACGTCGGTGAGCATGTGCCCCGCTTCACCCGCCGGCAGACCGTCGATCGTCGACCCATCGGGCGCGATGGCCTGACTCGTGCCCACGGTCGAGAGGTTCATGACCGCGCGTCCGGTCTCGATCGCCCGCATCCGTGCGAAAGCGAGCTGCTGCAGGTTCTCGTCGGTGTCACGGAAGTCGGCGTTGTTCGTCTGGAACATGTAGACCTCGGCGCCCTCGCGCGCACCCTGCCAGATGACGTCGTCGTAGATGACGTCGAAGCAGATCGCCAGCCCCACGCCGATCCCGTCGAGATCGAAGAAGGGCGCGTTCGAGCCGGGCGTGTACTCGCGTTGGATCAGTCCGATGAGATCGGGCGCGATCGCCTCGAAGAACCACCGATCGGGCACGTACTCCCCCATGGGCACCGGATTGAGCTTGTCGTGCATCTGCACGGCACCTTCGCCCTGCACCCACAGGATCGACGTGTTGAACGTGTCGTCCCCGCGCTGCGTCGCGGCGTTCACGACGAGCGGCGCGTCGACCTGCCGGGCGAGCCGGTCGAGCACGGCCGCCGTCGTGGGGTTCGACAGCGGATCCGAGTCGATGCCACCCTCCGGCCACAGCAGCACGTCGATGTCCTCGCCGAAGAGCGGAGCGGAGGCCGTGAGCTGAGCGTTCAGCACCGCGTTGCGGGTGCGTTCGTCGAAATACCCCGAGGGGCCGTCGCCCTGTACGGCGCCGACCCGCAGGTTCCCCGCCGGCTCGGTCGGGAACGCGGGCACGGCGACCAGCAGCACGGCAAGTGCCGCCGACGGGATCGCCGTGCGCATGTCGCGGAAACGCCGCATCCGGACCCATTCGATGACGGCCGCGGTGAAGAAGACCATGAGGAATGTGAGCCCCGCCACACCGACCCACGACGCGATGTGCGCGAGCGGGCTCTCGGACTGACTCATGCCGATGCGCCCCCAGGGGAAGCCCGTGTAGGGCCAGGAGCCCATGAACAGCTCGCGCCCCGTCCAGAGGGCACCCACGAGGGCGGGAAGGCCCACAAGGCGCCACCAGCGCCCCGCGAGGACGCGCGGCATCCACCGGTAGGCCAGGGCGATGGGGATCGACCCCAGCCCCATGAACAGCGACTCGAGGCCCGAGAGGGCGAACCAGGGGACGACGCCGAGGTAGCGCGTGATCCACATGATGTGGATGAGGTAGAACGACGCACCGAACACGAGCCCGACCAGGAGCGCACTCCACGCGCCGCGGCCGATGAGCGCGACGAGCGACAGCCCGACGCCGACGAACGCGAGCGGCCACCAGCCGACCGCGGGGAAGGCGAGGTCGAGGACCGCCCCCGCCGCGGCGGACACGATGAGCGCAGCCCACAGCGGCAGCAGGGGGCGGATGCGGGGAGTCTGCGGCTCGCTCATACCGACGAGTACGCCACAATGCCGCGCCGTACGCCGTCGAGGGCCTTCCGCGCCGTACGGGCGAGCTTCTCGTCGGCGACGAGCGAGAGCTGATCGAGCAGGTCGATCGTCTGCTTGGCCCAGCGCACGAAGTCTCCGGCTGCCATGTCGGCCTGATCGAGCACCCTCTCGAGGGGCAGCCCGTTGGCCCACGACGCCATCGCGCGGGCGAGGCTGGCGGCGACCGGCTCGGATCCCGGCAGCTGGTGCGCGCGCTCGAGGTCGTCGAGCTGCTGCCACAGCGCCAGCGTGTCGGCGTAGGCGCGCCGGAACGGGCCGCGGGGCAGGTCGTGCTCGCCCGTCATTCCGTCATCGCGTCGCGGCTCGTAGACGATCGAGCACGCCAGGGCCGCAAGCGACGCGGGATCCAGCTCCTGCCAGATGCCCTGGCGCAGCGATTCCGCCACGAGCAGGTCGCGTTCGCCGTAAATCCGCCGCATCGTGCGACCGGCGCTGGTCAGCACCGTCGTGCCGTCGTCCTCGACCCGCACGTAGTCCAGTTCGCTCAGTACATCGACGACGCGGTCGAAGACGCGGGCGACCGCGCCCGTCCGGGTCTCGATCTGTCGGCGCAGCTTGCTGACGGTGCGTTTGAGCTTCCAGTACCGCTCCCCCCAGCGCGCGTGGTCCTCGCGCTCGGGGCACGAGTGGCACGGGTGGCGCTGCATGCGCGTGCGCAGGGTCGACATCTGCCGCTGGCGCTTGTCGCGCGTGGCCCGCGAGGCGTTGGCGTCCTTGCGGTTGAGCTTCTCGAGGTCGCTCAGCTCGCGGCGGATGCCGGAGTACTCCGCGAAGTCCCCGCGGTCGCACGTCATCGCCTGCGCGTATCCGGCGAGGGACTGCTCCTGCTCGCGCACCTGGCGCGCCAGCCCGACGACCGCACGGTCGGCCTGGAACTGCGCGAACGACGATTCCAGGATCTGCCGCGCTCGGGCGCGTCCGAACTGGTCGATCAGGTTGACCGCCATGTTGTACGTGGGCCGGAAGCTCGAATTCAGCGGGTAGGTCCGCCGTGACGCGAGCGATGCGACCCCCTGCGGATCGAGGCCCTCCGTCCACTGCACGACGGCATGGCCCTCGACGTCGATCCCCCGGCGCCCCGCGCGGCCCGTCAGCTGCGTGTACTCACCCGGAGTGATCGCGACGCGCGCTTCGCCGTTGAACTTCTCGAGCTTTTCGAGAACGACGGTGCGGGCGGGCATGTTGATGCCGAGCGCCAGGGTCTCGGTCGCGAAGACGACCTTCACGAGCTTGCGCTGGTAGAGCTCCTCGACGACCTCCTTGAACGCGGGCAGCAGACCCGCGTGGTGGGATGCCACTCCTCGCTCGAGATTGTCGAGCCACTGCCAGTAGCCGAGTACCTCGAGATCTTCGTCCAGCAGTGTGCGCGTGCGCTCCTCGACGATCTCGCGGATCTCGAGTCGCTCTTCGTGCGTCGTCAAGCGCACGCCGGCGCGACGGACCTGCTGCACGGCAGCGTCGCAGCCCGCCCTGCTGAAGATGAAGAAGATCGCCGGCAGCAGGTTCGCCCGGCCCAGCAGCTCGACCACGTCGGGCCGGTCGATCCGCTCGACCCGCTGCGCGTCCCAGCGACGCGGCTGGCGTCGGTTGCCGCGTCGGCGGTCGGCGACCGCGGGAGCCTTCGCCGAGCGGATGCGCAGCAGCTCCTGGTTGACCTGCGCCGTCGCGACGCCGGCGCGATCGTCGAAGAGCGGCAGCAGATCGCCGCGCACGAGGACGTGCTGCTCGAGCGGGACGGGACGCGTCTCGGACACGATCACCTCGGTGTCACCGCGCACGGTGTCGAGCCAATCGCCGAACTCCTCGGCATTGGACACCGTCGCCGACAGCGACACGAGCCGCACAGCCGGCGGCAGGTGGATGATGACTTCTTCCCACACGGCGCCGCGGAACCGGTCGGCGAGGTAGTGCACCTCGTCCATCACGACGAAGCGCAGGCCCCGCAGTGCAGGCGAATCCGCATAGAGCATGTTGCGCAGCACCTCGGTCGTCATGACGACGACGCGCGCATTGCCGTTGATGTTGGTGTCCCCCGTGAGGAGTCCGACCTCGTCGGCGCCGTACACCTCTTGCAGTTCACGGAACTTCTGGTTCGACAGGGCCTTCATGGGTGTCGTGTAGAACGCCTTGTCGCCGGGCTCCCGCATCGCCAGGTGCACCGCGAACTCGCCGACGATGGTCTTACCCGCTCCCGTGGGCGCCGCAACGAGAACGCTGCGACCCGCTTCGAGCGCCTCGCATCCCGCGATCTGGAACGGGTCCAGGTCGAAGCGCTGCGCCTCGGCGAACGCCGCCGTCACAGGGCTATGGCGTTCGCGCGAGGAGCGCTTACGTGCGAGCGCGTATCGGTCGGCGGGGCCGAGGTCGCTCATGAAGGTGCCTCCGGGCCGAGCAGAGTGGCGTCGCGCTTGGACTTGCGTCGGTCGAACAGCATGGACAGCCCCGCCGCCGCGAAGAAGAGCAGGGTCAGGATGCCGGCGAGCAGGAATGTCGTGACGACATCGGCGGGGGGCGTGGCGATCGCGGCGAACGTGACAGCGACGAGAACCGCGACACGCCAGCCCTTCAGGATCGCCCGGCCCGAGATGACGCCCGAGATGTTCAGCGCCACGAGGAAGATCGGCAGCACGAAGGCCACGCCGACGAAGACCAGCAGCTTGAAGACGAAGTCGTAGTAATACATCGCGTCGTAGAACGCGGCCGCACCGTCGGGCACGAACTCGGCCATCAGCTTCACGATGTTGGGCATGACGTAGAGCCCCGTCGCGCACCCCGCGAAGAACAGCGGCACAGCGGCGCACACGAACCCGATCGTGTAGAGGATCTCCCTGCGGCGCAGCCCCGGCATGATGAACGCCCAGA
The DNA here is from genome assembly GCF_057669765.1 of Microbacterium sp. Y832. Taxonomy (NCBI): domain Bacteria; kingdom Bacillati; phylum Actinomycetota; class Actinomycetes; order Micrococcales; family Microbacteriaceae; genus Microbacterium; species Microbacterium sp. Y832. Next base: position 200,029 of record NZ_JBYHFM010000003.1, on the reverse strand, counting down.
TCTGCCAGAGCCAGATCGGCGCCGACAGCAGGATGCCGATCGCGAACGACATCCGCAGCTTCAGGTCGAAGCCCGACGTCACGGTGCTGAACATGAGCTCGACGCGCGACTCGTCACCGCGCGCATCCGCGACGATGCGGATGGGCTCGGTGATGATGTGCAGCACCGGGTCGGTGATCATGAACGCGACCACCATGGCGGCCACGAGCGCGATGGCGCAGATGATGAGCCTGTTCTTCAGCTCGACCAGATGCCCACCCAGCGACATCCGCCGGTCGCGGCGCGAAGGTCTGCGTCCGCGTGCGTGCGGTTGCTCAGCCGTCACCACGGACGACTACGGCTTGGGGTTGGATGCCCCACCCGAATTCGAGGGGTTCTCGGTCGGTGATGCAGGTACGGGGTGGGGCGGATCGGCGACGACAGAAGTCGCCGTCGTGGCCTCAGCGGCCTTGTCGTCCTCTTTCATGGCCTTCATCTCGCCCTTGAACACGCGCGCCGACTGGCCCATGCTCTTCGCGAGCGCCGGGAGCTTGGCCGCCCCGAACAGCAGAAGGATCACGGCCAGGATAAGGAGCCACTGCCAGCCTTGGATTCCCATGAGTGTCCTTCTTCCAGGATGTCGTCGCCCCAGTGTAACCCCGCTGACTTCGTGCGACGCAGGTGACAGGCGGGGTTCGAATACCGTCAGCGGTAGAGCGCGAGGCCCGCTGCCGCCCAGTCCGCCGCCGCGCGGCGGGCCGCCTCGGGCTCGACGATCTCGACGGCGCCGCCGCGGCGGGTGACGAGCCGACGCAGGCTCACTTCGTCGGCGACGCGCAACGTCGCCAGAGTCACGCCGTTCGTCGTCTTCATCGTCGCCCCGGCGAGGTACTCACCCAAGAGCGGTGCGACGTCGTCGGCGAAGCACAGCGTCACGACGTCTTGCCCCTCGCTCTCTTCGAACCAATCCGGCACGCGGTCCTCGGCGTGCGTCGTGGCGATGTCGGTGGCTACAGGGTCGCTGACCCGGTCGAGGTGGAACGTGCGCATGCCCTCGCGCAGATGGCACCACCCCTGCAGATACCACTGACCGTCGGCGATGACGACCTTCACGGGGTCCACCGTGCGGGTCGTGGCGGCGGCATCCGGAGCCTTGTACGTGAACGACACCGCGACGCCTCGCTGGAGTGCCGCCGCGACGACGTCTCGCACGGCATCGACGGGGCCCGGCGCGACGATGACGTCAGCGGGAGCAGCCGACGCTCCGCGCGCGAGTTTGGCGAGCAGTGCGGTGAACAGCTCGGTGTCGCCGACTCCGGGGATCGTGCGAGCCAGCTGCAGCCCCGCGAGCAGCGCGGCGGCCTCGCGAGCGGTGAGCCGGGGTGCCCGCTCGAGCCCGACGGCGTTCGTGATCGAGATGATCCCCTGCTGGTCGAGCAGGTCCCAGTCGATGTCGAACAGGTCGTTGGCCATCTGCCAGTACCCACCGTCACCGGGGAGTCCGATGACGGTGAGCTTCTCGACCATGCCGCGCATCTGCTCGGGATCGACGTCGAACTCTTCGGCCGCCTCGGCGATCGAGACCTCGCCCTTGCCGACGAGATAGGGCACGAGCTGCAGCAGCAGGGCTGCCCGATCGGTGGCGACGAGCGGCTTGCGGGGCGTCATCGTGCGGCTCCGTGCAGGGTCGCCGCGGCTTCGAGCCGCGCGATGACCAGATCCCGCAGATCCGCTGGCTCGACGACGCGCACCTCGGGACCGTACGAGGCGAGCTCATCGGCGAAGAAGTGAACGTCGACGTACGACACGAGGATCCCCTGGTCGGCCGGGGTCGCCCGCCGTCCCAGGCGCAGCGCTGCCTCGGTGCCCGGAGTGACTTCGAGCAGTGCGACGTTGCGCGCCGCGACCTCACGCAGGCCCGCGAGGGCGCGCTCACCGGCGCCCTCGCGCAGAGCCGCGTCGAATGTCTCCCGGGTGGGTTCGACATCGCCCACGATGCGCGAGAGCAGGAAGGTGCGCTCGGCGCCGGCATCCGTGTCGATGCCGTAAACGTGCCAGCGGGCTTCGTACTCGACGAGCGCGAGCGGCTGCATGCGACGGCGGCGTGCGGTCGTCTCGCCCGGCTTGAGGTACGAGAAGCGCACGACGCGCGCCTGCTCGATCGCGTGCTGCAACGCGGTGAAGCTCGGCTCGCGCACGCTGATGCGCGGTGAGAAGCCGATGATCGGCTCGTCGACCTCGATGCCGAGCGCGCGGATCTTGCGCAGGCCGCTACGCGCGTCGGCCGACAGCGAGCTCTCGCTCCACACACCGCCGGCGAGAGTCAGCAGCGCGACTTCCGCGGGGGTGAAGACGATGTCCTCGGGCAGCGCGTACTCGGCGGTGGGCACGCGGTAGCGGGCCTCGCGCAGGTCATCCGGATCCGCCCAGTCACCGATCGTCTCGATCGGGATGCCGAGACCGCGCAGGTTCTCTTTGTCGCGCTCGAACATCTTCTCGAGGGCGTCCTTCGAGGCACCGGCCTCGGTGTGCTCGCGATATCCGGCGACCGAGGCGAGGATGGTGTCCTTCGTGAGTCCCTGCTCGGTCGCCATCAGCGCCACGACGAGGTTGACAAGCCGCTCCTCGGGCGGGCTCTTGGCGGGGGCTTTGGCGGGCACCTCCTCATCTTAGGTCGGTGCCGCGCCTCGGGCCGGTGCGGACTACTGCGTCGGCGTGGGGTCGAGGCCGAGGATGTCGACGACGAACACGAGGGTCGAGTTCGGCGGGACGGTGCCCTGCGCCTCGTCGCCGAAGCCGTCCTCGGGCGGGACGACGACGAGCACCTGCGAGCCGACCGTCTGGTCCTTGAGCGCCTCGTCGAGTGCGGGCAGGAACGAGCCGAGGGTGATGGAGGGAGGTTCGGTCTCCCACGTCGACTGGAACTCCTCGCGCGTCTCCCAGACCGTGCCGGTCAGGTGGACGCGGACCGGCTGCTCGCCCGTCACGACGGGACCGTTGCCACGCTTGATCGTCTGCACGACGAGTTCGGTCGGCGGTGCGGCGTCGGGAATCGTGACGCCGGGGCGTCCGTCCGGCGCGCGGACGACGCTGGGAAGTCCGAAGCCGGACTGCGGGACATCGACCCCGTCGGCCTTGGACCGGAACACGGTGCGGACGTCGATGACGGCGACGGCCGAATCGTCGGCGTTGATGCCGATCGACGACGCGGAACCCTCTTCGATGTCGCCGGGGGCGAGCGCCACCACGGTGCGGGTGCCCTCGGTCGCGCAGTGCAGGATCTCGGGCAGCGCCGGGATCGCACCCTGCAGGACCGTGAGCGGAATCGGGTTGTAAGCCTGTTGGAGGGCGACTTCGCCCGTGCGGCCGTTCACGATCGTCAGATCGATTCCGACGAGCTGATTGTCGCCCACGATCGCGAGGCCGTCGCCCGTCACGACGTCACGCACGGCGAGGTCGTTGGCGCGGAACTGCGGATACACCGAGACATCGGCGGTCTGCGTGGTGTCGTCGGAGACCGTCACGGCATCGAGGACGGCACGGTCAAGGTCGGGCCGCTCGCAGCCCGCACTCGCGGGGGCTGAGCACCCGACGAGGCCGACGGCGACGAGTCCGAGGACCGAGACGGCCGCGGGGATCAGGGGGAATCTGCGCACCAGGACATCCTAAGTGGAAGACGTGGTCTCGACGGGCGCAGCTTCGGCTGCCATTCGGGCCCCGTCCGCCGCCTTCTGCGCCTCGCGCACCCGCTTGCGCAGGTTCTTGTCGGAGATCTGCCGATCCCCCACTGCTCCCGGCGTCCACAGCTCGACGTCCTCGTCGCCGTAGCTCGACTTCGACGCGCGGCGCTTGACTTCGGGCGGAACGGCCCCGGGCGCGAGGCGGCGCGCCCAGATCAGGAAGCCCGTGTGCGCGATCATGCGGTGATCGGGGCGCACGGCGAGACCCTCGACGTGCCAGCCGCGCACCATCGTCTCGCTGGCGTCGGGGTCGGTGAACAGCCCGGTGCCGCGAATGTACTCGGCGACCCGGCTCAGCTGGGTGGCCGTCGCGACGTAGCAGAGCACGACGCCGCCGGGGGTCAGCGCATCGGCGACGACGTCGATGCACTCCCAGGGCGCGAGCATGTCGAGCACGACACGGTCGACGGATGCCGGCTCGACGGCCGTGGGCAGAGAGGCCACGAGGTCGCCCACGATGACCTGCCAGTTCTCGGGGGTTGTTCCGAGGAACGTGCTCACGTTGGCCGTGGCCACCTCGGCGAACTCAGCACGCCGCTCGAACGACAGGACGCGCCCGGTCGACCCGGCCGCGCGCAGCAGCGACAGCGACAGCGCACCCGACCCGACACCGGCTTCGACGACGACGGACCCGGGGAAGATGTCAGCCTGCGCGACGATCTGCGCGGCATCCTTCGGGTAGACGATGGCCGCTCCGCGCGGCATCGACATGACGAAGTCGCGCAGCAGGGGACGCAGCGCCAGATACTCCTGGCCGGAGCTGTTGACGACGACAGAGCCGTCCGGCTGCCCGATGAGCTCGGCGTGGCGCAGCACACCGTGGTGCGTGTGCAGCTCGCCGTCCTCGCGGAGCGTGACGGTGTGCATGCGTCCCTTCGGGCCGGTCAGCTGGACGCGGTCGCCGAGGCGGAAGGGTCCGCGGGGCTGTTCGGTCATCGTGCGACTCCGATCGTGCGGTGCGAATCGTGGACCGTCGAGACATCGGCGGCCGTGCGTCCCTCCAGCGTCGGCCAGATCTCGTGCGCACCCGCCCCCGCGAGGGAGACCATCAGCGGAACGCCGATCACGGTGGCGCCCGAGGCGACGCCCGAGCGGATGCCGTTCGGGGAGTCCTCGATCGCGACGGACTCATCGGGGGCGACGCCGAGCGCCTCGCACGCCTGCAGGTACGGGTCGGGGAAGGGCTTGGGGCGCGTCGCGTCGTCGCCCGCGATCACGACGTCGAACATGTCCTCGCCGATGAGCTCGGCGATCGCCGTCGCCATGCGGCGCATCGACATCGTGACGAGCGCCGTCTTCATCCCGGCGGCACGCACGTCGCGCAGCAACTCGCGCGCGCCGGGCCGGAAGGGCACGCCCTCGGCGGCGATCGTGCTCATGACGGTGTCGGTCAGGTGGTCGACGATGTCATCGGTGCTCATGCGGACACCCGCGTCCTGCAGGATGCGGGCGGCATCCGAGAGACCCAGTCCCACGAGGCTGAGCGCCTGGTCCGGCGTCCACTCGCCGCCGAAACGAGCCACGAGGGCGCCTTCGGCCGCCATCCAGTGCGACTCGGTGTCGACGAGGGTGCCGTCCATGTCCCACAGGACAGCGGCGGGGGGTGAAGAGGTCATCGTTCCATCGTATCGAGCACGACCCGGACTGCCGGGCGGTCGGGGCGGGCACCTATCCTGGTAGAAGCCCGCGCCGTGGGCGAAGGAGGCCGTGTGTCCGGACTGGGTCGGAGAGTCGTCGTCGCCGCGTTCGACGGCTGGAACGACGCCGGCGAGGCTGCCTCGTCGGCTGTCGCACATCTGCGGGCGGCCGGTGAGTACGAACCGGTCTTCTCGGTCGACCCCGAACTGTACTTCGACTACCAGTACACGCGCCCGCACATCCAGTCCGACGGCGAAGGCCGGCGCACGCTGCGCTGGCCCGAGACGACGCTCCTGCGCCCGACGCACGTGACCGGCCCCACCGAACTGTGGCTGCTGACGGGCGTCGAGCCCGCACGGGCGTGGCAGGCCTACGCGGGAGAGATCATCGACGTCGCCCTGCGCGAAGACGTCACGGGGCTCGTGTGCCTCGGATCGATGATGTCCGACGTGCCGCACTCGCGGCCGATCTCGATCTTCGCGGGCAGCGAGAACGAGAGCCTGCGCGCAACGCTCAAGCTCGAGCGCAGCACGTACGAAGGTCCCGTCGGCATCATGAGCGTGCTCACCGACGCCGCCGATACGGCCGGCATCCCCTCTGCGGGGCTGTGGGCGAGCGTTCCCCACTACGTCGCGGGCCACACGCCGTCGCCCAAGGCGACGCTTGCATTGCTCGAGCGACTGGGCGAGCTCACGTCGGCCGAGATCTCGCCGGGTGAACTGCCCGTGCAGGCCGCCGCGTGGGAGGCGTCGATCGACGCCGCCGCTGCGGACGACGAAGAGATGACCGAGTACATCCGTCAGCTCGAGCACACCCGCGACACCTGGGACTCCCCCGAAGCCTCGGGCGACGCGATCGCGCAGGAGTTCGAGAAGTACCTGCGCCGCGGATCCGACGGCCCGGGCAAGCACGGGCGCGACGACCCGCGCCGCTGATCAGTACGGCTGCAGGACGCCGAGACTCAGCAGCACGATGAGCGTCGCGCCGAGCACGACGCGGTAGATGACGAACGGCAGGAAGCTGCGCGTCTTGATGTAGCTCATGAGGAACGCGATGACCGCGAGGCCCACGAAGAACGCGACGAGCGTGGCGGCGCCCGTCTCGAGCAGGCTGTACGGCCCGCCGACCTCTTCGAAGCTCTTGAGCAGCTCATAGAACCCGCTGCCGAAGACGGCCGGAACCGCCAGGAGGAAGGCATACTCGGCTGCCGCAGGCCGGGTGTACCCCAGGGCCAGACCCAGCGTCGTCGTGGCGCCTGAGCGCGAGACGCCCGGCACGAGCGCGAGCGCCTGCGCGAAGCCGAGTCCCAGCCCGTGGGGATAGGTCAGCTGCGACAGGTCGCGCTCGCGACGCCCCCAGCGGTCGGCGGCACCGAGCAGCAGGCCGAAGACGATGAGCACGATCGCCACGAGCCAGAGGTTGCGGAAGGTCGAGCGGATGACGTCCTGGAAGAGGAAGCCCAGTACTCCGATCGGCACGGTGCCGATGATGATGAGCCAGCCCATCCGCACGTCGGGATCGTTGCGCGGGATCTTTCCGCCCAGCGACTGCGCCCAGCGCGAGATGATCCGCACGATCGTGCCCCAGAAGTACACGAGCACGGCCAGCTCGGTGCCGATCTGCGTGATCGCCGTGAAGGTCGCGCCCGGGTCTTCGGCGGACGGCAGGAATTCCCCGACGATGCGCAGGTGCGCGCTCGACGAGATCGGCAGGAACTCGGTGAGTCCTTGGATCAATCCGAGGAAGAGGGCCTCGAGCAGTTGCATTCGTGTCCTTCAGTACGTGCGCAGCAGGTCGGTCAGCACGCGCTGCCCGAAGACGAGGGCATCCACGGGAACGCGCTCGTCGACGCCGTGGAACATGCCTGTGAAATCGAGGTCGGCCGGCAGTCGCAGCGGTGCGAAGCCGTAGCCGGCGATGTCGAGCCGGGCCAGAGCCTTGTTGTCGGTGCCCGCACCCAGCAGGTACGGGATGACCGGCACTCCCGGGTCGTGACGTCCGAGCGCGGCGACCATGGCGTCGACGAGGCCGCCCTCGAACGACGCCTCGAGCCCCACATCGCGCACGACGATCTCGACCTCGACGTCGGACCCCACGATGCGCTGGATCTCGGCGAGCACGGTCTCTTCCTGCCCCGGCAGCGTCCGGACGTCGATGAGCGCTTCAGCCGTGTCCGGGATGACGTTGTGCTTGTAGCCCGCAGCGAGCCCCGTCGGGTTCGCGGTCGTGCGGAACGTCGAGCGCAGAAAAGCGGATGCCGCGCCGAAGCGCTCGGCCACGTCATCAGGATCGGCGGGGTCGGCGCCCGCGAGCGCCGCGAGGTCGTCGACCATGCGACGCGTCGTGGGGGTCATCGCGAGGGGCCACGACGTGCGCCCGAGAGCAGCGACCGCCTCGGCGAGCCGCGTGACGGCGTTGTCGGGATGCACACGGCTGCCGTGCCCCGCGCGTCCGCGAGCCCGCAGGCGGATCCAGCACAGCGCCTTCTCGCCCGTCTGCAGCAGGTAGGCGCGCTTGTCGCCCGCCGCGATCGAATATCCGCCGACCTCGCTGATGGCCTCGGTGGCCCCGGCGAACCACTCGGGGCGGTCACGCACGACGAGCGCGGATCCTTCGACGCCGCCGTCCTCCTCGTCGGCGAAGAACGTCACGATGATGTCGCGTGCGGGCTGCTCCCCCGCGCGCAGGATGTCGCCGATCGAGGTCAGGATCATGGCATCCATGTCCTTCATGTCGACCGCGCCGCGACCCCACAGCATGCCGTCGCGGATCTCGCCCGCGAACGGATCGACGCTCCAGTCCTCGGCGATCGCCGGCACGACATCGAGGTGGCCGTGCAGCACGAGCGCCGGCAGGGAGCGGTCACGGCCCGGCACACGGGCGCACACGTTCGTGCGACGCGGAACGGGCTCGAAGTACTGCGTTGCGAGGCCGAGGGACTCGAGGTAGGAGCCGGCGTACTCGGCTGCTTCGCGCTCGCCCTTGGCGTTGCCTCCGCCGTAGTTGGTCGTGTCGATCCGGATGAGATCGCGGGCGACCTGGACCACCTCAGGCAGCGTGGTGTCGGAAGTGGGCATGCGGACTAACCTACCCGCACGCTCGATTCGATCCGTCTCTGAAACCGTGCTAGTGTCGACCCTCGGTTGCGAAACCGAAAACCACCTCGCGCGGGTGGCGGAATTGGTAGACGCGCTAGCTTGAGGTGCTAGTGCCCGTATAGGGCGTGGGGGTTCAATTCCCCCCTCGCGCACAAGAACAAAAAGGCCCCCGAAAGGGGGCCTTTTTGCTGTCCGGACCTCGCCCGCCCGGATCGGAATCAGCCGATCGTGACGCCGAAGACGAGACCAAGCGCGTACGTGACTGCAGCGGCACCGAACCCGATCGCGAGCTGACGCAGCGCGCGCCGCCACGGCGGCCCGCCGGACAGGAGACCGACCGTCGCCCCCGTGCCCAACAGTGCGATTCCGACGAGCACGAGTGCCGTGACGACGGCGGCGCCGCCTGTCAGCCCGAACAGCCACGGCAGCACGGGGATGATCGCCCCCGACGAGAAGAAGAGGAAGCTCGACAGCGCCGCTCCTCGGGCGCTGCCGACGACCTCGTCCGCCTGCACGCGCTCGGATCGGGCGGGGGCGACATCGCCTGCCTGCGCCGCTGCTACGGCGCGCCGCGCACGATCCAGCGCCTCACTCTCGGGCATCCCGCGGGTGCGGTACACCAGGGCGAGCTCATTGGCGTCGAGATCGAGATCGAGAAGCGCTGCGGCGGTGTACTCGCTCGGCGCGGTGGCCTCGAGGAGTTCGCGCTGCGAGCGCACCGAGACGAACTCTCCCGCCCCCATCGACAGCGCACCGGCGAGCAGCCCGGCGATGCCCGAGATGAGCACGAATCTCGCGTCGACCCCCGTCGCGCCGATGCCGAGGACGAGGGCGAGGTTCGAGACGAGGCCGTCGTTCACGCCGAACACGGCCGCGCGGAACGTGCCCGACAGCTGGCGTCGTCCCCGCGCCGCAAGCCCCCGCACGACCTCGTGGTGGATCCGCTCGTCCGCCGCCATGCGTGGGGTCGCGAACGGCTCATCGTCGTACGGCGAGCGCCCTTCCGCATTCTGCGCGAGGGCGAGCACGAAGATCCACCCGAACCGCTTCGCCATCCACCCCAGCACGACGGTGCGCAGCTCGGGCCGCGCGTTGCGCGGCGGCTCGCCCCCGAGCAGCACCAGCCAGTGCTCCTCGTGACGCCTCTCGGCTTCGGCGAGCGCCAGCAGGATCTCGCGCTCTTCGCCGTCGCGGCGGGCTGCGAGCTGCCGATAGACCTCGGCCTCGGCGCGCTCGTTCACGAGATACCGGGCCCACCGTCGTCGGTCGCGGGCGGTCGGTTCAGCTGGCGCGGTCAATCGTGGCCTCCGGAAGAGTGGCGGGATGCCCCCACGCTAGCCACGCCGAGGCGCTGACCTGCCCCGTGAGCCCGGTATTGCCAGCATTTCGGAGCTCCGAACGCGCGTCACGACCGCACGCGAGCGCGCAGCACATCGATCCGTGCCTGCAGCTGAGCGACGGTCGCCTGCGCGACACCGGGACCGCCGCACACGCGGCGCAGCTCGGCGTGCACGGCGCCGTGCGGCTCACCGGACTGCCGCGCGTAGAGCCCTACGAGGCTGTTCAGCAGCTGACGCTGCTCTTTCAGCGTGCGGTGCAGTGCCGCCGGCGGCGCATCGGGCGCGGGCGCGTCCGCTGCGGGCTGCTGTGCTTCGCGAACGCGGCGGTGGCGGCTCTGGCGCGCTTGACGCTGGATGAGCAGCTCGTGCACGTGCTCGGGCTCGAGCAGACCCGGAAGGCCGAGGAACTCTTCTTCTTCGGGGGTGCCGGGGACCGCGAGCTGACCGAACTCCTTGCCGTCGTACAGCACCCGGTCGAAGTGGGCGAGCGACCCGAGCGCCTGGTAGGTGAACTCGTACGTGAGGGCGTCCGACGCCGTGTCGCCCTGCTCGGCCGCTTGGAGCAGATCGTCATCGAGCGCCCACTCATCTCCGTCGCTCTCTCGATCCAGCGCATGGTCGCGTTCGACCTCCATCGCGTTCGCGAGGGCCAGCAACTGAGGCACGTTCGGAAGAAAGACGCTCGCCGTCTCTCCGCGACGCCGCGCGCGGACGAAGCGTCCGATCGCCTGCGCGAAGAACAGCGGCGTCGACGCACTCGTGGCGTACACCCCGACGGCCAGGCGCGGCACGTCGACGCCCTCGGACACCATGCGCACAGCGACCATCCAGCGCCGGGTGTTGTTCGCGAACTGCTCGATGCGCGCCGAGGCGCCCTCTTCGTCCGACAGCACGACGGTCGTCTTCTCGCCCGTGATCCGGTCGAGGATGTCGGCGTAGGCGCGGGCAGCGGTCTGGTCGGTCGCGATCACGAGGCCCCCCGCATCGGGGATCTGCTCGCGCACCTCGCTCAGGCGGCGGTCCGCCGAGCGCAGGACGGCGGGGATCCACTCCCCCTCGGGGTCGAGCGCCGTGCGCCACGCCTGGGACGTGACGTCCTTCGTGTTGTCCTGGCCGAGCTGGGCTTCCATCTCGTCGCCCGTCTTCGTGCGCCAGCGCATCTGCCCCGCGTAGACGAGGAAGAGCACGGGCCGCACGACGCCGTCTTCGAGGGCGCGCCGGTAGCCGTAGTTGTAGTCGGTGCGCGAGACGCGGATGCCCTTGTCGTCGGGGTGGTACTCGACGAACGGGATGGGGGCGGTGTCGCTGCGGAACGGGGTGCCGCTCAGCAGCAGTCGCCGCGTCGCACGGCCGTATGCCTCGCGCAGCGCATCGCCCCAGCTGAGCGCGTCGCCGCCGTGGTGCACCTCGTCGAGGATCACCAGCGTGCGCCGGTCGTGGATCAGCCGCTCGTGCACGGACGCCTTCACCGCGACCTGGGCATAGGTCACGGCAACGCCGTGGAACTGGCGCGACGGCAGACCGTGACGGTTGCTGAAGTACGGATCGAGACGGATCGAGACGCGAGCCGCGGCATCCGCCCACTGGGTCTTCAGGTGCTCGGTGGGCGCGACGACGACGATGCGATCGACGATGTCGCGGCGCAGCAGCTCGGAAGCCAGGCGCAGGGCGAACGTCGTCTTGCCGGCACCGGGTGTCGCGGCGGCGAGGAAGTCGCGCGGGCCGCCGCCGGGACCGTCCGGGCCGTCGAGGCCGAAGTACAGGTCGAGTGCCTCGGCCTGCCATGCACGCAGGCGCTGCGCCGTACCCCACGGGGCACGCTGCGGATACGCCGGAGACAGGTGCTCGGCGGCGAAGCTGCCGAAGTGCTCCGGGGCGCCGCTCGCCGCGGGATCGGCGGTCGTGGTCGCTTCGTCCACCGGTCCCCCTTCCGCGAAAACTGCCCTCAGCCGCGGACAGCACGATTGACCACCCTAAACCGTTCGCCCGACATCATCGGTCCACGGGGTACCCTCGAAAGCCTCTACTCCCCAGGAGGAGCGCATGCCGCGCACCGATGCAGACCGAGGCCCGGACGCCCCCCACGTCGAGGCCCACCCCTGGCGGCGCTACGTCGCCGTCGGCGACTCCTTCACCGAGGGAATCGGCGACCCGATCCCCGGAACGGATCAGCACCGCGGCTGGGCCGACCGCGTCGCCGAAGTGCTGGGCTCGCAGGTCGACGATTTCGCGTACGCGAACCTCGCGGTGCGGGGAAAGCTCATCCGGCAGATCGTCGACGACCAGATCGAGCCGGCGATCGCCCTCAAGCCCGACCTCGTGACCTTCTCGGCCGGCGGCAACGACGTCATCCGTCCGGGCTCTGATCCCGACGCCGTCGCAGAGTCGTTCGAAGACGCCGTCGTGCGGCTGTCCGCCAGCGGCGCGAACATCGTCCTCTTCACGGGTATCGACACCAACTTCACGCCCGTCTTCCGCGGCATCCGGGGCAAGGTCGCGATCTACAACGAGAACATCCGCGCGATCGCCGAGCGACACGACTGCATCGTCGCCGACCAGTGGGCGCTGAAAGAAGTGCAGGACATGCGCTTCTTCGACGACGATCGACTGCACTACAACCCGCTCGGGCACCATGAGGTCGCCCGCATGGTGCTGCGCACGCTCAACGTGCCGAACGACCTGCAGCCGATGCAGCCCGATCCCCTGCCCGCCCGCACGTGGCGCGCGGCGCGTGCACACGACCTGGTGTGGGCGCGCGAGTACCTCGTGCCGTGGGTGCTGCGCCGCGTGCGCCACCGGTCATCGGGCGACCATGTGAACGCCAAGCGCCCCGAACCGCTGCCGGTGGTCACCCTCGCGCCCGAAGCGGATGCCGCAGAACCGCGCGACGATCAGGTCTAGCGCCGCAGCTCCCACAACGCCACGGCGCTCGCCGCCGCGACGTTGAGCGAGTCGACCCCGCCCGACATCGGGATCGTCACGAGGGAGTCGGATGCCGCGAGCGCGCGGCGGGACAGCCCGTCGCCCTCCGACCCGAGCAGCAAAGCGACGCGGTCGTGGCCGGCCGCGACGAACGCGTCGAGCGGCACGGCATCGTCGGCGAGCGCGAGCGCGGCGAGGTGGAATCCGGCGTCGTGCAGTTCGCGCTCGGCATCCGCCCACTCGGGCAGCCGTGTCCACGGCACCTGGAACACCGTTCCCATGCTCACCCGCACACTGCGGCGGTAAAGCGGGTCGGCGCACCGCGGGCTGACGAGCACAGCGTCGGCGCCCAGGCCCGCCGCGGCGCGGAAGATCGCGCCGACGTTGGTGTGGTCGACGATGTCCTCGAGCACGACGACGAGCCGCGCGTCGGCGAGGACCTCGCTCATCGGCGGAAGGGGCGGACGGTGCATGGCCGCGAGGGCGCCTCGATGCACGACGTACCCGGTGAGGCTCTCGGCGACCTCGGGTGTGACGATGTAGAGAGGCACGTCCGGATGATCGGCGAGCAGCTCCCGGGCGGCATCCGCCCATTTCTGCTGCACCAGCACCGACCGCGGGCGGTGGCCGGCGGCGAGGGCGCGCGCGATGACCTTCGCGGACTCGGCGATGTAGAGCCCGCCCTCGGGCTCGAGCACGCGCCGCAGGGCGACGTCGGTCAGGTCCCGATAGTCGGCCAGCCGCGGGTCGTCCGCCGTCTCGATCACTGTCGCCACCTTTCCACTATCCCAGCCCGGACACGTGCGGGACGGCCGCACGGTCGATGTGGCGACCTAGACTGCGAGGGCGGGAGGGACGGATGACCGAAACGGATGACGTCGCGCGGGCGGTCGATGTGCTCGCGGGGCACCGCATCGCGGTGCTGACGGGCGCGGGCGTCTCGACGGACTCCGGCATCCCCGACTACCGGGGATCGGGTGCTCCCGTGCGCATCCCCATGACCGTCGACCGATTCCTCGGCGACGAGGCCGACCGCCGCCGATACTGGGTCGGCAGCCACCTCGGGTGGCGCGCGTTCGCCACGGCGCGTCCCAACGCGGGGCACCACGCGATCCGCCGCCTAGAGCAGCGAGGTCTGGCCACCGGCGTCGTGACGCAGAACGTCGACGGCCTGCACGTGCGCGCCGGCAGCCGCCGCGTCGTCGAGCTGCACGGCATGATGCGCCGCGTCGGTTGCACGCACTGCGGCCAGATCTTCGATCGCCGCGACATCGCCGCCCGCGTCGAAGCGGACAACCCCTGGATCACGGTGCCCGACGGCGTCGCCCTCGGCCCCGACGGCGATGTGCTCCCCGAGAGCACGGAGGGCTTCCGCGTGCCCGCGTGCAGCGTGTGCGATGGCATGCTCAAGCCCGACGTCGTCTTCTTCGGCGAGTTCGTGCCGCGCGAGAAGTTCCGCCAAGCCGAGCAGCTCGTGCACACGGGTGACGCCCTGCTCGTGGCCGGATCCTCGCTCGCCGTGAACAGCGGCATCCGCCTCATCGAACGCGCCCGCCGCCAGGACCTGCCCATCGTCATCATCAACCGCGGCTCCACGCGCGCCGACGATCGGGCGACTCTCAAGATCGACGGCAGCGCGAGCCGGATTCTCGAGGCGCTCGCCGCCTCGCTCCCGGACCGCTGAGCGCGGTTAGGCTCGAAGGGTGACGACCCTCATCCTGATGCGCCATGGCGAGACCGACTGGAATCGCGCGCGACGCATCCAGGGGAGCACCGACATCCCGCTCAACGACACCGGCCGTCAGCAGGCTCGCGAGGCCGTCCTGTCGTTGCGCGACCAGCTGAACGGCTCCCCCGTCGTCGTCGTGTCCAGCGACCTCTCGCGCGCGCGGGAGACCGCCGCGATCGTGGCCGACGGGCTCGGCGTCGACCTGTCGCACGCATACCCCGAGCTGCGCGAACGCGCGTATGGCGAGGCCGAGGGCATCGTCACGACGGAGTTCTTCGCACGGTGGGGCGACTGGTACACCGCCGAGGTCCCCGGCGCCGAGTCGCGCGAGGACCTGCGCCTTCGCGCCGTGCTCGGATTGCGTCGGGCGGTGCGTCGGGCACGCCGCGAGACGGCGCCCGCGTCGCCCGCACTCGTGGTCGTCTCGCACGGCGCGCTGATCCGCGAGGTCATCATGCACGCGACGGCGGGCGAGATGCCGCCGTCCGGCGAACGCCTCGCGAACGGCGCGACGTTCTCGTTCCTGCTCGAGCGCGAGCGACTGAGCCTGCGCTCGTACGCCGGCTCACCTCTCGTCTGATCTCTCATCGAGTCGGTCGGCCTCAGTCGGCGCGTCGTAACAGGGCGCGCGCGTGCCGCAGGACGGGCTCGTCGACCATGCGTCCCTCGAACGCGAAGACGCCGCGCTCGGATTCGGCAGCCGCGAGGACCACCCGCGCCCACGTCACCGATTCGGGGTCGGGGCGGTAGGCGTCGCGGATGACGGTGACCTGGCTCGGGTGGATGCACGCCGTGGCGGTGAACCCGGATGCCGCAGCGTCAGCCGCCTCGTCGGCAAGACCTGCCACGTCGGCGATGTCGAGGTGCACCGCGTCGATCGCTCCCTTGCCGCGAGAACCCGCTGCGAGCAGCGTCCGAGCCCTCGCGTGACGGGCGATGTCGCGGTACCGCCCGTCGGCGCGGCGGCTCGAGGTGCCCCCGAGCGAGGCCACGAGGTCTTCGGCGCCCCACATGAGCGCGACGACGTTGTCCAGCGCCGCGATCCGGTCGGCCTGCGCGATGCCCTTCGCCGTCTCGCACAGCGCGATGATCTCGAAGCGCTCGTCCAGGCGCTTGAGCCGCTTGGGCGACTCGGCCTTGGCGATCATGATGCGGCGGTAGTCGGTCTGCGACAGGGTCGCGAGATCAGCGGCGAACTCGTCCGTCTCGGGCGGGTTGACGCGCACGATGACGCGGGCAGGATCCAGATCGGACTCGATCAGCGCACCGCGGGCGGCGGGTTTGGCCGACGGCGAGACGGCGTCCTCGAGATCGAGGATGACGGCATCGGCCCGGTCGAAGGCCTTCGCGTACCGCTCCGGGCGATCGGCAGGGCAGAACAGCAGCGCGGGACCCAGGTCGAATGCGCTCACGCCTGCGACTCCGCGTTCATCCACATGAGCGCGGTGCGCGTGGCCGTCGCGACGATGACCCCGTCCTGATTGCGTCCCGTGTGCCTCATCGTCACGATGCCCTGACCCGGACGCGAGCTCGACGGACGCTTCTCGACGATCTCGGTCTCGCTGTACAGCGTGTCGCCGTGGAACACCGGGGCGGGGAAGGTGATGTCTCCGAGCCCGAGCTGAGCGACGAGCGTGCCCTGCGTGATCTGCCCGACAGAGGCGCCGACCATGGTCGACAACGTCCACATCGAGTTCATGAGACGCTGCCCGAACGGCTGCGACGCGGCGAACGCAGCATCCAGGTGCAGCGCTTGACCGTTCATCGTGAGCGTCGTGAAGAGGACGTTGTCGGCCTCGGACGCCGTGCGGCCCGGGCGGTGGGAGTAGCGGGCGCCCACCTCGAGCTCGTCGACGTAGAGTCCGCGCTGGACGATCTCGTTCACAGGCTCAGGCCATCCCGAGCGAGCGGGCGATGACGAGCAGCTGCACCTCGCTCGTACCCTCGCCGATCTCGAGGATCTTCGAGTCACGGAAGTGCCGTGCGACGGGGTATTCGTTCATGAACCCGTTGCCGCCGAAGATCTGCGTCGCGTCGCGCGCGTTGTCCATCGCCGCATCGCTGGAGGTGAGCTTCGCGATCGCCGCCTCGGTCTTGAAGGGCTTGCCGGCATCGCGCAGGCGTGCCGCGTGGTGCCACGCGAGACGCGCGTTGTGCACGCGCAGCTGCATGCGGGCGATCATGAACTGGATGCTCTGGCGCGTCGCGAGCGGTTCGCCGAAGACCGTGCGCTTGCCCGCGTAGTCGATCGCCGCTTCGAGGCATCCTTCGGCCGCACCGGTCGCGAGCGCGGCGATCGCGATGCGACCTTCGTCGAGGATGTGCAGGAAGTTCGCGAAGCCGCGGCCGCGCTCGCCGATGAGGTTCTCCTCGGGAACGCGGGCGTCCTGGAAGGTCAGCGGGTGCGTGTCGGAGGCGTGCCACCCGACCTTGTCGTAGGCCGGCTCGACCGTGAATCCTTCGGTGCCGTGGGGCACCATGATCGTCGAGATCTCCTTGCGGCCGTTCTGCTCCCCCGTGACCGCCGTGACGGTGACGAAGCGCGTGATGGGCGTGCCGGAGTTCGTGATGAACTGCTTCGCGCCGTTGATGACCCAGTGGCCGTCCTCGAGCCGTGCCGTCGTGCGCGTCGCACCGGCATCCGATCCCGCCTCGGGCTCGGTCAGGCCGAAGCCCGCGAGCGCCTTTCCGGCGAGCAGGTCGGGCAGGAGGGCGTGCTTCTGCTGGTCGGTGCCGAAGCGGTAGATGGGCATGGCACCGAGGCTGACCCCGGCTTCGAGGGTGATCGCGATCGACTGGTCGACGCGCGCGAGTGCCTCGATCGCGAGACCGAGCGCGAAGTAGTCGCCGCCCTGCCCGCCGACCTCTTCGGAGAAGGGCAGACCGAACAGACCCATCTCGCCCATCTGCCGCACGACGTCCATCGAGAGCGTCTTCGTGCGGTCGGCCTCGTAGGCCTGCGGCGCGACGACCTCGTCGGCGAACTCGCGCACGAGGCCGGCGAGTTCGCGCTCGTCATCGGTGAGGTTGTGGTGGTCCATGGTCACTCCTTAGTCTCTGTCTCTGAGCCGGGCTCGGTCTCTGAGACCGTCGAGGGGTCAGCCGTCACGTGTGCGATCACCTGATCGCGGCGCACCTGGTCGCCGGCGGCCACATCCAGGCGCACGATGCCACTGTGCGGCGCCGTGACAGGGTGCTCCATCTTCATCGCCTCGATCGTGACGATGCGATCGCCCGTCTCGACGCGGTCGCCGTCTGCCGCGTGCACCGCGGCGACTGCTCCGGGCATGGGGGCGCGCAGTTCGGGCGCGGTGGCCGCGGCCCCGCGCGCCGTCGCGGCGAGGCGCCGCTCGAGCGCCTCACGGCGCGTCAACGGCAGGAGGCGGTGTGCGACGCCGTCGGCGTGCACCCACGACCATCCGTCGCGGCCGGTCCTCAGCTGCACGCCGTCCGGCAGCGCGCGGCCCAGCGACACGGCGCGCCAGCCGCCGGCTCCGACCGGGATGACGGGATCGGGGTCGGGAACGGGCGCCGAGCGCACGTCGCCGTCCTCGGCCAGCACGGTGACTGTGCGTGCCGGGGCGTTGTCGCCGATCCGCCAGCCCGAGCCCGTGCGCCACAGCGGTGCCGCGGCTCCCTGCTGCCGTCCCGCGAGATGCCGGCCTTCGTCGGCGGTCGCGACGGCGCTCAGCGCGGTGGCCGAGGGCTCGGGTGCCGTGAACGGCGGCATCCGATCGATGAGCCCCGTGTCGAGGTCGCCCGCCTGCACGGCGGGTTCGGCGAGCAGAGCACGCAGGAACGCGATGTTGGTGTCGACCCCGAGCAGGACGGTGTCCGCGAGAGCCGCGTCGAGGCGCGCGAGTGCGTCGGCGCGGTCGACCCCGCACACGATGACCTTCGCGATCATGGGGTCGTAGTCCGAGCCCACGACCGAGCCGCTCTCGACGGCGGAGTCCGTGCGCACGCCGGCCGGGTCTGCGGTCTCCCACAGCAGCACGTCGCCCGTTGCGGGCAGGAACCCGCGCTCAGGGCTCTCGGCGTACACGCGCGCTTCGATCGCGTGGCCGTCGAGGACGACGTCGTCCTGCGCGATCTCCAGGGCGAACCCCGCGGCGATGCGCAGCTGCTGCTCGACGAGGTCGATGCCCGTCACGAGCTCGGTCACGGGGTGCTCGACCTGCAGCCGGGTGTTCATCTCGATGAAGAAGAACTCGTCGGGGCGGTCCCCCGCGACGAGGAACTCGACCGTTCCCGCGCCGCGGTAGTCCACCGACGCTGCGGCAGCACAGGCGGCCGCTCCCAGACGCGCGCGGGTCTCGGCATCGACGATGGGCGACGGCGCTTCTTCGATGACCTTCTGGTGGCGGCGCTGCAACGTGCACTCGCGCTCGCCGAGGTGGATGACCCGCCCCTGGGCGTCGGCCAGCACCTGCACCTCGATGTGCCGCGGTCGCTCGATGAGACGCTCCAGCAGCAGCGTGTCGTCACCGAAAGCCGCCGCGGCGACGCGCCGGGCGGTCGCGAGGGCATCGGGCAGCTCATCGGCGGCTCGGACGATCTGCATCCCCTTGCCACCGCCGCCCGCCGAGGGCTTGATGAGCAGCGGGAAACCGGTCTCTGCCGCAGCCGCCGCGATGGCGTCATCGGTCATGCCGGCTGCGCTGAAGCCGGGCACCGTCGGCACACCGTGCTCGGTGACGTGCTCCTTCGAGCGGATCTTGTCGCCCATGACATCGAGGGCGCGCTCGCCGGGGCCGACGAAGACGATCCCCGCCTCGGCGCACGCGCGGGCGAAGGCGACGTTCTCCGAGAGGAACCCATATCCCGGATGCACGGCCTGCGCGCCCGTCTCGACGGCGGCGCGCACGACGGCGTCGATGTTCAGATACGACGCGGATGCCGCGGCGGAGCCGATGCGCACGGCCTCATCGGCTTCACGCACGTGCGGGGCGTCGGCGTCGGCGTCGCTGTAGACGGCGACGGAGCGGATGCCGAGGCGCCGGAGCGTGCGGATGACGCGGCGGGCGATCTCGCCGCGGTTGGCGACGAGGACGGTGTCGAACCCGTCGGCGAACTCTGGGACCGCGTCGGAATCGGTGTTCATCATGGTCACATCCGGAAGACGCCGAAGCGCGGTTCGGGGAGCGGCGTGCGCGACACGACGTCGAGCGCGAGCCCCAGCAGGTCACGGGTATCGGCGGGATCGACGATGCCGTCGTCCCACAGTCGTGCGGTCGCGTAGTACGGGCTGCCTTGGCGCTCGTACTGCTCGCGGATGGGCGCCTCGAAGTCGCTCTGCGCATCGGCGGACCACTCTTCGCCGCGCCCCTCGATCTGGTCCCGCTTGACGGTCGAGAGGACGGATGCCGCCTGCGGCCCACCCATGACCGAGATGCGGCTCGCGGGCCACGTCCACAGGAAGCGCGGGGAGTAGGCGCGTCCGCACATCGAGTAGTTGCCGGCGCCGAACGAGCCGCCGATGACGACCGTGAGCTTGGGCACGCGCGTCGTCGCGACGGCGGTCACCATCTTGGCGCCGTCCTTCGCGATGCCACCGGCCTCGGCGTCTCGCCCGACCATGAAGCCCGAGATGTTCTGCAGGAACAGCAGCGGAATGCCGCGCTGGTCGCACAGCTCGATGAAGTGGGCGCCCTTCTGCGCGGACTCGCCGAACAGCACGCCGTTGTTGGCGACGATGCCGATCGGGTGCCCGTGCAGCCGCGCGAATCCCGTCACGAGGGTCTCGCCGTACGCGCGCTTGAACTCGTGGAACTCGCTGCGGTCGACGAGGCGCGCGATGACCTCGCGCACGTCGTAGGGCTGGTTGACGTCGACGGGCACGACACCGTAGAGGTCGGACGGGTCGACGGCGGGGTCGGCCGCGGGCTGTACGTCCCAGGCCGGCTCCGCCGGCGGCGGCAGCGTCGCGACGATGTCGCGGACGATCTGCAGCGCGTGCTCGTCGTCTTCGGCGAGGTGGTCGACGACGCCCGACCGCATGGCGTGCAGTTCGCCGCCGCCGAGCTCTTCGGCCGTGACGATCTCGCCGATCGCGGCCTTCACGAGGGGTGGCCCGCCGAGGAAGATCGTGCCCTGGTTGCGCACGATGACCGTCTCATCGCTCATCGCCGGCACGTAGGCGCCACCGGCGGTGCACGAGCCCATGACCGCGGCGATCTGCGGAACACCCGCGGCGGACATGCGCGCCTGGTTGAAGAAGATGCGCCCGAAGTGGTCGCGATCGGGGAATACCTCGTCCTGCATGGGCAGGAAGGCGCCGCCCGAGTCGACGAGGTAGATGCACGGCAGGTGGTTCTCCAGGGCGATCTCCTGCGCGCGCAGGTGCTTCTTGACCGTCATCGGGTAGTAGGTGCCGCCCTTGACCGTCGCGTCGTTGCACACGACCATGACGTGTCGCCCGTGCACGAGGCCGATGCCCGCGATGACGCCCGCTGCGGGGGCATCCCCGCCGTAGAGCCCCTCGGCGGCCAGCGCGCTCACCTCGAGGAACGGACTGCCTTCGTCGAGCAGTCGCGCGACGCGCTCGCGAGGAAGCAGCTTGCCCCGTGCGACGTGGCGCTCCCGCGAGGCTTCCGGTCCCCCGAGCGCGGTAGCGGCCAGCCGGGCGCGCAGCTCTTGTGCGAGGTCTTCCTGTGCTTCGCGCGTTCGAGTGAACGTCTCGTCCGCGACGACCTCGGTTTCGAGTGTGGTCATGTCATCTCCGTCGACGTCACGATCGGATCACGCTTCGAACGGCATAGGATCCGAACTGGTTAGTGTTCACTAACCGGGCTCTTAGGTTAGCGAGGGTTAACTGAAATGACAAGTGGTGTCACGGATCGCGAACGCGCGAAAGCCGACCGTCACGCCGCCCTGCTGCACGAAGCCGCGCGGCTCTTCGCGGAAAGCGGCTACACCGGTGTCAGTCTCGAGGACATCGGCGCCGCGGTCGGGGTGAGCGGACCCGCCGTCTACCGGCACTTCCTCAACAAGCAGGCCCTTCTCGCCGCGATCCTCGTGCGCGTGAGCGAGCGGCTGCTCTCGGGCGGTCGCGCCGTGCTGGCCGAGAAAGAGCTCCCGGCCGAGCGGCTCGCGGGCCTCGTCCGCTTCCACGTGGACTTCGCACTCGCCGACGCCGACGTCATCCGTGTGCAGGACCGTGATCTCGCGAGTCTCGCCGACGACGATCGACACACCGTCCGCCGGTTGCAGCGCGAGTACGTCGAGCTGTGGATCGGCGTGCTGTCGGATCTGCATCCCGACCGCGAACCGAGCGACCTGCGCGTACGCGCGCACGCGTGCTTCGGCCTCATCAACTCGACCCCGCACAGCGTGCGAGGCCTCCGCCAGGCACCCGATGCACCGCACATCCGGGGCATCCTGGAGTCCATGGCGATCGCGGCGCTCAGCGCCTGACCCGGCGAACGACGAAGCCCGCCCGATCATCTCGGGCGGGCTTCATCATCACCGTCAACGCAGAAGCATCGCGCGTCCGGGTTCGCGCAGTACGGCGGCCACGTCGGCGAGGAACTTCGAGCCCTGTTCCCCATCGACGAGACGGTGATCGAACGACAGCGCGAGCGTCATGACATCGCGCAGGGCGATCTCGCCGCGGTACTCCCACGGCTGACGGCGTACCGCGCCGATTGCCAGGATGCCGGCTTCACCGGGGTTGAGGATCGGAGTGCCGGCATCCACACCGAACACACCGACGTTCGTGATCGAGAACGTCCCGCCCATCATCTCGGCGGGCGAGGTCTTGCCCGCCCGGGCCGTTTCAGCGAGCGCACGGATGGCGTCGGCCATCTCGGTGAGCGACAGGTCCTGCGCGTCGCGGATGTTCGGCACGACCAGACCACGGCCCGTCGCTGCAGCGATCCCGAGGTTGACGTAGTGGTGCTGGACGATCTCGCCCGCTGCGTCGTCCCACTTCGAGTTCAGCTCGGGGTGCGCGCCGAGCGCGAGGCACACGGCCTTGGCCGCGACCGTGAGAACACCGATGCGGTGGTCCTGCAGACGGCGGTCGGCCTTGAGCGAGGCGATCAGCTCGCTCGTCGCCGTCACGTCGACCGTGAGGAACGTCGTGACGTGCGGTGCCGTGAAAGCGCTCTGCACCATGGCAGCCGCCGTGTGCTTGCGGACTCCGCGGATCGGGATGCGCGTCGTGCGCTCCCCCGGCTCACGGGCGGGCGCAGCCTGCGTGGGCGCCGTGGTCGCGGACGCGGCCGGCGCGGCGCCGACGCGGGCGGCGTAGGCCTCGACGTCTTCACGCGTGATGATGCCGGTTGCGCCGCTGGCCTCGACGAGGGCGAGGTCGACGGCGAGCTTCTTCGCGAGCATGCGCACGGGCGGGGTCGACCGCGGCCGCTCGAGCGGACGCTCGATGACCTCGTGCGAGTGGACGGCGTCGTGCGGTGCGGCCTCGAGCACTGCCGTGTCGGCGGGCTCCTTCCGTCCGCCGGTGGCCGCGCGTGAGCGCCGCTGCGGGCGACTCGACGAGCGGGGGGCCGCACCGTAGCCGACGAGGTTCGGCGGGGCTTTCTCGCCGGCATCCTCCGCCTCGGCGGGGGCGGATGCCGCCGCCTCGGGCGTAGCGGCCTGCCCCTCGAGCTGGAACGAGATGAGCACCGCGCCGACCTCGACGACATCGCCTGCCGCGGCGTGGAGGTTCTGCACGATGCCGGCGTGGGGGCTCGGCAATTCGACGACGGCCTTCGCGGTCTCGACCTCGGCGATCGTCTGGTTGAGGGCGACGGTGTCCCCCTCGGCGACCAGCCACTGGACGAGCTCGGCCTCGGGCAGTCCTTCGCCGAGGTCGGGAAGACGGAAGTCCTGGATCACAGCTCGACTCCCGTCAGGCTGTTCGGGCGGTCAAGGACGCGGTCGACGGCGTCGAGGATGCGATCGAGGTCAGGCACGTGGTTCTTCTCGAGCTTGGCGGGCGGGTAGGGGATGTCATGGCCCGTGACACGGGCCGGTGCTGCCTCGAGGTGGTTGAAGCAGCGCTCGGTGACGCTCGCGATGAGCTCGGCACCCACGCCGGCTTCGCGCGCGGCCTCGTGCGTCACGACGACGCGGCCCGTCTTACGGACGGATGCCGTCACGGTGCGGTAGTCGACAGGCGAAAGCGAGCGCAGATCGATGACCTCGATCGACAGTCCGTCGTCTTCAGCGGCCATCGCCGCATCGAGTGCGACCGGCACCTGGGCGCCGTAGGTCAGGATCGTCACATCGCTGCCTTCGCGCGCGACCCGGGCAAGGCCCATCGGCGGGGCGTCGGCCAGGTCGGTGTCGAAGTCGACCTCGCCCTTCGTGTGGTAGAGCCGCTTCGGCTCGAAGTAGACGACCGGGTCATCGCTCGCGATGGCCTGGCGCAGCATGACGTGCGCGTCCTGCGGGTTCGAGACCGCGACGACGCGCAGCCCCGAGGTGTGCACGAAGTACGCCTCGGGCGACTCCGAGTGGTGCTCGGCAGCACCGACGCCACCGGCCCAGGGGATGCGGATCGTGATCGGCATCTTGACGTTGCCGCGCGTGCGGTAGTGCAGCTTGGCGACCTGGCAGACGATCTGGTCGAAGGCCGGGTAGACGAACCCGTCGAACTGGATCTCGACGACGGGACGGTAGCCGCGGAACGCCAGTCCCACGGCGGCGCCCATGATGCCGGACTCGGCGAGCGGCGTGTCGATGACGCGCTGCGCGCCGAACTCATCGATCAGGCCGTCGGTGATGCGGAACACCCCGCCGAGCTTGCCGATGTCCTCGCCCATGAGCAGGACCTTCGGGTCGTCGGCCATGGCGCGCCGCAGACCTTCGTTGATCGCTTTGACCATCGTGAGCTGAGTCATCGTGCCGTCTCCTCGGTGTCGAAACCGGCCAGGTACGAACCGAACCATTCGCGCTGCTCTGCGAGCCCCGTGTGCGGCTCGGCGTAGACGTCGTCGAGCGCCTCGATCGCGGGGCGCGTCACGGCGCCGAGCGTCGCGGCGCGCACCTCGGCGCCGAGCGCGTCGGCGTCGGCGGCGACCTGGGCGGCGAACGCGTCGTCGAAGGCGCCCTCGGCACGCAGGAGCGCCTCGATGCGCGCGATCGGGTCGCGGTGGCGCCAGCGCTCGACCTCTTGCTTGTCGCGGTAGCGCGTCGGGTCATCCGAGGTGGTGTGCGGGCCGATCCGGTACGTGACGGCCTCGATGAACGCGGGCCCGTTGCCCTGGCGGGCGTTGTCGATCGCCCAGCGCATCGCGGCGAGGCACGCGAGCACATCGTTGCCGTCGACCCGCATGCTGGGGATGCCGAAGCCCGGCGCGCGTCCGGCAATCGGGAACTTCGCCTGCACCGTGACGGGCTCAGAGATCGCCCACTGGTTGTTCGTGCAGACGAAGACGACGGGAGAGCGGAACGACGAGGCGAAGACCATCGCCTCGTTGACATCGCCCTGGCTGGTGGCTCCGTCGCCGAAGTACGCCGCCGAGACCTGGTCGGTGCCGTCGCGCTGGATGCCCATCGCGTAGCCCACGGCGTGCAGTGCCTGCGCGCCGATGATGATCTGCGGCGTGGCCGTGTTGATGTCGTAGGGGTTGTACGTCGAGTGCGACTCGCCGCGCCACGCGAGCACGAAGTCTGCGGGCTTGGCGCCGCGCACGAAGTTCACGCCGATCTCGCGGTAGCTCGGGAAGACGAAATCGTCGGCCCGGAACGCGCGGGCCGTGCCGACTTGCGTGGCCTCCTGGCCCTGGCAGGGTGCCCACAGGCCCAACTGCCCCTGGCGCTGCAGGGCGACGCCCTCGGTGTCCACGCGACGCACGAGCACCATGTCGCGGTAGAGCCCGCGCAGTGCGTCGGCGTCGATGTCGGCCACCCAGCGCTCCAGCTCGGGGTCGGAGATCCGCTCGCCCTCGGGTGTCACGAGCCGCGCGACGTCGTCGACGTCGGTGGCCAGCTCGGCGGTCGGTGTCAGGGTGTGCGTCATCGTCATCCCTCCTCGGGAGCCGACCTCGTGGGCAGCTCGTCGCGGTCATCGGCGACTGCGCCGACATGCGAGACACTACGTCGACATTGCACCTAGCTCAAGCCAGCGGAAGGTCCTTGAGCATGTTGCCAACCCATTCCAAAATACGGCGTGCTAACGTTTCGCACTATGAGCACTCTGGACCAGATCGACCTCGACCTGCTCGCAGCCCTGTCCGCCGACCCCCGCGCGACCGTCGTCGCCCTCGCCGAGCGCCTGGGCCTTTCGCGCAATACGGTGCAGGCGCGCATGTCGAGGCTGGACCGCGCCGAGGTGTTCCTCTCGTACGAGCGCGCCCTGTCCTCGGCCGCTCTCGGCTTCCCGATCGAGGCGTTCATCAGCGTCATCGTGCGGCAGGCCGACCTGCCGCGCATCACCGATGATCTGGCCGCGATCCCCGAGATCGTGCAGGCGCACGGCTTGAGCGGTCAGATCGACCTGCTCGTGCGGGTAGCCTGCCGCGACACGCAGCACCTCTTCGACACGGATGCGCGCATCCTCTCGATCGAGGGCGTCGAGCGCACCGAGACCTCGCTCGTCATGGACGAGGTGATCCCCTATCGGCTCACGCCGCTCATGGAGCTGGCACGGCGCGAGAAGTAGCCCTTCTTCGCACGGCTGCGCGGAAGCCCACCCGACGACGCGTCGAGACGCACGAGCACGACGCCGATCAGGATGAGCGCGCCACCGACGAACTGGATCGGTGCCGGCACCTCGGCCAGCAGCAGCCAGGCGAAGCCCAGAGCGAAGAGCACTTCGGAGAGCCCGACGAACGACGCGACGCGCGAACCGATGCGCGGCACCGCGATCACGCCGAGGCCGTACCCGAGCGTCGTCGCGACGCACGCGACCCACAGCAGCGGAACGAACCACGGCACCACGATGCCCGCGAGTTCGACCGACACGGGCGGAGCGTGGAACGGCAGGACGCCGACGAGAACCAGGATCCCCATGAAGACGGCGCCGGTGAGCAGGCCACCGGCGGCGAGGGCGAGCGGCGGCAGATCCTCGCGGGACTTCTCGGCGATCAGGTAGTAGGCCATGACGCAGACGGCGGCGCCGAGGGCGAAGAGCGTGCCGACGATGTCGAAGCTCACCCCCGAGATGTCGACCACCAGCACGAGGCCGGCCACGGCGACGACGGAGCCGATGATCACGAGCCGCGACGGCGCGCGCTTGGTGCGCGCCCACGCGAGGAGGACGAGCAGGACGGGGGCGAGGAACTGGATGAGCAGCGCCACGGCCACCGGCATCCGCTGCATCGCAAGGAAGTAGAACAGCTGGCACCCGACGACGGCCGTCAGACCGAACCCGGCCATGAGCACCCCGTGACGACGCAGGAACGACCGCTGGCGCCGCATCGCGACGATCAGGGCAGGCGACAGGAGCAGTCCCGCGAGGCCGATACGCACGATGAGCGCTGCACCGACCGACCAGCCCGCCTCGAGCAGCGGCTTGATGAAGGGGCCGCTCGAGGAGAAGGCCAGAGCGGAGCCGACAGCGAAGAGCACTCCGGTCGTATTGAGTCGCGCCGAGGTGGCGACGTCTCGGATGATGGGCAGGGGGGCGGTCGAGGTCATGGGCGTCCGGCTGTCAGGAGTGAAGGGTGATTACACTGGTGACAGTATCCGAGTCGAATGTCAGGAGTCAACATGGTCTTCATCCGTGACACGAGACAGAGTCTCGAAGCCGCCGCCGCGCTCGTGAACACCCTGCCGCTGGGCGACGGCGACGACACCATGACGACCGTCGCCGACCTCGATGCCTACCTCGCCGAACACCCGTATTCCGGCACCGTCCGGCGCGATCGCGCGACGGTCGATGAGATTCGCCACGTGCGCGCCCGGGTGCGGGAACTGTGGGATGTCGACCGCGAAGGAGCCGTGCCGCTCGTCAACGACATGCTGCGCGACGGAGAGGCCGTGCCACGCCTGGTCATCCACGGCGACCACGACTGGCACATCCACGCGACCCCCGACGACGCCCCCATCGCGACGCGCATCATGGTCGAAGCGGCGATGGCCTTCGTCGAAGTGATCCGCAGCGACTCGTACGACCGCGTGCGCGTCTGCGAGGCCGATGACTGCGATGCGGTCTACATCGACTACTCGCGCAACGGGTCGAAGCGCTACTGCGACACCGGCAACTGCGGCAACCGCATGAACGTCATCGCGTACCGGGAGCGGAAGGCGCGAGAAAGCGTCTGACCGCCGCGGCCGCGGGCGCGGGGGTCTCGTAGTGGATGAGATGCCCGACATCGGGGATCTCGACCAGCTCGACGTCGGCGAACAGCGTCGCGAGGTGCCGCTGCGCCTGGATCGGCGTGATGTCATCGCGCACGGCGGCGATGAGCAGTGTCGGGACATCGATCCGCGACGCCGCGGCGCGCACGTCGTGAGACACCGACGTCACGAAGGCGTCATGCAGAACATCGCGATCGGCGAAGCGTGAGAAATAGGTGTCGTGCTGGTCGTGCACGAAGCGCCGCAGCGTCGCATCCTTCGTCTTGGCCATCGAGATGCTCATGACCCGCACGATGATGCCGTTTCGCAGCAGCGCGTCGCCGATCGCCGCGGGCAGCTTCGCTCCCGCCCAGTAGTAGAAGACGGCGAGCCGCGTGAGCACGCCCCGCGGCCCCTCGAGCGCGGGAGCGCCGATCGGATTGATCAGGATGAGGCGTGGCGTCGCCAAGCCGCCGGCGACCGCCGCCGAGGCGACGATCGAGCCGAAGGAGTGCCCGAGGATCACGGCGCCTGGGGCGACCGACTGCGCGAAGCGCGTGAGCCACTCGACGTAGGCCTCGAGGTCGTGCGTGCGGCCGGGCAGCGGGGGCGTCTGACCGAAGCCGGGGAGGTCGGGCGAGATGACGCGGATGCCGCGCAGCTGGGCGATGACCGGCTCGAGGCCGTGGTGGTCGCCGCGGAAGCCGTGCACCGCGATGATCGTCGTCTCGGCGTCGTGCGGGCCGTACTGCCAGTACGCCGTCGTGCCGCCGAGCACCTCGGCCTCGCGCCGCTCGATGGGGATCTGCTCGAGCAGGGCGGCATACGGGTTGAAGGCGGGCACCGGACGAGTCTACGAGGCGGTCCGCCCGGTGCCGGCCTCGTCCGCGGAGCGCCTCGCACGCGATGTCGGCGGCGTCCCATACCGTGAGCGGCATGCAGCTCTTGCCCGCCGTGCCCGCTCCCTCGGTGCATCCGGATTGGTCCACGGCCGTGGGCGTGTTCGATCTCGAGACGACGGGCGTCGACGTCCGCACCGACCGCATCGTGACGGCGTACGTGGGACTGCTGGACCGCACCGGAACAGTCGTGCGTGCGCGCGACTGGCTCGCCGACCCCGGTGTGGAGATTCCTGACGGCGCCGCCGCGATCCACGGCGTCACGACCGCTCGCGCCCGCGCTGAGGGCCGACCCGCGCGCGATGTCGTCGGCGAGGTCGTCGAGGCGCTCCGCGCGATGCTCGATGCCGGCATCCCGGTCGTCGCCTACAACGCGGCGTACGACTTCTCGCTGCTCAAGTACGAAGCGGAGCGCCACGGCATCGCCGGGATCGCATCTCCGTCGCCCGTCATCGACCCGCTCGTGATCGACAAGCACTGCGACCGCTACCGCCGCGGCAAGCGGACGCTCGAGGCCGTCGCCGCGCACTACGCCGTCTCGCTCGACAACGCACACGAAGCGGCTTCCGACGCCGTCGCCGCAGGCCGCGTCGCGCAGGCGCTTGTCACGCGGTACTCCACGCACCTGCCTGCCACGCCGCACGAGCTGCACACGAGCCAGATCTCGTGGGCCCGCGCGCAGGCGGCGAGCCTCACCGAGTACTTCATCCAGATCGGGCGACTCGGCCCTGACGACGCCGTCGACGGCGTGTGGCCCGTGCGCTGAGCGCACAGACGACGAAAGCCCCGCCGGAGCGGGGCTTTCGGGGCGGCGATTACTTGCCGAAGTTCTTGAAGCGCTGGTTGAACTTCTCGACGCGACCGGCCGAGTCCATGATGCGCTGCTTGCCCGTGTAGAACGGGTGCGATGCCGACGAGATCTCGACGTCGATGACGGGGTACTCGACACCGTCGAGCTCGATCGTCTTGTCGCTGGTCACCGTCGAACGGGTGAGGAAGGTGTCTCCCGAGCCGAGGTCGCGGAACACGATGGCCTTGTAGTCGGGGTGGATGTCAGTCTTCATGAAAAATCCTTAAGGGGATGGCGTCCCTGCCGAGAACCAGGAACCAGGGTCCGTGATGCGAGTGCACCAAGGAGCGATCCTATCAGGAAACCAGCTCCGCGCGCGCCGCGTACCGGCCATCGGCCTCGGTGAGCACGATGGGGACGCCGAACGTCTCTGTGAGGGCTTCGGCGGTGAGCGCTTCGGCGATCGGTCCGCGCGCGACGGCGCGACCGTCGCGCAGCAGCAGCACATGCGTGAATCCGACCGGGATCTCTTCGACGTGGTGGGTCACCATGACCATCGCCGGCGTCGTCGGGGCCAGCGCGTATCCACTCAGGAGCGCAAGCAGCTCTTCGCGCGCGCCGAGGTCCAGGCTCGCGGTCGGCTCGTCCAGCAGCAGCATCTCGGGGTCGGTCATGACGGCGCGCGCGATCTGCACGCGCTTCTGCTCGCCGTCGCTGAGCGTGCCGAACGTGCGGTCGGCGAGGTTCTCGAGATTCCACTGCGACAAGACGCGCAGCGCGCGCCGCTCGTCGATGTCCTCGTAGTCCTCGCGCCAGCGGCCGAGCACCGAGAAGGCCGCCGTCAGCACGACGTCGAGCACCGTCTCCTCCGGCGGGATGCGACGCGCCATCGCCGACGATGCGAAGCCGATCCGCGGGCGCAGTTCGAACACATCGGTGCGACCGAGGCGTTCGCCCAAGATCGTCACGACACCCGACGTCGGGTGCAGGAGCGTGTCGGCGAGCTGCAGCAGCGTCGTCTTTCCGGCGCCGTTCGGCCCGAGGATGACCCACCGCTGGTCGTCGTCGACCGTCCAGTCGAGATGATCGATGATGTTGCGGGAGTTGCGGCGGACGATGACGTCGGAGAAATCGAGCACCTGGGACATGACGCCCAGCCTAACGGCCCGAAGCCACGACCTCGGCGTAGAGCGCGGCCGTCTGCTCTGCGATCCGCGCCCAGCTGAAGTCCTCCGCCGCACGCCGGCGTCCGGCCGCACCATAGGCCTTCGCCCGGATCGGATCTGACACGACCTCGGTCAGCACGCGCGCAAGATCGGCGACGAACCGGTCGGGATCGGTCGGGGTTCCCGTGCCGTCCTTCGCCTGGTCGATCGGCACGAGGCGCCCGGTCACGCCGTCCACGACCACTTCGGGGATGCCGCCGGTCGCGGTGCCGACGACAGCGGCGCCGCATGCCATGGCCTCGAGGTTGACGATGCCGAGCGGCTCGTATACCGACGGGCAGACGAACGTCGTCGCCGCGGTGAGGATCGTGCACAGCTCATGCCGGGACAGCATGCGGTCGATCCAGACGACGCCGTCACGCGTCTGCTGCAGCCCGCGCACGAGCCCTTCGACCTCGGCCATGATCTGCGGGGTGTCCGGCGCCCCCGCGCACAGGATGACCTGCACATCGGGCGGCAGCAGCTCGACGGCCCGCAGGAAGTACGGCAGACCCTTCTGACGCGTGATGCGCCCGACGAACACGACCGAGGGGCGGGAGGAATCGACTCCGAGCTCAGCGAGCAGCGCGGGATCATCGACCGGGCGCCAGGCCTCGACGTCGATCCCGTTGTAGATGACGTGCACCTTGCCGGGGTCAAGCGCCGGGTAGCTGCGCAGGATGTCCTCGCGCATGCCCCCGCTCACGGCGATGACGGCGGCTGCCCCCTCGTACGCCGTCTTCTCGATGTAGCTCGACACGGCGTATCCGCCGCCGAGCTGCTCCGCCTTCCACGGGCGCAGAGGCTCGAGCGAGTGCGCCGTGACGATGTGCGGGATCCCGTGCAGGAGCGAAGCGAGATGGCCCGCGAAGTTCGCGTACCAGGTGTGACTGTGGACGACATCGGCGCCTGCGACATCTCCCACGATCTCGAGGTCGGTGCCGAGCGTGCGGATCGCGGCATTGGCATCCGCCAGCTCGACCGGCACGTCGTACGACGTCGTGTCCTCCTCGTCGCGGCCCGCACCGAACGCGCGCACGCGCACCGTCATGCTGCGGCGAAGCGCCGCCACGAGTTCGGTGACGTGCACACCCGCGCCTCCGTAGATCTGTGGGGGGTATTCCTTCGTGACGATGTCGACGCGCATGGCACGAAACCTAGTACACGAGAGGTTCCCGTCACAGTTGCTATGCCTCCTCCGCGCGCCGCACTTAGGGTGGGTCCCATGCCTGCAGCACCGAAGGTCTTCGGAATCATCCTCGCGGGGGGCGAGGGCAAACGACTCATGCCCCTCACGGCAGATCGTGCCAAGCCGGCGGTGCCGTTCGCCGGCCAGTACCGGCTCATCGACTTCGCCATCTCGAACCTGATCAACTCGGGTGTCAGACAGACCGTCGTGCTGACCCAGTACAAGTCGCACAGCCTCGACCGCCACATCTCGATGACGTGGCGCATGTCGCCTCTGCTCGACTCGTACGTCGCGTCGGTTCCCGCGCAGCAGCGTCTCGGAAAGCGGTGGTTCTCGGGCTCGGCCGACGCGATCCTGCAGAGCCTCAACCTCATCAACGACGAGAAGCCCGACATCGTGATCGTGATCGGTGCGGATCACGTATACCGCATGGACTTCCGGCAGATGCTCACGGCGCACATCGAGTCCGGCGCGCGGGCGACGGTCGCCGGCATCCGCCAGCCCATCGGTCTGGCGAACCAGTTCGGCATCATCGACGTCGACCCGACCCACCCCGGACGCATCCGCGATTTTCTCGAGAAGCCTCAGGACCCGACGGGGCTCGCCGACTCCCCCGGCGAAGTGCTCGCATCGATGGGCAACTACATCTTCGACACCGACGCGCTCATCGAGGCCGTCGAGTCCGACGGTGAGCTGCCGACCTCGAACCACGACATGGGCGGCGATATCGTGCCGTATTTCGTGAACCGCGCCGAGGCCGGCGTCTACGACATGAAGCTCAACGACGTGCCGGGTTCGACCGACCGCGACCGGTACTACTGGCGCGACGTCGGAACGATCGACTCCTTCTTCGACGCGCACCGCGACCTGATCTCGACGCTGCCGATCTTCAACCTCTACAACATGCAGTGGCCCATTCACTCGCAGGCGGTCAACTCCCCACCTGCCAAGTTCGTGCGCGACGCCGTCGGACGCATCGGCAACGCGATCGACTCGGTCGTCTCGCTCGGCTCGGTGCTCTCGGGCACGCACCTCGAACGCAGTGTCGTAGGCCCCTGGACGCTCGCCGGCGGCGGGTCGACGATCACCGACTCGGTGCTGTTCGACCATGTGCACGTCGGTGCGGGTGCGCGGGTGCACCGCGCGATCCTCGACAAGAACGTGTTCGTCGACGACGGGGCGACCGTCGGCGTCGACCTCGAACACGATATCGCGCGCGGCTACACCGTGACCGACAGCGGCATCACGGTCGTCGGCAAGGGCATCCGCGTCGAGCGCTGACCTGTCCGCGCCCGTGCCTGCACGGCGCTAGCGTGGAGGGATGCCGCTTCAGGACGCCCGCTTCCTCGTCGTTCTCGACGCCGATTCCACCCTCATCCGCAACGAGGTCATCGAGCTCATCGCCGACGAGGCGGGCCGCGGCCGTGAGGTCGCCGAGGCGACCGAGGCCGCGATGCGTGGCGAGGTGGACTTCGCGACGAGCCTGCGCTCGCGCGTCGCGACGCTCGAAGGCGTACCGGTCGCGGCGTTCTCCCGCGTGCTGGCGCGCGTCGAGCCGACGCCCGGTGTGCACGAGCTGATCGCAGCCGTCCATGAGCGGGGCGGCCGCTTCGGTGTCGTCTCCGGCGGCTTCCACGAGATCCTCGACACGATCGCTCCCCGGCTCGGCGTCGACGTGTGGCGTGCGAACCGCCTCCAGACCGCCGACGGTATCCTCACCGGTCACGTCGAGGGCGAGATCGTGGATGCCGCGGCCAAAGCCACCGCCCTCGGCGAATGGGCAGCCGAAGCCGGCGTCGAGCTGTCGCGCACGATCGCCGTCGGCGACGGCGCGAACGACCTGCTCATGATGGCGGCGGCGGGGTTGGGGCTGGCGTTCAACGCCAAGCCCGCGGTGCGCCAGCAGGCCGATCTCGTGATCGGGCCGATCGACCTGCGCGAAGTCATCCCCCTGCTGCCCTGACCACGGTCGGGGGCCGTCTGAGAGTGCGGCGTCAGTGCCCCATGCCCAGGCCGCCGTCGACGGGGATGACGGCGCCCGAGATGTAGGCGGCGTCGTCCGACGCGAGCCACGTCACGACACCGGCGATCTCGGCGGGGGACGCGAAGCGCCCGGCGGGGATGTTCTTCTTGTACTCCGCCTGCGTCTCGGCAGCGAGCTCGGCCGTCATGTCGGTCTCGACGAAGCCGGGAGCGACGACGTTGGCGGTGATGCCCCGTGAGCCGAGCTCACGCGTGAGCGACCGGGCGAACCCGACGAGCCCGCTTTTGGATGCGGAGTAGTTGATCTGGCCGGGCGAGCCGTAGAGGCCGACGACCGACGAGATGAGGATGACGCGGCCCCAGCGAGCACGCAGCATCCCTTTGGAGGCGCGCTTGACGACGCGGAACGCGCCGCCGAGGTTCGTCGCCACGACGGAGTCGAAGTCGTCGTCGGTCATGCGCAGCAACAGAGTGTCCTTCGTGATGCCCGCGTTGGCGACGACGATCTCGACGGGACCGAGCTTCTGCTCGACCTCGGTGAACGCCGCGTCGACGGATGCAGCATCCGTCACGTCCGCGCGCACCGTCAGCGTGCCCTCGGGGCCTTCGCCGGAGCGCGCGGTCACGGCGACCTTGTAGCCGGCGGTGACGAAACGCTCCGCAATGGCGCGACCGATGCCGCGGTTTCCGCCGGTGACGAGCACGACGCGATCGGTGGACATGACACTCCCTCGGGATGACGACGAACCGCCCCAGCCTAGCGGCGCGCCGTTTGACCTACGCGGCCCGCGCTGGAACGCTGGAGACCTCAGCGACGAAAGGCGTGCCGTGACCCCTCCGGAGAACCCCTCGAACGACGAACACGGCGACGCTCGCCCCCCGTACGCTCCGCCGACCTACACGCCGCCCCCCGCGTACAGCGCGCCCCCCGCGTACCCCGCATCCCCCGGCACCCCACCGCCGCCCGCAGCCGATGTCCCTCCGCAGGCGCCCGGGGCGTACCCCGCCTACGGCGGCTATGCGCAGCCGCAGTACCCCAGCGCCCCCTCGTACGGCGCCCCGGCGGGCCCGTATGGCGCTCCTCCGGCCTACGGTTACGCCGCGACCAAGACGAACGTCCTGGCGATCATCTCGATGATCGCCAGCATCGCCGGCTTCATCTGGGTGCTGCCCTTCATCGGCTCGCTCGCCGGCGCGATCATGGGCCACATCTCGCTCAAGCAGATCGCGCGGACGGGCGAGAATGGCCGGGGCATGGCGCTGGCCGGTGTCATCGTCGGCTGGGTGGGATTGGCGTTCCTCGTGCTGGGCGTGATCTTCTTCCTCTCGGTCATCCCGCTCGCCGCAGTGCAATCGTCCTTCAGCTGATCCGCCGGAGTCGAAGCGGCGTACCCTGGATGGGTGGGGAACTCGTCCGAGCGGCAATCAGCGACATCGCTGCCGACGTCTCCGCAAGAGGAATCGAGCGCGCGCACGAAGCACTACCTGATCATGATGGGTGTGCGCGTCGCGTGCTTCGTACTCATGGTCGCCATCACGCCATACGGCTGGTACACGTGGCTCCTCGGTGCAGCGGCGGTGTTCCTGCCCTACTTCGCCGTCGTGGCGGCGAACGTCAGCAAGCCCCCGACCCGCACGGCGGCCGTATCCCCCGAGCGGAGCTTGCCCGCGCAGGCGTCACCCGCGGGGGGCGGTGGTGCCCCGGTCATCCGGCTGGACGAGACCCGCGCCGTCGAGGGCCCGCGCGATGTACCGCCCCGTGCACAAGAGGATTCCGCATGAGCGCCGACGTCGACACGACGTGCTCGCGCGCCGGTTGCCGCGCGACGGCGCGCTGGCGCATCGACTGGCGCAATCCGCGCATCCACACCGAGGACCGCCGCAAGACGTGGGTCGCGTGCGATGAGCACGTGTCGTACCTGCGCGAATTCCTCGCTGCCCGCTCCTTCCCGCTCGATGTGGGCCGACTCGAGGTTTCGACGTGAAGAATGCCCCCGCCGCCGTCCGCTGGTCGGCGTACCTGCTCGTGGCCGCCCTCTTCGCCGTGGTGTGCGCGTTCCTGTCGGACTGGCAGTTCACCCGCAACGGCGACCGCTCCGCGCAGCTCGCGCTCGTCGAGCAGAACTATGACGCGCCGCCTGTCGCCCTGGCCGAGCTGATCCCCCCCGGCGAAACGCTCGACGCCGGCGACGAGTGGCATCCGGTCGTGCTGACGGGTGAATACCTCCCCGACGAGCAGCTGCTCGTGCGCAACCGCCCGCACGGCGGCACCGCCGCGTACGAAGTGCTCGTGCCGTTCCGCCTCGACGACGGGCGCGTGCTCATCGTCGACCGCGGCTGGGTTCCGCCCGGCGCTGACCAGCCCGAGCCCGATGCCGTTCCGGCGCCGCCGTCGGGCCAGGCGACGGTCACCGTGCGACTGCGGCCCGGTGAGGCGCTCCCCGCATCGGGGCGCACGGCCGATGCCGGCCAGGTGCCGACGATCAACCTGCCCTTCGTCGCTGAGCGCGTCGCGCCCGAGGTGGGCGATGCACTCGTGCTGAGCGCGTACGGCATCGTCGTGTCCGAAGATCCCGCCGTCGAGGTCATGCCCGGTGCCCTGCCCTCGCCGTCCGAGGACCCGGGCCCGTATCTGTCGTACGCGATCCAGTGGATCCTGTTCGCCGTGATGGGCTTCATCTTCATCGGCTACATGATCCGCACCGAGATCATCGCGCGGCGCGAAGACGCCGAAGACGACGACCCGGGCTCCACCGGGCAACCGCGTCCCGCGGCACCTGCTCGCCGTCGCGACCGTGACGCCGACGCCGAGGATGCCCTCCTCGACGCCGTCCGCTGACCGCTCTCGGCCGCGGGGCTCGAGGGTGTGTCAGGCGAGCGCGACGAGGTCGGCGTAGTCGCGACCCCAGATGTCCTCGACGCCGTCGGGGAGGATGAGAACGCGTTCGGGGTTGAGCGCTTCGACGGCGCCCTCGTCGTGCGAGACGAGCACGACGGCACCCTCGTAGTGGGCGAGCGCGCCGAGGATCTCTTCGCGTGAGGCGGGGTCGAGGTTGTTCGTGGGTTCGTCCAGCAGCAGCATGTTCGCCGACGACACGACGAGCGTCGCGAGCGACAGGCGCGTCTTCTCGCCGCCCGAGAGCACACCCGCGGGCTTGAGCACGTCATCGCCCGTGAAAAGGAACGACCCGAGCACCTTTCGCGCGTCGGTCGCTGTGATGTCGGGCGCCGCCGACATCATGTTCTCGAGCACAGACCGCGAGACATCGAGGTTTTCGTGCTCCTGCGCGTAGTAGCCGATCTTGAGACCGTGGCCGGGTTCGAGCTGACCCGTGTCGGGCTGATCGACACCGGCGAGGATCCGCAGCAGCGTCGTCTTGCCGGCACCGTTGAGGCCGAGGATCACGACGCGCGAACCGCGGTCGATCGCGAGGTCGACGTCGGTGAAGATCTCCAGCGAGCCGTACGACTTCGACAGCCCCGACGCCATGAGCGGCGTCTTGCCGCACGGTGCGGGCTTGGGGAAGCGCAGCTTCGCGACGCGCTCCTCCTGCCGAACGTCGTCGAGTCCCGCCAGCATCTTCTCGGCACGCGCGACCATCTGGTGCGCGGCAGCCGCTTTGGAGGCCTTCGCCCCGAACCGAGCGGCCTGCTGCTGAAGCACCGTCGCCTTCTTCTCGACGTTGGTGCGCTCCTTCTTGCGGCGCTCCTCATCGGCGACCCGCTGACGCAGGTAGTTCTTCCAGTTCATGTTGTACACGTCGATGACCTGGCGGTTCGCATCCAGGTAGAACACCCGGTTGACGGTCTCGCCCACGAGCTCGACATCGTGCGAGATCACGATGAGTCCGCCCTTGTACCCCTTGAGGAACTCCCGCAGCCACACGACGCTGTCCGCGTCGAGGTGGTTCGTGGGTTCGTCGAGGATCATCGTCTGCGCGTCCGAGAACAGGATGCGGGCCAGTTCGATGCGGCGGCGCTGTCCACCGGACAGCGTCTTGAGGGGCTGATCGAGGATGCGATCCGGCAGCGACAGGTTGTGCGCGATGGATGCCGCTTCGGCTTCGGCTGCATACCCTCCGAGCGCTTCGAACCTCTCGGTCAGCGAGCCGTACTTGCGCATCGCGCGCGCCGAGACCTCCGGGTCGCTGTCGGCCATCGCGAGCGACGCCTCCTGCATGCCGATCGCGAGCGAACCGAGGCCGCGGGCGTCCAGCACCCGAGTGCGCGCCAGCATCTCCGGGTCGCCCGTGCGGGGATCCTGCGGCAGATAACCCAGTTCGCCCCACCGTTCGACCTTGCCGTCGGCGGGGACGACATCGCCGGCGAGCACCTTCGTGAGGGTCGTCTTACCGGCTCCATTGCGGCCGACGAGGCCGATCTTGTCTCCGTCGGAGACGCGGAAGGACACGTCCGACATGAGCACGCGTGCGCCCACGCGGATCTCGAGGTCGTGCACGGCGAGCACAGCGGACGTCCGTTCTTCAGGGTGGGTGGATGAGCGGCCGAGCGGCCCAACGTCCCAGTTTACCCGGGACGGGTTCGCGCTGGCGACGCCACAGGAGTAAAGTAAGGCTTCCCTAACCACCCACGCCGAAGGACTCCCGCATGCGCCGACTCCGTGCCGCTGCCACGTTCACCGCTCTCACCGCCCTCGCTGCCCTCACCCTCGCCGGATGCGCAGGCGCGGACAGCGCCGGCGAACCCGCCGGCACCGCCGCGGATGCGGTCTTCCCCGTCACGATCGACCACGTCTACGGCCAGACGACGATCCCCGCCCAGCCGGAGCGCATCGCCACCGTCGCGTGGGCCAACCACGAGGTCCCCCTCGCGCTGGGCGTCGTGCCGGTCGGCATGAGCAAGGCGACGTGGGGCGACGACGACGGTGACGGCGTGCTGCCCTGGGTCGAAGACGCCCTCGAAGACCTCGGCGCCGAGACTCCGGTTCTCTTCGACGAGACCGACGGCATCGACTTCGAGGCCGTGGCCGATACGCAGCCCGACGTCATCCTCGCCGCGTATTCGGGTCTCACGCAGGAGGAGTACGACACGCTCTCCAAGATCGCTCCGGTCGTGGCCTTCCCTGAAGTGGCCTGGGGCACACCGTACGAAGAGATGATCCAGGTGAACGCCGCGGCGATCGGCCTCGCCGACGAGGGCGATCAGCTGATCGCCGACCTCCGGTCCGAGGTCGACACCGCGCTGGCGGAGCACTCCGAGCTCAGCGATGCGAACATCCTCTTCTCTTACCTCGACCCTGCCGACTTCAGCCAGATCGGCTTCTACACGGCGCACGACACGCGCCCCGGCTTCCTCACAGGCCTGGGCCTGCCCCAGCCGAGCATCGTCGCGGAGGTGTCCGAGGGCACGGAGGAGTTCTTCACGACCGTGAGCGCCGAAGAAGCCGACCGCTTCACCGATGTCGACGTCTTCGTCACGTACGGCGATCCGGGCGGCGACATCGTCGCGGCGCTCCAGGCAGACCCCCTCATGTCGCAGATCCCCGCGATCGCCGAGGGCCGCATCGCGGTCCTCGAGAACGGCACCCCGCTCGCGGCATCCGCGAACCCCTCGCCGCTGTCGATCCCGTGGGGCATCGATGAGTACTTCACCCTGCTCGCTGGGGCGCTCGGCTAGACCGCATGAGCGGCGCGCGTCTTCAGGCACCGCTGCCGGATGCCCCCGCACTGCGGCGTCCGGCAGCCGTGCGCGCGACCTGGCTGGCGGTCGGGGTCGTCGTGCTGCTCGGCCTGTGCGTCGCGTCCGTCTCGTTCGGAGTGCGCAACGTATCGCTCGAAGAGATCCTCGCCGGCCTCGGCGGCGCCACCGACAGCATCGATCAGGCCGCCGTGGTCAACCGCCTGCCCCGCACGGTTCTCGCGATCGTGGTGGGAGCTGCACTGGCGCTGTCCGGAACCACCATGCAGGCGGTCACCCGCAATCCGCTCGCCGACCCGGGCATCCTCGGCGTCACGGGCGGGTCGGCGCTCGCGGTCGTGATCGGGATCGCGTTCTTCGGCCTCACCGACCCGTATGCCACGATGGCCGCCGCGATCGTCGGCGCGGCCGTCGCGGCCGTCTTCGTCTACACCGTCGGCTCCCTGGGTCGAGGCGGCGCCACTCCCCTCAAGCTCGCTCTGGCCGGTGCGGCGACCTCGGCGGCGTTCCTCTCGATCGTGAGCGCCGTTCTGCTGCCGCGCGTGGACATCATCGAGACCTTCCAGTTCTGGCAGATCGGCGGCGTGGGCGGAGCCACGTGGGACCGGATCGCGACCGTGGTCCCCGTCCTCGGCATCGGCGCGGTGCTGGTTCTGGCGACGGCGCGCGGAATGAACTCCCTCG
The DNA here is from genome assembly GCF_057669765.1 of Microbacterium sp. Y832. Classification (NCBI taxonomy): domain Bacteria; kingdom Bacillati; phylum Actinomycetota; class Actinomycetes; order Micrococcales; family Microbacteriaceae; genus Microbacterium; species Microbacterium sp. Y832. Next base: position 159,945 of record NZ_JBYHFM010000003.1, on the reverse strand, counting down.
CCCTGGGCGACGACCTCGCGACGGGCCTCGGCGAGAACGTCGCCCGAACGCGTATCGTCGCTTCGATCGGCGCGGTCGTCCTGTGCGGCGCGGCCGCGGCCGTGGCCGGACCGATCGCGTTCGTGGGCCTCGTCGTCCCGCATCTGTGCCGGATGCTGGTGGGCACCGATCATCGGTGGCTGCTGCCGGCGGCCGCCCTGGTGGGCGGATGTCTGCTGGTGGCCGCCGACACGGTAGGCCGTGTCGTGGCTCGCCCGAGCGAGATCGAGGTCGGTGTCATCACCGCCCTGATCGGTGCGCCGTTCTTCATCTGGATCGTGCGACGCCAGAAGGTGCGGGAACTGTGAGCGTCGCCGTCATCGTCGCGGGGCGCCGTGCCCGTGCGCGCCGTCGTCATGTCCGCACCGCCGCGTTGGCCATCGCCATCGCCATCGTGTTCGCCGTGTCCCTCATGATCGGCAACACCTTCTACGGCCCCGTCGATGTGCTCCGCGTCCTGTTCGGCGAGACGGTGCCGGGTGCGAGCTTCACGGTCGGCGAGCTCCGGCTTCCGCGAGCCGTGCTCGCTCTGCTCGCGGGACTCGCGTTCGGCATCGCCGGCGTGACCTTCCAGACGATGCTGCGCAACCCGCTCGCCTCGCCGGACATCATCGGCATCGATGCCGGCGCGAGCGCCGCCGCAGTGTTCGGGGTCGTGGTTCTGTCGGTGAGTGGACCCACCGTCTCGCTCCTGGCGCTCACCGGCGGCATCCTGACCGCGTTCGCGATCTACCTACTGTCCCATCGCGGCGGTTTCGCCGGGACGCGCCTCATCCTCATCGGCATCGGTGTCGCCGCGATGCTGGACGCCGCGATCACCTACCTGCTCTCGCGGGCATCGTCCTGGGATGTGCAGACGGCGCTGACGTGGCTCACCGGCAGCCTTTCGGGCGCCTCGTGGGCCGCCGTCCTCCCTCTCGCCATCGCGTGCGCCGTCGTGGCTCCGATGCTGATCGCCGGCGGACGGAATCTGAACGTGCTTCGGCTCGGTGACGACGCCGCCATGTCCCTCGGTGTCCCCGCGCGCCGCACCCGCATCCTCCTCATCCTGGGCGCGGTCGCCCTGCTCGCCTTCGCGACCGCAGCGACCGGCCCGATCGCGTTCGTCGCGTTCATGTCCGGACCGATCGCCGCGCGAATCGTGGGTCCCGGCTCCGCGCTCCTGCTTCCGTCGGCGCTCGTGGGCGCCGTCCTCGTGCTCACCGCCGACCTCGTCGGTCAGTATGCGCTCGGCACGCGCTACCCCGTCGGCGTCATCACGGGCGTCCTCGGCGCGCCGTACCTGATCTACCTCCTCATCCGCACGAACCGCTCCGGAGGATCGCTATGAGTGCGACGCACACCCTCGCCGCCGAGGACCTCACTCTCGCCTACGGCGACCGCACGGTCGTGCAGGGTCTGGACCTGCAGGTCCCCCCCGCCCGGGTGACCGCCATCGTCGGGGCGAACGGGTGCGGCAAGTCGACCATCCTGCGCGCCCTCGCCCGGCTGCTGACGCCGCGACGGGGGCAGATCGTGCTGGACGGCAAAGCGCTCACCACACTCGCCTCTAAAGAGATCGCGCGGATCATCGCGATGCTGCCGCAGGGTCCGACCGCTCCGGACGGTATCGCGGTGGCCGATCTGGTGGGTCGCGGCCGTCACCCGCATCAGAAGCTCCTGGCCCGCTGGAGCCCGCACGACTATGAAGTGGTGGCGCAGGCGCTCGCCGCGACGGGCACCGCAGACCTCGCGGACCGGGCCGTCGATGAGCTGTCCGGAGGGCAGCGACAGCGGGTGTGGATCGCCATGGCGCTCGCGCAGGAAACCGATGTCCTGCTGCTGGACGAGCCGACGACGTTCCTCGACGTCGCCCACCAGGTGGAGGTGCTCGATCTGCTGACCGACCTCAATCGCGACCGGGGCACGACCATCGTCATGGTGCTGCACGACATCAATCTCGCCGCTCGGTACGCCGACCACGTCATCGCCGTGCGGGCGGGTCGCATCGTGGCAGCGGGACCACCGGCCGCCGTCATCACGAGCGCCCTGATGCGCGAGGTCTTTCAGCTGGAGAGCCTCGTGGTGAAGGATCCGCTCTCGGGCAGCCCCATCGTGATCCCCCGCGGGCGCCACCACATCCTCGACCATCCCCTATCGACGGGAGACGACCCATGGCCGCCTCGATGAGCACGTCGCGGTTCTTCCGCGCCACGGTGCGGAGCATCACCGACCTGACCCCGAGCTTTAGGCGTTTCACCTTCACCGGTGAGGACCTCGCCGACTACGGCGACCCGGGGCTCGACCAGCGGATCAAGATCGTCTTCCCGACCCCCGGAGCGGGACTTGAGGCCATGCCCCGCAGCGAGGACTGGTACACGCGGTGGCGTGAGCTCGACGAGACCGCCCGGCCGCCGTTTCGCACCTACACGACCCGCGCCGTGCGTCGCGAGCGCTGCGAGGTCGACGTCGACATGGTCGCCCACAGTGTGCTCGGGCCCGCCTCGGCGTGGATCGCCGACGCCCGGATCGGTGACGAGGTGCTCATCTACGCCCCCACGACCGCGCACACCGGGGTCAGCTACGGCATCGACTTCGTTCCCCCCGCGGTCACCGGTGCGCATCTGCTCGCCGGCGATGAGACGGCGGCTCCCGCGCTCGCCGTCATCCTCGAGCAGCTCCCCCACGATGCCCGCGGTGTCGTCGTGCTCGAAGTGCCCGACGAGCGTGACATCGACTATCTGCCCCGCCACCCGGGGTTCGAGTACCTCGTCGCCGCGCGACGCGACGAGCACAGCCGCCATGAGCATCTGGTCACATCCGTGCAGGATGCGGCATCCCGCCTCACTCCCGCGGGACACGGCGCCGACGTCGAGGAGATCGACATCGACCGTGACATCCTCTGGGAGGTCCCGCGCACGGCGAAAGGCGGCGCCGCCCTAAAGAAAGCGCCGGTGTACGCGTGGCTCGCGGGCGAGGCCGGGGCCATCAAGAGCCTGCGGCGGCACCTCGTGACCGATCGGGGCGTCGACCGGCGTGCGGTCGCCTTCATGGGCTACTGGCGCGTGGGCAGAGCCGAGGCCTGACGACTCCGCTCGTTCGCATGACCGAGCCGCAGCCCGGGAACGAGCGCGAGCACGGCGAGCACGCCCGCCAAGGCGAAGACGGCGGTGAACCCCGCGCCCGAGCCGCTGAGGGCCGTGAACACGAGACCCATGACCGCGATCGTCGTCGCCGAGCCCACGGCATCCGAGATCGACAGCGCCGATGAGTTGAAGCCCTGGTTGCCCGGCGTCGAGTACGCCAGCGTGAGTACCGTGAGCCGCGGGTACATGAGCCCCATGCCGCCGCCCGCGAGGGCCCAGCCCGCGATGAGCAGCCCGGGCGGCAGGTGAGCGAGCGCCGTGAGCCCCGCCAGCACGATCGCGGCGACCAGCTGTGCGCTGCCCAGGAGTGTGATGAGGGCATTGCCGATGCGGTCGCCGAACCGGCCCTGCACGTCAGCGGCGATCGCCCACGTGACAGCTGCGGCCGTGAGCCCGAGCCCGGCCCAGGTCGGCGAGAAGCCGTATTCGTCGATCAGCAGGTACGGAAGGTAGATCTCGGCGCCGAACAGCGCCCCCGCGATGAGCCCGCGCATGAGCACGACGCTCGGCAGTCCGCGCCCCGAGACGAGCGTGCGCGGCGGCAGCAGCGGCCTCGCCGCGAGGGCGATCACGACAGCGGATGCCGCCACGACGACCCACGCTCCCGCGCCGAGTTCGCCCGCGAGGCTCAGAGCCAGGGCGCCCACGGCGACGGCGACGGCGCACAGGATGCGCGGGGCGACCCGCCCCGTCGCGGGTTCATCGGTGTGAAGCGGAAGCCCCCGCAGGCGGGTCACCACCATCGTGAAGGCCACGACGGTGAGGCCCGCGACGCCGAGGAACACCCAGCGCCAGTGCAGGAACTCCGTGACCGCTCCCGCGAGGAACGGACCGATGAGCGACGGCACGACCCACGCGGCGGAGAATGCCGCGAAGACCCGACCGTGCAGCTCGGGCGGATAGACGCGGGCGACGACGACATACAGGGCGACCGTCTGCCCTCCCGTGCCGAGGCCCTGCACGAGCCGTCCGGCGACGAGCAGTTCCATCGTGGGAGCGGCGCCGGCGATGACGAGACCGATGACGAACAGCACGACCGCCGTCGCGAGAGGAGCGAGCACTCCCCCGCGATCGCACCACGCGCCGACGGCGACCATGCCGATGACGCTCGTGGCGAGGGTGCCGGCGAAGGCGACGGCGTACAGTGCCTCGCCGGACAGATCGGCGCTGACGACCGGCATGACGGTCGTGACGGCGAGTGACTGCATCGCCGCGAGGAAGATCAGCGCGACGGCGCCGATCGTGACCCAGACGTAGCGAGCGCTCCACACGCTCTCACCTCGGTGGGTCGGCGCCGTCACTTCTCCACCAACGCGGCGACGCGCCGGATGGCTTCGCGCAGCATGTCGGGCGCGCAGCCGAAGTTGATCCGCACATGCCCCACGCCCTGCTCTCCGAACTGCGGACCGAAGTGGAAGGCCACCTTCGCGTCGCGCAGGATGCGACGCCCCGGGTCGTCACCCCATCCGTACGCCGACAGGTCGACCCACGCGAGGAAGCCGGCGTCGGGAATCCGGTAGCGCGCGCCGGGCAGGTGTTCGGCGAGCAGATCGGCCAGCAGCCGGCGGTTGATGTCGAGAGCGACCAGCTGCGCATCGAGCCAGTCGTCGCTGTCGCCTGAGAAGGCCGCGATCGCCGCGAGGGCGCCGAAGTGCGCCGTGCGCCACTCGACCTCGTCGGGAAGCGAGCGCACAACGGCGGAGCTCTCGTCGGAGTCGGTGACCATGAGGGCGCATTTCAGACCGGCGAGGTTGAACGCCTTGCTCGCCGAGACGAACGCGAAGCCGACCCGCGCGGCGGCGGGCGAGGCGGACAGGAACGGCGTGAATACGACATCGGGCTGCGTGAGCGGAGCGTGGATCTCGTCGCTGAGCACGACGGCTCCGTGCCGCTCGGCGATGTCGGCGAGCTGGGCGAGGTCGGCCCTCGAATGCACCGTGCCCGTCGGGTTGTGCGGGTTGCACAGCAGCACGGCCCGCGCGCCGGCCGCGAGGGCGGACTCGATCCCCGCGAGATCCAGCTGCCATCCGGCATCCGATTCGCGCAGCGGCACGGTCTCGACGACGGCACCCGCTTCGGGGATGCAGTCGAAGAACGGCGGATACACGGGGGTCGTCACGACGACCCGATCGCCGGTGGCCGTGACGCGTCGCAGCACTTCGACGATCCCCATCATGACGTCGCACGTCGTGCGAGCGCGCCCGGGGTCGACTTTCCACCCGAACCGGCGCTGCGCGAAGCCCGCGTACGCCGTCGCCACGCCCGTGCCGGGCGCGGAGTATCCGGTGTCGCCGAGCTCGACGGCACGAGACAGCGCGGCGGTGATGGCCGGCGCGGGTGCGAAGTCCGTCTCGGCGACGAACAGCGGCAGGACGTCGTCGGGATACGCGCGCCACTTGACGCTCGTGCGCTGCCGAAGACGTTCGACGGGAAGGGCCTCAAGGGGGGTCACGCTCACCGCGCAAGCCTACCCAAGGTCAGATCGCGAAGCCGAGCGCCCGCATCATGTCACGGCCGTCGTCGGTGATGCGCTCGGGGCCCCACGGCGGCATCCACACCCAGTTGATGCGGAAGCGGTCGACGACCTCGTCGAGGGACTGCGCCGTCTGCTCCTCGAGCACGTCGGTCAGCGGGCAGCCCGCCGACGTCAGCGTCATGTGGATCACGAGAGCGTCGTTCTCCTCGTCCCACGCGAGGTCGTAGATGAGACCGAGGTCGACGACGTTGATCCCCAGTTCGGGATCCATGACGTCCTTGAGCGCTTCGATGACCTCTTCGTACTTCTCGGGTGCGAGCGTTGCGGACATACGGCGATCCTAAGCGTCGGCTGCGGCGAGGTCGGTGCCCGAGCCCGCCGACGGGTCGAGGAACCGGTCGTAGCCCTCGTTCTCGAGACGATCGGCCAGTTCGGGGCCGCCCTCTTCGACGATGCGCCCGCCGACCATGACGTGGACGTGGTCGGGGTGGATGTAGCGCAGGATGCGCGTGTAGTGCGTGATGAGCAGCACACCGAGGCCGGTTTCGGCCTTGGCGCGATTGACGCCCTCGGAGACGATCTTGAGCGCGTCGACGTCGAGGCCCGAGTCGGTCTCGTCGAGAACGGCGATCTGAGGCTTCAGCAGTTCGAGCTGCAGGATCTCGTGGCGCTTCTTCTCGCCGCCCGAGAAGCCCTCGTTGACGTTGCGCTGGGCGAATTTGCCGTCCATGCGCAGGTTCTTCATGGCCTGCTTGACGTCCTTCGTCCACGTGCGGATCGCGGGCGCTTCGCCTTCGATCGCCGTCTTGGCGGTGCGCAGGAAGTTCGTCACCGTCACACCCGGGATCTCGACGGGGTACTGCATCGCCAGGAACAGTCCCGCACGAGCACGCTCGTCGACGGACATCTCGAGGACATCTTCGCCGTCGAGCGTGATGGTGCCGCTGACGACCTCGTACTTGGGGTGACCGGCGATCGTGTAGGCCAGGGTCGACTTGCCCGAGCCGTTGGGTCCCATGATGGCGTGGGTCTCACCCTTGCGGATCGTGAGGGTCACACCGTTGAGGATGGGCGTGGTGCCGGCATCCGTCTGGACCGTCACGTACAGGTCGCGGATCTCGAGGACAGACATTCAGACTTCCTTCTTCAAAGCGGGGTCGATGAGCACGTCGTCGCCGTCGATCTCGACGGCATAGACCGGGACGGGCTCATACGCAGGGAGGTTGAGGGGCTTGCCGGTGCGCAGCGAGAAGGCCGAGCCGTGGGCCCAGCACTCGAGCGTCTCACCGTCGACGAAGCCCTCGGACAGCGAGATGTCACCGTGCGTGCACACGTCGCCGATCGCGTGCACTTCGCCGCTGGAGTCGAGCACGAGTGCCATCGCCACGCCGTCCACCTCGACACGACGGGCTTCGTCCTGGACGAGGTCGCTCAGCGCGCATACGCGGGTCGCGCTCACGGGGCCGTCTCACCCTCGAGTTCGCGCTCGATGGCGGCGGACAGCTCTGCCTCGAGATCGGCGATGCCGATCTTCTGGACGATCTCGGTCAGGAACCCGATCACGACGAGGCGTCGCGCCTCGGCTTCGGGGATCCCACGAGCCTGCAGATAGAACAGCTGCTCATCGTCGAAGCGACCCGTCGCACTCGCGTGCCCGGCGCCCTGGATGTCACCCGTCTCGATCTCGAGGTTCGGCACCGAGTCGGCGCGGGCGCCGTCGGTGAGGATCAGGTTGCGGTTGGCCTCGTACGAGTCGGTGCCGACGGCATCCCGCCCGATGAGCACATCGCCCACCCATGCGCTGCGCGCGGACTGACCCTGCAGCGCGCCCTTGTAGAGCACGTCGCCACGCGTCTGCGGCCCCTTGTGGTGCAGGTACACCTGGCTCTCGAGGTGCTGGCCGGCGTCGGCGTACGACAGACCGTACAGTTCACCCTGAGCGCCGGGGCCTGCGAGCTCGACCGAGGGGTTGACGCGCACGACGCCCCCGCCGAAGCTCACGACGAAGTGGCGCAGAAAGGCGTCCTTGTCGACGCGGGCCTGATGGGATGCCGCGTGCACGGCGTCGTCGTTCCACTGCTGCACCGAGATGACGTCGAGGCGAGCACCGTCGCGCACGATGATCTCGATGTTCTGCGCGTGGTGGGCCGACCCGACGTGGCGGAACAGCACGGTCGCGCGCGAGTTCGGCATCGCCTCGATGACGACGTGGGCGTGTGCGATTCCGCCGGTGCCGCGCAGGTCGACGACGATCGGCTGATCGAGCTCGACGCCGGCGGGGATCCGCAGCAGGGGAGCGTCGGCCTCCTGCTTCCACGCGATCGCCGACGGCCGGTCCTCGGGGGTGAAGACGTCGCCGCGCGGGGACTGGCCGACCTCGAGAGTCAGCTGCTCGACCTCGTCGGGTGCGTCGACGGAGACCTCGATGACCTCGCGCGGGCCCGCCTCATCGGCGAACAGGGGCGCGAGCCGGTCAAGCGGTGCGTATTTGAAGCCGACGTCGCGGGCCGTGGGCACCGCGAAGTCCGCGGGGTCGAACGACCAGGGCCGTTCGGACCGCGTCTGCACGGGGACGAATGCCCCGGCACCGTCGGAGTGCGCTCGAGAACCCGGCACCGTCGTGGGTGCCTGTGTCATGGCCGTCATCTAGCCGACCGATCCTTCCATGCCCATCTCGATGAGCTTGTTGAGTTCCATCGCGTACTCCATGGGAAGCTCGCGCGCGATCGGCTCGATGAAGCCGCGCACGATCATCGCCATCGCCTCTGCCTCGGGCAGGCCGCGCGACTGGAGGTAGAACAGCTGTTCCTCGCTGACTTTGGACACCGTCGCCTCGTGGCCGAGCTGCACGTCGTCGACGCGGATGTCGATCGCGGGGTAGGTGTCCGAACGCGAGATGGTGTCGACCAGCAGCGCGTCGCAGACGACCGAGTTCGCCGAGTGATGCGCTCCGGGCTCGACACGGACCTCGCCGCGGTAGCCCGTGCGACCGCCACCGCGGGCGATCGACTTCGACACGATCGACGACTGCGTGTACGGCGCCATGTGCACCATCTTCGCGCCGGCATCCTGGTGCTGACCGGGGCCCGCGAACGCAACCGACAGGGTCTCGCCCTTCGCGTGCTCACCCATGAGGAAGATCGACGGGTACTTCATCGTCACCTTGGAGCCGATGTTGCCGTCGACCCACTCCATCGTCGCGCCCTCGTGCGCGACGGCACGCTTCGTGACGAGGTTGTAGACGTTGTTCGACCAGTTCTGGATCGTCGTGTAGCGCACGCGGGCGTTCTTCTTCACAATGATCTCGACGACGGCCGAGTGCAGCGAGTCGCTCTTGTAGATGGGTGCCGTGCAGCCCTCGATGTAGTGCACGTACGAGCCCTCGTCGGCGATGATGAGGGTCCGTTCGAACTGGCCCATGTTCTCGGTGTTGATCCGGAAGTACGCCTGCAGCGGGATCTCGACATGCACGCCGGGCGGCACGTAGACGAACGATCCGCCCGACCACACGGCCGTGTTGAGCGCCGCGAACTTGTTGTCGCCGGCGGGGATGACCGTTCCGAAGTACTCCTGGAAGAACTCGGGGTGCTCGCGCAACGCCGTGTCGGTGTCCATGAAGATGACGCCCTGCTGCTCCAGGTCTTCGCGGATCTGGTGATAGACGACCTCGGACTCGTACTGCGCGGCGACGCCGGCGACGAGGCGCTGGCGCTCAGCCTCGGGGATGCCGAGCTTCTCGTACGTCTCGCGGATCTCGGCGGGGAGGTCTTCCCAGGACTGTGCCTGCTTCTCGGTCGAGCGCACGAAGTACTTGATGTTGTCGAAGTCGATCGCGCTGAGGTCTGCGCCCCACGTCGGCATCGGCTTGCGGCCGAAGAGCTGATAGCCCTTGAGCCGGGTCTTCAGCATCCACTCGGGTTCGTCCTTGAGGGCCGAGATGCCGCGTACGACGCTCTCATCGATCCCTCGCTTGGCGATGGCACCCGCGGGATCCGCGTCGTGCCATCCGAACTCGTAGACACCCAGCCCATCGAGCTCCGGGCGGTCGATCAGCACATCTGACATCGTCACACTCTCCTCTGGGCCTCAACGGTTTCATCCGCCCCGGCATTCCACTCACATGATGTATTCGAAGGAATGGATGCCGCTGGTGGGCCCCTCAAGTGGCGCTGTGCTTCGCGCCTAGACTGTCTATGGATCCCGGCGCTTCGAGCGACCGCATCCGACTTCACGATTCTACAGGGTTTGCCCGCGCTCGCGGGCGAGGCGCCCTGCTCCGCCGCCGCACCGGAGTCGACCCGCAGGAGAAACAATGTCCGTGCAGACGCTCATCGCTCCGACACCGCGCTGGTTGCCCGACCGCGTCGATCGGCGCATCCGCGTCTTCGCGTGGCTCTCGTTCCTCGCAGAGGTGCTCATCATCGGCACGGGCGGTGCCGTGCGACTCACCGGGTCGGGCCTCGGCTGCCCCACGTGGCCCAACTGCACGGCAGATTCGCTCGTGCCGACGCCAGAAATGGGCATCCACGGGGTGATCGAGTTCGGCAACCGAACCCTGACGGGGCTCGTCGGCATTCTCGCCCTCATCGTCGTCGTGCTCCTCTGGCGCCTGCGCCGTTCGCGCCGCGACCTCTTCGTGCTCGCCCTGATCGTGGTGGGCGGCGTCGTCGCGCAGGCGGTCGTCGGCGGGATCACGGTCTTGACGGGGCTGAACCCCTTCATCGTCGGCTTCCACTACGTCGCGTCCGTCGTGCTCGTATGCGTCACGGCGGCCTTCCTCGTCCGGATGCGGCAGGAACCCGGTCCGCGCGTCCTCGCCGTGCCGCGGTGGTACGCCCTGGTCGCTCGTGTCACGACCTTCGCCGTCGCCCTGACGATCTTCTTCGGCGTGCTCACGACGGGCGCCGGCCCGCACTCGGGTGACGCGGACGCGGGGCGCAGCGGCTTCAACGCCGAAGTGCTCGAGCATGTCCACGCGTGGCCCGGGTACATCCTGTTCGCGCTCACGGTCATCCTGCTCGTCGGCTCGTGGGCGCGGCGCTCGGCCGTTCCGAGCCTCGCTCTGTGGACGGCGCTGCTGCTCGTCGCCGAACTCGTGCAGATCGGCGTCGGCCTCTACCAGGCCCGCAACGGACTGCCCGTCCTCGCCGTCGGCGTGCACATGGTGCTCGCCGCCCTCACGGCCGCCGTGATGACCGTCGTCATCCTGCACCTCAAGATGCCGCAGGCCGCGATCGACGCCGAGCTCGCGACTCGCGCGCCCGAGGCATCCCGCCCCCTCTGACGCACCGCGCGCGGGTCTCCGAGCGCACGGTCCCCGACGGGCCACGATCCCCGACCGGGTACCGCGGGGACTGACCGTGCCGTGGCGACCTGACCGTGCCGGAAGATCCGACAGGCGCAGAGACCACCGGTCATCGACCGGGCATCCCTTCCCGAAGTCACCATCCGCTCTGCAGACGGACACACCAGCGCGTGGGTCGGCGACGGACCGATGCACCGGATGGTTCGGTGCGCGCACCAGCCGACGTCACGGATGCCCCGCATAGCGCGGCGAGCGTCTGATCCGCGGGCTAGAAGGGCAGTAGCGGGTCGACGGCGATCGCGACGAAGAGCAGCGTCAGGTAGGTGATCGACGCGTGGAAGACGCGCATGGGGCGGGGCTCGGTGCCCCGCACAGCGCGGCTGTACAGGCGGTGCGACTCGTAGATGAACCAGCCACCGAAGACGACGGCCGAAACCGAGTACACGAGTCCCATGTGCGCGACGGGGATGAGCAGCAGCGAGCACGCGACGGTCGCCCACGCGTACAGGATGACCTGCAGGCCGACCTGCGAGCCGTTGCGCGTCGCGCCCAGCATGGGCACAGCGACGTCTTCGTAGTCGACCTTGTACTTCATCGACAGCGGCCAGTAGTGCGGCGGCGTCCACAGAAATACGACGGCGAACAGGATGATGGGAGGCCACGCGAGCGACCCCGTGACGGCCGTCCAGCCGATCAGCACGGGGAAGCATCCGGCGATGCCGCCCCACACGATGTTCTGCTCGGTGCGGCGCTTGAGGATCATCGTGTAGATGACGACGTAGAAGAAGATCGCGCCGGCCGACAGCGTCGCGGCGAGCCAGTTCGTCGTGGCCAGCAGCCACAGCGTCGACACCACGGCGAGCACCCACGAGAAGATGAGGGCGCCACGCGGTGACACCTCGCCCGTCACGAGGGGGCGGTTGACCGTTCGCGCCATGTGCGCGTCGATGTCGCGATCGAGGTACATGTTGAACGCGGCGGCCGACCCGGCGCTCATCGAACCGCCGATGACGGTGGCGAGCACGAGCCAGAGGTTCGGCAGGCCGTTCTGGGCGAGGACCATGACCGGCACCGTCGTCACGAGCAGCAGCTCGAGCACGCGCGGCTTGGTCAGCTGCACATAGGCACGGATCGTCTGTCCGAGGGGGCGACGGGTGGCGGAAGTCGCAGTCGTCCGCAGTGTCGTCGTGTCCATCGCTCCCGCTTTTTCGCCCGCCAGAGAATCCCTCCAAGTCTAGGCCATGGGGCGTCCGCCCTCCCCCGCCGTGAGCGGGACGCCCTGCGTCGCGGTCGTATCGTCGCCGGTGCATGCGCCTTCGCTATGCTGAAACCACACGCGCGCCCCGCACCGGCTGTGTCTTCGCGGACGCGGTCTGCTTACCGGCTTCGGCGGGCGCAACCCCTCTTTCTGGAAGGCGGCCGGGTGTCGGATCTGCAGTGGGATGAAATCGATCGGCGCGCGGTGGACACCGCGCGAATCCTCGCGGCGGATGCCGTCGAGAAGGTGGGCAACGGCCACCCGGGAACGGCGATGAGCCTGGCCCCGGCGGCGTACCTGCTGTATCAGCGGGTGATGCGCCACGATCCGACCGACACAGATTGGCTCGGACGCGACCGCTTCATCCTCTCGGTCGGGCACTCCTCGCTCACCCAGTACGTGCAGCTGTACCTCGGCGGCTTCGGACTCGAGCTCGACGACCTCAAGAGCCTGCGCACGTGGGGCTCGAAGACCCCGGGTCACCCCGAGCACGGTCACACCGACGGCGTCGAGATCACCACCGGACCGCTGGGGCAGGGCCTGGCTTCGGCCGTCGGCTTCGCGTATGCGGCGCGCTACGAGCGGGGTCTCTTCGACCCGGATGCCGCGGCGGGAACGAGCCCCTTCGACCACTTCGTCTACGTCATCGCCGGCGACGGCGACCTGCAGGAGGGCGTCACGAGCGAGGCATCCTCTCTCGCCGGCCACCAGCAGCTGGGCAACCTGATCGCGATCTACGACTCCAACCAGATCTCGATCGAGGACGACACCAACGTCGCCTATTCCGAAGACGTCGCCGCCCGCTATGAGGCGTACGGCTGGGACGTGCGCACGGTGGACTGGAAGAAGTCCGGCGAGTACGTCGAAGACATCGCCGAACTGCACGCCGCAATCGAGGCCGCGAAGGCCGAGACCGGCAAGCCGTCCCTCATCATTCTGCGCACGATCATCGGCTGGCCGTCCCCCGGCAAGCAGAACACGGGCAAGATCCACGGTTCGGCGCTGGGCGCAGACGAGCTCGCCGCGACGAAGTCCGTCCTCGGCTTCGACCCCGAACAGTCCTTCGTCGTCGCCGACGATGTCATCGCGCACACCCGCCGGCTCGCCGAGCGCGCACGGGAAGACCGCGCCGCCTGGCAGGAGTCGTTCGACGCGTGGGCCGCGGCGAACCCCGAGCGCAAGGCGCTGCTGGACCGGCTTGAGGCGGCAGCTCTGCCCGAGGATCTGGCCGACGCGCTGCCGAGCTTCGAAGCAGGCAAAGAGGTCTCGACGCGCGCTGCGTCAGGCCTCGTCCTCAATACCCTCGCCGAGCACCTCCCCGAGCTGTGGGGCGGTTCGGCCGACCTCGCCGAATCCAACCTCACGACGATCAAGTCCGCCAAGTCGTTCATCCCGTCCGAGTGGTCCACGACCGAGTGGTCCGGCGACCCTTACGGTCGGGTGCTCCACTTCGGCATCCGCGAGCACGCGATGGCCGCGATCGTGAACGGCATCGTGCTGCACGGGCCCACCCGGGCGTACGGCGGCACGTTCCTCATCTTCAGTGATTACATGCGGCCGGCCGTGCGTCTGGCGGCCCTCATGAACGTGCCGTCGGTGTTCGTGTGGACGCATGACTCGGTCGCCCTCGGCGAGGACGGCCCCACGCACCAGCCGATCGAGCAGCTCGCGACGCTGCGCGCGATCCCGAACCTCGCGATCGTGCGCCCCGCCGACGCTAACGAGACCGCCGCCGCGTGGCTTGAGATCCTGCGGCGTCACGGGGGCCCCGCCGGCATCGCACTCACCCGTCAGAACATCCCGGTGTTCCCCCGCGGCGAGGACGGCTTCGCCACGACCGACGGCGTCGCCAAGGGTGCCTACGTGCTCGTGGACGCCCCCGACGGCAACCCGGACGTCCTCCTCATCGCGACGGGTTCCGAAGTGCAGCTCGCCGTCGAGGCGCGCGACACGCTCGCTGCCGAAGGCGTGCAGGCGCGCGTCATCTCTGCGCCGTCACTCGAGTGGTTCGCCGAGCAGGACGCGGCCTACCGCGAATCGGTCCTCCCCGCCGCCGTCAAGGCGCGCGTCTCCGTCGAGGCCGGCCTCGCACTCACGTGGCGCGACATCGTCGGCGACACCGGCCGCTCGGTCTCGATCGAGCACTTCGGTGCCTCGGCCGACTACAAGACGCTCTTCCAGAAGTTCGGCATCACCGCCGAAGCGGTCGTCGAGGCGGCCCGCGAAACCCTCAAGGAGAACGCATGAGCACTCCCACCCAGAAGCTGTCCGAAGCAGGCGTGAGCATCTGGCTCGACGACCTCTCGCGCTCACGGATCACGTCCGGCAACCTCGCCGAGCTGATCGAGACCCGCAACGTCACGGGCGTCACGACCAACCCCAGCATCTTCCAGGCGGCCATCGGCGGCGGCGCCGAGGCCTACAGTGCCCAGATCGCCGAACTCGCGGCATCCGGGGCCGACGTCGACGAGGCGATCTTCGCCGCGACGACCGATGACGTGCGCGACGCGGCCGAAATCTTCCGGCCCGTCTACGACGCCACGAGCGGTGTGGACGGCCGCGTGTCGATCGAAGTCTCTCCCGATCTCGCGCACGACACGGCAGGCACGATCGCGCAGGCCAAGCAGCTGTACTCACGCGTCGGGCGTGACAACGTCCTGATCAAGATCCCCGCGACGAAGGCCGGTCTGCCCGCCATCACGGAGGTCATCGCGGCAGGCATCAGCGTCAACGTCACGCTGATCTTCAGCCTGGAGCGCTACGCAGAGGTCATCGATGCGTACCTCGAAGGTCTCGAGCGCGCTTTCTCGGCCGATTTCCCCCTCGCATCGATCCACTCCGTCGCGTCGTTCTTCGTCTCGCGCGTGGACACCGAAGTCGACAAGCGGCTGGTCGAGATCGGCAGCGAGGAGGCGCTCGCGCTCAAGTCCCTCGCGGGCGTCGCGAACGCGCGCCTCGCGTACGAGCTCTACGAGCAGAAGTTCGCCGAGCCCCGCGCTCGCAAGCTCATCGAGCTCGGCGCCAACGCCCAGCGCCCCCTGTGGGCCTCGACCGGCGTCAAGGAGCCCTCACTCCCCGACACGCTCTACGTGACCGAGCTCGTCACCCCCGGCACCGTCAACACGATGCCCGAGAAGACGCTCGAGGCGACGTTCGACCACGGCGAGATCGCCGGCGATACGGTGACCGGAACCTACGAGGCCGCGCACAAAGTGTTCGCCGATCTCGCGACCGTCGGCGTCGACTTCGCCGATGTCACGCAGGTGCTAGAAGACGAGGGCGTCGACAAGTTCATCGCGTCGTGGCACGACCTGCAGCAGACCGTGTCCGATGCCCTGACGAACGCGAAGGAAACCCGATGAGCTTCGATATCCACCTCAGCGGCCAAGTCAAGTCCGTCGTCGAGGCCACACTGCCGGCCCTCGTCGAGAGCCTCGTCGCCTCGGGCATCACCGCGGGCGACCCCACCCTGTGGGGGCCCGCAGCCGAAGCCGAGGCGTCTCAGCGTCTCGGCTGGGTTCAGGCGGTCAGCGTATCGCGTCCGCTCGTGCCCGAGATCGAGGCCCTGCGCGCAGAACTCGTGGCGAAGGGCGTGACCCGGGTCGTGCTCGCCGGCATGGGCGGCTCCTCGCTCGCCCCCGAGGTCATCGCCCAGACGGCGGGCGTGCCGCTCGTCATCCTCGACTCCACGGCCCCCGGCCAGGTGCTCGCCGCGATCGACGGCGACGCCGAGGCCGGCGGTCTCGACCAGACCGTGCTCGTCGTGTCGTCCAAGTCCGGATCGACCGTCGAGACCGACTCGGCCAAGCGCGCCTTCGAGGCCGCGTTCCGCGACATCGGCATCGATCCGCTCGAGCGCATCGTCGTCGTGACCGACCCCGGCTCCCCGCTGGACATGGCCGCTCGCGCGGACGGCTACCGCGTCTTCAACGCCGACCCGACCGTCGGCGGCCGCTACTCAGCCCTCACGGCGTTCGGTCTCGTGCCGTCCGGCCTCGCCGGCGTCGACATCTCGGAGATCCTCGACGAAGCCGAGGCGACGCTCCTCGAAGTCTCGATCGACAGCCCGGACAACCCCGCGCTCGTTCTGGCCGCCGCGATCACCGGCTCCCAACCGCGCCGCGACAAGCTCGGTCTCATCACCGACGGCACGCACGTCGTGGGCCTGCCCGACTGGATCGAACAGCTCGTCGCCGAGTCGAC
Source organism: Microbacterium sp. Y832 (assembly GCF_057669765.1). NCBI lineage: Bacteria > Bacillati > Actinomycetota > Actinomycetes > Micrococcales > Microbacteriaceae > Microbacterium > Microbacterium sp. Y832. The sequence continues at coordinate 143,539 of NZ_JBYHFM010000003.1, read as the reverse complement.
GGGCAAGAACGGCACCGGCATCCTTCCCGTCGTGCTGCTGCCCGTCTCGCCCGAGGTCGAGAGAACGCCCGAAGACATGCAGATCGTGCGACTCGTCGACGAGGCAAAGCAGTTCCACCTGTTCGAGCACCACGAGGGCGAAGTGCTCGTGAGCGGCTCGCTCGGGGCTCAGTTCGTCGTGTGGGAGTACGCCACCGTGATCGCCGGGCGGATGCTCGGGATCAATCCCTTCGACCAGCCCGATGTCGAATCGGCCAAGATCGCCACGCGGGGGCTGCTGGACGCACGCCCCGAGCCGACGGCTCCTGCCTTCGCCGTCAACGGCGTCGAGGTGCGCGTCTCGGACCCCGAGCTCGCAGCATCCGGAACCCTCGCGGGCGTGCTCGACGCCCTGTGGTCCCGGATCCCTGCCGACGGCTACGTCGCGGTGCAGGCCTATGTCGACCGTCTGCGCCTGCCGCAGCTGCAGGGACTTCGCGAACTCGTCGCGGCCGATTCAGGCCGTCCGACGACCTTCGGCTGGGGTCCGCGCTTCCTGCACTCGACCGGTCAGTACCACAAGGGCGGCCCCGCGACGGGTGTGTTCCTGCAGATCATCGAGCAGACCGACGTCGACCTCGAGATCCCCGGACGGCCGTTCACCTTCGGTCAGCTGATCCAGGCACAGGCGGCCGGTGATGCGAGCGTGCTCGCCGACGGGCACGGACGCCCCGTCGTGACGCTCACGCTGACCGATCCGCAGGCCGAAGTGCTCACGCTCTTCGAAGCTGCCCAGTAGGAGCCTCCCCCCTATGACCGTGGAAGTCTCTCGCGGACGCAATCCGCTCCGCGACCCCGATGACCGCCGCTTGAACCGGATCGCAGGGCCCAGCGCCCTGGTGATCTTCGGGGTGACCGGCGATCTGTCGCGCAAGAAGCTCATGCCGGCGGTGTATGACCTCGCCAACCGCGGGCTCCTTCCTCCGGGCTTCGCCCTCGTGGGGTTCGCTCGCCGCGACTGGGCCGACCAGGACTTCGCCGAGGTCGTGTACGAGGCCGTGCGCCAGCATGCACGCACCGAGTTCCGTGAAGAGACCTGGCAGCAGCTCATGCAGGGCATCCGCTTCGTGCAGGGCGAGTTCGATGATCCGAAGGCCTTCGAGCGCCTGCGTGAGACCGTCGACCGCCTCGACGTCGAACGCGGCACGATGGGCAACCACGCGTTCTACCTGTCCATCCCGCCGAAGGACTTCCCCGTCGTCGCCGAGCAGCTGAAGTCCTCCGGGCTCGTCGATGACACCGCCGACCAGCCGGAGCGCTGGCGACGCGTCGTGATCGAGAAGCCGTTCGGGCACGACCTCGACTCGGCGCGGGCACTGAACGACGCGCTGCGCGCGGCGTTCCCGACCGATTCGATCTTCCGGATCGACCACTATCTCGGCAAAGAGACGGTGCAGAACATCCTCGCGCTGCGGTTCGCGAACGAGCTCTACGAGCCCATCTGGAACCGCAACTACGTCGATCACGTGCAGATCACGATGGCCGAGGACATCGGTGTGGGCGGCCGGGCGGGCTACTACGACGGCATCGGCGCGGCACGCGACGTCATCCAGAACCACCTGTTGCAGCTGCTCGCCCTGACAGCGATGGAGGAACCCAACTCGTTCGACGCGCGGGATCTGCGGGCTGAGAAAGAGAAGGTGCTCGCCGCCGTCACGCTGCCCGAAGACCTCTCGCGCTCGACGGCGCGAGGACAGTACGCGGGTGGCTGGCAGGGCGGTGAGAAGGTGCTCGGCTTCCTCGAGGAAGACGGCATGAACCCGCAGTCCACGACCGAGACGTATGCCGCCATCACGCTCGAGATCAACACGCGCCGCTGGGCGGGCGTGCCGTTCTACCTGCGCACGGGCAAGCGCCTCGGACGACGCGTCACCGAGATCGCCGTCGTGTTCAAGCGCGCTCCCGAACTGCTCTTCCCGTCGAGCCAGACCTCTGGTCAAGGGCAGAACGCGCTCGTCATCCGCGTGCAGCCAGACGAGGGCGTCACGATCCGCTTCGGCTCGAAGGTGCCCGGCGCCGGCGTGCAGGTGCGCGACGTCACGATGGACTTCGGCTATGGCCACGCCTTCACCGAGGCGAGTCCCGAAGCCTACGAGCGGCTCATCCTCGATGTGCTCCTAGGCGACCCGCCGCTTTTCCCGCGTCACGAAGAGGTTGAGCTCTCGTGGAAGATCCTCGACCCGATCGAGGAGTTCTGGGCGCAGCAGAGCGGCCCCGTGGAGCAGTACTCCCCCGGGTCGTGGGGCCCGCCATCCGCGGACGCCATGCTCAGCCGCGACGGACGAGCCTGGAGGCGCCCGTGATCGTCGATCTGCCCGACACGACTGTCAGCAAGATCTCCCGCTCGCTCGTCAACGTGCGAGAAGAGGGCGGTGCCGTGGCCCTCGGGCGCGTGCTCACCCTCATCATCCTCACGAACGAGCATGAGATGGAAGAAGCCATCGAAGCCGCCAACGATGCGTCGCGCGAGCATCCGATGCGCGTCATCGTGCTGATGTTCGATGAGGATGCCTCCGAGGCTCGGCTCGACGCGCAGATCCGTGTCGGCGGCGACGCCGGAGCGAGCGAGGTCATCACGCTCCGCGTGTTCGGCGAAGCCGGCTCGTCGAACCGCGAGAGCCTCGTGACGGGGCTGCTGCTGCCGGATGCGCCCGTCGTCGCGTGGTGGCCGAACGCGACGCCCGAGTCCCCCTCGCAGACCTCGATCGGCCGCATCGCGCAGCGACGCATCACCGATGCAGCGACCAAGACCGACCCGTCGAGCTTCGTCGCCCATCTGGGGCAGACGCACGCGCCCGGCGACACCGACCTCGCATGGACGCGTCTCACGCACTGGCGCGAACAGCTCGCCGCCGTCCTCGACCAGCCTCCGTACCAGCCCGTCACCGCGGTCGAGGTGCGCGGCGCGGCCACATCCCCATCGACCGCACTGCTCGCGGCCTGGCTGCGCCTTGCGCTCGATGTCCCCGTGAACTGGCAGTACCTGCCCGAGGACGAATGGGCCGAGGGCATCAAATCCGTGCGTCTCGCACGGGCTGACGGCGACATCCTGCTCGAGCGTTCGAGCCCGGCGGTCGCCTGCCTGACGCAGCCCGGCCAGCCGCAGCACGACCTCGTGCTGCCCCGGCGAACGCTGCGCGAATGCCTCGCGGAAGAGCTCCGCAGGCTCGGTCCGGACGTCCTGTATGGTCGAGTGATCACTGAGGGCTGGGCGCTCTTGGACACCGGTGCGACGCAGGAGATCCATGGCTGAGTTCGAGGGTGAGAAGCGGGTCGTCATCGCGGCCGACCCCGAGGAACTCGCGACCGCCGTCGCAACGCGACTGGTCACCCTGATCCTCAAGCGGACCGCGCGCGGCAAGACCGTGCACGTCTCGCTGACCGGTGGCTCGATGGGCGGCCGGGTGCTGAGCACAGCGGGTCAGGATGACCGCATGGCCGACATCGACTGGTCGCTCGTGCACTTCTGGTGGAGCGACGAGCGTTTCGTGCCGAACGGGCATGACGAACGCAACGACGTGCAGTCACGGCGCGCGCTTCTGACCGCGCTCGACATCCCCGCCGAGAACATCCACGCTGCCGCCGGCAGCGACGAGGGTATCGACCTCGACGCGGCGGCCGAGCGCTACGCTGCAGAGCTTGCGCGCTTCGGCACCCCCGAGCAGCCGTGGCCGTCGTTCGACGTGTGCTTGCTCGGCGTCGGACCCGACGCTCACATCGCGTCCCTGTTCCCCGACCGCGCCGAGATCCAGGTGACCGACCGCGCAGTACTCGGCGTGCGCGACTCGCCCAAGCCTCCGCCCGAGCGCATCACGATGACGCGACCCGTCATCAACGCCTCGCAGCGCGTGTGGCTGGTCCTCGCCGGCGCCGACAAGGCAGCAGCACTCGGACTCGCTCTCGCGGGGGCGAGCTACGAAAGTGTGCCCGCGGGGGGCGCCAAAGGCCGCAAGCGCACGGTCTTCTTCGTCGATGACGCAGCGGCGGGACAGGTTCCCCCCGAGCTCATCGACCGCGACTACTGACCGCGGCGCTCGCGAAGCTGCGAAAGCGCGTCACCGAGAAGGGCATCGGCCTCTTCTTCGGTACGGCGTTCCTTCACGTAGGCCAGGTGAGTCTTGTAGGGCTCGGTCTTGGCCAGCGCCGGCGGATTCGCCTTGTCGCGGCCGGCCGGAAGGCCCGAGTGCGGAGAGTCGATCGTCTCGGGAATCTCTTCGTCGGCGATGCCCGCCGCGAAGTAGCGGACGGTCTCATTGCCGAGGGCATCCCAATACGACACGGCGACGCGGTCGGCGTGGAAGCCGTGGTCCTGCTCGCCCATGGGGCCGGCACCTACGCGGGTGCCGCGGATCGCGTTTCCTCCGGAGGCCATCAGACGAGGCCCTGGAACTTGTTCAGGAGGCCCAGCGCCACGATCGACAGGAACCACGCGAAGGCGAGGATCACCGTGAACCGGTTGAGGTTGCGTTCGGCGAGGCCCGACGAGCCCATCGACGACGTCATACCACCGCCGAACATGTCGGAGAGACCGCCGCCGCGCCCCTTGTGGAGCAGGATGAGGAGGGTCAACAGGAGGCTCGTGATGCCGAGAAGCACCTGGAGGACGAACTCGAGGATCTGCACAGTCGTTGAAGCCTTTCGCCGCGATCTCCCAGCGATCGCACAAGGGTCAAGTATAGGGGGCGGGCGCCCAGGTATCGACAGGCGCGTCGGCAAAGTCGGATCGCCGACGGCGCCTGTCACATCATTCAGACACCGACGTGCTTCTGGAATCGGATGATTGCGGCGAACTCGTCGACGACGAGACTCGCTCCACCGACGAGAGCCCCGTCGACATCGGGTTCGCGCATGAAGCTCGCGATGTTGGCGGCTTTGACCGACCCGCCGTAGAGGATGCGTGTGCGGGCGGCGGCCTCGGCGCCCAGCTTCGCGGCCACGACCTGACGGAGCTGGGCGCAGACCTCCTGAGCCTGCTCGGGCGTCGCAGCCTGTCCCGAGCCGATCGCCCAGACCGGCTCGTACGCCACGACGATGTCAGCCTCGGGTGCGACGCCCTCGAGGGCCACCTCGAGCTGGCCGACGGGCACGGCGCTCGCGCCGAACTTTTCGAGGTCTTCGGACGTCTCGCCGACGCAGATGACCGGGGCGATGCCGTGACGCAGGGCCGCCTTCACCTTGGCAGCCACGATCTCGTCGGTCTCGTCGTGGTACTGACGCCGCTCGGAGTGGCCGATGATGACGTACGCGTTGTCGAGCTTGGCAAGGAACGCCCCCGAGATCTCGCCCGTGTACGCGCCCGAATCGTGCGCGGACAGATCCTGGGCACCGAGGGCGAACGGGATCTTGTCGGCGTCGATGAGGGTCTGCACCGTGCGGATGTCGGTGAACGGCGGGAACACCGCCACCTCGACCGACCCGTCTTCGTGCTTGGCGTCCTTGAGCGCCCAGTGCAGCTTCTGAACGAACGCGACCGCCTGCAGATGGTCGAGGTTCATCTTCCAGTTGCCCGCAATGAGCGGAGTGCGTGTCGTCACTGCCATCCGAGGACCTCCAGTCCGGGAAGTTTCTTGCCTTCGAGGAACTCGAGGCTCGCCCCGCCCCCGGTCGAGATGTGGCCGAACTCCTCGTCGGTGAAGCCCAGCTGCCGCACGGCCGCTGCGGAGTCCCCGCCTCCGACGACGGACAGACCGTCGACCTCGGTGAGCGCCTTCGCGACGGCCTTGGTTCCGGCAGCGAACGCCGGCATCTCGAAGACCCCCATGGGGCCGTTCCAGAACACCGTCGCGGATTCGCGGATGACGTCGGCGAACGTGACCGCGGTACGCGGACCGATGTCGAGCCCCATGCCCGAAGAGCCGTAGGGGGTGTCCTCGAGGTGCGCCACGTCGGCGACGACGTGCGCCGCATCCGCGGCGAACGACTCGGCCATGACGACGTCGACGGGCAGCACGAGCTGAACACCGTGCTGCTTCGCTGCGGCGATGTAGTTCTTCACTGTCTCGAGCTGGTCCGCTTCGAGCAGGCTGGCCCCGACGGAGTAGCCCTCGGCGGCAAGGAACGTGTACATCATGCCGCCGCCGACGAGCAGCCGGTCCACGCGCGGCAGCAGGTGCTCGATGACGCCGAGCTTGTCGCTCACCTTGGATCCGCCGAGCACGACCGTGTACGGCCGCTGCGGGTTCTCAGTGAGGCGATCGAGCACATCCACCTCGTTCTCGATCAGCAGCCCCGCAGCGCTGGGCAGCAGCTCGGCGAGCTCGTAGACCGAAGCCTGCTTGCGGTGCACGACGCCGAACCCGTCCGAGACGAGCGCGTCGCCCAGGCTCGCCAGCTGTTCCGCGAAGGCGCGGCGCTCGGCGGCATCCTTCGATGTCTCACCCGGCTCGAACCGCAGATTCTCGATCACGGCGACGTCGCCCTCTTCGAGGGCCGCGACGGCCTCGTGGGCGGAATCGCCCACGGTGTCGCGCGCGAACGCGACGGGCTTGCCGAGCAGTTCGGACAGCCGCTGTGCGACCGGCTCGAGGCTGTACGCGGGGTCGGGCTTGCCGCCGGGCCGGCCGAGGTGCGAGCAGACCACCACCCGGGCACCCTGGTTGATGAGGGCGTTGAGCGTGGGCAGCGAGGCTCGCACGCGGCCGTCGTCGCCGATCACGCCGCCCTTGAGGGGCACGTTCAGGTCGCAGCGAACGATGACGCGCTTGCCAGCGAGCGTCCCGAGCGAATCAATGGTGCGCAGGGTCATAGGACGATCCTAGAGACGATCGGCGACGTACTCGGTGAGGTCGACGAGACGGTTCGCGTATCCCCACTCGTTGTCGTACCAGCCGACGATCTTCACCTGGTTGCCCATGATGCGGATGAGGCCCGCGTCGAAGATGCACGAGTGCGGATCGGTCACGATGTCGCTCGAGACGATCTCGTCTTCGGTGTACTTCAGGATGCCCTTGAGCGGTCCCTCTGCGGCTGCCTTGTACGCCGCCTTGATCTGTTCGACCGTGACGCCGTCACGCGTCTCGATCGTCAAATCGGTGGCCGAGCCCGTCGGCACCGGCACGCGCAGCGCGAAGCCGTCGAGCTTGCCCTTGAGCTCGGGCAGCACGAGGCCGATCGCCTTGGCTGCGCCGGTGGAGGTGGGGACGATGTTGAGGGCCGCAGCACGCGCGCGGCGCAGGTCCCGGTGCGGGCCGTCCTGCAGGTTCTGGTCGGCCGTGTACGCGTGCACCGTCGTCATGAGGCCGCGCTTGATGCCGAACTCGTCGTTGAACACCTTCGCCATCGGCGCGAGGCAGTTCGTGGTGCACGACGCGTTCGAGATGATGTTCATGGTCGCGGGGTCGTAGTCCTGCTCGTTCACGCCCATGACGAACGTGCCGTCCTCGCCCTTCGCGGGTGCCGAGATGAGCACCTTCTTGGCGCCGCCCTCGATGTGCTTTCGCGCGTCGTCCGCGTTCGTGAAGCGACCCGTCGACTCGATCACGATGTCGACCCCGAGGTCGCCCCACGGCAGGTTCGCCGGGTCGCGCTCTTCGAAGACCTTGATCGTCTTGTCGCCGACCGTGATCGAGTCTGCGCTGTGCGACACGTCCGCGTCGAGTCGACCGAGGATCGAGTCGTATTTGAGCAGGTGGGCAAGCGTCTTGTTGTCAGTGAGGTCGTTCACCGCGACGATGTCCACGTCCGCGCCCTGAGCGAGCGCTGCGCGGAGGTAGTTGCGTCCGATGCGGCCGAAGCCGTTGATGCCGATCTTGACGGTCACGGTATCTCCCGTTTTCTCGTCGCGCCGGGGCCCGGATCGGCGTCCCTGTCACGCGATCTCCCTTGAACGGAAGGATGTTCCCACCAGCCCGCATGACGGGGCCACCGGGGCATCCTCGCCGCCTCCGACCCTAGCGCAGGGTGCACCCCGCGAGTAGGGCCGGACAGAAAAAACCGCCCGGCGCGGTGGCGCCGGGCGGTTACAGAAAAGCTCAGACGAGCAGACCTGCGGTCTTCTCGCGCGCCGTCGCGAAGCGACGCTGCACGTCGTCCCAGTTGGCGATGTTCCAGAACGCCTTGACGTAGTCGGCACGCACGTTCTTGTAGTCGAGGTAGTACGCGTGCTCCCACACATCCAGGAGCAGGAGCGGCACGGTGCCCGCCGCGAACTGCGACTGCTGGTCGAAGAACTGCTGGATGATGAGGTTCTCGCCGATCGAGTCCCAGAACAGGCCTGCCCAGCCCGATCCCTGCACGCCGAGCGCGGCTGCGCCGAAGTGAGCCTGGAACTTGTCGAACGACCCGAAGTGATCGTCGATCGCGGACTCGAGGTCACCCGTGGGCTTGTCTCCGCCGTTCGGCGAGAGGTTCTTCCAGAAGATCGAGTGGTTCGTGTGGCCGCCGAGGTTGAACGCGAGGTCCTTCTCGAGCTTGTTCACGTTCGAGAAGTCGCCCTTGTCACGCGCCTCGGCGAGCTGCTCGAGAGCAGTGTTCGCGCCGGTCACGTAGGCCTGGTGGTGCTTGTCGTGGTGCAGCTGCATGATCGTCGCACTGATGTGCGGCTCAAGCGCTGCGTAGTCGTACGGGAGGTCGGGAAGCGTGTAGGTCGCCATGTTCTCTTCTTCCTGTCGGCACCGTGAACGCGAAGGCGTCCTGCGGCGGGGGTGACCGTTTCATCCTACTGAGCCACAGCAGACCCGGCGGGGGCTTGCGGCGCATGCGCTCTGGTGAACCGGAGCGCGTCAGTCCTCGCCGCCGAGCGGAACGGCCGATTCGGTGCCGGGGATCTCGTCCTGTTCGGCCTTCTTGTCGGCCATCGCGAGGAGTCTGCGGATGCGGCCGGCGACGGCGTCTTTCGTGAGCGGCGGATCGGCGTGGTGCCCGAGTTCGTCGAGGCTGGCATCGCGGTGTGCGAGACGCAGCTCCCCTGCCTCACGCAGGTGATCAGGCACCTCGTCGCCCAGGATCTCGAGCGCTCGCTCGACTCGCGCGCACGCAGCGACGGCTGCCTGGGCGGACCGCCGCAGGTTCGCGTCGTCGAAGTTGACGAGACGGTTGACCCCGGCGCGCACCTCGCGACGCTGACGCATCTGATCCCAGTCCGCGGCCGCCCGGACAGCGCCCATCTCGGCCAGCGCGAGCCGGATGGCTTCGCCCTCGCGGACGACGACGCGCGGCACGCCGCGCACTTCGCGCGCCTTGGCGGGGATGCCGAGACGGTGCGCGGCACCGACGAGCGCCATGGCCGCTTCGGGCGCGGGACACGTGATCTCGAGCGCGGCCGAGCGGCCGGGGTCGCTCAGCGAGCCTGCTGCGAGGAAGGCGCCCCGCCAGATGGCGGCCAGGTCGGGTCGCGCGCCGGTCGTGAGCTTGTTCGGCAGGCCGCGCACGGGTCGGCGGCGCTGATCGAGCAGACCCGTCTGGCGCGCGAGCGTCTCACCGCCGTCGATGACCCGCACGGCGAAGTTGTTGCCGGAGCGTCCGCCGGAGCCCTGCACGTGCACGAGTTCGGGCCGCACGCCGTAGATCTCCATCAACTCACGGGCGACGCGACGTGCGAGACGGTCGGAGTCGAGTTCAGCCTCGACAGCCACGCGGTTGGCGATCGAGTGGAGCCCGCCCGAGAACCGCAGGAGCGCGGTCAGCTCGGCGACACGGGCCGACGGGCGCGGATCCCTCACGGTGATCAGTTCGGCCTTCACGTCGGCGGTCAGCGACACGTCTCTCCTCACAGATGGGAACGGGGACGATCGTCCAGCTTACTCTCGCGCGGAGTCGTCGACCGCCGCTCACTCCCTCCCGAGGTCGCGGTGCTTGATGCGCACGGCGACGCCGGAAACCTTCGACAGCCGGCTCGCGAGCTCACGCGACATCACGACCGAGCGGTGCTTGCCTCCCGTGCATCCGATCGCGACGACGGAGTGCCGCTTGTTCTCGCGCTGATACCCCTCGAGCACGGGCACGAGCGACTCGGCGTAGGAGTCGATGAACTGCTCGGCGCCCTGCTGGCTCAGCACGTAGTCGCGCACCCGTGGGTCTTCGCCCGTGAGGGCGCGCAGGTCCTCTTGCCAGAACGGGTTCGGGAGGAATCGCATGTCGGCGACGATGTCGGCGTCAGGAGGCAGACCGTACTTGAAACCGAAGCTCATGATCGTGAGCGTGTGCCGCGCCGCGCCTTCTTCGGAGAAGAGATCGACGACGCGCGTCGACAGCTGATGCACGTTGAGCAGCGACGTGTCGACGATGATGTCCGCCCGCTCGCGCACGGGCGCGAGTCGTTCGCGCTCCTGCCGGATGCCGTCGAGGATGGTGCCGTCGCCCTGCAGCGGGTGCGGGCGGCGCACCGCCTCGAAGCGTCGCACGAGCACGTCGTCGGATGCATCGAGGAAGATCGACCGGACGGGGCGGCGCTCGCGCAGCGTCCGCATCACCTCGGGAAGCTCGGAGAAGATGTCGCGGCCGCGCGCGTCGACGACGACGGCGACCTTGGGCAGCGCCTCACCCGCGATCTCGGTCAGATCGAGCAGGGGCTTGAACATCTGCGGCGGGAGGTTGTCGACGACGTACCAGTCGAGGTCTTCGAGCGCGTTCGCAGCCGTGGACCGACCGGCACCGGACAGCCCCGTCACGATCAGCACTTCACCGGCGTCACGCCGGGAATCGTCGCTCATAAGCCCCCCGTCCAGGAACTCAGCCTATCGAGTCGCGAGGTGGGCGTGGATCGTCCCGGCGAGCTTGGGGCCGATGCCCGGCAGCTCCGAGATCTCTTCGGGGCTCGCCGCCTTCAACGCCGTGACCGAGCCGAAGTGGCGCAGAAGCGCTTTGATCCTCGTCTCGCCGAGGCCCGGGACCTCGGCCAGTACGCTCTGGATGTCGCGTCGACGTCGCTTGCGCTGGTGCGAGATCGCGAAACGGTGGGCTTCGTCGCGAAGCCGCTGCAGGAGGTAGAGCGCCTCGCTCGTGCGCGGCAGGATCACCGGGAAATCCTCACCCGGAAGCCACACCTCTTCGAGCCGCTTGGCGATACCGCACAGCGCGATCTCGGCACGCCCGGCATCGTGCAGCGCACGGGCAGCCGCCTCGACCTGGGGCTTGCCGCCGTCGACGACGAGCAGCTGCGGACGGTACGCGAACCGAGGCCGCTTCCGCTCCCCTGCCGCTGCGTCTGCGCCCTCGGCCGCTGATCCCGCGTCGTCGTTGCCGGAGCCCGGTGAAGGGTCGCGCGCCTCGGGCCGATCGAGATACGCCAGACGTCGCGTCAGCACCTGGTAGAGCGAGTCGGTGTCATCCGTCGTCTCGGGAATGCCGAACGACCGGTACTGGTCCTTGCGGGGCAGGCCGTCTTCGAACACGACCATCGAGGCGACGACGTTCGTCCCGCTCAGGTGCGACACATCGAAGCACTCGATCCGAAGGGGGGCCTCGGCGATTCCGAGCGCCTCCTGCAGATCGGTGAGCGCCTGCGTGCGGGCGACGTAGTCGCTCGTGCGCCGGGTCTTGTGCAGCATGAGGGCCTGCTGGGCGTTGAGCGTCGCGGTCTTCATCAGCTCGGCTTTGCGTCCGCGCTGCGCGATCTGGATCGACACGTTCCGACCGCGTCGCTCACGCAGCCAGGTCTCGAGCTCGGTCGCGTCCTCGGGCATCGAAGGCACGAGCACCTGCCGCGGGATGTCAGCACCGGCGGCGTCGCCGTAGGCGCGCTGCAGGACCTGGTCGACGAGGTCCCCGCCCGAGATGTCGAGCTCTTTCTCGAGGGTCGTCGCTCGCACGCCGCGCACGCGCCCGCCCCGGATGACGAAATGCTGCACGGCGGCGGCGAGTTCGTCTTCGGCGATGCCGAACAGGTCGGCGTCGGTGTCTTCGGCCAGCACGAGGGCGCTCTTGTTCAAGACGGCGTCGATCGCCTGCAGCCGGTCGCGGTAGACGGCGGCCGCTTCGTAGTCCATCGCTGCGGCGGCCTCGCGCATGCGGGCGGTCAAGTCGCGCGTGAACCGCTGGTCGCCGCCAGCCATGAACGCGACGAAGTCATCGACGACCGCGCGGTGCTCCTCGATCGTGACGCGCATCGAGCACGGGCCGCCGCAGCGGCCGATCTGACCGGGGAAGCACGGCCGCCCCGTCGACATCGCCTTCTTGTACGACGCATCGCTGCAGGTACGGATCGGGAAGACCTTGATGAGTTGGTCGATCGTGTCATGGACGGCCCACACCTTCGGGTACGGCCCGAAGTACTTCGCCCCCGCGATCCGGCGATTGCGCGTCACGAGGACGCGCGGCGCCTCGTCGGCGAGGGTGACGGCCATGAACGGGTACGACTTGTCGTCGCGGTAGCGAACGTTGAACGGCGGATCGAACTCCTTGATCCACTGGTATTCGAGCTGCAGCGAATCGACGTCGGTCGCGACGACGGTCCATTCGACGGAGGCCGCGGTCGTGACCATCCGCCGCGTGCGCTCGTGGAGCGTGTGCAACGGAGCGAAGTAGTTCGACAGCCGTGCGCGCAGGTTCTTCGCCTTGCCGACGTAGAGCACCCGTCCGTCGCGGTCACGGAATCGGTAGACGCCGGGGTTCGTCGGGATCTCCCCCGGCTTCGGCTTGTACGCGACCGTGGGAACGGATCGGGTCATGCGTCAGCCCGCCTTGCGCTGGATACCCGGTCCTTGACCCTCGAGCACTTCGGCGAGGAAGACGCCGGTGTGGCTGCCCTCGGCACGGGCGACGCGCTCAGGCGTGCCCGTCGCGATGACCTCGCCGCCGCCGGCGCCACCCTCGGGACCGAGGTCGATGACCCAGTCGGCCGACTTGATGACGTCGAGGTTGTGCTCGATCACGATGACGGTGTTGCCCTTGTCGACCAAGCTGTTGAGCACTTCGAGCAGGCGGGCGACGTCTTCGAAGTGCAGACCCGTCGTCGGCTCGTCGAGCACATAGATCGAGCGGCCGTTCGACCGGCGCTGCAGCTCTGTCGCGAGCTTGACGCGCTGCGCCTCACCGCCGGACAGCGTCGTGGCGGACTGGCCGAGTCGAACGTAGCCGAGACCCACATCGACGAGGGTCTTGAGGTAGCGGTGGATCGCCTGGATCGGCTCGAAGAACTCGGCGGCCTCGGCGATCGGCATCTCGAGCACTTCGGCGATGTTCTTGCCCTTGTAGTGCACCGACAGCGTGTCGCGGTTGTACCGCTTGCCATGGCACACCTCGCAATCGACGTACACATCGGGCAGGAAGTTCATCTCGATCTTGATCGTGCCGTCGCCCGAGCACGCCTCGCACCGGCCGCCTTTCACGTTGAAGCTGAACCGGCCGGGCTGGTAGCCCCGAGCCTTTGCTTCGGGCGTGTCGCTGAACAGCGAGCGGACGCGGTCGAACACGCCCGTGTAGGTCGCGGGGTTGGATCGGGGTGTGCGTCCGATCGGCGCCTGGTCGACGTGCACGACCTTGTCGAGGTTGTCGAGCCCCGTCACGCGCGTGTGCTTGCCCGCGACGCGGCGTGCGCCGTTGAGACGGCTCGCGAGGACTTCGTAGAGGATGCCGTTGACCAGCGTCGACTTGCCCGAGCCGCTGACACCCGTCACGGCCGTCAGCACGCCGAGCGGGAAGTCGACCGTGATGTTCTTGAGGTTGTTCTCTCGCGCCCCGACGACCGTGATCTGACGCTTCTTGTCGATCTTGCGCCGCTTCGCCGGGATCGGGATCTCGCGGCGCCCGGCGAGGTAGTCGCCCGTGATCGAGGCGGAGTCCTCGAGGAGCGAAGCGAGCGGACCCGAGTGCACCACCTCGCCGCCGTCGACACCGGCACGCGGCCCGATGTCGACGACCCAGTCGGCCGCGTGGATCGTCTCTTCGTCGTGCTCGACGACGATGAGGGTGTTGCCGAGGTCGCGCAGAGTGACCAGGGTCTCGATGAGCCGTCGGTTATCACGCTGGTGCAGGCCGATCGAGGGCTCATCGAGCACGTACAGCACGCCCGTCAGCCCCGAGCCGATCTGCGTCGCGAGGCGGATGCGCTGCGCTTCGCCGCCTGACAGCGAGCCGGCCGACCGGCCGAGACTCAGATAGTTGAGCCCCACTTGGAGGAGGAAGTCGAGGCGTGCGCGGATCTCGCGCAGCACGGCAGCAGCGATCTGCGCTTCGCGCTCGGTCAGTTCGAGCGTCGCGAAGAACTCCCGCGACTCGGCGAGGCTCAACCGCGACGCATCGGCGATGGAGTGGCCGTGCACGAGCACCGCGAGGACTTCGGGCTTGAGTCGATCACCGTTGCAGACCGGACACGGCACTTCGCGCAGGTACTCGGACCACCGCTGCCGCTGCGTGTCGGACTCGGCCTGCAGGTACTGCCGTTCGATGTATGGGACGACGCCCTCGAACCCCGACGTGTAACGCATCTCACGGCCGTAGCGGTTGCGCCATTTGACGGAGACTTTGTAGTCCTCGCCTCGCAGCACGGCTTCGCGCACCGATTCGGGCAGGTCTTTCCACGGCGTATCGAGCGAGAAATCGAGGTCGCGTGCGAGGCCTTCGAGCAGCCGCTCGTAGTACTGGTAGAGCCCCTTGCCCTGCGTCGTCCACGGCACCAGGACACCCTCGCTGATCGAGAGCTCCTCATCACCGAGCATGAGCTCGACGTCGACCGACATGCGGGTACCCAGCCCGGAGCAGGCGGGACAGGCGCCGAACGGCGCGTTGAACGAGAAGGTGCGCGGCTCGATCTCGGTCAGCTGCAGCGCGTGGCCGTTCGGGCACGCGAGCTTCTCGGAGAACGACTGCCACGCGTCGTCGCCCTCTTCGTCGACGAAATTGACCTGCACGATGCCGCCGGCCAGACCCAGTGCCGTCTCGACGGAATCGGTGACCCGGCTGAGGATGTCCGGGCCCGCGACGAGCCGGTCGACGACGACGGCGATGTCGTGCTTGTAGCTCTTCTTGAGCTTCGGCGGCTCGGCGAGCTGGATGAGCTCGCCGTCGACGATCGCCCGGGCGTACCCCTTCGCGCCGAGCTCTGCGAAGAGGTCGACGAATTCGCCCTTCTTCTGGGATACGACGGGGGCGACGACCTGGTAGCGCGTGCGCTCGGGGAGCTCCATCAGCTGGTCGGCGATCTGCTGCACCGTCTGCCGCTGGATGCGCTCGCCGCACTCGGGGCAGTGGGGCACGCCGATGCGCGCCCACAGCAGACGCATGTAGTCGTGGATCTCGGTGATCGTGCCGACCGTGGAGCGCGGGTTGCGGTTGGTCGATTTCTGGTCGATCGACACGGCAGGGCTGAGCCCTTCAATGAAGTCGACGTCGGGGCGGTCGACCTGTCCGAGGAACTGCCGCGCGTAGGCGCTCAGTGATTCGACGTAGCGACGCTGCCCCTCGGCGAAGATCGTGTCGAACGCGAGGCTCGACTTGCCCGAGCCGGACAGACCCGTGAAGACGACGAGCGAATCGCGCGGGATGTCGAGGTCGACGTTCTTGAGGTTGTGCACGCGAGCACCGCGCACGCTGAGCGTGCCGCTCCCGTGTCCGGACGCGGGGAAGGGACGCGCGACGACGTGGCTCGAACCGGAGCCTCCGGGCGTGTGATCGGGCGTGACGACGGGGACGATGGGCACCCGACAAGTTTAGGCGGGGCCTCGGACATGGGATCGAAAGCGTGTTCGCCTCGCGCGAATCCGCACGGACGACGAATGGATGCCGCCGGCCTGGGCCTGCGGCATCCATTCGGTCACCGACCGTTCGTCACCACACGATGACGGGCAGACGGAAGCTCTGCGACGTGTCGTGCGCGTCGCTTCCGGCGTACGTCGCCGAGAGCAGGTGCACCCCGCGACTCAGGGTGGGCAGCTTCACCGAGACGACTCCGCGGTCCTTCGCCGTCAGGGTCGCCGTCGCAATGCGGCGGTTGCCGTCGAAGATCACGACCTCGCCCGCGGGAACGCCTTTCCCGGCGATGACGGCGACGTTGTACTGAATCGCCGCGCCGTATTTGGCGAGGATCCGACTCGGCACTCCGAGCGTGATCGTCGCGCTCTTGGCGACCGGTTCGGCGACCGTGATCGGCACCTCGATCGCCGTTCCCGCCAGCGTCGTGATCGTCAGCGGCACCGTGCCGCTCACACCGGTCGGCACGATGACCGACAGGTTCGCGGTTCCTGTGACGTCGAGCACCGCGTCACTCACCGTGGAATCCACGGGCGCTGTGCCGACGACGGTGCCGCCGATCGCCACCGACACCGTGTCGGCTTTCGGCTCGGTCGTCGAGAAGTCCAGTGACGAGAGCGAGACGTCGATCGTCGAGCCGGCGGTGTAGCCGCCCGCGGGCGGTGCCGACAGCGCGAGCCCGATCGAACGCTGCGCGTAGTCGGGCGAGGCCGTGCCGACGAACGCCATGTAGTCGACCATCGCCGCGAGGTCAGCCTGGCCGGTGTCTGCTCGCGCGGTTCCCTCCGGGAACACGGCGAAGTTGTCCCCACCCGAGGCCAGGAACGAGTTCGCCACCACGCGGTATCCGGCCGTGGGATCGATCGGAGCGCCCTCGAACTGCACGTTCGCGACGCGGCTGCCCTCGGGCGCCGCGGGGTCGAAGGTGTACGTCAACCCTGACGAGATGCCGAGCTTGAGGAAGGGTCGCGCGGCTCCGGCCGGCTGCCACTGCTGCTCGAGCAGCGCGGTGATCTGCCTCCCCGTCAGGGTCAATGCGA
Source organism: Microbacterium sp. Y832 (assembly GCF_057669765.1). Taxonomy (NCBI): domain Bacteria; kingdom Bacillati; phylum Actinomycetota; class Actinomycetes; order Micrococcales; family Microbacteriaceae; genus Microbacterium; species Microbacterium sp. Y832. The sequence continues at coordinate 126,836 of NZ_JBYHFM010000003.1, read as the reverse complement.
CGAGGGTGTTGGCGAACGGCTGGACGTTCGCGGCCTCACGGTACGTGAGCACACCGTCGGGAGCGTACGTCATGTCGGTGCGCAGACCCCCCGGGTTCATGAACGCGATCTGCGCCGTCGGATCGGTGCGCTGCACGGCCCACAGCTGCGCGTCGGCGACGAAGTTGCCGAGCGTCGATTCGGCGCCGCGGTTCTCGGTCGTGCCGTTGCGAAGCTTGGCGCGGTTGATGTCTGCCGAGAGAGTGCCGAGCGGGGCGGCTCCGAGCTGAGCCGCGTCGGCGACCGCCTGATCGACGATGGCCGTCACGGTCGGGTCGGGCACGTAGGCGGCCGCGCCCCCCGCGTCGTACATGCTGTAGACGGTGTTGTCCATCGACTGCACGGTCTTCGTCTCGGGGTCGATCGTGATGACCATGTTGCTGAACTTCTCGCCGTACTGCCCCGACGAGATGACGGGCCGCAGTCCCGTGTCCCCCGCGTAGGGCACTTCGTGCGAATACGCCAGGTGGGTGTGCCCGGAGACGATCGCGTTGACCTCGGGACCCACGCCGTTCACGATCGCGCCGAAGCCCGTCGCCGGGTCGGTCGCCGTCGCGTAGGAGGTGTCCTCCGCACCCTCGTGCACGAGCAGCACGACGACATCGGCCTCCCCGTTCGAGGCGTCGCCATCGCTGAGATCGGCGGCGACGGCGTTGACGCTCGAGACGATCGGGCGCACATCGAGCGTCGCGATGCCTGCGGGGTTGACCAGTGACGGCAGGTCTTCCGTCACCGCTCCGATGAAGCCGACCGACACACCGTCGACGGTGCGCACCCAGTACGGCGCCAGCGCATGGTCATCGGTCTCGGTGTCCCAGACGTTCGCGCTGATGTACTCCCAGTCCGCGGCGTTCTGCACGCGATCACGCAGGTCGGCCCACCCGCCGTCGAACTCGTGGTTTCCGGCCGCGCTGACGTCAAGTCCCGCGGCGTTGAGCGCCTCGATCGTCGGCAGATCCTGCTGGATGAAGGACTCGAACGTCGACGCACCGATCAAGTCGCCCGCCGCAGCGAAGATCGTGTTGTCGTTGGCGTCGCGGAACGACTTCACGGCCGTCGCCAGCGCGGCAGCGCCGCCGGCGGGTGCGGCGGCCCCGATACGGCCGTGGAAGTCGTTCATCGTCACGAGGTTGACCGTGACGGGATCGGCGGCTTGAGCCGGGGCGGCGACGAGGGTGCCGGCGGCGAGCGCTGCGGTGGCGAATGCCGCTCCGACCGCAAGGCGTCGGCGTGCCGCAGCGCGCCGGGGTTGTGACATGTGTGGCATGTGACTGCTTCCTCTGGGGGTGGAATCGGGCAGACACGTTCGCGCGTGATCACCACGACGTGACGCTCCGGATGCCGAGCCTAAATCTGCGCACCGCGACGCGATAGCAATATGAGAGGGTGCTCACACACCGCCTCCGCCGACACCGGCCGGTTCTGTGCGATGCATGCAGGCGACGGCTACGCGTGCCCCGCGCGCTCCATGGCGCGCAGGTCGCGCTTGAGGTCCTGCACTTCGTCGCGGAGTCGCGCCGCAAGCTCGAACTTGAGCTCTTCGGCCGCGACGAGCATCTGCGCGCTGAGGTCGGCGATCGTCGCCTCGAGCTGCTCGGCACCCTCGGCCGCGATCCCCTCGCGCCGGCCCTTCGAACTGAGTGACCGTGGGGTCGGTGCCTTGCCCTTGCCCGACGCGACGCGCGACGAGTCTCGGCGCGACAGCATCCGGTCGGTGTCGGATGCCTCGCGCGCCAGGGCGTCGGTGATGTCTGCGATGCGCTTGCGCAGGGGCTGCGGATCGATACCGTGCTCTTTGTTGTACGCGAGCTGCTTGTCACGACGTCGGTCGGTCTCTTCGATTGCGTTGCGCATCGAATCGGTCATCCGATCGGCGTACATGTGCACTTCACCCGAGACGTTGCGCGCCGCGCGGCCGATCGTCTGGATGAGCGAGGTGCCGCTGCGCAGGAACCCCTCTTTGTCGGCGTCGAGGATCGCCACGAGCGAGACCTCGGGCAGGTCGAGCCCTTCGCGCAGCAGGTTGATCCCCACGAGCACGTCGTAGACCCCGGCGCGCAGTTCGCTGAGCAGCTCGACACGCCGCAGCGTGTCGACGTCGGAGTGCAGATAGCGCACCCGCACGCCGTGCTCGCCGAGGAAGTCGGTGAGCTCTTCGGCCATCTTCTTCGTCAGCGTCGTCACGAGCACACGCTCATTGCGCTCGACGCGCAGGCGGATCTCTTCGAGCAGGTCGTCGATCTGCCCCTTGGACGGCTTGACGACGATCTGAGGGTCGACCAGTCCGGTCGGGCGGATGATCTGCTCGACGACGCCGTCGGCGATGCCCATCTCGTAACGGCCCGGCGTCGCCGAGAGGTAGACGGTCTGCCCGACACGGTTCTTGAACTCGTCCCAGCGCAGCGGCCGGTTGTCGAGGGCGCTGGGAAGGCGGAAGCCGTGCTCGACGAGAGTGCGCTTGCGTGACGCGTCGCCTTCGTACATGGCACCGATCTGGGGCACCGCGACGTGCGATTCGTCGATGACCATGAGGAAGTCATCGGGGAAGAAGTCCAGCAGCGTGTGCGGCGGCTCGCCCGGGGAGCGGCCGTCGAGGTGGCGCGAGTAGTTCTCGATGCCCGAGCAGAAGCCCAGCTGCTGCAGCATCTCGAGATCGAACGTCGTGCGCATGCGCAGCCGCTGCGCCTCGAGCAGCTTGTTCTGCGACTCGAGCTCACGCAGCCGCTCGCTCAGCTCGTGCTCGATCGTGCCGATCGCGCGCTGAACGGTGTCGGTCCCGGCCGCGTAGTGCGTCGCGGGGAAGATCGGCACGGAGTCGAGCTTCTGCACCACCTCACCCGTGAGGGGGTGCAGCATGTACAGCCCCTCGATCTCGTCACCGAACATCTCGATGCGCACGGCGTACTCCTCGTACACCGGGATGATCTCGATCGTGTCGCCGCGAACGCGGAAGTTGCCGCGCGAGAAGTCGACGTCGTTGCGGTTGTACTGCATCGCGATGAACTTGCGGATGAGAGCGTCGCGGTCGTACCGCTCGCCCCGCTGCAGTGCGACCATCGCCCGCAGATACTCTTCGGGCGAACCGAGACCGTAGATGCACGACACCGTGGACACCACGACGACGTCGCGGCGGCTCAGCAGCGAATTCGTCGTCGAGTGACGCAACCGCTCGACCTCGGAGTTGATCGACGAGTCCTTCTCGATGAAGGTATCGGTCTGCGGCACGTACGCCTCGGGCTGGTAGTAGTCGTAGTACGACACGAAGTACTCGACGGCGTTGTTGGGCAAGAGCTCACGGAACTCGTTGGCGAGCTGCGCCGCGAGGGTCTTGTTGTGCGCGAGCACGAGAGTGGGGCGCTGGACTGCTTCGATGAGCCAGGCTGTCGTCGCCGACTTTCCGGTTCCGGTGGCGCCCAGCAGGACGACATCGGTCTCACCCGCATTGATGCGCGCCGCGAGCTCGGCGATCGCCTGAGGCTGATCGCCGGACGGGGAAAAGTCGCTGATGACTTCGAAGGGCCGCACGGATCGCGTCGTCTGCACCCTTCCAGCGTAGGCGCGGGCTCAGACATCCGGGCGGGATCGGCCTCGAAACGTCAGCCGGCGGCGCGCGCCGCGATGTGCTGTGGGAGCGCGTCCCACAGCGCATCGACCTGCCGCAGGGTCTCCCCCACCGTCCCTGCTGTGTCGATGACGACATCCGCGATCGCCAGGCGTGCGGCATCCGAGACCTGAGACGCGAGCCGGGCGTCGGCATCCGTCTCGGTCATTCCCCGCAGGTCGACCATCCGTGCTCGGCGCACGTGGACCGGCGCGTGGGCGACGACGATCAGGTCCCAGGGGTCGCCGACGCGAGCCTCGACGAGCAGCGGCACGTCGTACACGACGACGGCGTCGGCACGGTCGGCGAAGGCCGCAGCGAAGCGGCGCTGCGACGCCGTCGCCACGGCAGGATGCACGATGGCGTTGAGGCGGGCGACGTCGGCAGGGTTCCCGAAAGCCCGCGCCGCGAGAGCGGGGCGATCGAGGGACCCGTCGGGAAGAACCACGTCATCGCCGAACTGCTCGGCGATCTCCGCGAGGACCGGAGAGCCCGGGCGCTGTACGTCGCGGACGATCTGGTCCGCATCGACGATCACGGCACCGAGTTCGGCAAGACGCGCGGCGATCGTGGACTTGCCCGACGCGATCCCGCCGGTGAGAGCGATGAGCGGCATGGCACGAGCATGCCACGCGCGCCGGCATCACCGGACGCATGCGTATTCATCTGCATGAACCTCAGGTTTTGCTCAAGGAGTGGATCTTTGGGCGGTGCTGAGGCTTACTCAAGGCGCCCTTGCGGTAGCCGCCATACGTTCGATTCATCGCCGAAACACCTCGCCGGTCCCGCACCACGGGGGAAGGGCAAGACCGGCAGGATCATCGTCACCGCCGCGGGCGAAGCCCCGGCGTGACGTACCTCTGCTTCCGAACGACACGAGACCGACAGGAGACCGACATGCTGGCACCACGCAGCCTCGCACCGGTCTCCCCCGTGGGCGCTCGCCGTCCTGGGAGGCGCAAGCGGTGTCGCCTGGGGTCCACCGCCGCCGGCGTGATCAGGGCGTCCGTCGTGATCTCGGGTTCCCTGGAGCCGGAGACCACGACGGACGACCCGGTCCTCACTACGAAGAAGCCCGTTGCGGATCTGGGGTTCCGCGACATCGTGAGCTTGCCCAGCGAGCTCACGAGCACACTCGTGGCGCACCGCGTCGTGACGATCACCGCCGCGGGGGACGGCGGGGTTACCACGACGAAGGGCGACACGATGCCCATGCTGATCAGTCTCGTCGCTCTCCTCGGGCCGACCAGACTGATCCCCGCTCCCGAGTCCCGCGGAACCCGAAAAGCCGGGGACTCGGGAGCACTTCTGCCGGAGGTTGCGCGATGAGCCGTGCGACCACCGTGGACCACGTTGCGGTGGGGGCCGCGACTCCGGCCGACGCGGGGGCGTCGGCCGGTGGGTCCGCTGGCGCGCAGGGCCGTGCGCGCTCCGGCATCGCGGCGCTGTCCGCGGCGCTCGCTCTGATCCTGGGGGTCGGGGCGGGCGCCGCGCCGTCCACGAATCCGGTCACCTGACGGTGAACTCGCCCACTCCAGCCAACGCGTTCCGGCACCGCTTCTGGGATATCATCACCGTTGTCGATTCGCCGACCGAGAGCGACCCGTCTGATACCGGAGGTGTGCAGGTGCCGGACAGCCGTGTCGCCGTCGTGATCGAGGACGAAGCCGACATCCGGCAGCTCCTGACTGACGTGCTCGAATCCGCGGGCTTCACGGTGCACGCGGCCGGGTCCGGACTCGATGGGATCGAGCTCGTGCGGACCACGCAACCCGTCGTGACGACATTGGATGTCAGCATGCCCGGCATCGACGGGTTCGAGACCGCAAAGCGGATCCGCGCCATCAGCAACACCTACATCGTGATGCTCACGGCGCGCAGCGAAGAGATCGATGCCCTGCAGGGGCTCGAATCCGGCGCGGACGATTACATCACCAAGCCGTTCCGGCCCCGTGAGCTTCGCGCGCGCATCGAAGCGATGCTGCGCCGCCCCCGCGTGCACACCGCCTCGGGTGACGCGGCGATCGACACCCCGCTGCCCTCCCCTGCCCTTGCGGAGGATCCGGACGACGGATGGCTCGGGCATCGGGGACTGCGCGTGCACCCCGGCATGCGGATCGCGGTGCGCGACGGGCAGAACCTCGACCTGACGCGCAGCGAGTTCGACATCGTCGCCGGCCTGCTCACCGCGCGTGGCCGCGTCGTCAGCAAGAGCGAGCTGGCTCTCATGCTGCGCGGTGACCACCACGGGGCGAGTGAGTTCGTGAGCGACGCGGACGCCCGCGCGATCGAGGTGCACATGGCCAACGTGCGCCGAAAGCTCGGCGAACGGCCGACGCAGCCCCGGTGGATCGAGACCGTCCGCGGCGTGGGCTACCGCCTCACACGCTGACCACGACGACCGAAGCATCCGAGCCGCGCGCGGCGTCCATCGCCGCGCGGCGTGCCGCGCTCATGAGCGTGGCGGGCTCGTAGCCGGTCGTGTCACTGAGCGCGACGCTGACGCCTACGACCGGGATCACAGCGCCGACGACGCCGCTCAGCTCGTCGAAGAGCCCCCGACGTATGCGCTCCGCCGTGCGCCGCGCGTCGGCTGCCGACCCTGGCTGGATGCCGACGAAGAGGCCCGTCGCCCCGTCGTGGCCGACGAACGCGCTCGTGGGAGCGAAGCGCCGCACGACCGTGCGGAAGGCGTCGGCGACGCTCGAGGCCGCCTCGGTCCCGAACGCCGTCGAGATCGCCGGCAGGTCGTCGATGCGCACCGAGATGACGCCGACGAGTTCGCCCCGGCGTCGCGCGCGACCGCTCATCCCGAGCAGCACGTAGGCGAAGGACATCTCGGGCAGCACGTCGTCATCGGTGAGGGTGAGACCGCGCGAGGCAACCACCCCGACGGATCCGGCGCGGTCCGACAGCAGCACCGAGGCGACGACGACCGCGACGATCGTGGTCAGGATCGTGACGAAGCTCGTGGCGATCGTGTCCAGCCACGTGCGGAAGATCTCGCTGTCCGGGCCGGCGACGAGGAACACGACGGTGCGCACGAGGTAGTACGCGGACTGGAACCCCAGCACCGCGACGAGGCTCCACGCGTTGCGGTTGCTCCCCATCTCATCGCGAAGGCTCTCGGCGGCGCCGAGGGCTGCGAAGACGAGGATGCCGACGAACAGGACAGGCGCGCCGGCCCACGCTCCGCCCCCTGGCCCCGCGATGAGAACAGCGATGACGGCCGCAACCGCGGCGGCGGCAACGATGAGACCCGCCACGAGCAGCCGTCGCGCGTTGTAGGCGCGGCATCCGAGCCAGATGCAGCCCGGGATCACCACGAAGGCCCCATTGCCGATCGCGATCGCCCACCAGGCATCCGGAGCCGTCGTCCAGATCAGATAGCTGACCGAGGTCAGCACGGCGGCGAGGAACGCCAGGCCCCACATGCGACCCGCGCCGTCGTCGCGCCGCAGAATCGATCCCGTGATGAACACGACGCTACTGGCGACGACGACGACAGCTGTCATCACCGCGACGGAGAAAAGGTCGAGGGTCATTCGGTTCCTTCCGATGGTTCGACGCGGTGCGCGCCCAGGGGCAGCCGCACCACGAATGTCGTTCCCGACCCCAGTTCGCTCTGCACCGTGATCTCGCCTCCGTGAGAGCGGACGATGTCCCGGCTGATCGCGAGCCCCAGTCCGCTCCCGTGCGTCGAAGTCATGCGCACGGCATCGGAGCGGAAGAACCTGTGGAACAGCCGCGGCATCTCGGAGTCGGAGATCCCGCGGCCCGAATCCCGCACGACGATCCACGCGTGCACGTCGTCGCTCGTCGTGCCCACTTCGATCGTCCCGCCGTCCTTGTTGTACTTGACAGCGTTCGAGAGCAGATTGTCGAGCACCTGACGGATGCGCGACGCGTCGACGAACGCGACGGCGCTCTCGACGCCCGTGGAATCGATTCGGATGCCGCGCTCCGCGGCGCGAGGATCCTGCAGCTCGATCGCGGCCGTCGCGATCGAGGCGATGTCGGTCTGCTGCGGGCGGATGCTGAGCTCGACCGTCGTGCGGTCGGAGCTGGATGCCGCGAGGATGTCGGACACGATCGAGAGCAGCCGGTGCGCGTTGCGCTCGGCGACTTCGAGCCCACGGCGCGCCGACGGCGACAGGTCTTCATCGAGCACGAGGTCGAGGTAGCCGACGATCGCGGTGAGTGGCGTGCGCAGTTCGTGCGATACCGACGCCACGAGGTCTTCGCGGGCGCGCACCGCGATGAGCTCCGTCGTGATGTCGCGCGAGACGATGACTGTTCCCGTCGCCTGCCCGTCATCGTCGCTCAGGCGTCGCGCGGTCACGTTGAGCGCACGGCGCTGTTCACCGGGCTCGCCGAACCAGATGACCTCGTCGTCGAACGTCTCACCGCGCATCGCCCGGGCGAGGGGCTGCTCTTCGGAGGGCAGAAGCGTGATCCCGTCGCGGGCATACGCGGGCACGAGGGTCGTCGCCTCCTGTTCGGCTCGCGTGTCCTTGGCGCGCTGCAGGCGCCCGTGCGCGTCGTTGCGCACCGCGACGCGGCCGTCCTCCGCCACGCGGATGATGCCGAAGTCGACGGCATCCAAAACGCTCGTCACGGTCTGCTCCTGCTCGCGGGCGTTTTCCAGAGCCTGGCCCAGGATCCGCGTCTGGCTGTCGAGCAGGATCCGCTGCACGCGCGAGCGCCTCGCCGTGAGGTAACTCGTCGTGGACAGGGCGACGACGGCGACCGGCAGCAGCAGCGCCGAGAACGTCAGCGGCCGACCCGGCAGGAATGTCTGGAATCCGTAGACCGCGCAGATCGTGAGGATCGACACGAACAGGCCCACCAAGCCGAAGCCCGATGCGAGCCACATCGCGGGAAAGATCCAGAGGATTCCGAAACCCGCCGTCGGGCTGGATTCGCGCATGACCGCGATCGCTGCGACATCGACGAGCGGCAGGACGACGCTCACCCCCTGCGGGAGGCTGTTCCACGGCACCGCGATCGCCACGCCGGCTCCGATGAACACGACGAGCACCGCGGCGAAGAACATGGGCGTGTTACCGGGGAAGTCGCCGATGATGGCGATGAGCGTGATGATGAGCACGACAGCGCCCAGCAGCAGCTGGTTGAGCACCGTCGTCCGGGCGCGCGTGCGGTCCTCGAACTGCGCGCGACCGACGCGGCGAAGGGCGGGCGGCCAAGACATGATGCGACGCTACCGCGCGGGCGGGCGCGGCGTTGCCCGGCACTCCGGATGCCGCGGGGTGCGCACCCGGAGTGCCGGATACGCCGAAGAGGCCAAGACCCGAAGGTCCTGGCCTCTTGGCGGTGTCGAGGAGCTAGTCCTCGATCAGCAGTGTCGGATCAGCGACCCGAGAGCTTCTCGCGGAGCGCAGCGAGCGCCTCGTCGTCGGCGAGCGTTCCGCCGCCGGCCTCGGAGGTGAAGCTCGACGACGAAGCGCCCGTGTCGGCGGGGGCGTTGGCCTCGGCCTCGGCTGCCTTCGTGACGGCAGCCTTGTGCGCCTCCCAGCGCGAGTGGGCAGCGGCGTACTCCTGCTCCCACTTCTCGCGCTGCTCGTCGAAGCCTTCCTTCCACTGGTTGGTCTCCGAGTCGAAGCCCTCGGGGTACTTGTACTCCCCGTTGTCGTCGTACTCGGTGGCCATGCCGTAGAGGGCGGGGTCGAACTCGGTACCGAAGGGGTCGACCGACTCGTTCGCCTGCTTGAGCGAGAGCGAGATGCGGCGACGCTCGAGGTCGATGTCGATGATCTTGACGAAGACCTCTTCGCCGACCGACACGACCTGCTCGGCGAGCTCGACGTGCTTGCCGGAGAGCTCCGAGATGTGCACGAGGCCCTCGATGCCGTCGGCGACCCGAACGAACGCACCGAACGGCACGAGCTTGGTGACCTTGCCCGGAGCGACCTGACCGATCGCGTGTGTGCGGGCGAACACCTGCCACGGGTCTTCCTGCGTCGCCTTGAGGGAGAGCGAGACGCGCTCGCGGTCCAGGTCGACCTCGAGGATCTCGACGGTGACTTCCTGACCGACCTCGACGACCTCAGACGCGTGCTCGATGTGCTTCCACGACAGCTCGGAGACGTGGACGAGACCGTCGACGCCACCCAGGTCGACGAACGCACCGAAGTTGACGATCGACGAGACCGTGCCCTTGCGGACCTGGCCCTTGTGCAGGTTGTTGAGGAAGTTCGAGCGCGACTCGGACTGCGTCTGCTCGAGCAGAGCGCGGCGCGAGAGCACGACGTTGTTGCGGTTCTTGTCGAGTTCGAGGATCTTGGCCTCGATCTCCTGGCCGAGGTACGGCGTCAGATCGCGGACACGGCGCAGCTCGATGAGCGATGCGGGGAGGAACCCACGCAGGCCGATGTCGACGATGAGACCGCCCTTGACGACCTCGATGACAGAACCGGTGACGACGCCGTCGTCTTCCTTGATCTTCTCGACGTCGCCCCACGCGCGCTCGTACTGTGCGCGCTTCTTGGACAGGATGAGGCGGCCTTCCTTGTCCTCCTTCTGGAGAACGAGGGCCTCGACCTCATCGCCGACCTTGACGACCTCGTTGGGGTCGACGTCGTGCTTGATCGAGAGCTCGCGAGAAGGGATGACACCCTCGGTCTTGAAGCCGACATCGAGGAGGACCTCGTCGCGGTCGACCTTCACGACGGTGCCTTCGATGAGGTCGCCGTCGTTGAAGGACTTGATGGTCAGTTCGACCGCGGCCAGGAAGTCCTCAGCAGAGCCGATGTCGTTGATTGCGATCTGCTTGGTGGCCGGGGCGGTCGTTGCGCTAGTCATGTAGTGGGTTGTCCTTGTGGGTTGGGGGTCTCGGGCTCGGCTTCTTCGTACACGCGGACGCGAACGAATTGTCAGCCGAAGCGAAGCGGATTGTTTTCGTGCGATGTCACGCACCCGATACCGGGACGTGACGGGAGAGCCACAGAAGTGACATTCCAGGGTATCAGAACGGCGCCGAGGGCCGCGAGGTCATGAACCGGCCTTCGTCGCGCACGGAACGCAGCGTGTCGCGGTCGGTCGCGCGACGAGACGGGCGAGCGGAATCGCGGTGCCGCAATCCGTGCAGATCCCGAAGCCGTCGGTGGCGCTCCGCGCGAGTGCGGCCTCGGTCTCGTCGCGTTCTCGGGCGGCGTCGGCGCGCAGCCCCGCAAGCCGCGACCACTCCGCCGAAAGGGGCGCGCCCTCGGGGTCGTGCTCGTCGTCGGCGGTCTCGGCCCCGCGGTCGGCGCGCAACTGAGCGAGCGTCTCGTCGAGACGACTGATGCGTTCGTCGAGTTCGGCGCGCAGCGTCTCGAGCGCTCCGCGCACGTGCGTCGCGGCATCCGTCGTCACGGCTGCAGCAGCACCTTCACGGCGCGGCGCTCGTCCATCGCGGCATACGCCTCGGGGGCCTCGGCCAGCGGCAGGGTGAGGTCGAAGACGCGGCCCGGCTGGATGCGACCGGAGCGCACGTCGGGCAGCAGCTCTTCGATGTAGCCGCGCACGGGCGCGACTCCCCCGTTGACGCCGACATTGCGCTCGAACATGCGCCCGATCGGCAGCTCGGGCCCGCCGTTGGGCACTCCCACGTACCCGACCATGCCGCCCGGACGCGTGGAGCGAAGCGCCTGGTCCATCGACTCCTTCGTGCCGACGCACTCGAGCACACGGTCGGCGCCGATGCCGTCGGTCAGCTCGCGAACGGCCGCAACGCCTTCGTCACCGCGCTCCTCGACGATGTGGGTGGCCCCGAATTCACGCGCGAGCTCCTGACGACGCGGATGCCGCGACATCGCGATGATCGTGGCGGCGCCGAGTCGCTTGGCCGCGATGACGGCGCACAGGCCGACGGCGCCGTCGCCCACGACGACGACGGTGTCGCCGGCGGTGACGCCTGCCGACACCGCGGCGTGGTGGCCCGTGCCCATGACGTCGCTGAGGGCGAGGAGGCCCGGGATCTCTTCGTCGGCGATCGGGCCGGGCACGACCGCGAGCGTGCCGTCGGCGAGGGGAACGCGCACGCGCTCACCCTGGCCGCCGTCGGCGAATCCGCCGAAGCGGTCGTCGCGACCCCACCAGCCGCCCGCGAGGCACGACGTGCTCACGCCGTTGCGGCAGTTCACGCACGTGCCGTCGCACACATAGAACGGTGCGATGACGAAATCGCCGGGGCGCACGTTCTCGACCTCGGGACCGACCGCCTCGACGACGCCGACGAACTCATGGCCGATCCGCCGCGGTTCATCGGTCGCCGTGACGCCGCGATACGGCCACAGGTCGGAGCCGCAGACGCACGCAGCGAGGACGCGCACGATCGCATCGCGTCCCGTCGAGAGTTCGGGGTCGGGCACCTCCTCGACGCGGATGTCGCGGGCAGCGTGGATGACAGTGGCGCGCATGGGGACGATGCTACGCCGGGTTTCGCGGCGGGGTGCCGCGGCCTACGCTCGGGCCATGCGCATGACCGCCGCCTTCCGCGCTCCCCGGCGCACGCCGGCCCTGCAGGTGGCCAAGTCTGCTCTGGCGACCATCGCCGCGTGGCTCATCGCGGGCTGGCTCGTTCCCGGCCCGCCGCCGGTCTTCGCCGCGATCGCCGCGCTCCTGGTCGTGCAGCCGAGCGTCAACCAGTCGCTCGCCAAGGCGGTCGAGCGGTCTATCGGCGTGATCGCCGGCGTCGCCGTCGCGTTGGCGCTCGGGATCCTGCTCGGCGGTTCGACGTGGGTGATCCTGCTCGCGACCGTCATCGCCTTGCTGTTGGCGTGGGGGCTCCGGATGACGGCGGGCACGGCCAACCAGGTGGCCATCAGCGCTCTGCTCGTGCTCGCGCTCGGCGGCAGCAGCCCAGGATACGCCGTCGACCGGATCGTCGAGACGCTGCTGGGCGCCGTCGTCGGGATCATCATCAGCCTCGCCCTCGTGCCGCCCGTCGCCGTCGTGCCCGCCCGTCACGCCGTCGAGGCGCTCGCCGCCGAGCTCGCCGCGTCGCTCGACCGCCTCGCGGTCGCACTCGAGCAGCCGCAGACGCCGGAACAGGTGCAGGAACTGCTCCTCACCGCGCGACTGATGCGCCCCATGCGCGACAAGGCCAGCTCCGCGCTCGCCGAGGCCGGCGACTCCCTTACGCTCAACCCGCGCGGCACGCGGCACCGCGCTGACCTCGCCGAGGCGCAGGCGCAGCTGGACCGCTTCGCGCCCATCGTGACGCAGACGATCGGCATGACGCGCGCCTTCGCGGACCACTACGACCCATCGGTGCACGACGAGCCCGTCGTGCACGACATCGCGCAGCAACTGCGGCGCGCAGCGCACGACGTGCAGCTCGTGGCCGTCGATCCGGAGCACCTGCCCGTCGACGACCGCGAGCCGGCACTCACGTCACCGCTGACGGTGCACATGCCGGACTCCTCCCACTGGATGCTGATCGGATCCCTGCTCGAGGACCTCCGCCGCATCCATGAGACGTTGAGCGCGCCGGCGGAACCTACTCGGTGACGCGCACCGTGAAGACGACGTCTGGGATGCCGCCGTCGGAGTTCTCGAGCGTCACTTCGGTCTCGCCCTCGGCGAGCGCCGTGATGCCGGGATTGAACGTCGCCGTGGCGTCTGCGTATCCCTCCACGAACTCGGCGACGGCGGGGTCGGCGATCGTCGCGGTATAGCTGTCGACGGCGAGGTCGCCCGTGTCGATGTTGAGCACCTGCCCGACGACGAGGTCGACCGTCGTGCCTTCGAGCTCGCCCGCCCCCTTCGTGACGGGAGCGATGACGTCTCCTTCGACGGATCCGGAACACGAGGTGAGTGCGAGAGCCGAGACGGCGAGCACACAGACGGCGGCGAAGCGAGTGAACTTCATATGGTCAGCCTGACGGTGCGGATGCCTCGGCGCCAGGGCGAGATCGGGAACACCGGCTGTGGATAAGTGCTCATCGGCACCGGCGCTGCGGATTACGGTGGTCGCGTGTTCAGCCGCCTTCGCTCCGTCACCGCCGCGTGCGCCCTCGCGCTCGCGCTGGGTGGCTGCGCCACGTCTTCCGACCTCACCGAGCCCTCACCCGCCTTCTCTTCCGAGGCCGACGCATTCGCCGCCGCAGAAGAGACCTACCGCGCATACGTCGATGCGCTGAACCAGGTGGATCTGAGCGACCCCGAGACGTTCGAAGCGGTGTACGCATGGACGACCGGCGAGGCGAACGCGGGAGCGCGGGAATCCTTCTCACGGATGCATGCCGATGCCTGGACTGTGGAGGGCGTTACAACAGTGGACCTCGTTGCACGTGGGCCCATCGACCTAACGGCCGGCACGCTCGAAATGGTCGTGTGTTTGAACGTCGCGGACGTGACCCTCGTCGAGGAGGAGGGGGAATCCATGGTGAGTACGGACCGCTGGGACGTGCAACCAATGCGGATCTCGTTCCAGACACAACCCAGCGGCGAGAACGACAACCCGATGCGGATCTCGAGCATTGCAGGCCGAAACGGTGCACCGGAATGTGGTCGCTAGGGGCCTGGGTGGTCACTGTGCTTCTTGCGACGCCCGGTGCACTCATGAACGGGTCAGGCTTGCCCGACGACTGCAACTCGGCAGGCTGGGCCGGAAACTGCGTTTCAAACTCAGGCACGTCCGTTGAGATCGGCGCATCCACGATGCGGCCGGGCGGCTCCGCCGGGCCCAGCACGCCCAGCAGCGACCGGCCCGCCCCCGAACTCGCCCTGCCCACCGCCCCGGAGACGTGCGGGCCGCTGGGATGCCGCCCGACCTACTCCGTCGTCATGGTCCCCGACGTCACGATCGACGATCTCGCGTCGTTCCGCCCGGCGGCACCCTCGCTCGCGGGTGAGCCGATCGGATTCGCGGTCGCCGGGCTGCCGGCGAACTTCGTGGCGACGGCATCCGAGCAGCGCATCGCAGGTGAACTCCTCGGGTGGGATGTCACGGTGCGGTTCGTGCCCGTCGGCTTCGTCTTCGACTACGGAGACGGCACATCGCATCCGTCGCCGACGGGCGGCACGACGTGGGCGGCGAGCGGAGCGCCGCAGTTCGCGCCGACGGCGACGAGCCATGTCTACCGCGGGCGCGGCGAACACACCGTGACCGCGGCGGTTCGCTATGCGGCATCCGTCGATTTCGGCACGGGCTCGTGGCGCCCTGTTCCCGGGCACGTCGTCGCGACGAGCCCGGGCTACGGCGTGCGCGTCGTCGAGGCGTCGACAGCCCTCGTCGACCGCACGTGCCGTGAAGGAGCCCCCGGCCCCGGCTGCTGACGGCGTCGACGCGACGGCGACCGCGTCCACAGCCACCGCGTCGACCGCCACTGCCCCTCGCGATTCGGCGGACAGTACCCTGTCGATGTGTCCCACCGTCCACAGAAACTGCTTCTACTCGACTCCGCGTCGCTGTACTTCCGCGCGTTCTTCGGCGTACCCGACACCGTCCGGGCGCCCGATGGGCAGCCCGTCAACGCCGTGCGCGGGTTTCTCGACATCATCACGAAGCTCGTGACGACGTACGAGCCGACGCACGTCGTCGCCTGCTGGGACGACGATTGGCGCCCGCAGTGGCGCGTGGACCTCATCCCCTCGTACAAGACCCACCGCGTCGCTGAGGTCATCGCGGGCGCACCCGATGTCGAAGAGGTCCCGGATCCGCTCGAAGTGCAGGTCCCGGTGATCCGCGAAGCGCTCGCCGCGGTCGGCATCGTCGTCGTCGGGGCCGCCGAACACGAAGCCGACGACGTCATCGGCACACTCGCAACGCGTGCCGAGATGCCCGTCGATGTCGTGACGGGCGACCGCGATCTCTTTCAGGTCGTCGACGACGCGCGCGGCGTGCGAGTCATTTACACGGCGCGCGGTATGAGCAATCTCGACGTCGTGACGGACGACGTCGTCATGACCAGATACGGCGTGCGGCCCGACCAGTACGCCGACTTCGCGACGCTGCGCGGCGACGCCTCTGACGGGCTGCCGGGCGTCGCGGGCGTCGGCGACAAGACCGCCGCGAAGCTGCTGCAGGCCCACGGCGATATCGCCGGCGTCATCGCCGCAGCCGCTGCGGGCGAGGGGATGTCCGCGGGACTCCGAGCCAAGATCGAGGCGGCTCTGCCGTACCTCGAGGTCGCCCCCACGGTCGTCGGCGTCGTGCGAGACCTCGACCTGCCCGATGTCGACGCCCGCCTGCGGCCGCTCGACGATCAGCAGAAGACGGATGCCACGGCCCTGGCCGAACGCCGCGGTCTCGGCACGTCGATGAACCGCCTCATCACGGCGCTCGACCGCGTCTGATCCTCAGCGCAGCGGCGTCGAGCGAGCCGTCGCCGCCAGAAGCAGCCCGCAGTAGACCACCGACAGTGCGACGCACACGACCAGCGGCGTGTTCCATCCGCCCGAGACGTCGTGCAGCCATCCGATGAACGGGCCGCCGGCGGCGCCGAGCGCATATCCACCGCCCTGCACGAACGCCGACATGCCCGCCGCTTCGCGGTCGGACCGCGAGACGCCGATGAGCGCCGTGAAGACGACGACGAAGCCTCCCGCGTGGCCGACCGCGCCGATCATGAGCCACAGCCACAGCATCTCGGGCGCGAAGACGAGTCCCACCGTGAGAATGAGCCAGGACGCGCAGATCGTCAGGGCGGGCACGTAGCGCGGCGCGTAGCGGGCCAGCAGCGGCACGATGAAGGCGCCCGCGATGCCGGCTCCCTGGTAGAGCGACGACAGCGCGCCGGCCGCCGACGCACCGAGGCCCAGCTCATCGGCCGTGAGCGCCGGGAGCCACGTCGTCAACCCGTAGTAGATGAGGCATTGCGCACCGAACGCGCCCACGAGCAGCCACGCGATGGGCCGCCGCAGGATGCCTTGTTCGTCCCGGCGGCTCCCCACGACAGGCAGCGGGCCGGTGATCGTCTCGGCCAGTTCCACTGTGCGCTGCTCTTCCGCCGAGCGCGGCGGGCCCCGATGCGCCGCCGGTTCGCCCGACAGACGGTCCTCTGCCCCTGCGTGCCATTGCCGACGCGCGTGAACGGTCCACAGCGCCAGCCCGCCGAGCGTGAGACCCGACCACATCAGCAGCGCCCAGGACCAGCCCACGAGGTCAGCCAGCGGCACCGTGAACAGCGCCGTCACGAGCGAGCCGACGTTCGTCGCCGCCGCGTACGCCGCGGTGACCGTCGCGACCCGTTCGGGCGGAACGTCGCGCCGGATGATCACGGGGATGACGATGTTGCCGATCGTGATCGAGGCTCCGATCACGACCATGCCCGCGAGCATCCACCCGAACCCCGGGATGGCGCGCACGAAGGTGCCGACGAGCACACCCGCGAGCGACGTGAAGAGGGCGATCTCGGCGCCCGTGCGCCGGATGATGATCGCCGCGACCGGGGTGAGCACGGCGAACATCAGCACGGGCAGCGACGTGAGCAGCCCGGCCGCGACGGACCCGACGCCGTAGTCGTGCTCGATCTCGCGCAGCACGGGGGTCGGCGCGATGATGGGTCCGCGAAGGCTCAGCGCGGCGACGAGCACACCGGCCACGACAAGCCAGGGGATGCCCCGCCGCGCGCCTCCGGCAACGGGGAACGAGCTCATCCGGCGAGCCTATCCCCGGTCACCGGCGACGCTGCGTCCACGCGCGCAGACGCTCGAGCGGCCAGGTCGTCACGATCCGCTCCGGGGGCACGCCGGCTCGCTCTGCCCTCTCGGCGCCGTAGTCGAGCAGGGACAGCTGGCCGGGCGCGTGAGCATCCGAGTCGATCGAGAACAGGCAGCCTTCGTCGAGCGCGACCGCGATCAGCTCGTCGGGCGGGTCCTGGCGTTCCGGGCGCGAGTTGATCTCGACGGCGACACCGCGCTCGGCGCATGCGGCGAACACGGCGCGCGCGTCGAGATCCGATGGCGGCCGCGTGCCCCGCGACCCTTCGACCAGGCGACCCGTGACATGGCCGAGCACGTCGACCCGCGGATTCGACACGGCCGCGACGATGCGCCGCGTCATCGGGCGGCGCTGCATCCGCAGCTTCGAGTGCACGGATGCCACGACGATGTCGAGTTCGTCGAGCAGGCCTGGTTCCTGGTCGAGGGCACCGTCGTCGAGGATGTCGACCTCGATACCCGACAGCAGCGTGAAGCCGTTGTCGCTCAATCCCGCGACGATCTCGAGCTGCGCGCGCAGCCGCTCGGGCGACAGGCCGTTCGCGACGCGAAGCCGTGGCGAGTGGTCGGTCAGTGCGAGGTACTCGTGCCCCAATCGGCGGGCCGCATCGACCATCAGGTCGATCGAGGTGAGCCCGTCGGACCAGTCGCTGTGCGCGTGCAGGTCGCCGCGCAGGAGCGCACGCAGCGCCGAGGAGCGCTCGATGCCCGCGCGCTCACGGAGCTCGACGAGGTACTCGGGCACCTCGCCGGCGAGAGCCTGCCGGATGACCGCGAACGTGGATTCCCCGATGCCTTTTCGTCGCCGCAAGGATGCGGCATCCCGCAGCTCG
Source organism: Microbacterium sp. Y832 (assembly GCF_057669765.1). NCBI lineage: Bacteria > Bacillati > Actinomycetota > Actinomycetes > Micrococcales > Microbacteriaceae > Microbacterium > Microbacterium sp. Y832. The sequence goes on along the minus strand of NZ_JBYHFM010000003.1, from coordinate 108,695 downwards.
TCCTCGGTGAGCGGCGCGATGGTGTCGGCTGCCGCGCGGAAGGCTTTGGATTTGTAGCGCGACGACCGCTCGCGCTCGAGGAGCGTCGCGATCTCGGCGAGGGCGTCGTGTGGCCTCACGCCCTCACGCTCCGGCGGCGAACCTCGAGGTCTTGACGACGACAGGAGCCGCGGCTATTCGGTTGAGAGCCCAGCCGAACAGGATCGACAGCACGCCCATCCCCATCGCGAACGCCGCGACGCCGAACGAGACGACCGAGGTGAACAGCGAGGCACGCAGGAACGAGGCGTTCATCATCGTCGCGCGCACGGGGTCGTCCTGCGGCAGTTCGGCATACGTCTTGCCGCCCGAGGCCTCCAGGGCGTGGTGCTGGATGATGTCGGCCTGCACATAGGCCGTCAACGGCCCCTGCACGATCTGTCCCTGGAATGCCGCCGCATCGTCGGGGATCGTGATGTTCTCGGCACGGAGCTGCGACGACACCATGATCCACACGATGACACCGACGACGATGAGGACGATGCCGCCCACGATCCCGAGCGTGCCCACCACCTTCACTGCACCGAGGTTCCGGGCGGGGGCTTCGACTGCTGCTGGTGCATCGCTCATTGCGTTCTCCTCAGGTCGTTGCTGCCGCTTTCACGCTAGCCCCGGTCAGCCCCCCTGCGGAAGAGCACTCGCGCCCGCGGCCAACGCGCGTGTCGCCTCGATCCACTGGTCGAGCTTCGTCTGCGCGGCGCCGCTGTCGATCGCCGCGGCCGCCTCGTCGCGGGCCTCAGCGAGGCGCTCGAGCATGGACCGCTGCACCTGGGCGGGATCGCGGAAGAGCCGGTACGAGACGATTCCCGCCGCCGCATTCAGCAGGACGATGTCACGGACCGCACCCGTCTCACCGCCGATGACGCGGCGCACGACCGCGGCGTTGTGCGCGGGATCGCCCCCGAGCAGATCGCCGATCTCGGCAAGGGGGATGTCCAGGTCGCGCGGGTCGACGTCGTGCTCGTGAATGTCGCCGCGGCTGACCTCCCACAACCGGCTGTGGCCGGTCGTGGTCAGCTCATCCAGTCCGTCGTCGCCGCGGAAGACGAGTGCCGTCGCGCCGCGCGTGCGGAAGACGCCGGTGATGAGCGGCACCCGGTCCAGCTGCGCGACGCCCACCGCGTTGGCCTCGGCACGCGCGGGGTTGCACAGGGGGCCCAAGAAGTTGAAGACCGTCGGCACACCGAGTTCGGCACGCGTCGTTCCCGCGTGCCGGAAGCCGGGGTGAAACGCCGAGGCGTACACGAACGCGATGCCGGCACGCGCCAGCGTCTGCGCGACGGCGTCGGGGTTGAGGGTGATCTCGATCCCCAGCGCACCCAGCACGTCGGAGGAGCCCGACGACGAGCTCGCGGCACGATTGCCGTGCTTGACCACGGGAACACCGGATGCCGCGGCGACGATCGCTGCCATCGTCGAGACGTTCACCGTGCCGAAACGGTCGCCGCCCGTGCCCACGATGTCCAGAACGCCAGGGTCGACCGGGAGCGGCAGCGCGGCCTCGAGGATCGCGTCGCGGAAGCCCACGATCTCGTCGACCGTCTCGCCCTTGGCTCGCAGCGCGAGCAGGAAGCCGGCGATCTGCGACGGCGTCGCCTCGCCGTTCATGATGCGTCGCATCGCCCACGTCGATTCCGACACGCTGAGGTCACGTCGCTCGAGAAGCGAGGTCAGAATGCCGGGCCACGCGTACAGATCCACCATGGGAAAAGAGCCTACCCACCGCGCCAGCCGCATGACTGCGCGGCGTCCGGTCGCGTCCTCATTCACTTCACAGCGCGCTCTCGGCGTTCTCTTAGGCGCCCCTAAGTCCGCACTCGGGTGGCGATAACCACCTGAGTGGGAAAATCTCGGCGCAGTTTCAGCAATAATGGGGAGCGTGACGACCACCCCAGCTACGTACTCTCAGGCGATGAGGTCCGTTAAGCGACCCGATCCGGTCGCCGTCGGCACCATCGTGTGGCTCGGCAGCGAGGTGATGTTCTTCGCGGGCCTTTTCGCGATCTACTTCACCCTTCGCAGCACTTCGCCCGAATTGTGGGCCGAACGCTCCGATCTGCTGAACATCCCCTACGCGACCGTGAACACGATCATCCTCGTGCTCTCATCGGTCACGTGCCAGATGGGGGTGTTCGCTGCCGAGCGGTTCCAGCCTTACTCGAACAAGAAGCGCGGCTGGCTCGGCTGGGGCATGGTCGAGTGGTTCTGGCTGACCTTCATCCTGGGCGCGATCTTCGTGTCAGGTCAGGTGTGGGAGTACGCGCAGCTCGTGTACGAAGGCATGCCGATCGCCTCCGACGCCTACGCTTCGGCCTTCTACCTCACGACGGGCTTCCACGCCCTGCACGTGACGGGAGGACTCATCGCATTCCTCCTCGTCATCGGACGCGCCTACGCCGTCAAGAACTTCGGGCGCAAGGAGATGACCACCTCGATCGTCGTGTCGTACTACTGGCACTTCGTCGACGTCGTCTGGATCGCCCTGTTCCTCGTCATCTACTTCCTGAAATAGAGCGGAGCTGAATCCCCCATGGCACGAGACAAGACGCGCCGCTCGAACGGTCGTCGCAGCCCCTTGGCTGCGGCCGCAGTCGTCGGAATCGGACTGCTGCTGACCGGTGGCCTGTATGCGGGTGCATCTGCGGCGATGGCCGCGACCGATGACACGCAGACCACGACCGTCCTGACCGTCGACGACGGCAAGAAGCTGTTCGACGCCAACTGCGCGACCTGCCACGGCCTCGACGTGCAGGGCACGTCCGACGGACCGTCGCTGTACGGCGTCGGCGAGCTCGCCGTGCACTTCCAGATGAGCACCGGTCGCATGCCGCTGCAGATGCAGGGGCCGCAGGCTCCGCAGAAGCCCGTGCAGTTCACCGATGCCCAGATCGAAGCGATCGGCTCCTACATCCAGTCCATCGCACCGGGACCTGGCTTCCCGAGCGACCGGGTGCTCGACGGCGAGGGCAACCTGTCCGAGGGCGGCGATCTGTTCCGCATCAACTGCGCCATGTGCCACAACGTCGCGGGCGCCGGCGGCGCCCTCACCGAGGGCAAGTACGCACCTGCTCTGCACGGGACCTCGGCGCTCAACATGTATGCGGCGATGGTCACCGGCCCGCAGGCGATGCCGGTCTTCAACGACATGACGCTTACGGCCGAAGAGAAGCGCGACGTCATCTCGTACCTGCTGTATCTGCAGCAGAGCGAGTCGGTCGGCGGCTTCACGCTCGGTTCACTCGGTCCCGTCTCAGAGGGACTCTTCATCTGGATCTTCGGGATCGGCGGCCTCATCGCCATAACCGTGTGGATCACGGCGAAGTCCAACTGATCGACCAGACGACGACATTCAGGCACTAACGAGGAGCAGCATGGCACACGAGGACGACCCGCTCGAGCTGGAGAGGGCTTCTTGGCAGCCCTCCCCCGGGCTCGCCGTCGCGGTCACCGATCCGGTGCGCAACCCGGGGCTCCCGCCGCATCGCGCGCGGGTGACCGACAAGGATCCCGCCGCGATGAAGCGTGCGGTACGGACGGTGTACACGCTCTTCTACATCTCGGTCGCCGCGAGCATCTGGGCGGTCGCGGCGTACATGATCTTCCCGATCGAGAGTGGCCGGTTCATTGATATCCGGCACAACAACCTCTTCATCGGTCTGGGCATCGCGCTTGCACTCCTGGCGATCGGCATCGCGGCGATCCACTGGTCCAAGGCGATCATGTCCGACAAGGAGTTCACCGAGCCTCGTCACGCCACGCGTGGACGCGACGAGACGCGCGAAGCGGCCATTCAGGTCTTCGCCGACGCGAACGAGGAGTCCGGTTTCGGTCGCCGCACGATGATCCGCAACTCGCTGATCGCAGCGGTCGTCGCCTCGGTGGCACCGGGAATCGTGCTGTTCCGCGGTCTCGCGCCGCACAGCTCCGAAGAGCACCCCTTCGCGGGCGACCCGGTTCACCTGCTCGAGCACACCATGTGGAAAAAGGGCATGCGTCTTGCGCACGACCCCTCGGGTGAACCCATCCGCGCCTCGGACCTGACACTCGGTTCTGCCGTGCACGTCATCCCCGAACCGCTCGCTGATCTCTCTCACCACGACGGCTACCTCGAAGAGAAGGCAAAGGCCATCGTGCTGCTGATGCGTCTGCTCCCCGAGCAGCTCATCGAGTCCGAGGAGCGCAAGGACTGGTCGTATGACGGCATCGTCGCGTACTCCAAGGTCTGCACGCACGTCGGATGCCCCGTCGCCCTCTACGAACAGCAGACACACCACCTGCTGTGCCCGTGCCACCAGTCGCAGTTCGACGTGACGGATGAGGCCAAGGTCATCTTCGGCCCCGCCGCCCGCGCACTGCCTCAGCTGCCGATCATGGTCGACGACGAGGGCTACCTCGTCGCACGCAGCGACTTCACCGAACCCGTCGGCCCGAGCTTCTGGGAGCGTCATTGAGCACCGCAACCGTCACCGAGAAGACCCAAGAGCGCGATAAGCCGCTCGGGGGCCGCTTCGTCGGCGCCACGGCGAACTATCTCGACGAGCGCACGAGCATTTCGGGCATCGTCAAAGAGCTGGGCCGCAAGGTCTTCCCCGACCACTGGTCGTTCATGCTCGGCGAGATCGCGCTGTGGAGCTTCGTCGTCGTGCTCCTCTCGGGCACATTCCTGACCTTCTTCTTCGATGCGTCGATGTCGCCGGTTCACTACCACGGCGCTTACCTGCCGATGCGAGGCCTCGAGATGTCGGCGGCCATGGCCTCGACGCTCGAGATCTCGTTCGACATCCGCGGCGGCCTGCTCGTTCGCCAGATGCACCACTGGGCGGCTCTCGTCTTCGTGGCCGGCATCGGCGTGCACATGCTGCGCGTCTTCTTCACGGGTGCGTTCCGCAAGCCCCGTGAGCTGAACTGGGTCATCGGCTTCGTGCTGTTCGTCCTGGCGATGGGCGAAGGCTTCACCGGCTACTCGCTCCCTGACGACGTGCTCTCGGGCAACGGCCTGCGCATCATCGACGGCATGATCAAGGGCATCCCGCTGATCGGCACGTGGACCTCGTTCCTGCTCTTCGGCGGCGAGTTCCCCGGCACCGAGATCGTCGGACGCCTGTACGCGCTGCACATCCTTCTGCTGCCGGCGATCCTCGTGGCGCTCCTCGCGCTGCACCTCATGCTCATGATCATCAACAAGCACACGCAGTTCGCCGGCCCCGGCCGCACGAACGACAATGTCGTGGGCTACCCGATGATGCCGGTGTACATGTCGAAGATGGGCGGCTTCTTCTTCGTGGTCTTCGGCTTCATCGTCCTGATCGCCTCGTTGTTCTCGATCAACGCCATCTGGGCGTACGGGCCGTACGACCCGTCCCCCGTCTCGGCGGGAACCCAGCCTGACTGGTACATCGGCTTCGCCGACGGCGCGCTTCGCCTCGTGCCGCCGCATCTGGAGACCGTGTTCCTGGACCGCACGTGGTCGTGGAACATCCTGATCCCGCTCGGCGTGCTCGCCGTGTTCATCCTGCTCGTCGCGATCTACCCGTTCATCGAGTCGTGGGTCACGGGTGACAAGCGCGAGCACCACATCGCGCAGCGTCCCCGTAACGCAGCGACCCGCACGGCCATCGGTGCAGCCGGCGTCACGTTCTACGCCGTGCTCTGGGCGGCGGCCTCGTCCGACATCATTGCGACGCACTTCTGGCTCACGATGGAAGGTGTGATCCACGGTCTGCAGGCCTTGCTGATCCTGGGTCCGATCATCGCCTACTTCGTCACGAAGCGGATCTGCATCGCACTGCAGCGCAAGGATCGCGAGATCGTGCTGCACGGCTACGAGTCCGGACGCATCGTGCGGCTCCCCGGTGGCGAGTACATCGAGGTGCACCAGCCCGTCGACGAGTACGAGCGCTTCAAGCTCGTCGATTTCGAGACGTACGAGCCGCTCGTCGTGCGCCCCAATGCACAGGGCCGCATCCCGTGGCACGAGAACCTGCGTGCGAGCATCTCGCGCTGGTTCTTCGAGGACCGCCTCTCCCCCATGACGCAGACCGAGCTCGATGCAGCCGATGCCCACCAGCATCACGAGCTCGACCACATCGCGGAAGAGGAAGACGCTGAGATCCAGGGTGCGCACGAGCGCGCCGGAGTCCCGGATGCTCCCCACGTGCCGATCGACGACGGACACAACTCCGAGACGGCAAACCGCCCGTCGAACGTGATCATCCCCGACGAAGAGGCCCGCGACAAGTAGCGCCCCGTGTCACTGAAGAAGCCCCGGGCTGCATCACGCAGCCGGGGGCTTCTTCGTTCCTGCACCGGCCTCGCGAGCCGTAGCGGCGCGACCCAGCCTTCTCAATCACGCAAGGGCGAACCGGCGACCACGAAGCGGTCGCCGCCCATCTGTCCCGACAGCAGAGGCATCGCCTCAGCGATAGCCGCGCGCACCGTGTCCAGCGTCAACGACGCCTGATGAGCTTCCGCTGAGGTCCAGAGTTCGGCGACGTACACCGTATCCGGCTCATCGTCGTTGGTGCCGACCTCGTACATCAGGCACCCGGCGCCAGCCAGCTGCCGGTTGCGGCGCGTCAAGATTGCGACCACCTCGTCTCGTTTGCCGGGCTTCACTCCGAGGGTGCCGACATTCGCAAAAGTCATGGCCTCACCATACGAGGAGGTTGCGTCTGACACCGAGCACGACGCAGCCGCGCACCCATCACGCGCTCTGGTCTATGCGCCATCCGTGCTCCCCACCCCTGGCCCACTCACACGCGAGAACGCCCGTCGGCAAACCCGCCTTGGGGTCTGTATCGATGAGCGGCTACGGCAACCACGAGTGCTGCAGATCGACGAGCTCGAGATCACCACTGACGACGTGAGCGAAGCGCCGCGAGCACCCTCGTCATCGCCGCCTGGCCGACGGCCTTGCGCCACAGAAGCAACGACACACAGCGCCGACGATGCCCCCCTCTCGGCAGCCGACGACGGCCCATACGTACCGACCGTGGCACCGTTGCTCTCCGGGCGCGACTCGTATCGCGCGCAGCCGGTGGGTCTTCCAGCGAGCCGGCGTCACGCCGGTCCCGACGTTCCTCGCGGCGGCGCCATACGCCTTACCTGCGGGCGAGTGGCCACGGTGACCCAAGAGGGGTGTCCCTCACCGCAGCGCAACCCACGAGACTGGCACAGACGCCGCAGCACGGGCCTATAAAGCAAAGCGGCCGGCATCCGGACCGAAGTCCAGGATCCCGGCCGCTTGTAAGCCGCGGGCGAAGCTCAGCGGGCGAAGTAACCGCGGTAGTACTCGAAGACCCAGCCGACAATGGCGACGACGAACAGTGCGATGCCGATCGGGAACATCCAGACACCCACCGCGAGTCCGAGGATGGCGACCGCGGCCGAGCCGGCCAGCACGATGGGCCACCAGGACCAGGGGCTGAACTCGCCGACCTCGGGGTCACCGTCATCGATGTCCGACGTCAGGATGTCCTCGGGCAGCTCGCCGCCCTGAGCCTTGTGAACGCGACCGGTGTAGAACCCGATGAGAGCGGTCATGAAGGCGGTGAACAGCAGCGCGATGCTACCGACCCACTCGATCGACAGAGTGACCGTTCCCCACACCGATTCGCTTCCGGTGAAGTTGGTGTCCCAGTGCGTGATCAGGTTCCACGCCGTGTACACGGCGAAGACGAAGACGAAGAAGACGGTGAGGATCCACCAGAGGACCGTATTGGTGCGCATCTACTTGACCTCTCCCTCGGCCGCATCGACAACCGGGGCGTCGGGCGCATCCTTGGCTGGACCGACTCCGACGGGGACGCCGGCCTCGGGGTGGTTCAGATCGAAGGCGGGACGCTCGCTGCGGATCCGCGGGATCGACGTGAAGTTGTGCCGCGGCGGCGGGCAGGAGGTTGCCCACTCGAGCGAAGCGCCGTAACCCCACGGGTCGTTGACCGTGACCTTGGGTGCCTTGCGCGCCGTGATCCACACGTTGAACAGGAACGGGATCATCGAGGCTCCGAGGAGCATCGCACCGACCGTCGAGACCTGGTTCTGCCATGTCCAGCCGTCAGCTGCCGAGTAGTCGGCATAGCGGCGGACCATGCCATCGACACCCAGCCAGTGCTGGACGAGGAACGTCATGTGGAAGCCGATGAACAGCAGCCAGAAGTGCACCATGCCGAGTCGCTCGTTGAGCATGCGACCGGTCCACTTGGGCCACCAGAAGTAGAACCCGGCGAACATCGCGAAGACCACGGTGCCGAAGACGACGTAGTGGAAGTGGGCGACGACGAAGTACGAGTCGGAGAGGTGGAAGTCCAGCGGCGGCGAGGCGAGGATCACACCGGTCAGGCCACCGAAGACGAACGAGATGAGGAACCCGAGCGAGAACACCATCGGTGTTTCGAACGTCACCGACCCTCGCCACATCGTTCCGATCCAGTTGAAGATCTTCACGCCCGTCGGCACGGCGATCAGCATCGTCATGAGCGCGAAGAAGGGCAGGAGCACGGCTCCCGTGACGTACATGTGGTGCGCCCAGACCGCGATCGAAAGCGCAGCGATGGCGATCGTGGCGTAGACGAGCGTCTTGTACCCGAAGATCGGCTTACGGCTGAAGACCGGCAGGATCTCGGAGATGATGCCGAAGAACGGCAGTGCGATGATGTACACCTCTGGGTGTCCGAAGAACCAGAACAGGTGCTGCCAGAGCAGGACGCCGCCGTTCTGCGGATCGAAGATGTGAGCGCCGAGAACACGGTCGGCCGCGGCGGCGAGGATAGCCGCAGCGAGAACCGGGAACGCCATCAGGATCAGGATGCTGGTGACCAGCGTGTTCCACGAGAAGATCGGCATGCGCCACATCGTCATGCCGGGAGCGCGCATGGTGATGATCGTGGTGATGAAGTTCACGGCACCGAGGATCGTGCCGAACCCGCTCATGCCGAGTCCGAGCATCCACAGGTTTCCGCCGACGCCTGGTGAGAACGTCGTGCTTGCCAGTGGCTGATAGGCGAACCATCCGAAGGATGCCGCACCCTGAGGCGTGAGGAAGCCGGCGACGGCGATGAGCGAACCGAACGAGAAGAGCCAGAAGGCGAAAGCGTTCAGACGCGGGAAGGCGACGTCGGGGGCACCGATCTGCAGCGGCAGGATCGCGTTCGCGAAGCCCGCGAACAGCGGCGTCGCGAACATCAGCAGCATGATCGTGCCGTGCATCGTGAACAGCTGGTTGTACTGCTCCTTCGTCGGGACGATCTGCATGCCCGGTTCGAAGAGCTCGGCGCGGATGATGAGCGCCATGACGCCGCCCAGCATGAAGAAGATCACCGAGGCGATCAGGTACATGTAGCCGATCGTCTTGTGGTCGGTGGAGGTGATCCACTTGACGATGATGTTGCCCTTCTGCTCTACGCGAGATGCGCTGAGCAGAGCGGCCTGGCGAGGAGGCAGGGTCGTCGGACGCCCCTGCGTCGGTTCATTGAGGGGAAGTGTCGTCGCCATGGTCAGTCTTGTCCCTCCGGTGCGATCCCGCCGGTGCCCGGAAGGTTCTGGAGTCGGTTGTATTCGTCGTTGATGTCACCGGTCTGACCGGCGGCCTCCAGCGAGTCGAGGTAGTCCTCGTACTCGGCCTCGCTGACGACCTTGACGTTGAAGAGCATCATCGAGTGGTATTCGCCGCAGAGCTCGGCGCACTTGCCCGCGTACTCGCCCTCGCGGGTCGGGGTGAACGACCACAGGTTGTCGCGGCCGATGTACATGTCCTTCTTGTACAGGAAGTCGATGATCCAGAAGGAGTGGATGACATCGCGCGACTGCAGGTTGATGGTGACGGACTTGTCGACCGGCAGGTAGAGCGTCGGCAGATCGTTGATGATGTTGCCGGCTTCGTCGGTCTGCGCCTGTACGCCCATCGACCAGACGGTGTCGTCCTCGGTGTCGCCGTTGTACTGGAAGTCCCAGGCCCACTGCTTGCCGATCGCCGTGATCGAGATGTCGGGGTCCTCGTCGTAGTCCTCGAGGATCGCCTGGTCACGCGCGGTGAAGGCGAAGAAGCCGAGCACGAGGATGACCGGGACGATCGTGTAGAAGATCTCGATCGGCATGTTGTAGCGAAGCTGCACGGGCAGAGCGGTCTGTCCGCGGCGACGCCGGTAGACGATGGCGGCCCAGAGCGTCAGCCCCCACGTGATGACACCGACGGCGAGCAGCACGATCCAGGAGTTGACCCAGAGACCGGACACCATCTCGGTGTGGTTGGTTGCAGCGGGACCGTCCTCGACGAAGCCCGGCAGATATCCGTTGAGCTCCGTCGGGGTGCATCCAGCCAAGACGGCGGCCGTTGCGATCCCAACGGGGAGGAGGGCCCAGCGGAGGCGGCGTTTCGAGGGCACGGTGCACCTTTCCAAGTCGCGAATGTGACTTCCGCCAGTCTAGAGCAACCGCTCAGGCACTTCAGGCCATCTGTCCAGCTTGCGGCGTTCGATCTGGGTCCGGAAACGACGAAACCCGGCGCGTCGTGACGCACCGGGTTTCGTGAAAATGCCGTTCGATCAGTGGAAGCTGTCTCCGCAGGCGCAGCTGCCGCCAGCGTTGGGGTTGTCGATCGTGAATCCCTGCTCCGAGATCGTGTCTTTGAAGTCGATCGTGGCGCCGTCGAGATACGGGACGCTCATCTCGTCGACGATGACCTCGACGCCCTCGAACTCGACGGCCTGATCGCCCTCGAGGAAGCGCTCATCGAAGTAGAGCTGGTAGATCAGGCCGCTGCAGCCGCCCGGCTGAACCGCGACCCGCAGACGCAGATCGTCGCGCCCCTCCTGGTCTAGCAGGCTCTTGACCTTGAGCGCGGCCGCATCGGTGATGGACACGTTGTGCGCGCGGGCTTCCTGGTCTGTAGACAGGGCGGTGTCGGTCATGTGATCCTCCGAGATCGGTGCAGCCGGATGCCACGATTCTACGCCGCGCGGGCGATAACGGCTCCGCGCGCGGCGTTTCGGCTCAGTTCTGGCGCGCGTCGAGTTTCGCGAGCAGAAGGGCTTCGGACACGAGCGCGTTGCGGAATGTCTCGAGGTGCAGCGACTCGTTGGGGCTGTGCGCCCGCGCGTGCGGATCCTCGACACCCGTCACGAGGATCTGGGCGCCCGGGAACTCGCGCATCAGGTCGGAGATGAACGGGATCGAGCCGCCGATACCGAGATCGACCGATGGCACGCCGTAGCCCTCGCTGAGCGCTTCACGCGCCGTCGCCACGCCCCATCCGGACGAGTCCACGAGGAACCCGTCGCCGAAATCGACGTCGCGGAACGTCAACTGCGCACCGAACGGGGCGTGCGCGCGCAGGTGCGCTTCGATCGCCTCGTACGCATCGCGGGCGGACTGGCCGGGGGCGACGCGGGCGCTCACGACGACCGACACCTCGGGCGTGAGCGTGTTCGACGCGTTGACGACGCTCGGCGCGTCGATCCCGGTCACGGTGATCGACGGCTTGTTCCAGATGCGGCTCAAGATCGTGCCGTCGCCGATGGGGCTGACGCCGGCGGGCAGCCCGGCCTCGGCCCGCAGGGTCTCTTCGGTGTACTCCGGCGTGGCTGCATCCCGGGCCTGCAGACCCTCGACGGCGACGGAGCCGTTCTGGTCCCACAGCGTCGCGAGCAGCGTAACCGTGGCCATCATGGCGTCGGGCACGGCACCGCCGAACATGCCGGAGTGCGACGCGTGCTCGAGCGTGCGCACCGACATCGTGAAGCGCGCGTTGCCGCGCAGCGACACCGTGAGTGCCGGGGTCTTGTCATCCCAGTTGCCCGAGTCGGCGACCACGATGACATCGGCGCGAAGTGCGTCGGCGTTGTCGGAGAGGAACTGCGCGAACGAGCGCGATCCCGCCTCTTCCTCGCCCTCGATGAAAAGTGCCACCCCGAGGTCGAAATCCGTTCCCAGGACCTCTGTGAGTGCGCGCAGCGCGCCGATGTGAACCATGACGCCGGCCTTGTCGTCGGCGGCGCCGCGACCGTAGAGGCGTCCGTCGCGCACTGTGGGCTCGAACGGCGCCGACTCCCACAAAGTCTCATCTCCGACCGGCTGCACGTCATGGTGCGCGTAGAGCAGAATCGTCGGTCGGCCGTTGCGCGCGGGGCGCGTGGCCAGCACGGCGGGCATCCCCCGCTCGGAGGTCCCCGGGATCTGCGCGTCGCGAATCTCGACCCGGTCGAAGATGCCGAGGTCTTCGGCGAGGGACGCCACCGTTTCCGCGCTGCGACGCACTTCAGCAGGGTCGAAACCGGGAAAAGCGATCGAGGGAATGCGCACGAGAGTGCCGAGATCGGCAAGTGCCGACGGGATGCCGGCGCTCGCGGCATCCGCGACGGCGTTCTGGCGGGAGAGCTCTGAGGTCATGCGGGTAATCTTAACCGGCACCCGTTCCCGCCGAACCGAGGATCCATCGTGGCCAAGACCCCCGCAGCCTCCGCGTCCAGTGACGCGCCGTCCGAGGGCACCGTGCTCAACGGCACCCCCACAGGGAAGGGTCGCCCCACCCCGACGCGCGCTGAGCGCGAAGCAGCCCGCAAGCGCCCGCTCGTGCCCGACACGAAAGAAGCGAAGGCTCGCGCGAAAGCCGACATGGCCTCACAGCGCGAGAAGGCGCGCGCCGGCATGGCCGCCGGCGACGATCGTTATCTGACTCCGCGAGACAAGGGTCCGCAGCGCCGGTGGGTACGCGACTTCGTCGACGCCGGGTGGCACCTGGGTGAGGCCGTCATGCCCGCCATGGTGCTCGTCATCGTCGCGACGTTCATCCCCGTCGCCGGAATCCAGTACTACTCGTTCATCGCCCTGTGGGTCTTCATCCTCTTCGTCATCGGCGACATGATCATCACGTCGATCCGCGTGAAGAAGGCCGCGGCGGCGAAATGGGGCGACCGCATGGAGAAGGGCCTCGGCTGGTACGCCGCGATGCGCACCATCCAGATGCGGTTCCTGCGTCTGCCCAAGCCTCAGGTCAAGCGCGGCGGGCGCCCCGTCTGAGTCCCTTGTTGATCTGGCGCGCCCACAACGGACCGCGGTAGAGAAACGCCGTATAGCCCTGCACGAGGGTCGCACCGGCGTCGAGTCGCTCCTGCACGTCGGCGGCCGTCTCGACTCCCCCGACCGAGATGACGCAGAACTGCGCCGGAACGACGGCGCGCACGATGCGCAGCACGTCCAGTGACCGTGCTTTCAGCGGCGCGCCGGACAGGCCACCCGCGCCCGCGGCCTCGACGACGGCGGCCGGCGTGCGCAGCCCCTCGCGCGAGATCGTGGTGTTGGTCGCGATGATCCCCGCAAGGTCGGCGTCCACGGCGAGGCGCGCGATCGCCTCGACCTCGTCATCGGACAGGTCGGGCGCGATCTTGACGAGCAGCGGCGTGGAGCCTGCGGCGGCCCGCACGGCGTCGAGCAGCGGACGCAGCGTTTCGACCGCCTGCATGCTGCGCAGCCCCGGCGTGTTCGGTGAGGAGACGTTGACGACGAGGTAATCGGCCAGCGGGGCGAGCAGCGTCGCGCTGCGGACATAGTCGGCGGTCGCGTCGGCGACGTCGACCACGCGGCTCTTTCCGATGTTGACCCCGACGACGGGTCGCCGCCGGCGTCGCCGCAGCTTCTCGAGCCGGACCGACGCGGCCGCGGCGCCCCCGTTGTTGAAGCCCATACGGTTGATCACCGCGCGGTCGGGAACCAGCCGGAACAGCCGCGGACGAGGATTTCCCGGCTGCGGGATCGCTGTGACGGTGCCCACCTCGACGTGGCCGAAGCCGAGCGCCCACAGCCCGCGTGCACCGATGACGTCTTTGTCGAAGCCCGCCGCGACGCCGAACGGCGAATCGAAGCGCAGCCCGAGCGCTTCGGTGGCGAGCTCATCGTGCGGCCGGGTGACGGCACGCGGAGCCCAGGCGAGCACAGGATGCCCCAGCACCCGGATCACCCTCATCGCGAGGTGGTGGGCCGATTCGGGGTCGAAGCGCGACAGGACGGTGCGAAAGAAAAACGGATACATCAGGGTTCAGGCTATCGGGCGGCGCGCGGTCACTCGTCGACGGCGGCGGCCTGCGGCTGCCGGTCGGCACGCAACCGGTCGATCGCCGATTCGAAATCCTCGAGCGACTCGAACGCCTGATAGACGCTCGCGAACCGCAGGTAGGCCACCTCGTCGAGTTCGCGCAGGGGTCCGAGGATCGCCAGCCCGATCTCATTGGCGTCGAGCTGCGACGATCCGGTCTGACGGATCGACTCCTCGACCTTCTGCGCAAGCATCGCCAGATCCGCATCGGTGACGGGCCGACCCTGACATGCCTTGCGCACGCCGGACACGACCTTCTCGCGGCTGAATGGCTCGACGACTCCGGATCGCTTGATGACGCTCAGGCTCGCCGTCTCGACGGTCGTGAAGCGGCCGCCGCACTCGGGGCACTGGCGACGTCGGCGGATGCTGAGCCCGTCATCGCTCGTGCGCGAATCGATGACGCGCGAATCGGAGTGGCGGCAGAACGGGCAGTGCATGTCGGGCCCCAGCCTACGCGTCGAACCGCACGTCGACGGCTTCTCCGTGCGCGGGCAGGTGCTCGGCTTGGGCAAGAGTCACGATCGCCTCGCGCACGCCCGCCAGGGCATCCCGGTCGTACTCGATGACCTGCTGGGGGCGAAGGAACGTCGCCGCAGACAGGCCGGCGGCGTAACGCGCCTGGCCCCCGGTCGGCAGCACGTGGTTGGAACCGGCGAGGTAGTCACCGAGACTCACGGGCGAGTGGGGACCGACGAATACGGCGCCGGCGTGCACGAACTCTTCGGGGCGGGGATCGGCGAGGTGCAGTTCGAGGTGCTCCGGCGCGTACGCGTTGCTGAACGCCGTCGCCGCCGCGAGATCGTCGACGAGCACGATGGCCGACTGCGGCCCGGCCAGCGCCGTCGCGACGCGGTCGGCGTGCCGAGTGCGGGGAGCGCGCTCTTCGAGGTCGGCCAGCACCTCGGCAGCGAGAGTCGGTGAGTGCGTCACGAGCACGGCCGAGGCCTGCTCGTCGTGCTCGGCCTGGCTGATGAGATCGGCCGAGACGAGCCGTGGGTCGGCCGTCTCGTCGGCGACGATGAGGATCTCGGTTGCCCCCGCCTCGGAGTCGGTCCCCACACGTCCGGCAACGGCGCGCTTGGCGGCAGCGACGAAGTTGTTGCCCGGCCCCGTCACGACGTCGACGGGGCCGAGTCCGAGGGACGCGACACCATGTGCGAAGGCCGCGATGGCGCCCGCGCCACCCATTGCGTAGACCTCGTCGACCCCCAGCAGGCGGGCTGCGGCGAGGATGACGGGGTGCACGCGTCCGTCGGCGTCCCGCTGCGGAGGCGAGGCGAGGGCGATGCGCTGGACACCCGCGACCTGCGCCGGCACGACGTTCATGACGACGCTCGACGGGTACACCGCCTTGCCGCCGGGCACGTATAACCCGACGCGCCGAACCGGCTGCCAGCGCTGGGCGACACGGGCGCCCGGTGCGAGCTCGGTGACGACGGGCGCCGGAACCTGCGCGACCGATGCCGTGCGCACGCGTTCGATCGCCTCTTCCAGGGCCGCGCGCACCGCCGGGTCGACGGCGGCGAGGGCCTCGTCGAGATGATCGGCGGGCACCCGGATGGCGTGACCGGTAACGCCGTCGAAACGCTCGGCCTGCTCACGCAGCGCGTCTTCGCCGCGCGCGGCGACGTCGGCGACGATCTGCGCGGCGGCCGAAAGCGCCTCATCGCGGGCCGCCACAGCGCGCGGAACGGCGGAGAGGAGCTCGGCGGGTGAAAGCGAGCGTCCGCGAAGGTCGATCGTGCGAAGCATCCGTCTACGCTAGCGCGGCTGCGGGCATCAGCCGCGCGTCACGCCCGTGACGTCGTGCAGGTGCCCGACGCGGCCGTCCTCGTGGCGCACGATGAAGCGGTCGCCGTGATCCTCGATGACGAGTGCCCATGCGGTCGGTCCGATGCGGAACAGCGGCACGCCGTTCTCGTCGACGACGTCGCGCTCTTCGGGCACGAGGGCCCAGAAGGCCTGGTAGCGCACGGGTGCGGCTTCGGCGACATCTGCCTGGGCGGCGGGTTCGTGGGCCTCGCTCGCGTGATCGGATTCCCAGACGACGTCAGCGTCGGCGGGCTCGGTGCCGTAGGCCGGCTCGTCGATCGGACCGGCCTCGTAGGCGTTGCCCTCGGCGACCGGTGCGTACGGGCTGGGCGCCGAGTCCTCTCCGGCGAACGCGTGCGGAGCCGGCTCCGGCTTGGGCCGGGCCGGACGCGGCGAGACGGCACGGACGGGCCGTGCGTTGCGGTGCGCGGGGACCTCACGCCGACCCTGGAAGTCTTCGGAGAACGGTGGGACGAGCGGAGCGAACACCGTCAGCAGCACGCCACCGAGCATGAGGAACAGCTCGACCCAGATCACCCACGAGCGGAACCATGCGCCGCCCGCGAGCGAGAATGCGATGGTCTCCCAGACGAGCTGCAGCCAGATGATCGCCGACACCGAGAAGGCGACCGAGGCGAACTGGTCGATGCCGAGAGAGCCGAAGCGACGGATGCCCTCGGGCGAAAGCCGCCGCAGCACCAGCAGGAAGACGGCGATCGTCGGCAGGCCGATCGTGAGCACCCAGCCCAGACCCGTGGTCCATACCGTGCCGAAGCCGAACAGGAGGCTCTCGCGAGGGCCCCCGATGATCGCGGCGACGGGGAAGAACGACACGACGAACGCCGCGAGCCAGATCCCCGTGAGCGCGACCTCGCGGATGGTGAACGGTCCGACCCCGTACTGGGGTCGCTCATCCGCGACCGCGGGTTCGTTGACCGTCTTGTCGGTCTCGTCGACCGTGATGTCCGTCTCGACGACGTTGATCTCGTCCTGGTGGTCGGTCACGATGGTCCTTCCGGTTCCGAGCAAGGGGTCCCCTGATCCTACCGGCGCATCACCCGAGGCACTGGGGTCCGAGCAGTCCTTTGAGTTCGCCGAACAGGTCGGCGGTCACGGTGACGGTCAGCGGAACCTCGAACACTTTGGCGGTGCCGCCCTTGTGCAGCTTGAGGGTCACCTCGGTGTCGCCGCGATGACGTCCGAGCACCCCAGCGAGGTCGCCGATGGTGCCTTCGGTAGCGCGATGCTCAGGCATCGTCAGGGTGAGTGGGCCCGCAGCATCCATCGTGCCGAGATCCGGCGAGAAGACGGCCTGCGCGTGCAGATTCATTCCGTCGTCGCGGCGGGACACCCGGCCGCGCACGACGAGGATCGAATCGGCCTGCAGCATCGACGAGAACTCGGTGTAGGTCTTGCCCATGAACATGACGGTGATCTCACCGTTGAAGTCCTCGACGGTGATCATGCCGTAGGGATTGCCGCTCTGCTTCGCGACGCGATGCTGCACGCTCGTCACGAGCCCCGCGATCGTGACCTGGTCGCCGTCGTCGAGCACCTCGCTCGCGAGCAGATCGTGGATGCTGATGGACGCGTGCTTCGCGAGCGGTATCTCGAGGCCCGCGAGCGGGTGGTCGGAGACATACAGGCCGAGCATCTCGCGTTCGAACGCGAGCTTGTCCTTCTTTGTCCACTCGGGGCGATCGGGCACCTTCGCGGCCTTCTGCGGCTCGTCGTCGCCCCACAGCGAATCGAAGTCGAACCCGACCTCGCCGTTGGCCTCGCGACGCTTGTCGAGCACCGCCGCCTCGGCAGCGTCCTCATGGATCTCCATCAGCGCGCGCCGGGTGTCGCCGAGCGAATCGAACGCGCCCGCCTTGATGAGCGACTCGACGGTGCGCTTGTTCGCGACGTGCACGGGCACCTTCGCGAGGAAGTCGTGGAACGACGTGAACGGCTCTTCTCGGGCCGCGACGATCGCGTCGACGACGTTCGTGCCGACGTTGCGGACGGCGCCGAGCCCGAAGCGGATGTCTTCGCCGACGGCGGCGAAGTAGCGGATCGACTGACCGACGTCGGGCGGGAGCACCTTGATGCCCATCCGGCGGCACTCGTTGAGGTAGATCGCGAGCTTGTCCTTCGCGTCACCGACGCTCGTGAGCAGGGCAGCCATGTACTCGGCCGGATAGTGCGCCTTGAGGTACGCCGTCCAATACGAGACCAGTCCGTACGCGGCCGAGTGTGCCTTGTTGAAGGCGTAATCCGAGAACGGCAGCAGGATCTCCCACAGCTTCTGGATCGCCGGATCCGTATAGCCGTTGGCGTGCATGCCGGCCTGGAAGCCCTCGAACTGCTTGTCGAGCTCGGACTTCTTCTTCTTGCCCATCGCGCGACGCAGGATGTCGGCCTGACCCAGGCTGAACCCGGCGACGCGCTGGGCGATCGCCATCACCTGCTCCTGGTAGATGATGAGGCCGTAGCTCGTGTCGAGGATGTCCGACAGCGAGTCGGTGAACTCCTCGTGGATGGGCGTGATCTCCTGCTGCCCGTTCTTGCGCAGGGCGTAGTTGATATGCGAGTTCGCCCCCATCGGCCCGGGGCGATACAGCGCGATGACGGCCGAGATGTCCTCGAAGTTGTCGGGCTTGAGCAGCCTCAGCAGCGAGCGCATCGGCCCGCCGTCGAGCTGGAACACCCCCAGCGTGTCACCGCGCGAGAGCAGTTCGTACGACGCCGGGTCGTCGAGCGTGAGGTCTTCGAGCACGAGCGGATGACCGCGGTTGGCCTCGATGTTGTCGAGCGCATCGTTGATGATCGTGAGGTTGCGCAGCCCCAGGAAGTCCATCTTGATGAGACCGAGCGATTCGCACGCGGGGTAGTCGAACTGCGTGACGATCTGGCCGTCCTGCTCGCGCTTCATGATCGGGATGATGTCGATCAGCGGCTCGCTGGACATGATGACGCCGGCGGCGTGCACGCCCCACTGACGCTTGAGGTTCTCGAGCCCGACCGCGGTGTCGAACACCGTCTTCGCCTCGGGATCGGTCTCGATCAGAGCACGGAACTCAGAGGCCTCTTTGAACCGCGGATGCTTCGTGTCGAACATGCCCTCGAGCGGCATGTCCTTGCCCATGACGGCGGGGGGCATGGCCTTGGTCAGCTTCTCGCCCATGCTGAACGGGAACCCGAGCACACGCCCGGCGTCTTTCAGCGCCTGCTTCGCCTTGATGGTTCCGTAGGTGACGATCTGGGCGACGCGCTCGTCACCGTACTTCTCGGTGACGTACTGGATGACCTCGCCACGGCGGCGGTCGTCGAAGTCGACGTCGAAGTCGGGCATTGAGACACGGTCGGGGTTGAGGAACCGCTCGAAGATGAGTCCGTGCTGCAGCGGGTCGAGGTCGGTGATGCCCATCGCGTACGCCGCCATCGAGCCGGCGCCCGACCCGCGACCCGGGCCGACGCGAATGCCGTTGCGCTTGGCCCAGTTGATGAAGTCGGCGACGACGAGGAAGTAGCCGGGAAAGCCCATCTGGACGATGACGCCCGTCTCGTACTCGGCCTGCTTGCGCACATCATCGGGGATGCCGGCGGGATACCGGACGTTCAGCCCCTGTTCGACCTCTTTGATGAACCACGACTCTTCGGTCTCGCCGTCAGGCACGGGGAACCGGGGCATGTAGTTCGCCGAGGTGTTGAACTCGACGTCGCACCGTTCGGCGATCAGCAGCGTCGTGTCGCACGCCTCGGGATGCTCGCGGAAGACCTGGCGCATCTCGGCCGCCGTCTTGACGTAGTACCCGTCGCCGTCGAACTTGAACCGCTTCGGATCGTCGAGGGTCGAGCCGGACTGCACGCACAGCAGGGCCGCATGACTCTTTGCATCGTGCTGGTGGGTGTAGTGCAGGTCGTTCGTCGCGACCAGCGGGATGTCGAGGTCTTTCGAGATCTTCAGCAGGTCGCCGATGACGCGCCGCTCGATCGACAGACCGTGGTCCATGATCTCGGTGAAGTAGTTGTCTTTGCCGAAGATGTCTTGGAACTCGGCTGCGGCCGCACGCGCCGCGTCGTACTGGCCGAGCCGCAGACGCGTCTGGATCTCGCCAGAGGGGCACCCTGTCGTGGCGATGAGACCCTTCGAATAGGTCTGCAGCAGTTCGCGGTCCATGCGGGGCTTGAAGTAGTAGCCCTCGAGGCTCGACCGCGACGAGAGCCGGAACAGGTTGTGCATGCCCTCTGTCGTCTCGGACAGCAGCGTCATGTGGGTGTAGGCACCCGAGCCCGACACATCGTCGTCGGACTGCTCGGGAGTGCCCCACCGCACTCGCGAGCGGTCACCGCGGTGCGTCCCGGGTGTGACGTAGGCCTCGATCCCGATGATCGGCTTGATGCCGGCATCCTTCGCCGTCTTGTAGAACTCGAAGGCCGCGAAGGTGTTGCCGTGGTCGGTGACGGCGATCGCCGGCATCTCGAGCCGGGCCGCCTCTTGCACCATTGACCCGATGCGTGCCGCCCCGTCGAGCATCGAGTATTCGCTGTGCACGTGCAGGTGTACGAAGGAGTCGGATGCCACCCATCGAGTCTACGAGCGGGCCCGGACATCGGGGCACGGACCTCGGGTGCGAGCCGGTGCACCCGCCCCGTCTGCCGCGCACCATCGACGCGATTGAGCACGCAGAGCCGCCGCCGGCAGCACGCAAGCGCACGTGCCCCCCACGGCAACCGGCACGGCTAGCACGGCACCGCGCGCGATCCGCCCTCGCGGCGGCGCACACCCGCCTAACGTCGACGTGCGCCGCCGGCATGAGGAGGTCCGTGGGGGATGTCATCCCGTGCCGGCGTCGCGACCTCTTCTTCGCCGGCTCAGTCTCCGCGCAGGACCTCGAGCGCGTGAGCGAGGTCGTCGGGATACTCCGAGGTGAAGGTGGCCCACTCTCCCGTCGCGGGGTGCGCGAACGCGAGCTGGTGCGCGTGCAGCCACTGGCGAGTGAGCCCGAGCTTGGCGGAAAGGGTCGGATCGGCGCCGTACAGCGGATCGCCGACACACGGATGCCGGTGGGCAGCCATGTGCACCCTGATCTGGTGCGTCCGGCCCGTCTCAAGATGGATCTCGAGCAGTGAGGCACCGCGGAATGCTTCGATCGTCTCGTAGTGCGTCACGGAGTCCTTGCCGTCGGGCGTCACCGCGAACTTCCAGGAGTGCGTCGCGTGTCGCCCGATCGGCGCGTCGATCGTGCCGACGAGGGGGTCGGGATGCCCTTGCACGACCGCGTGATAGATCTTCTCGACCTCGCGCTCCTTGAAGGCGCTTTTGAGTGCCGTGTAGGCGCGCTCGGACTTCGCGACGACCATGAGGCCGCTCGTTCCGACGTCGAGCCGGTGGACGATGCCCTGACGCTCGGCCGCGCCCGTCGTCGCCACGGCGATGCCGCCGGCCGCGAGGGCGCCGAGCACCGTAGGGCCCTCCCAACCGACCGAGGGGTGTGCAGCGACGCCGACGGGCTTGTCGACCACGACGATGTCGTCATCCTGATGCACGATTCCGAGGTCCGGCACCGCGAGCGGTACGACGACCGGCTCCTGGCGATCGGTCCACGTGATATCGAGCACGCTTCCGGCCGAGACGCGGTCGGACTTGCCCACGACCTGTCCGTCGAGCAGCACGCCGCCGGCTTCGGCGACCTCGGCCGCGAAGGTCCGCGAGAAACCGAGCATCTTCGCGAGAGCCTGATCGACCCGCGTGCCCTCGAGCCCTTCAGGGACGGGCAGCATCCGCGCGGGCATGTCAGCGGTCGAGGCGGCGCTCGTCCGCCTGCTGGTCCGCCTCGCGTTCGACCTCGCGCTGCTGTCGCTCGGTCAGAGGCGGCAGCCCGCGCTCGTCGGCCGGCACGCCGGCGTCAGGATCGGCGACGGGAAACTCGTCACCGAAGCCCGACACCGCACCACCGGGCGGCACTTCGTCGCCCTCGCCGAGAATCGTCTCGCTCTCGGCGTCGCGCCGCGAGTCCCGTGTTCCGTCCAAGTGAACCCCCAGGATGATCAACAGGGCGACAAGGATCATGTCGCACACGATGAAGATGTCGGCGACGTTATAGATCGCCGGCGACATACCCGGGAAGAACCACATCCAGGGCGTGTTGATGAAGTCGATCACATGCCCGATCGCGAAGCCGGGCTCGCGGAAGATGCGATCGGTCAGGTTGCCCAGCACGCCGCCGAGCAGCAGGCCGAGCACGACCGCCCACAGGCGCGAACGCACGCGGGTGACAGCGAGCCATCCGATGACGACCGCGACGACCGCCAGAGCGATCGTGAAGATCCAGGTGACCCCCTCGCCGAGCGAGAAGGCCGCTCCGGGGTTCTTCACGAGGTAGAAGCTCAGGAAGTCCCCGAGCACGGGGACCGTCTGCTGCAGGGGCAGGTTCTCGAGGGCGAGATACTTCGTGAACTGGTCAGCGGCCAGCACCAGCCCCGCGAGGATCGCGATGGTGATGCCGGCCGCCGCCGGACGAAGCTTCGACGCGCTCTTGTGCGGGCGTGTCAAAAGGAGAGGTTCAGAGGCCGACTGCAGAGACCGGGGCCGAACCCGATGCCGTGCCGGTCGTCTCCAGATCGCGGAGGTGGCTCTCGATGTAGCTGCGCAGCTGCGTGCGGTAGTCGCGCTCGAACTGACGCAGATCCGAAATACGACCCTCGAGCGAGACGCGCTCGCGGTCGAGGCGCTCGATCTCTTCGCGACCACGGGTCTCGGCATCCGAGATGATGGCTGCGGCCTGCGCCTTGGCGTCGGCGATGAGCTTGTCGCGCTGGGCTTCACCCTCGGCGACGTGCTCGTCGTGCACGCGCTGAGCGAGCTCGATGAGGCCGGCAGACGCCGACACGGGCGCGGGCGTGGCCTGCGGTGCGGCTTCGGCAGCGGGGGCGGACACCTCTTCGATGACCTCGACCGACTCGATGGTCTCGGAGACCTGGGCCTCGCCGGACTCGTACGCGGCGAGCTTGGCCTTCAGTTCTTCGTTCTCAGCGAGCGTCTTGCGCCACTCGACGACGATCTCGTCGAGGAAGTCATCGACCTCGTCGGGGTCGAAGCCCTCCTTGAAGCGGACGTGCTGGAACTGCTTGGTGACGACGTCATCCGGGGTCAATGCCATGGTGATTCCTCTTTCGAGCGCTCAGGTCGGTGGCAACGGTCTGGGGCGGACCCGCCGACTGGCAAGCCGTACCTGCCAAGCATAGCCGCGGCGTCGACGTGTGTGGTGTCGGTCGGTGATCGGTCAAACAGACATGAAGGCTCTCGTGATCGAGAGCAGCACGAAACACAGCAGCATCGTTATCGCGAAACCGAAGTCGATCGCGATGGCCCCGACGCGCAGCGGAGGAATCAGGCGTCGAAAGAACCGGATGGGCGGATCGGTCACGGTGTAGACGAGCTCCGCGGCGACGAGTCCGAGCCCCTTGGGGCGCCATTCGCGGTTGAAGATCGGCACCCATTCCAAGACGAGTCGCACCAGCAGCACGAGCACGAACAGGACGAGCGCGCCGTTCAGAATGGCCGCGGCGAGGCTGACGAGCTCCACGGCTTACTGCTGGGAGAAGGGCACGGACTCCGTGTCGGCGTGCGCAACCGCGCCGTCACCCGACACGGCGACGTTCTCAGGCGACAGCAGGAAGACCTTGCTCGTCACCCGCTCGATGCGTCCGTAGAGGCCCAGCGAAAGCCCGCTCGCGAAGTCGATCAGACGACGCGCGTCAGCGTCGCTCATCTGCGAGAGATTGATGATGACGGGCACGCCATCACGGAAGTTCTCGGCGATGACCTGCGCGTCACGGTACTGCTTGGGGTGCACCGTCAGGATCTCGCTGATCGCGGTCGGTGCGGGCTGGCGCACGACGGCGGGACGATGAATCGGGGTCACGGGCGCTGCTTTCTCGACGACGGCTTCCGGCTTGCGTCCGCGGGGCTGCGCCGCAGGCTCCTCGTAGACCTCTTCCTCATCGGCGAGGCCCAGGTACACCATGGTCTTCTTGAGCGGGTTCGACATCGCATCCTCCGTTGTGCTCGTCTGTTCCGAGGTTAACCGCGGTCGGGCCGCGGTCCCGTGATTGCCGAGCCGATCCGCAGGTGTGTCGCACCCGCAGCGATCGCCTCGGCGAAATCTGCTGTCATGCCGGCCGAGATCCAATCCGCCCCTGGCACGATCGCGCGAACCACGTCGCTGAAGCCCGCCAGTCGGGCGAACGCAGCCGCGGGATCCTCATCGAGGGGCGCGACGGCCATAATCCCCCGCACGCGCAAGGAGGGTCGCTCGGCGACGTCTTCCGTGAGCTGCACGAGGTCTTCAGGCGCGACGCCACCCCGAGCGGGATCGCTCGTGAGGTTGACCTGCAGCAAGACGTCCAGGACGGGATCGGATGGCTCTGCGGCGGCGTCGAGCGCAGCGGCGACCCGGCTTCGGTCGACGGAGTGCACGACGGATGCCGCGGCCCGCACGGCGCGGGCCTTCTTCGTCTGCAGCTGGCCGATGAAATGCCAGGTGATGTCGAGATCGGGCAGTTCGGCGTGCTTGGTGGTGAGCTCTTGCTGGCGGTTCTCACCGACGTCGCGCACACCGAGGTCGGCGAGGGCTGCGACCAGCGCCGCGGGATGGAACTTCGTCACGACGATGCGCGTGATGGCGCCCGGATCGCGGCCGACGTCGCGTGCGGCCTGTGCGATGCGTTCGTCGATGTCGACCAGTCGCGCCGACAGCGCCGCGACGTCGACAGACTCCGGGGACGGGGGCATGAACATCCGTTCTCTGGGTCTGTCGATCGTCGCGTGCGAGTTACTTGAGGAAGTCCGGGATGTCGAGGTCGTCGTCACCGAACGCCGAGTCGTAGGCGTCGGGCACCGACACGCCGACCGACACCGTCTCGGCGGGAGCCGCCGCGGGTGTGTCGAGGTCGCGGGCGACGTCCTGAGCGGGAGTCGCCGGCACGACCGGAGCCGAGAAGTCGCGCGACGCCGTGATCGGCTCGATGCGCGTCTGCGGCTGTCCGCCGTCGAAGCCGGCCGCGATGACCGTGACCCGCACTTCGTCGCCGAGCGTGTCGTCGATGACGGTTCCGAAGATGATGTTCGCTTCGGGGTGCGCCGCCTCTTTGACCAGCTGCGCAGCGTCGTTGATCTCGAAGATGCCGAGGTTCGACCCGCCCTGGATCGACAGCAGCACGCCGTGCGCGCCCTCGATCGATGCTTCGAGCAGGGGCGATTCGACCGCGAGTTCGGCGGCCTTGATGGCGCGGTCCGCTCCGCGAGCCGAGCCGATACCCATGAGGGCCGAGCCCGCTCCCTGCATGACCGACTTGACGTCGGCGAAGTCGAGGTTGATCAGACCCGGCGTCGTGATGAGGTCGGTGATGCCCTGCACACCGGCCAGGAGCACCTGGTCGGCGGTCGCGAACGCCTCGATCATCGAGATGCCGCGGTCGCTGATCTCGAGGAGTCGGTCGTTCGGCACCACGATGAGGGTGTCGACTTCTTCCTTGAGCTTCGCGACGCCGGTCTCAGCCTGCTGCTGACGGCGACGCCCCTCGAACGAGAACGGCTTCGTCACGACACCGATGGTCAGCGCGCCGATCGACTTCGCGATCTTCGCGACGACCGGAGCACCACCGGTGCCCGTGCCGCCGCCTTCGCCCGCGGTGACGAAGACCATGTCGGCACCGCGCAGGGCCTCTTCGATCTCTTCCGCGTGGTCTTCTGCCGCCCGGCGGCCCACTTCGGGGTCAGCGCCTGCGCCGAGTCCACGGGTGAGTTCGCGTCCGACGTCGAGCTTGACGTCCGCGTCGCTCATGAGCAGGGCCTGCGCGTCGGTGTTCACCGCGATGAACTCCACGCCACGCAGTCCGAGCTCGATCATGCGGTTGACGGCATTGACGCCGCCGCCGCCCACGCCGACCACCTTGATGACTGCGAGGTAGTTCTGGTTCTGGCTCATGCCGGCCTCCGTCTTTCGAACCAAACCTTCAACCTCTTCTAGAGGTTTAAAGAATTGCTCGGTATGCAATTCCTGATTCCGAACGTAGGCGGATGCCGCGCCCCGACGCGGAAGAGCGCGGGCGTGTCGCGACATCGCCCCCGAAGTTACTTTCGGAGGCCGACTCCGTCAGCGGATGACGACGGCCGCCGACGATGAGACGTCGTACTCGGCGACGGTGTCGGGCGGCCGCGCTGCCATCGCCGTCTCGAGCACGACGGCCTTCGTGGCGGAGTCGTCGGCGCTGCCCCACACGATCGTCGCGTTCGAGCCGCCGAGCGACAGTCGCACGTCATCGGGCGAGGTCGCGGCGACAGCCGTCACCTGCGCGCGAATGGCCGCGGGGAGCGTGCGCATGACCTGTCCGACGGCCCGGAACGCGGATGATCCGACCCCGCCCTGCACCGTCAGCACGGGCGTTCCTTCGCCGGGCGCCGGCGCCGTCGACAGCGCCACCCCCGCGGCATCCACGAGCGTGAACCCCGCCGGGGTCTCGATGTAGCCGACCGGCGTGCGCTCGATGATCCGCACGACCAGCTCGTGCGGGGGGCGCGCTTCGAGCGTGTACGTCTCGACGAGGGGGAAGCCGACGAGCGCGGCCTTCACCTCGCTCTCGTCGACCGAGGCCAGCGGTGTGCCGATCTGCCCCGACAGCGCCTCTTGGACCGCGTCTGGATCCAGCTGCGACGCACCGACGACCGTGACCTGCTCGACGGCGAAGAGCGGGCTGTAGGCCACCCCCACGGTCGTCGCCGCAAGCAGCGCGACCGAGGCCACAGCGCCGATCCACACGGCGCGCCGCTTGCGCTGCCGGGCCGTGAAGCGGCGCACTTCGGCGCGAAGCGCGCGGCGGCGCGCACGGGCCGCGAACCAGACATCGCGCATGCCGATGTCATCGGCTGCCTCACCCGCGAAGGGCTCAACGGGTGAGGTATCAGCGGGGCGGGCGGTGGCCTCCGGACCGGGCGCGCCGGCGAGGGTGAGGGGCAGGATCGGCGCCGTCGCGCGGGACTCGTCAGCCGTCGCCGGACGGCTCGGCTGCGCCGCAGGCGGGCCTGACGGCGGCAGCGGCGACGGCCTGCGCATGCGCTACTCCACCGCGGGCGCCGTGCGACCCAGCGCCTCGAGCACCTGCGGCACGATCAGATTCACGTTGCCGCACCCGAGCGTCACGATGAAGTCACCCTCGCGAGCGACGGATGCGGTGTAGTCGGCCGCTTCTTGCCAGTCGGCGACGAAACGGACGCGCGTCGGGTCGGAGAAGGCGTCGCTCACGAGAGCGCCGGTGACACCGGGAACGGGGTCCTCGCGGGCGCCGTAGACGTCGAGGACGACGGTGTGGTCGGCGCGCGACTCGAGCACGTCGGCGAACTCCTGGAACATCGACGCGGTGCGCGAGTAAGTGTGCGGCTGCTGCAGGGCGATGATCCGACCGTTGCCGACCACCGTGCGTGCGCCGGCGAGGGCAGCCGCGACTTCCGTGGGGTGGTGAGCGTAGTCGTCGAAGACGCTCACGCCACGGACGACGCCGTGCAGCTCGAATCGACGGGCTGTGCCCTGGAACCCCTCGACGGCGCGGGCCGCGTCGAGCACGTCGTACCCGAGGGCGATGAGCACGGCGACGGCGCCGGCGGCGTTGATCGCGTTGTGGGCGCCGGGCACGGCGAGCTGCACGGCCGCCGCCGAGGCACCGTGACGGATCGTGAAGGACACCGGGCCGTCGGTGACGATGTCGGTCACGCGCACGTCGGCCGTGGGGGCCTCGCCGAAGGTGAGCACATTCGGGTGGGTGATGCGCTCGCGCACCGCGACGGCGCCCGGGTCGTCGGACGAGATCACGACGGCATCCCGAGTCTCGTTCGCGAAGCGGGCGAACGCAGCGTCGAACGCGTCGCGCGATCCCCAGTGGTCGAGGTGATCAGGGTCGACGTTCGTGATGAGCGCGACCGCCGTGTCGTAGAGCAGGAACGTGCCGTCGGACTCGTCGGCCTCGATGACGACGAGCTCATCGGTCCCGCTGCCGCTCGAGACGCCGAGCTGTTCGATGACGCCGCCGTTGACGAACGTCGGGTCGGCGCCGAGCGCGTGCAGCGCCGTGACGATCATGCCCGTCGACGTCGTCTTGCCGTGCGCTCCGGCCACCGAGACGAGCGGGCGCCCACCGATGAGCCAGTGCAGCGCCTGTGAGCGGTGGATGACGTGCAGTCCGCGCTGCTTGGCGAGCACGAATTCGGGATTCTCGGGCCAGATGGCCCCCGTGTGCACGACCGTGTCGACGTCGTCGGCGAGGTTCGCGGCGTCGTGGCCGACGTACACCGTCGCGCCCAGCGCGGCGAGCTGCTGCAGCCCGGGGCTGTCGGCGCGGTCCGAGCCGGACACGCGGATACCGCGCTGAAGGAACATGCGCGCGAGTCCGGACATACCGGACCCCCCGATGCCGATGAAGTGCGCGGCGTCGATGTTCTCGGGAATCGGAAGACTCAGGTCGGGTCGGATCATGGCCCGTCAATCCTAAGTCGGCCCCGGATGCGACGGACCTCGCCGCGCGGGCGGATCAGCCCCGCGCCTCGTCGATGAGGGCCACGACGTTCTCGGTTCCCTGACGTATGCCGATGCGCGAGGCCGCGTCGCGCATCGCCTCGCGCGCTGCCTCGTCGGCGAGCAGGGGCACGATCTCGGACCGCACGCGGTCGGGCGTGAACTCGGCGTCGGCGATGAGACGGGCGGCACCCGCGCGCACGGCGGAGGCGGCGTTGAGCGCCTGCTCGCCGTTGCCGACGGCGTAGGGCACGTACACGGCGGGGATGCCCAGCGCGCTGATCTCGCTCACCGTCGCCGCCCCCGCACGCGAGACGACCAGATCGGCGATCGCGAAGGCGAGGTCCATTCGGTCGATGTACCGCAGCACGACATACCCCGGGGCACCGGGGTCGGCCAGGTCGGAGCGCTCCCCCGTGACATGCACGAGCTGCCATCCCGCGTCGAGCACATCGCGCCAGGACCCCTCGAGGGCGGAGTTGAGTCGTGCGGCGCCGAGTGACCCGCCGAAGACGAGAAGCGTCGGGGTCTCGGGATCGAGCCCGAAGTGCGCGGCCGCTTCGGCACGCAGGGCCGTTCGGTCGAGGTCGACCACCTCGCGGCGCAGGGGCATCCCGACGAGGCGGGCGCGCTTGATGGGCGTGCCTTCGAAGGCGACCCCGACGGATGCGGCCGAGCGGGCGCCGAGGATGTTCGCCAGCCCCGGCCGGGCGTTGGCCTCGTGGACGACGACGGGCAGGTGCTCGCGGCGCGCTGCGACGTAGGCGGGTGCCGACGCATAGCCCCCGAAGCCGACGACGACCGCGACGCCGCGATCGCGGATGATGTCGCGCACCTGGCGGATGGCCCGCAGAAAGCGCAGCGGAAAGGCCGCGGCATCCCGATTCGGGCGTCGGGGAAAGGGGACCTTGTCGACGAAGACGAGCTCATACCCGCGCGCCGGCACGAGCCGAGTCTCGAGGCCCTCGCGCGTGCCGAGCACGAGGATCCGCGCATCGGGCTCCCGCTCGCGCAGCGCGTCGGCGACGGCCAGGAGCGGATTGACATGACCGGCGGTGCCGCCGCCGGCGAGCAGGTACGTGCGGGACGGGGCCGAAGAACTCACCGAGAGATCTTCGCACGCCCCGCTGGGACCATCCGGGATGCCGGCGGCGGCAGGGAGCGCGCGAACGACAGCAGAACGCCGCACGCCACGAGCACCGACAGCAGCGACGTCCCACCCTGCGACATGAAGGGCAACGGCACGCCGAGCACGGGGAACACCCGCAGCACGACGCCGATGTTGATGAGCGCCTGCCCCACGATCCATACCGTGATCCCACCCGCGACGATGCGCACGAACGGGTCTTCGGCCTTGCGGATGACGTGGAAGGCGCCGACTGTGAACAGAGCGAACAGGGCGAGCACGACGACGCAGCCGATGAGACCGAGCTCCTCGCCGACGATGGCGAAGATGTAGTCGTTCGCTGCGGCGGGGAGCCAGTCGTACTTCTCGCGCGAGTTGCCCAGACCGAGACCGAAGATGCCGCCGCCGGCGAGTCCCCACATCCCGTGCAGCGGCTGGTAGCACGTGGTGAGGTACTCCTCGAGACAGTCGTCGTTGAGGAAGCTCATGATGCGCGCCATGCGGTTCGGGCTCGTGATCGCGAAGACGGCGACCGCGACGACGGCGAGGATCGCCGGCACGAGGAAGATGCGCAGCTTCACGCCCGAGAAGAACAGCGCGCCCAGCACGATGAGCACGAGCACCATGGCCGTTCCGAGGTCGCGCCCGGCGAGCACGGTTCCGATCACGAGGATCGAGACGGGGATGACGGGGATCACGACGTGCTTCCAGGACGCGAGCAGCGTGCGCTTGCGAAACAGCACGTAGCCGAGCCACAGGGCCAACGCGAGCTTGAGGAACTCAGCCGGCTGGAACTGGAATCCGGCGATCTCGACCCAGTTGCGGTTACCGTGCGACTCCACGCCGAGTCCGGGGACGAACACGAGCAGCTGGAAGATCGTCGCTCCGATCAGTGCCAGCCACGCGATCCGTTTCCAGAACGCGACCGGGAAGCGACTCGCGATGAACATGAGAGGCACGCCGAGGAGCGCGAAGACGCCCTGTTTGAGCACGTCTTCGACGGGCGATCCACCCGAGGCCGTCGCGGTCGCCGATGTCGCCGAGAGCACCATCACGAGCCCGAAGATCGTCAGCAGCAGCGCGGTCGACGAGATCAGCAGGAACTCGCTCGGCACGGGCGCGAACGCCCGCCCGAGGGACACGCGCGCGGCGAGGCCGCGCTTCGCGTCCGGGTCAGGCTCGCGGGGCGCCGGACCCGTCCGGGTCGACGTCGTGTTCGCCATCGGTCCCCTTCTCGAGCCGCTCCCTCACCGCGTCGGCGAAGCGCCGACCGCGGTCGGCGTAAGACGAGAACTGGTCGAACGACGCCGCGGCGGGGGCGAGCAAGACGACGTCCCCGTCACGCGCGACCTCGGCCGCCAGTTCCACGACTCGCGCCATGACGTCTTCAGTCTGTGCGGGGTCGACCTCGAAGACGGGCACCCCGCTCGCGTGTCGTGAGAACGCTTCGACGACGGCGGTGCGGTCCGCGCCGATCACGATGGCTGCCTTCGTCGAGGCACCGCGCTGCGCGACGAGATCCGAGATGTCGACGCCCTTCAGCAGGCCTCCGACGACCCACACGGCTCCGGGGAACGCCGCGAGGGAGGACGCTGCGGCGTGGGGGTTCGTCGCCTTCGAATCATCGACCCACGTGATGCCCGCCGCCGTGGCGATGACCTCGATGCGGTGCGGATCCAGCCGGAAATGCGCAAGCGCCTCACGGATCGCCGCAGGCGGCACGTCGAGCGAGCGGGCGAGCGCGGCGGCGGCGAGGATGTTCGCCGCGATATGCGGCGCCGCGAGCCCGCGGGCTGCGAGATCGGCGACCGTGGTCAACTCGAGCGCGCTCGTGCGGCGGTCCTCGAGGAAAGCCCGATCGACGAGGATGCCGTCGACGATGCCGAGATCGCTCGGGCCCGGCACGCCCAGGTCGAACCCGATGGCGCGTGCGCCCTCGACGACGTCGGCGGCTTCGACCATCTCGCGCGTCGCGATATCGCTCTTGTTGTAGACGCACGCGACCCGCGTGCGGTCGTACACGTGCGCTTTCGCCGCGCGATACTCCGCCGCGCTGCCGTGCCATTCGAGGTGGTCGTCGGCGAGGTTCAGGCACACGGCCCCGTGAGGCGAGAGCGGCTGCGGCCCCGACTGCAGGCCGAGGTACCACAACTGGTGGCTCGACAGCTCGACCACGAGCGCGTCGAAGCCCGCCGGGTCGCGCACGGCGTCGAGCACGGGAGTGCCGATGTTGCCGACGGGCGCAGCACGCAGGCCTCCTGCGACGAGCATCGTGGCGGCCAGCCGTGTCGTCGTGGTCTTGCCGTTGGTCCCCGTCACGAGAAGCCAGTCGGCCGGCGCCCCGTCGGGGCGCACGACCTTGTCGCGCACCCGCCACGCCAGTTCGATGTCGCCCCACAGCGCGATTCCTTCGCGGCGCGTCCATTCGATGAGCGGATGCCGCGGCGAAAAGCCCGGCGAGGCGACGACGACGTCGGGTGCGAACTCGACAAGCTGCTCCGGGACGCTCTGCAGCGATCCTTCCCACAGGCGCGCGCCGATGACGGGCACGAGGCGTGCATACTCCTCGTCGGCCTGCTCCGTCAGGACGAGCACGTCGGCGCCGAGCTCGGTGAGGGTGTCTGCGACCGAGAACCCCGTGACAGAGAGCCCGAGCACGGCGACGCGCAGTCCCTTCCAGTCGGCATGCCAGCTCGTGAGGGCGTCGAGTCGGGAGGAGGTCATGTGCGAGAGAGCCATTCGACGTAGAAGAATCCGATGCCGGAGACCGCCAGCATCCCCGCGATGATCCACATGCGCACGACGATCGTGATCTCGGACCAGCCGCGCATCTCGAGGTGATGGTGGAACGGGCTCATCAGGAACAGCCGCTTGCCGCGCGTGATCTTGAAGTAGAGACGCTGCAGGATCACCGAGCCGGGGCCGATGATGAAGACGCCCGCGACGAGCACGGCGAGCAGTTCGGTGCGGGTCAGGATCGCCATCGCAGCGATGACACCGCCGATGGCCATCGAGCCGACGTCGCCCATGAAGACCTTGGCTTTCGGGGCGTTCCACCAGAGGAAGCCGACGAGAGCACCGACGAACGCCGCCGAGATGATCGCGAGGTCGAACGGATCTCGCACTTGATAACAGGCGGCCCCGAGATCGGGCGAGAGTGCCGCTCCGCCGCACGCCTGATTGAACTGCCAGAAGGCGATGAGGCTGTAGGCGCCGACGACGAAGATGCCTGCGCCGGCGGCGAGACCGTCGAGCCCGTCGGACACATTGACGCTGTTCGAGAAGGCCACCCCGATGAAGGTGATCCACAGGAGGTAGACGATCCAGCCGACGACGAGTCCGAGCGTCATGAAACCGAGCCAGGGCACGTCACGGAAGATCGAGATGTACGGCGAGGCGGGGGTCTGATTCGAGGCGTCCGGGAACATCAGCGCCACGATGCCGAACGGCACCGAGACGATCACCTGCCCGAGCACCTTGCGCCACCCGGTGAGGCCGAGACTGCGCTGGCGGCGCACCTTCATGAAGTCGTCGATGAACCCGACGGCGCCGAAGCCGACCATCATCCAGATGACGAGCCAGCCCGAGATCGTCGGCGGGTTGTTCCCCGTGTACGTCCCGACGAGGTAGCCGACGATCGCGCCGACGATGAAGATCGTGCCGCCCATCGTGGGCGTGCCGCGCTTCTCGCCGTGGCTGGGGTTGTGCACGTTGTCCGGCGTGCGGATGACCTGCCCCCAGCCCCACGCGCGGAACAGCCGAAGGAAGACCGGGGTGAGGAACAGCGTGAAGGCCAGAGAGATCGCCGCGGCAGTCAGGAGTGATCTCACGCGAACGATTCTCCCAGACGATCCCCCAGGAATCGCAGACCCGCCGCGTTCGAGGATTTGACGAGCACGCGGTCGCCGTCGCGCAGTTCGCCTATGAGGTAGTCATAGCCCTCATCGGGTGTCGCGAAGAAGACGGCCTCGTCGCTCCACGAGCCCTCGCCGACGGCGGCGAGGAAGAGCCGCCGAGCCTCAGTGCCGACCACGACGATGCGCGGGATCCGAAGCCGCACGGCGAGCTCCCCGATGCGGTCATGCTCTTCTCCGGCATGGTCGCCGAGCTCACTCATGGCGCCGAGGACAGCCACCATGCGCTCGCCGGGTCCCGTGATCTGTGCGAGGGTCCGAAGCGCCGCCGACATCGAGTCGGGGCTGGCGTTGTAGGCGTCGTTGATGATGCGCACGCGATCCGAGCCGAGGGGCTGCATGCGCCAGCGTTCGGCGATCTCGACGGCTTCGAGCCGCTCGATGCAGTCGCCCAGCGGCACACCCAGCGCCGTGGCCGCCGCGATCGCCGCGAGGGCGTTCATGATGTGGTGCTCGCCGAGCACGCGCAGCCGCATCGGGATCGATTCGCCATCGACCGTCACGACGCACGATGTTCCCGCCGCCGTCACCTCGACGTCGGCCGCGCGCACCTGGGCGTCAGGCCCCCGCCCGAACCACCGCACGTCGATGCCGCGTCCGCGGGCGAGGGGCGCCATGGCCGCGACCCGGGAGTCGTCGGTGTTGAGCACGGCGATGCCGCCGGGGCGCACGGCTCGCACGAGCTCGGACTTGGCGAGGAACGTCGCCTCGATGCCGCCGAAGCCGCCCGCGTGGGCCATGCCGACCATGAGCACGACGCCGATGTCGGGTTCGACCAGGCCGGCAAGCCGAGCGATCTCG
Source organism: Microbacterium sp. Y832 (assembly GCF_057669765.1). Taxonomy (NCBI): domain Bacteria; kingdom Bacillati; phylum Actinomycetota; class Actinomycetes; order Micrococcales; family Microbacteriaceae; genus Microbacterium; species Microbacterium sp. Y832. Next base: position 74,360 of record NZ_JBYHFM010000003.1, on the reverse strand, counting down.
CCTGGTGCGCTCGCACCGAACTCCGAGACGAGGAATTTCGTCGATTCGGTGACCCGCAGCATCGTGAGGGGTGCGCCGACCTCGTTGTTGAACGAGCCCTTGGGCGACACGGTCTCGCCCACGGGCTCGAGGATGCGCGCGAGCATGTTCTTGGTCGTCGTCTTGCCGTTGGAGCCCGTGATACCCACGATGCGCAGGTCTCCCCGCGCGCGCACGTCGGCGACGACCGTCCGGGCGAGGTCGGCCAGAGCCGCGACGACATCGGGCACGACGATCTGAGTGACGGCGGACTCGACGGGGCGCTCGACGAGCGCCAGCACCGCGCCGCGCTCGACGGCGGCGTCGACGAACAGGTGCCCGTCGGTGGACTCACCGGGCTTGGCGGCGAAGATGCCCCCGGGCTCGATGAGACGCGAGTCCGTGTCGACGGCGCCCGACACGATCGTGTCGGCGGTGTCGGGTGCTGCGAGTCGCAGATCGCCGCGGACGGCGTCCGCGACACGCGCGAGAGTGAGGGCGATCATCGAGTCTCCGGCCGGGTCATCACTGCTCAGCCGAACTTCGGCAGCAGCGTCGGCGTCGTGGTCGAGGGCATGACCCGGTACGTCTTGAGCACCTGCGTCATGGCCTTCTGGAACGCCGTCGCGTTGGCCGCAGACGATTTTACCTTCGTCGGCTCATCCATCGTGACGACGACGACGTACTCGGGGTCCTCGATCGGAGCCATGCCGATGAGTGTCGTGTAGTACGCGCCGGCCTTGTAGCCTCCGGTCTCCTTGTCGTACTTCTCACCCGTTCCGGTCTTGCCGCCGACGCGGTAGCCGGGAACGCTCAGCTGCTTCGACATGCTGCTCTGCGCGATGACGTTCTCGAGTATTTCGCGGGTCTCCGCCGCGGCCTCGGGGCTGATGACCCGCGTGGGCTCAGCGGCGTCGGGCTCGACGACGGTGCCCTCGGGGGTCGTGCAGGACTCGACGAGCGACAGCGGCATGCGCAGCCCATCGTTCGCGATCGCGGCGTATGCGCCGGCGAGCTCGGGCATCGTCGTCGTGAGGCCCTGACCGAACGAGGTGTTGTAGAGCGTCTGGTTGTCCCAGGCCTGCACCGGATGCAGCGTGCCGCGCTCTTCCGCGTGATAGCCGACGTCGGTGCCCTGGCCGATGCCGAAGCGCTCGAAGTACTCGTGCCGTGTCGCGGCATCGACGGTCTCGCTGAAACGGGCGATCCCCGCGTTCGACGAATCGATCAGCACGCCCGCGAGCGTGTAGGTATAGGCCGGGTGGTTGAAGGCATCGTTGACGCGTGCCCCGTTCGCGAAGGTCTCGCGCCCGGAGGCCACGACAGTCGAGGTCGGCGTCTGTCCACCGGCATCCAGCACCGTCGCCGCGGTGAGGGCCTTGAACGTCGAACCGGGTTCGAAAGTGCCGCGGAAGATCCGGCTCGCGCGGTCGTCCTCTGCGGCGGCCGTCGGCTCATTGGGATCGACGGTGGGGTACTCGGCCGCCGCTCGGATCTTGCCGGTCTTGGTCTCGACGACGAGGATCGCGCCGCTGCGCGCCTGCATGTTCTGCACCTGCTCCGCGATGAGCTGCTGCATGTACCAGCTGAGGTCACGGTTGATCGTGAGCTGCAGCGTGCCGCCGTCGACGGCCGCAACCTCGCGAGCAGTGCCCGGAATCGTCACGCCGTCTTTGCCCTGCTGATAGGTCCGCAAGCCGTCGGTGGCCGCGAGGCACTGATTCTGCGACAGCTCGAGCCCTTCGATCGGCTCGCCGTCCGAGGTCAGGAAGCCCACCACGTTGCCGCCGACCGCCCCGTCGGGATAAGCCCGGGCGGGGTGCGGAGCGCACGTGAGGTAGGGCACGCCGGTCTCGGCGAGCTTGCGGTACTGCTCGGTCGACGCACGCTTGACCAGCTGCGCGTAGCGCGAGTTCTCATTGGCTGCGAGGGCATCGCCGACGATGCGCTGCACTTCTGCGACGTCCTTGCCGATGACCTGAGCGATCGTGACCGACACCCTCGACCAGGGCGTCGCTGCTGACTTGCCCTCGGCGATCTGTGCGTCGATCTGCGTGATGAGCAGGGGGTCGAGCTGGCAGTCGTACTCGACGATGCTGCCGGCCAGCGGCTGTCCGGTCTCGTCGACAATCGCGCCGCGTGTTCCGTAGAGGGTCTGCGACGCCCCGAACGCCTTCTCCATCGAGTCGGCGATGTGCTCCTCGGCGCTGACCACCTGGATGTCGATGAGCCGCACGAGGAAGGCGCCGAGGATGGCGAGGACGACCGCGAGGGCCACGACGGTGCGGCGGCGTGTGCCGCGCGTGCTCTTCGTGGTCATGTGATCAGTGTGTGCTCGGGGTGGGCAGTCCGTCGGTGATCGGGGGCGGTGTGTTGGACACTCCGCCCGTGAGATCCGCGGGGGTATCGACCGGGACCTGGGCGATCGTTGCGTCGGGGGCGGTGATGAGCGGCGTCGAGGTGATGAGCGAGTTGGCGACCGACCCTCGGTTGTATGCGTCGACGGACGAGGTCCAGGATGCCGCCTGCCCGGTGCCGAGAACGGCTCCGTCGCTCAGGCGCAGATAGCTGGGCGACTCGTCGATGACCATCCCCAGTGCCGCTGCGTTCGCGGCGAGGTACTGCGGCGAGCTGAGGCCTGCCAGGTCGTCGGCGAGGATCTGGCGCTCCCACGTCAGTTCGCGGTGCTCGCGGGTGAGCGTCGAGATCTCGTACGAGGTCTGCGTCGTGAGGATCGACAGCCCCATCTGGGCGGCGCCGATCACGAAGGCGCCGATCAGGGCGACGACACCGTAGACGAGGCGCGGGCGGCGGCGGGGTGCCGGCTGCTCGACGACGCGAAGCCCGGGACGGGGCCGCTGCTCGCGGATCGGGGCGACGCTCGGGCGAGAGGGCACGGCGGCGGCGAGACTCATGTGGCCTCCCTCACTCGCTCGGCCGCGCGCAGGCGCACGGGGGTCGCACGCGGATTGCGCGCGCGCTCTTCTTCGGATGCCAGCTCGGCGCCCTTCACGAGCAACCGGAAGCGCGCCGCGTGCTCGGGCAGCTCGACGGGCAGGCCCGCGGGCGTCTTCGAGGTCGAGGCATCGGCGAACTCGCGCTTGACGAGGCGGTCCTCGAGCGACTGGTACGCCAACACGACGATGCGCCCGCCGACGGGAAGCGTGCCCATCGCCGCCGGGATGGCACGCTCGAGCACGGACAGTTCGCGGTTGACCTCGATGCGCAGCGCCTGGAAGACGCGCTTGGCCGGGTGACCGCTGTGCTTGAGGGCCGCGGGGGTCGCGTCCTGCAGGATCTGGACGAGCCGCCCCGACCGGTCCAGGGGTGCCTCGGCCCGTGCAGCGATGATGGCCCGCGCGTAGCGGCCGGCGAGCTTCTCTTCGCCGTAGCGCTCGAAGATGCGCCGCAGATCTCCCTCGCCGTACGTCGCGAGGATGTCGGCCGCCGTCGTTCCGCTCGTCTGGTCCATCCGCATGTCCAGGGGCGCGTCCTGCGCGTATGCGAACCCGCGGTCGGCCACGTCGAGCTGCAGCGACGAGACGCCGAGGTCGAACAGGATGCCGTCGGCCGCCGCGTATCCGGCTGAGGCGACGGCATCCGCGATGCCGTCGTAGACGGTGTGCACGAGCGTCACCCGATCGCTGAAGCGCGCGAGCCGCTCCCCCGCTATGCGCAGCGCGTCGGTGTCGCGGTCGAGCCCGACGAGCCGCAGTTCCGGAAAGCGCTCGAGAAAGGCTTCGGAGTGACCGCCCATGCCGAGCGTCGCGTCGACGAAGACGGCTCCGGGCCGTTCGATCGCAGGGCCGAGCAGCTCGATGCAGCGCTCGAGGAGGACGGGGGTGTGGATGTCGCGGAGGCTCATGATGTCGGGACCACTCGGTTCCTGTGCCCTGATCCCCATCCGCTCCGACCTGGCACCGGGGAAGTGCGCCAGGGTGTGAGCGGCTGGGAGTCGGGACACAGGGGCCGGTCAGAACAGGCCCGGGATCACCTCCTGCTCCAGTTCGGCATAGTTCTCTTCGTTGGCTTCGGCGTAGGTGTTCCATGCATCGGCGTTCCAGATCTCGGCGTGCGCGCCGACGCCCGTGACGACGAGTTCCTTCTCGAGGCCCGCATAGGCGCGCAGCGGCGGTGGGATCGTGATGCGGTTCTGGCTGTCGGGCTTTTCGGCACTGGCTCCGGAGAGGAACATGCGCAGGAAGTCGCGGGCCTGCTTGTTGGCCAGGGGTGCTTCGCGGATGCGTTCGTGCACGCGCTCGAACTCCTGCGTGCTGAACACATAGAGACAGCGGTCCTGTCCGCGGGTCACGACGACGCCGGAACCGAGGTCGTCGCGGAACTTCGCCGGAAGGATGACGCGGCCCTTGTCGTCGAGTTTGGGAGTGTGCGTGCCAAGAAGCATCGGTCCACTCCTCCCCTGTCAGTCCGGCCCCCGCTGGAGTGCGCACCACTTTACTCCACTTCACTCCACTTAGCTATCGATTTCGGGGCGGATCCTCCCCTGGTCCCCCGTCGAGGCGTGCCGCGGCGCCCGAACGCGAAAAAAAGCACCGACCCGAAGGTCGGTGCTTTGTGACGCTGAGACGCGCGGCCGCGGTCAGGTGAAGTTAATCAGCGATCGCCCTGCCGCTTGTCCCAGCGGTCATTCATGCGATCCATGAAGGTGCCACCGGCCGCCTGAGGCGACGGGCGAGACGGGCGTTCGGGCGTCGGCTTGCCGAGCCCGCGGGTCGGGGTGACGGCGAGGATCACGCCGCCGAGCATAAGGAGGAATCCGATGATCCCCACGACAAGGAGCGAGGGAACGGCGACTCCGACGAGCAGACCCCCGAGCCCCAGCAGGACGAGGATCGTCCCGTAGACGATGTTGCGGTAACTGAGCGTTCGCCCGTCGCTCGGCGCACTCACGACGTCGGCATCGTTGTGCATGAGATGGCGTTCCATCTCGTCGAGCAGGCGCTGCTCCTGTTCGGAGAGTGGCATGCATCCCCCTTGGCTGCTGGTCTTCGACGATTCTACGCGCCGTGTCGATCACTAGGCTAGGCCCGTGCACCACTCCCCGGAGCCTATCGCGGCGGTTTCCCAGCGACTCGACACGTTCTTGGCCGCCCAACGCACTGCATCCGCCCCTCTGGGCGATGAGGCCGACGTATTCGTCGAGGCCGGACGAGCCACCGTGAGCGGCGGCAAGCGCCTGCGCGGACGCTTCTGCATCGCGGGGTGGAGGGCTGTGGAGGATGCCCGCTCGAACGGCGCCTCGATCCCGGATGCCGTCGCCTCGGCGGCCGCCTCTCTTGAGCTGTTCCACGCCGCTGCGCTCGTGCACGACGACATCATCGACAACTCCGACACGCGACGCGGGCGCCCCGCCGCGCACCGCGCGCTCGAGCAGATGCATCGCGAAGCGGGATGGGCCGGCGATGCCGCGGCGTTCGGCCGCTCGGGCGCGCTCCTGCTCGGCGACCTGCTCGTCGCGTGGAGCGACGACCTGTTCGAAGAAGGACTCGAAGAGCTCGCCGATGCAGACCGCGCCCGCGCCGCACGCCGCGAGTACGCCACGATGCGTCGGGAGGTGACGATCGGGCAGTTCCTCGACATCGCCGAGGAGTCCGCCTTCGTCGTCGAGCCCGACGACCAGCATGCCGAGCGCGCACTGCGCGTCGCGTCGTTCAAATCGGCGCGCTACTCCATCCAGCAGCCGCTCGCGATCGGCGCGGCCCTCGCCGGAGCCGACGCCGACCAGCTCGCGGCGCTCGTCGCCTTCGGTCACCCTGCCGGCATGGCCTTCCAGTTGCGCGACGACGTGCTCGGCGTCTTCGGCGACGAGGCAGAAACAGGCAAACCTTCGGGCGACGACCTGCGTGAGGGAAAGCGGACGGTTCTGATCGCCTTCGCCCGCGAGGCTCTCTCGCCGACGGCCCGGCCCATCATGGACGAGCTGCTCGGCGACCCGTCGCTGGATGCCGCCCAGATCGCGTCGCTGCAGCAGACGATCCGCGAGACGGGAGCGCTCGACCGCGTCGAAGCGCTCATCGACGACTACGTCGGCCAGGCCCGGCAGTCGCTCTCGGGCGCACGGCTCGGCAACGCGGCGGTGTCGTCGCTGCGCGACCTCGCGCACGCCGCGGCGGTGCGCACGGCCTGAGCCGGGTTACGCGAGCGTCAGGGCGACGCGGCGCACTTCGCTCTTGCGACCCGCGCGCAGGGATTCGATCGGTGACGTGCCGATCGACTCCTCGTGGGTGAGGAGCCAGTCGATCACCTCGTCATCGTCGAAGCCCGCATCGTGCAGCACGAAGACGGTGCCCCGAAGCGCCGGCACCGGCTGACCGTCGATGAGGAACACCGAGGGCACCTTGAAGCCGCCGTCGCGGCGCGAGCCGATGAGGTAGAAGTCTTCGAGGAGGCGGCGCACGCGTCCGAGCGGTTCACCGGTCAGCTCGACGAGGTCGGGCAGGGTGAGCCAGTCGGTCGGGGTGCGCGGCGCGGTGTCAGCGGTCACGAACCCATGATCTCACCTCTGCCACGACCCGGTCGACACAACTCGAGTCACAGTAACCACATGCGTCACTCTGAATGCCACCTGTTGACAGGGCATTACATCCGTGACAGCGTTTTCGCGTCGACGAAGGGACCCGAAACCTGTGGACATCGCTGTCAAACCCATCCGTGATGCACGACCTCTCGTGCCCGTGGCCGTCGCAGGATCGCTCGCCGTGATTCTGTCCTCCACTCCGTCTGCCGCCGTCCAGCGAACGGCCGAGCACTCGCAGTCGCCGCGTGCGTTCCCGGCGGCCGCCCTCACCGGCGCGCGCCCCGCCGCCGCCGCACCCGCGACCCACACCGTCACGACGGGCGACACCGTCAGCGGGATCGCTGCCCAGCACGGTCTGCGCACCGACGACGTGCTCGCGTTGAACGGGCTCAGCTGGAACTCGGTCATCCGCCCCGGCCAGGTGCTCGTGCTCGGCGGAGCGCCGGCCACCGCTCCCCCCTCCGCCGCGGCGGGAACGCACGTCGTGCAGGCGGGCGACACGCTCTTCGCCATCGCGGGTCGGCACGCTGTCTCGACGGATGCGATGTTCGCCGCCAACGGGCTGGACGGGTCCTCCATCATCTACCCCGGTCAGCGACTCACGATTCCCGGTGCCGGGGCTTCGGCACCCAGCCCCGCACCCGAGCCGGCCCCCGCGCCCGTTCCCGCCCGAAGCCACACGGTGAGCGGCGGCGAGACCATCAGCGGCATCGCAGCGCACCACGGCGTCTCGGTGCAGGGCATGCTCGATGCGAACGGGCTCGATTGGTCCTCGATCATCTACCCCGGCCAGCAGCTCACGCTTCCCGGCGCACCCGTGCTCGCGGCATCCGTCTCTGCCGTCGTGGCCGACCTCGATGCCGAGCAGACCGCCAACGCCCGCGTCATCATCCAGGTCGGGCGCGAACTCGGTGTACCCGATCGCGGCATCGCGATCGCCCTCGGCACCGCGATGGTCGAGTCCTGGATCCGCAATCTCGACTGGGGCGACCGTGATTCGCTCGGGCTGTTCCAGCAGCGACCGAGCATGGGCTGGGGCACCGCCGAGCAGATCCGCGACCCGGATCGCGCGGCGCGGGCCTTCTACGGCGGAGCGCACGACCCGAACGGTTCGGCGACGCGGGGACTGCTCGACATCCCCGGCTGGCAGAACATGTCGTACGCCGATGCTGCGCAAGCCGTGCAGATCTCGGCGTTCCCGGATCGTTACGCGCTCTGGGAGCAGCCCTCCTACGCGTGGCTGGCAGCCCTCGGGTGAGCCGCGACACCGGGTCAGAGGTGCGCCGCTGCCCGGTGACACGCTCCGCGCTCCGTAGACTTTGCGCGTGAGCACGAGCCAGCAGACGGACCCCTTGATCGGCCGTCTCGTCGACGGCCGGTATCGGGTGCGTGCTCGCATCGCCCGCGGCGGCATGGCGACGGTGTACGTCGCCACCGACCTGCGCCTCGAACGGCGCATCGCTCTGAAGATCATGCATGGGCATCTGAGCGATGACACGGTGTTCCAGAGCCGCTTCATCCAGGAGGCCCGCGCGGCCGCCCGGCTGGCCGACCCGCACGTCGTGAATGTCTTCGACCAGGGCCAGGACGGGGACATGGCCTACCTCGTCATGGAGTACCTGCCCGGCATCACTCTGCGCGAACTCATCCGCGAGCAGCGCCGGCTCACGGTACCGCAGGCGATCACGATCATGGATGCCGTGCTGTCAGGGCTCGCCGCGGCACACCGTGCCGGCATCGTGCACCGAGACGTCAAGCCAGAGAACGTCCTGCTCGCCGAAGACGGCCGGGTGAAGATCGGCGACTTCGGGCTCGCTCGCGCCACGACGGCGAACACCGCGAGCGGCGCGCAGCTGCTCGGCACGATCGCCTACCTTGCCCCCGAGCTCGTCACGCGCGGCACCGCCGACGCGCGCAGCGACATCTACGCCCTCGGCATCGTGCTGTACGAACTGCTCACGGGCGAGCAGCCGTACAAGGGCGAGCAGCCCATGCAGATCGCCTACCAGCACGCGACGGACTCCGTTCCTCGACCGAGCGCGAAGAACCCCGGCGTTCCCGAGCCGCTCGACGAGCTCGTGCTGTGGGCGACGGCGCGTGAGCCCGACGACCGCCCCGTCGATGCGAGTGAGATGCTCGACCGGCTGCGGGAGATCGAGCGCGAGCTGGGCGTCTCGCCCCAGGCCGCGCGGGCGACGACCGCCGTCGGCGTCGTGCGCGACGAGGGCCTCGCCTCGGGCGAGCTGACCCAGGTGCTGCCGACGACGGCGGCTCTGCAGACGGCATCCTCCGACGACGTGGACCACGGCACGCAACTGCGCCGCGCCGCGCACCGCCGCACGACGCGGGGCGTATGGCTCGCCGTTCTCGTGGTGCTGCTCGCCGCCCTCGCCGGTGGCGCAGGATGGTGGTTCGGTTCGGGGCCGGGATCGCTCGTGGCCGTGCCCGCTGTTTCGGGCACCTTCTCCGACGCGCAGGCCCAGCTCGCCGAGCACTCGCTGGTCGCCGTCGAACGCGGCGAGGCGAGCCGTGACGTTCCCGCGGGCCAAGTCGTCCGCACCGACCCCGAAGCCGGGCAGCGCGTCGACCGAGACGCCGAGGTCGAAGTGTTCATCTCGCTCGGCCCCGCAGAGGTGACGGTGCCCGCGCTGATGGGAGCGGCCGAGGCCGAGGCCCGAGACACGCTCGCGAGCTTGTACATCGAACCCGCAGACGAGAACGCCGAGTTCTTCACCGATGCCGCACCCGGCACGGTCGTCGGCGTCATGATCGAACCGGCCGGAGGCGGCGAAGGCGTGCCGTGCGGAGAGGGATGCACGGCGCGTGAAGGCGACGGAGCGACCCTGTGGATCTCGCTCGGCCCTCTGCCCGGGGTCGTCGGCGAGTCGGCCGAGCGCGCGCGCAGCATCCTGACCGATGCCGGTCTCGAGGTCGACGAGGCCGTCGCCGAGGAGTCCAGCGAACAGATCGCTCGCGGCAGTGTCATCCGCACGAGCGAACGCGAAGGCGGGGGCTCGTGGAGACCTGGCGACCGAGTTTCGCTCGTGGTGTCGACAGGACCTCCGCTGTTCGAGGTGCCCGACGTGACGGGCGCGACGCGCGATGCGGCGGCACAGACTCTGCGCGACGCGGGCTTCGAAGTGAACTACTCGGCACTGTGGAACGTCTGGCCCGACGCGCTTACCGAGGTCACATCGCAGGATCCCGCCGGCGGAGAGCTGCGGGAGCGCGGCACCCCCGTCACCATCCAGATCACCGTCACCGGCTGACCTCGAGACCGCACCCTGCGCCAGAGACGACGCGAGAGAGAGGTGTCAGCGCTTCTCGAGCTCTTCGGCGACCAGGAAGGCCAGTTCGAGGGACTGCATGTGGTTGAGGCGCGGGTCGCACAGCGACTCGTAGCGCGTCGCCAGCGTCGCCTCGTCGATCATCTCCGAGCCGCCGAGGCACTCCGTGACGTCGTCGCCGGTCAGTTCGACGTGGATGCCGCCGGGGAAGGTCCCGACCGCCCGGTGGGCCTCGAAGAACCCGCGCACCTCGTCGACGACGTCGTCGAAGCGACGGGTCTTGTAACCGGTGGGCGTCGTGATGCCGTTGCCGTGCATCGGGTCGGTGACCCACAGCGGCGTCGCTCCCGAGTCCTTGACGGCCTCGAGCAGGGGCGGCAGTGCGTCGCGGATCTTGCCCGCTCCCATGCGCGTGATGAACGTGAGGCGGCCCGGCTCGCGCTCGGGGTCGAGCTTGTCGATCAGGGCGAGCGCCGTCTCGGGCGTCGTGGTCGGACCGAGCTTGACGCCGATGGGGTTGCGGATGCGGGAGAAGTAGTCGACGTGCGCCCCGTCGAGGTCGCGCGTGCGCTCTCCGATCCAGAGGAAGTGCGCTGACGTGTTGTAGGGGGTGTCGGTGCGGGAATCGATGCGCGTGAGCGGCCGTTCGTAGTCCATCAGCAGACCCTCGTGGCCCGTGAAGAACTCGACGCGGCGCAGCTCGTCGAAGTCTGCCCCCGCGGCCTCCATGAAGTTGATGGCGCGGTCGATCTCACTCGCGAGGCGCTCGTAGCGCTGGTTCGCCGGGTTCTTCGCGAATCCCTTGTTCCACGAGTGCACTTCGCGCAGATCGGCGAAACCACCCTGCGTGAACGCGCGAATGAGATTCAGCGTCGAGGCGGCCGTGTGGTACCCCTTCATCAGGCGCGCAGGATCCGCCCGGCGCGACCCCTCGGTGAAGTCGAAGCCGTTGACGATGTCGCCCCGGTAGGCCGGCAGCGTCACATCGCCGCGCGTCTCGGTGTCGCTCGAGCGGGGCTTGGCGAACTGGCCCGCCATGCGTCCCATCTTGACCACCGGCAGCGACGCGCCGTACGTGAGCACGACGGCCATCTGCAGCACCGTCTTGATGCGGTTTCGGATCTGGTCGGCGGTTGCTCCCGCGAACGTCTCGGCGCAGTCCCCGCCCTGCAGCAGGAACGCCTTACCGGATGCCGCGCGGGCAAGCCGGTCGCGCAGGTTGTCGACCTCGCCGGCGAACACGAGCGGCGGCAGGATCGAGAGCTCGGCGGACACGGCCGCGACAGCGTCGGCGTCATACCAGGTGGGCTGCTGCTTGATGGGCAGAGTCCGCCAGTGGTCGAGCGCATCGGGGTGCTGGAGCATCCTTCGAGTCTATCCGCGCCCGCGCGGGGGCAGAGCCAGGTTACGCGCCGTCAGGACCGGGTTTTGAGCCGGTCCTTCACGGTCGAGGCGTACACGTCGTCGTACTCCTGCTCGCCCAGCCGCTGCAGCGCCACCATGATCTCGTCCGTGATGGAACGCAGGATGTAACGGTCGCTCTCCATCCCGGCGAACCGCGAGAAATCCAGCGGCTCGCCGATGACGATGCCCACACGCGCGACGCGCGGCACGCGCGTGCCGATCGGCATCATCGTGTCGGTGTCGACCATGACGACGGGCACGACGGGAACGTGCGCCTCGAGCGCCATCCGCGCGATGCCCGTGCGTCCGCGATACAGCTTGCCGTCGGGACTGCGCGTGCCCTCGGGGTAGATACCGAGCAGGTCGCCCCGGCCGAGCACCTGAAGGCCCGTGTTCAGCGAAGCCTCCGACGCCTTGCCGCCCGATCGGTCGATGGGCAGCTGGCCGGTCGCCTTGAAGAAGATGCGCGTCGCCCAGCCTTTGAGCCCTTTGCCCGTGAAGTAATCGCTCTTGGCGAGGAAGGACACAGGCCGGTCGATCATGAGCGGCAGGAAGACGGAATCCACGAACGAGAGGTGGTTGCTCGCGAGGATGGCGGCTCCCTGAGCCGGCACGTTTCTCCGGCCCACGATCCAGGGCCGGAAGATCGCCTTCACGATCGGTCCGATCACCACGTACTTCATGAGCCAGTAGAACACCGGGCTAGCCCTCCCTCTGAGCCCGGGCGGCGAGGTCGGCGACGCCGATGACTCCCGCCGCGTTCCCGAGCTGCGCGATCGCGAAGTCCGCGACGGGTCTCTCACCCACGGCCGGCACGGCACTCGCGTACGCGGTGCGGATGGGCGTGAGCACATGCTCACCGAGCTCGGCCACTCCCCCGCCGATGACGAACAGCTCAGGGTCGAGCACGGCTTGGAACCCGCCGCATGCTTCGCCGAGCGCCGTCGCCACACGGTGCAGTGCCTCGAGTGCTCCGGGATCCCCCGCGAGCACGAGCTGCGAGACGGCGTGCCCCGCGATCTCGCCGTGCTCGGCTCGCACGTCAGCCAGAGCGGCGCCGATCCCGCCGGCATCCGCGATCTCGTTCGCCTCGCGCTGCAGCGCGCGACCCGAGGCGTACTGCTCGAGGCATCCCCGCTGGCCGCAGCCGCACCAGCGACCGTCGCGCATGAAGCGGATGTGGCCGAGCTCGCCGGCGATGCCATGGCCTCCTCGGTACAGCTCTCCGCCGAGCACGACCGCTCCGCCCACGCCCGTGCCCATCGTCAGCATCACCATGTGGTCGACGTCGCGGCCCGCGCCGAAGCGGAACTCCGCCCAGCCCGCCGCGTTCGCGTCGTTCTCGATCGTCACAGGGCGCGCGATCCCGGCTTCCATGGTCGCTTTGAGCGGTTCGCCGCGCCACGCGATGTTCGGGGCGTGCATGACGCGCGCCCGCTCGCGGTCGATGAACCCGGCCGCGGCGACACCCACAGCCGCCACGTCGTGCGAGGCGAGGAAGCCGCCCGCCATGTCGATGACGGCGCGAGCAAGCGCACCGGTGTCGACGGGGGTGTCCACGCGGACAGAATCGAGGATGCGCCCCTCGACATCGACGACGCCGCCGGCGATCTTCGTTCCGCCGATGTCGATCCCGACTGTGAGCACGTGGTGTCCCTCATCCCGCCGTGCGTGGAGACGGCGACAAGAAGTCTAGTCGTGGGCGATTCGCCGCGGCGGGCTGGGACCGAGGCTCAGGATGACCGGCGCCGAGTCTCGTCAAAACCGCCCGTGACAAGGGCTCTTTCCGCATTAGACTCATGTCACCCGAAGCCGATGTTCAGCACCGGTACCGAAGGAGTTACCGTGGTCCAGTTCGAAGTACCCGCCATCGTCCCCGCAGACCCGCAGGCGAATGTCACCGACCTGCTCGTCGAACGCGTCAAGCTCACCCCGAATCAGCCCCTGTTCGCTGTGCCCGACGGTGGCGCCTGGCGCGACATCACGGCTTCCGAATTCCACGCCCAGGTCATCGCGTTGGCCAAGGGTCTCGTCGCCGGCGGCATCGAGCCGGGCGACAAGGTCGGTTTCGTGGCGCGCACGACGTACGAGTGGACGCTCGTCGACATGGCGATCTTCTTCGCCGGCGCCGTCATGGTCCCGATCTACGATACGAGCTCCCCCGCGCAGATCGCGTGGAACCTCTCTGACTCGGGCGCGATCGCCTGCATCGTGGAGTCCGCCGAACACACGGCCCGCCTCGACGAGGTCATCGCCGACCTGCCGCTCGTGCGCACGGTCTGGTCGATGCACAAGGGCGATCTCGACAAGCTCGTCACCGACGGCGCATCGGTCGCCGACGAAGAGATCGAGCGCCGCCGCAACATCGCGAACGGGTCGGATATCGCCACCCTGATCTACACCTCGGGCTCGACCGGACGCCCCAAGGGGTGCGTGCTCACACACAGCAACTTCGTCGAGCTCTCACGCAACTCCGCAAAGGCGCTGCACGCGGTCGTCGGGACGCCTGGCGCCTCGACGCTGCTGTTCATCACAACGGCGCACGTGTTCGCACGCTTCATCTCGATCCTGAACATCCACTCCGGGGCGAAGACCGGCCACCAGCCCGACACGAAGCAGCTCTTGCCGGCGCTCGGCTCCTTCCAGCCGACCTACCTGCTCGCCGTCCCGCGCGTCTTCGAGAAGGTGTACAACTCCGCCGAGCAGAAGGCCGAAGCAGGCGGCAAGGGCAAGATCTTCCGCGCCGCCGCGCACGCCGCCGTCGAGCACTCGACGCTCCTGCAGGACGGCAAGAAGGTGCCGCTCGGCCTCAAGATCAAGTTCGCGCTGTTCGACAAGCTGGTCTACAGCAAGCTGCGCGCCGCTATGGGCGGGCGCGTCCAGTACGCCGTCTCGGGTTCGGCACCGCTCGGGCCACGCCTGGGCCACTTCTTCCACAGCCTCGGCATCACGGTCCTCGAGGGCTACGGCCTGACCGAGACGACCGCACCCGTAACGGTCAACCTCGCGAACAGGTCGAAGATCGGCACCGTCGGACCCGTGCTCCCCGGCGTCGGCGTCCGGCTGGGCGAAGACGGCGAAATCGAGGTGCGCGGCATAAACGTCTTCAAGGAGTACTGGCGCAACCCCGAGGCGACGGCCGAGTCGTTCGACGGTGACTGGTTCAAGACCGGGGATATCGGCTCGTTCGACGACGAGGGCTTCCTCACGATCACAGCCCGCAAGAAGGAGATCCTTGTCACGGCCGGCGGCAAGAACGTCGCCCCCGCTGCGCTCGAAGACCCCATTCGGGCGAACCCGATCGTCGGCCAGGTCGTCGCTGTGGGCGACAAGAAGCCCTTCATCGCCGCGCTCATCACGCTCGATCCCGAGATGCTGCCGACCTGGCTCGCGAACAACAATCTGCCGGGTGACATGTCCCTCCCAGATGCCGCCGTGCATCCCGCCGTCCGCGCCGAAGTGCAGCGCGCGATCGACCACGCCAACGCATCGGTGTCGCGTGCCGAGTCGGTCCGCAAGTTCACGATCCTTACGACGGAGTGGACCGAGGCGAGTGGTCACCTGACCCCCAAGATGAGCATCAAGCGCAACGTCATCCTCGACGACTTCGCCGCCGAGATCGTCGAGATCTACGACCTCCCCGTGTCGACGACGAACGTGTCGCTGGGCTGACCCGCGGTGGGGTGGCCGGACGCGCCACCCCACCGGGTCGCCGGCGTTGTGAAGGCGCTACCCGCTGGTGATCCGAACGGCGTCGACGCACGCTAAACGCGCGCTGATCCCACTCGCATCAGAACCAGTCGGACTCCCGGATCTGCCGCATCGCGACACGGCGGGTCTCAGCCGGCAGCCGGTCGAGGAAGATCTTGCCGTCGAGGTGGTCGGTCTCATGCTGCAGCGCCTGCGCGAGCAGCCCCTCTCCCTCGATCACGACCTCGTTTCCGTCGAGGTCGATGCCGACGACCTTCGCGCGCGGGTGCCGCAGCGCCTCGTGCCACAAGCCCGGCACCGACAAGCAGCCCTCGGCGACCAACTCGGGGTCACCGTCGACCTCGACCAGCACGGGATTGAGCACGTACCCGATGTCGCCGTCGATGTTGTAGCTGAACGCGCGGATGCCGACGCCGATCTGGCACGCCGCGACGCCGGCGCGGCCAGGCAGGGCGACGGTGTCGAGCAGGTCCTGCACGAGGGAACGGACGCCGTCGTCGATGACCTCGACGACGACACTCGGCGCCCGCAGCACGGGGTCGCCGAACACACGGATCGGGCGGACGGCCATGTCAGGCGGCCGCAGCGAGCGAACGGAGACCCTCGACCACCTTGGCGGCGAGCTCGCGCGCGGCCAGCCGCGTCGCCGGCTGCAGGTCGCGGAATGCGATGGCGCTCCCAGCGGCGACATGCGGGTCGTACGGCATGCGCACGACCGCTCGCACGCGCGAACGGAAGTGCGCCTCGAGCTCGTCGGGCCGCACGAGCGGGACCCCGGGACGGGCGTTGTTGAGCACCACGACCGCGCCGCGCACCTGCTCGGAATAGCCGTTCGTCTCGAGCCAGGTGAGCGTCTCGGATGCAAGGCGCGCCTCGTCGACGCTCAGACCCGTCACGATGACGAGCTGGTCGGCGCGGCTGAGCGTCGCCTCCATGACGGAGTGCACGACTCCCGTGCCCGTGTCGGTGAGGACGATCGAGTAGTAGTGCGCGGCGATCGAGGCGACGTCGTTGTAGTCGTCGTCGCTGAACGCCTCGGACACCCGCGGGTCGCTGTCGGAGGCGAGGACGTCGAGCCGCGTCTCGTCGCGGGCGACGATGCCAGACAGGTCGTTGTATCCAAGGACCTCGGCGCGCGAGCGCACCAGGTCGCGAACCGTCTTGCCGCTCACGCGGCCGATGCGCTCGGCGAGCGTACCCCGGTCCGGGTTCGCGTCGACGGCGATGACGCGGTCATCGCGCGCGTCAGCGAGCGCCATCCCCAGAAGTGTCGTGACCGTCGTCTTCCCGACGCCGCCTTTGCGTGACATGACGGGAACGAAGTACGCGCCGCCGGTCAGCGGAGCAGCGATTCGGCGGTCGAGCTCCTTGCGGGCCTTGGCACGTTTGCCGTCGCCGAGGTTGATGCGCCGGCCGGACAGCGAGTAGACGAGGTGCCGCCAAGCACCCTCGGGTTCGGGCCGCACGATGTGATGAGGGTCGAGCAGACGGTCCGCCGTCAGCAGATCGGCGCTCTCGCGATCAGGCTCGAACTCGCCGATGCGCTTCGACGTCAGCGCGACGTCGGCACGCGCCGGAACCCGGTCGAGGTGACCACGATCGGGGCGAGGCGAATCGGGATGCTGTGCTTCCCACCGCGTCGTCGGGATCGACGACGTTGCGGGGTGCGCGTCGGGCGCAGGTGTCTCATCGGGCTGAACGGTCATGTCATCCTCCACCTCTTCGGCGTCGGCGATGTCTTCGGACACGGAGGCCACGGGCACCGGATCAACGGCGTCGACCATTTCAGCCTCGGCCGTCTCGAGGGAGACATAGCCGAGGTCGATGGGCACCTCGTCGCCGATGACGTCGTCATCCTCGTCGTCATCTTCGGAGGCCAGGGCGAACGACAGATCCACCTGGGCCGTCGCGCCACCGAGGATCCCGATCGAGGCGGTACCGAGGCTGCCCGTGTCAGAGAGGACGCCGTTCAGGGCATCTTCGTCGGGCTGTTCGAGGCGATCAGACGTCACTGCGGGTGTCTCCAGAAGCGGGTTTCGAGCGTATGCGGCCCTCCAGGCTACTGCGACGGGCGGATGACGACCAAAAGGTCGCCCGCTTCGACCTGCTGCGTGGCCCCGATCGCGATCCGTTCGATGACTCCGTCGACGGGGGCCGTGATCGCGGCTTCCATCTTCATCGCCTCGATCGACGCGAGCGCCTGGCCCGCTTTCACGGTGGCGCCGATCTCCGCCTTGACGGTCACGACCCCGGCGAACGGCGCGGCCACCTGGCCGGGCTTGCTCGTGTCTGCCTTCTCGACCTGGCGGGTCTGGATGGTGATGCTGCGGTCGCGCACGTAGACGGGTCGAAGCTGACCGTTGAGCGTCGTCATGACGGTGCGGATGCCCTTGTCATCGGGTTCGCCGATCGCTTCGAGACCGACGTGCAGCTGCACGCCGGGATCGATCTCGGCGACATGCTCCTCACCGGGCTTGAGGCCGTAGAGGTAGTCCGGCGTCCCGAGAGCGGACAGATCCCCGTAGGTCTCGCGGTTCTTCTCGAACTCCTTCGCAGGAGCGGGGAAGAGCAGCCGGTTGAGGGTGCGCTGACGGGTCGGGGCATCGCCCGCGAGACCGTCGCGCTCTTCGTCGGTGAGGGGCGGGATCTCGATCGACACCTCGCGACCCGCGAGAACCTTCGTGCGGAAGGGCTCCGGCCATCCGCCGGGCAGATCCCCGAGTTCGCCCGCCATGAAGCCGACGACCGAGTCGGGGATGTCGTAGTTCTGCGGGTTCTCGGCGAAGTCGGCTGGGTCGGCCTTGGCCGCCACGAGCGCGAGCGCGAGATCGCCGACGACCTTTGATGAGGGCGTCACCTTGGGGATCCGGCCGAGGATGCGGTCGGCGGCGGCGTACATGTCCTCGATCAGCTCGAAGTCGTCGGCCAGGCCCAGCGCGATCGCCTGCTGACGCAGGTTCGACAGCTGACCGCCCGGGATCTCGTGGTGGTACACCCGGCCCGTCGGGGCGGGCAAGCCGGACTCGAACGGCCGGTACAGCTGGCGCACACCCTCCCAGTAGGGCTCGAGGTCGCTGACCGCCTGCAGATCGATGCCGGTGTCGCGGTCGGTGTGCGCGAGAGCTGCGACCAGCGCCGACAGCGACGGCTGGCTCGTCGTTCCCGACAGCGGAGCGGCGGCGGCGTCGACGGCGTCGACGCCGGCGGCACTCGCGGCGAGGAGTGTCGCGAGCTGGCCGCCCGCCGTGTCGTGCGTGTGCAGGTGCACGGGCAGGTCGAATCGGTCGCGCAGCGCCGTGACGAGCTTGGCCGCTGCGGCGGGCCGCAGCAGACCCGCCATGTCCTTGATCGCGAGCACGTGGGCACCGGATTCGACGATCTGCTCAGCGAGGCGCATGTAGTAGTCGAGCGTGTACAGCCGCTCGGCGGGGTCGAGCAGGTCGCCGGTGTAGCAGACCGCGACCTCGGCGAGCGCGGTTCCCGTCTCAAGAACCGCCTCGATCGCCGGCCGCATCTGGTCGACGTCGTTGAGGGCGTCGAAGATGCGGAAGATGTCGACGCCTGTCGCCGCGGCCTCGCGGACGAACGCGTCGGTCACCTCGACCGGTCGCGGCGTGTAGCCGACCGTGTTGCGTCCGCGCAGCAGCATCTGGATCGGAATGTTGGGGATCGCCTCGCGTACCGCAGCGAGCCGCTCCCACGGGTCCTCCGCGAGGAAGCGCAGCGCGACGTCATAGGTTGCCCCACCCCACGCTTCGACCGAAAGCAGCTCCGGTGTCATCCGGGCGACATGGGGGCCGACGCGCACGAGGTCGCGCGTGCGCACTCGTGTGGCGAGAAGCGATTGGTGCGCGTCCCGGTAGGTGGTCTCGGTGACGGCGAGAGGCGCCTGCTCGCGCAGCGCACGGGCGAACCCGGAGGGTCCGAGGTCGCGCAGACGCTCGAGGGTGCCGGCCGGCGCCGGGGCGGCGAGGTCGATCTCGGGAAGCTTGCTGCCGGGCGACACCGAAACGGGCTTCTCGCCGTACGGGCGGTTGACCGTGACGTCGGCGAGCCAATTGATCAGCTTCGTCGCGCGGTCGCGCGACGGGTGGCTCGTGAGCAGCCCCGGGCGCTCATCGATGAATGCCGTGCTGAGGTCGCCCTGCACGAAGGCGTCGTCGTCGAGGACGGCGCGCAGGAACGGAATGTTCGTCGAAACACCGCGGATGCGGAACTCCGCCAGCGCGCGCCGCGCACGGGCGACGGCGGCGGGAAAGTCGCGGCCGCGGCAGGTGAGCTTGGCGAGCATCGAGTCGAAGTGCGGGCTGATCTGTGATCCCGCCGCCGTCGTGCCGCCGTCCAGACGGATGCCGGCGCCACCGGGCGACCGGTAGGTCGTGATGCGTCCGGTGTCAGGCCGGAACCCCTGCGACGGGTCCTCGGTCGTGATGCGGCACTGCAGCGCCGCTCCCCGCAGCACGATGTTGCTCTGCTGCAGCCCGAGGTCTTCGAGGGTCTCGCCCGCGGCGATGCGGATCTGCGACTGCACGAGGTCGACGTCCGTGACCTCTTCGGTCACGGTGTGCTCGACCTGGATGCGCGGGTTCATCTCGATGAAGACGTGCTGACCGGCGCGCTCTCCGGCCGTGTCGACGAGGAACTCGACGGTGCCCGCATTGACGTAGCCGATCGACTCGGCGAACGCTACGGCGTCGCGGTGGATGCGCTGACGCAGTTCCTCGTCGAGATTCGGCGCGGGAGCGATCTCGATCACCTTCTGGTGACGACGCTGCACCGAGCAGTCGCGCTCGAACAGGTGCACCGTGTGCCCCGCGGCATCCGCGAGGATCTGCACCTCGATGTGGCGGGGGCGCACGACAGCCTGCTCCAGGAACACGCGGGCGTCACCGAACGCGGCGGCGGCTTCGCGCATCGCCTCGGCGATGGCCGGGGGCAGGTCGCCTGCCGTCTCGACGCGGCGCATGCCGCGCCCTCCGCCGCCGGCGACGGCCTTGACGAAGATGGGGAAGCCGATCTCATGCGCCTGAGCGACGAGTTCGTCGACGTCGTCTGACGCCGGAGTGGACCTCAGAACCGGCACGCCGGCGGCGATCGCGTGCTCCTTGGCCGTGACCTTGTTGCCGGCCATCTCGAGCGCTTTCGCCGGAGGCCCGATGAACGTGATGCCGTTCTCAGCTGCGCGGGCGGCGAGCTCGGGGTTCTCGGAGAGGAATCCGTATCCCGGGTAGATCGCATCCGCCCCGGACTCGAGCGCGACGCGGATGATCTCCTCGACGTCGAGGTATGCCCGGACGGGATGACCCTGTTCGCCGATGACGTAGGACTCGTCCGCCTTTTGGCGATGGAGTGAACCACGGTCTTCGTAGGGGAACACCGCGACGGTGCGCGCCCCCAGCTCGTAAGCCGCGCGGAACGCCCGGATGGCGATTTCACCGCGGTTGGCGACCAGAATCTTTCGGAACATGTGCACCTCGCAGAGCGGCCACGACGATGGGCCAAGTGTGTTCTCAGCCTAGGGGACGGTAACGTAGTCGCTTGTGCACGTACTCTCGGTGAGCTCCCTCAAGGGCGGCGTCGGTAAGACGACCGTGACGCTAGGTCTCGCCTCGGCAGCCTTCGCCCGGGGAGTGCGCACTCTCGTGGTCGATCTCGACCCTCAGTCCGATGTCTCGACGGGCATGGACATCCAGGTCGCCGGGCGGCTCAACGTCGCCGATGTCCTGGCCAACCCCAAAGAGAAGGTCGTCCGTCAGGCGATCACATCGAGCGGGTGGGCCAAGGTGCATCCCGGCACGATCGACGTCATGATCGGCAGCCCGTCCGCGATCAACTTCGACGGTCCGCATCCGAGCGTCCGCGACGTGTGGAAGCTCGAAGAGGCCCTCGCCACGATCGAGCCCGACTACGACCTCGTGCTCATCGACTGCGCTCCCTCGCTCAACGCGCTCACGCGTACGGCATGGGCCGCCAGCGACCGGGTCATCGTCGTGACCGAGCCCGGTCTCTTCTCGGTTGCCGCCGCCGACCGCGCGCTTCGCGCCATCGAGGAGATCCGTCGGGGTCTCTCACCCCGTCTGCAGCCGCTGGGCATCGTCGTGAACCGCGTGCGCCCGCAGTCGATCGAGCACCAGTTTCGGATCAAGGAGCTGCGCGACATGTTCGGTCCGCTCGTGCTCTCGCCGCAGCTGCCCGAGCGCACGTCACTGCAGCAGGCGCAGGGTGCGGCGAAGCCGCTCCACATCTGGCCGGGAGACTCCGCTCAGGAGCTCGCCGCCGATTTCGACGCTCTGCTTGACCGCATCATGCGGACAGGGCGTATCCCCACCCCGAGCGCGTAAAGGCGCGGACGACCCTTCGTCAGGCGTCGGCGAGGCGCTTCAGCGGCCGCTCAGGCAGCCGGCGCTCAGGCGACGTTGCTCAGGCTGTGCGAGCGGCGCGACGAGCGGCGAGCTCGTCTTGCACGTCGGGCACCTGCGGGTCGAACTCGACGAGGGTCGACTCGACTTCGCGCAGCACCTTGCCCACGGCGATGCCGAAGACGCCCTGCCCACGGCTGACGAGGTCGATGACCTCATCGTTCGACGTGCACAGGTAGACCGATGCCCCATCGCTCATGAGCGTGGTCCCGGCGAGGTCGCGGATGCCGGCGGCGCGCAACTGGTCGACAGCCGTGCGAATCTGCTGCAGCGAGATGCCGGTGTCCAGAAGACGCTTGACGAGCTTGAGCACCAGGATGTCGCGGAACCCGTACAGGCGTTGCGATCCGGATCCGGATGCGCCGCGCACGGTCGGTACGACCAGCTCGGTACGCGCCCAGTAGTCGAGCTGACGGTACGTGATGCCGGCCGCGCGAGCGGCGACGGCTCCTCGGTAACCGACCTCGTCGTCCATCTGCGGAAGTCCGTCAGTGAAGAGGAGATCGGCGGCGAACCGCGGCTCGCCTGCCGTTTCTCGAGCGGTCATACGCTGATCCTCCCCATCGGACTCCTCCACGCTAGATCAGCACGACCCCCCGAGCAACGACATCCGCTCTGGCGTGTCGCGCCCGAGTTCATCCGAGCAGGCGCTCGAGGGCTGTCCGCACGAAGATCGCGCGGACGTCTTCGAGGCGCTTGGCGAGTTCGGGAGCGACTTCCGCCGCGCGGCCGCGCGACCCGGCATCCGTACGCCGCAGCAGCGGAGACAAGGCAGACTCGACGAGCGCGACGTCGCGCTCCGAACTCTGCCGCAAGGCACGCACGTGACGCGGCTCGATGCCGTGGCGGTCCAGAGCGACGAGGGCGCGCAGCAGCGCGACGGTCTGATCGGTGTATTCCGACCCCGTGATGACACCCGTGCTGATCGCGTCGTTGAGCAGCTGCGGGGCGGCACCGGCCGCCGCGAGCAGCTCTTCACGCCGGAACCGCCGCGGCGCCGGCACGATCGAGGGGACGGACGCCGGCTGCACGGGCTCGCGGCCCGCGTCGAGGTCGGCGAGGTAGTCGCGGATGACGCTGTGCGGCATGAAGTGATCACGCTGGAGCGTCAGCGCCAGGCGCAACCGCTCGACGTCGGACGGCGAAAACTTGCGGTACCCGGATTCAGTGCGCGTGGGCGTGATGATGCCTTGCACTTCGAGAAAGCGCAGCTTGCTGGCGGACAGTCCGGGGAACTCAGGAGTGAGCCGGGCGAGCACCTGACCGATACTCAGCAGACCCGCGGACGTAGACCGTTCGCGGGGGGCAGGAGACGCCATCAGTCGTCCGCCGCCTGAGCCAGGTCGGCGGGCGAGACGAAGAAGTTCAACCGGAACTTGCCGATCCGGACTTCTGCTCCGTTGCGCAGCGTCGCACGGTCGGCCCGCTCGCCATTGACGTAGGTGCCGTTGAGCGAGCGCTGGTCGATGAGCTCGAACGACGTACCGCTGCGCGTGATCTCGGCGTGCCGGCGGGACACCGTGACGTCGTCGAAGAAGATGTCGGCCTCGGGGTGACGCCCCACGGTGGTCACGTCGGTGTCGAGCAGGTAGCGAGCCCCGGCAGTGGGACCGGAGCGCACGAGGAAGAGCGCGGCACCCGAGGGGAGCGCGTCGATCGCCTCGAGCTCGGCGCTGGACAGATCACTGCCGAAAGGCACGAACGAGAGGTCGGAATCGTGACCGAAGGTCTGCGTCGTGTCGTTCGCGCGCTCAGCACCCGCGCCACGACGAATGTCGTCTGGTTCGGGTCGACGGTTGTCCACGGTGCTCCTCCTTCTGCGCAAGCCTATCCGATCGCTCCCTGTGCGAAACAGGTGGATCCGCCGATTCGCCGAAGGGAATCCGACGAAGTGTTTCGCCGTGTTCCACGCGGGATGTGGTGACGGCGAGGGCGGCTTAGCGTGGCTGAACGAACCTACTGACAGGAGACTCCCGTGTCGAGCCCGCACTTTCGCACATCGTCCGCCCCGGCGCGCGAGGCTGCGACGTGCATGTGCGCGTTCGATGGCGCCTGCTCTTCGTTCGCCCGCGGTCACGCGCTGCATCTGATCCAGGCGCGCCTCGCATCCGCGACGCCGACGGAGTGGACGGACGCGATCGTCGAGCAGACGGATGCCGCGAGCGGCACGCTCGTCGTCCGGACTCTCACCGGCGAGATCATAGAACTGTGGAACGGCGCCGGTGCGGCGGATGCCGTCGCAACCGGGACTCCCGTCGCCGTGCACGCGCGCTATGACGTCCTCGCGGTCGGACGCCGGCAGTTCAACGTGCTGCGGGGCTGATCAGGCCATCGCGGCCTTCAGCGACATGCACGCGTCCATGCATGCCTGACAGGCTTGCGCGCACATCCGACAGACCTCGCTGGACTCGGCGTGCGACGCGCACTCGTCCATGCACATGCGGCACATCTCGATGCACGCGTCGAGCATCGCCATCATCGCGGTGGCGTTCATCCCCTGCATGCGCAGCATCGAGCGCATCATCGTGTTGCACATATCGGCGCAGTTCATGCACGTCGTGGCACACGACATCAGCTGGGTCGCGCACACGGTGCACGCCTGCTCGCATGCGGCGCAGGCGTCCATGCACGCCTGCATGAGCGACATGTCCATCGTGTCCATGCCGGGCATCGTCATCATGTCGTTCGACATGGCATCCATCATCATGGCGTCCATCGGGGGCCTCCTCGTCGGCGGGGCCGGGGCGGTCCCCTGGCCGTCATGCTAGGCCGCCAGCGCCCGGCCAGTAAGGGGTTGGCTAGGCTCGACGCGTGATGACACAGGTTTCCCACCGCGTCTCCCGCGGTCTCCTCGCCCTCTTCGCCGTGCTGCTGGTCGCGGCATCCGCTCTCATCGCCTCGCCCGCGTCGGCGCACGATCGGCTCATCGGATCGGATCCCGCCGCCGGTGCGACCGTCGACCAGTCCCCCGAGCAGCTGACCCTCACCTTCAGCGGAGCGATCTCGGCCGACGCCGGGGCGACCGAAGTGCAGGTGACGGACGCCGCAGGCACCCAGCTCGCTGGAGACCCGGTAGCCACCGACAACACCCTCACGGTGCCGCTCGTCGCTCAAGCCGAGGGCGCGGTCACCGTGCTGTGGAAGGTCGTCTCGAGCGACGGTCACCCCATTTCGGGCGAGTACGCGTTCACCGTGGCGGCGCCCGCGCCGGAGCCGGCGCCCGTGCAGACCGAGACCTCCTCCCCCAGCCCCACCACCGAGCCGACGACGCCGGTCGCCACGCCCGAGCCGACGACGTCAGAGACGCCCGCCGCCGACACGCCCTCGGATGCCGCCGACACGACCCCGTGGATCATCGCCGGCGTCATCGTGCTCCTGGCTGTGGCGGCCGGGATCATCTACCTCGTCGTCTCGCGATCCCGTCGTGCCAAGGCCGCTCAGGCAGCCCAGGCCGACTCCCCGGATCGCTCCGAGCGTTAGGCTGGAACACATGCCTCACTACGACGTCGTCATCCTCGGCGCGGGCCCCGGCGGCTACGTCGCGGCCGTGCGCAGCGCTCAGCTCGGCCTCTCGGTCGCGATCATCGAAGAGAAGTACTGGGGCGGTGTCTGCCTCAACGTGGGCTGCATCCCCTCCAAGGCACTGCTGCGCAACGCCGACCTCGCGCACACCTTCACCCACAAGGCCGAACTCTTCGGCATCTCGGGCGACGTGCACTTCGATTTCGGCACCGCGTGGGATCGCAGTCGCAAGGTCGCTGACACCCACGTCAAGGGCATCCACTTCTTGATGAAGAAGAACAAGGTGACCGAGTACGAGGGCCGCGGATCGTTCACCGGTCCGAAGGCGATCACGGTCACGAAGTCCGACGGCTCGACCGAAGAGGTCACGTTCGACAACGCGATCATCGCGACCGGGTCGACCGTGCGCCTGCTTCCCGGCGTCACTCTGAGCGACAACGTCGTGACCTACGAAGAGCAGATCCTCACGCGCGAGCTGCCGTCGTCGATGGTCGTCGTCGGCGCCGGCGCGATCGGCATGGAGTTCGCGTTCGTCCTCTCGAACTATGGCGTCAAGGTCACGATCATCGAGTTCCTCGACCGTGCACTGCCCAACGAAGACGCCGACGTCTCGAAGGAGATCGCGCGCCAGTACAAGAAGCTCGGCGTCGACATCCTCACCTCGACGAAGGTCGAGACGGTCGTCGACTCGGGCGACAAGGTCACCGTCACCTACACCGGCAAGGACGGCTCGCAGGGCTCGATCGAGGCCGACAAGGTGCTCATGTCGATCGGCTTCGCGGCGAGAGTCGAGGGCTTCGGGCTCGAGAACACCGGCGTCAAGCTCACGGAGCGCGGCGCGATCGACATCGACGACCACATGCGCACCTCGGTCCCCCACATCTATGCGATCGGCGACGTCACCGCCAAGCTGCAGCTCGCGCACGTCGCCGAGGCTCAGGCCGTCGTGGCAGCCGAGACCATCGGCAAAGCCGAGACGATGACGCTCGGCGACTACCGCATGATGCCGCGCGCGACGTTCTGCTCGCCGCAGGTCGCGTCGTTCGGACTGACCGAAGATCAGGCCCGGGCCGCCGGCCACGAGATCAAGGTGGCGAAGTTCCCGTTCTCGGCCAACGGCAAGGCGAACGGCCTCGGCGAGCCCGTCGGCTTCGTCAAGCTCATCGCCGACGCCGAGCACCTCGAGCTGCTCGGCGGCCACATGATCGGCCCCGACGTGTCCGAGCTTCTTCCCGAGCTGACGCTCGCACAGAAGTGGGACCTGACGGCCCTCGAGGCGGCGCGCAACGTGCACACGCACCCGACGCTGTCCGAAGCCGTGCAGGAGGCCTTCCACGGCCTCGCCGGCCACATGATCAACATGTGATGCGAAGGGGTCGATGCTGCCCAGCGGCATCGACCCCTTCGAGTCAGATCACTGCCCGAGTGCGCGTGCGAGCTTCGACGCGGATTCCGCGGGCTGGCCGCCGACGGTGCTGACGGCTGAACCGGCGGCGGCGAACAACGCCGCCCGCGCGTCGGCGTCGGTGGGTGCGGCGGGCCCGAGCTCGATCTCCCACTCGCGCCAACGGCGAACGGTGCCCGAGCGCTCGTCGGTCGCGACGACCCGGTCGTCGACGAACTCGGCGACGACGCCTCCGTCATCGTCGAGCAGCAGGTACGGCGTGCGGGTGTTGAGGATGCGCGCGATGAGCTGAAACGGCTCGTCGGTCACGTGGGCGACGGCGGCACGCACGACGTCGGGCACGACGTCGGCGTCCGCTTCGGCGCCCAGCGGCCAGCCGAGCTCGACCCGAGCAAGCCCTTCACGAGGGCCCTTCAGGTGCCACCCGGCATCCGGACCGCCCGTGCGCCGCCGCACGGCGAAACCGGCGCGGGCGAGATCGAGGCCGGCGGTGTCGAAATACCGGGCATCCAGGTCGCGCCGCGGCGCTTCGGCGACGCGGGCGATGCTCGGCAGGTCGTCCCACTCGGGCAGCGGCGCCCGATCGTCGACGTCGAACGTCAGCTCGATCTCGACGGAGCGGATCGGCTGGTCGGGGTCAGTCGTCCCGACCATCGGGGTTCGGGTTGATGTCCTCGGTCGCCTCGACGTAGACGAAGCGGACCTCGGTGGGACCGTCGTCATCGCCCGTGTTGATTTCGTCACCGTCGCGGTGATAGACGAGCTGTCCCTCACCGTAGGGGGCGATATAGGTGTCGGTGGTGCCTTCCTCGAGGGGAAGGATCTGCCCGTCGAGCGGGCCGCCGTGCAGTCGCGCAAGTGCCATTCCCCGAGACTACTCCTGCCTCATCAGGACCCGGCGGATGTCCGCGTGCCGCCGTGTTTCGCGGCCTCTTCGCGCGTCTTCTTCGCTTCTTCTTCGCGCTGCTTCTTCTCTGCATCCGCGCGCTCCTTCTCGACGGCCTCGCGCGCGCTGCGCAGTTCATCGGTCGCGACCTGCACGGCGTCCTCGGCACGCTGGACGCGCCTCAGAGTCAGCGACGGCGCGCCATGACGCTGACGCACGCGGTCGGTCTCTTCGCGCGTCGCCACGATCATGTACGAGCTCGCGATCAGGATCGCCTGCGTCGAGAGATTGAGCCACAGCAGCAGGGCGATGAGCGCTGCGAACGTCGCCAGCAGGGGATTCGACGACGTGCCTCCGACGAACCACGACGACAGTTGCTGAAGCACCGTCAGCGCCGCGCCGCCGAGGGCGGCACCCGTGAACAGCACACGTCGACTCGCGCGCACACCCGATAGCACGCGGAAAAGCACGGCGACCACCGTGGCATCCAAGAGGAACACGATCAGGATACTGCCGGCGCGGGCGATGAAGACCGCGACCGGGTCGTTCTCGGTCAGTCCGACCCAGCCCGTCACGAGGCCGATGCCGATGTCGGCCAGGAACATGGCGCCGGCCGCGGCGGCGAGCGCCGCGCCGATGCCGATCGCGAGAGCCAGGTTGCGCAGGATGACCCAGATGAACAGCACGTCTTCGTTGACGATGTCGGCGAGGTTGCGCAGAGCCACACGAAGCGACCCGATCGCACCGATCGCGGCGACGACGAGTCCCACGAGCGAAAGAATGCCGGCGGTCGTCAGCCCCGCCGGCGCTTGGATGTCGTTGGGGTCGACGATCGAGCCGATGAGTCCGGGGATCGCAGCGTCGACCGCCTCGATGAGCGCCTCCCATGCGGCGGGATTTCCCGCGAGCCACAGGGCAGCGATCGAAAAGCCCAGCAGCACGCCCGCGAAGACGCTGAAGAGGGTGCGGTAGGTCACACTGTCAGCGAGCATCGGTCCACGGTGCTCGCTGTAGTGCAGTAACGCGCGCACCGCCCGACGCGAGAGCGCCCAGGCCGTGACGCGCGCGATGAGGCCGGGGCGAGGCGCGGAAGCGGTATCCATGTCGTCAGGGTATCCGCGGGGTCGGCTGGCTCAGGCCCCCGTTGACAGGAGCCCGGCGCTCAGGGCAGGGCCGGCGAGGATGCCGAGCCACGCGCCCGCGAGCATGAACGGGCCGAACGAGATTCGCGTGCGCCGATCCCCTCGCCGCGTCACGAGCAGCGCTGTGCCGAACAGCCCGCCGAGCAGGAATGCGGCGAGCGCACCGAAGGCGACTGCATCCCATCCGATCCACCCGAGCACGAGCCCGATGACTCCCGCGAGCTTGACGTCACCGCCGCCCATGCCGCGCGGGCTGATCAGCCGCAGCACGAGGTAGAAGACGAACATCGTGACCATCGCGAGCAGCGATGTGCGCAGGCGGTGCCCCTCGGCGCCCAGCAGGCAGGCGAGCGAGAGAAGCCCGATCCCGAGCGGATACGCCGGCAGCACGAGCACGTTCGGCAGGCGGTGCCGGCGGATGTCGATCACGCTGAGGGAAACGCTCAGCGCCGCGAACAGAGCCAGTGCGACGCTGAGCGTGAGGTTCACCGCAGACACACGTGCATCCCGTGACGGGATGCACGCAATCCCAGAGCGGCCCCGCCTCCCCCACCCATGATCATGAGAGGTTTCTCATGTCGCGTCAAGTCCGAACGAACCTCAGACATCGAGGATGTGCAGGCGCACAAGAATCGTCCCCCCGTCGACGATGCCTTCGGCATCGCGCACCGCCTTCTTGAGCGGGAGGACGTATGCGTTGCGCTCCGCGTCGGGAAAGATCGATGTGCGCCATTGCGAGCCGCCGATCCGCGCTTCGACACGAACCGACCCGAACCCGCGGGGCGGACGGGGCAACTCGCGAATGTCGGCACTGAGCACTTCGGGCAGCGCAGCGAAGTGCCAGTCCTGCTGGCGGGTCTCCCAGCGGAAGACCTCGCCGTCGAAATCGACGATCACTGCTGTCTCCTCTTCGTTCGGGGCCCCTCACACCGCGCCCCAGCATGCCACCGCCGAGCCGCCGTCCGGCACCCCCTGTGCACAACCCCGACCCCCACGTGACACCGCAGCGAACAACCGACCCTGCGGGGTCAGGCCGTCGTCTCGGCACGCCGTCTCTCGGGCGTGAGGTTCGGGCTATGGTGGCCGGATATACGCCGGGCGACCGGCGCACCGAGCGAAGGAGCGGGCAGTGAAGGGCAGTCGACAGGTTCGGGACGCCGTCGCGCTGGCAGCGGGTCTCGCCGTCGTCGCGATCATCGTCTGGCTCGACATCTCATCGGGGCTCTGGCAGGACCTCGTCGTGCTGTCGGGGCTCGCCGCGGGGCTCGTGACCTTCCTGCTCACGGTGCTCGTCCTCGACCGCGTCGTCGCGCGATCGACCGCGCGGCGCTGGGCGCCCATCAACCGGCTCGCCTTCACGGAGTTCCTGCACGCCCTCGCCGACGAGCACAGCGAGATCTCCCGCGGGCACGTTGTGACGCGGTCGCTGCCCGAGCTGCGCACGTCGCCCGCGTCGACCGACTACGCCGACGAGATGCGCCGTGTGCGCGAAGCTGTCGTCGACGAGCGGACACGTCTCGCCGACATCCTGAGCCGCTGGGCACCGTTTCTTGCCTCGAGCGGTGACAACGAGACGATCCTCTTGCACGTCGCCGACATCGCGCTCGCTCTCGACGCGGTGCGCGATGCCGCGCTGCAAGCCGAGCAGTCACTCGCGAGCGCCGACCACGACCTGCTCGCGCACGAGATCGACGCGTGCAACGAGCGACTGTGCGCGCTCACCGCCGAGCTACGAGACAGGCTCGACGAGACCGAGCAGCAGCGCGCCGTCCTCGCCGGCCGCTGACACGGCGGCATCTCGCGGGCGACAGCTCACGCGCGCGCTTGTGCGCGCCGCACGACGACGTCGAGCGCGACGGCCACGACGACCGCCGTGGCGTAGACCACGAGGTCGCGGGCATCGAAGACCGTGCCGAGCACGAGCATCACCGGCGGAAATCCCGCCCCGAGCGCGAGCGGAATGCCCGTCAGCTGGAACAGTTCCACCCCGACGCACCAGGCCACCGCGACACCACCCGTCGCAAGCGAAGACCACCGTGGAGCGAGGATCACGACGAACGCGAAGACAGCCACGGCGTACAGCGCATCACCGGCGATGTCGGTCGCGGGCACGTCGGGCAGTAGAAGGTGCACCGCGAGTCCCGTCGCGACGACCGCGGCGAGCGCCACGGCACCGGCGATTCGGCGGTGCCTCACGCGATCACGAGCGGGGTCACGGTGTCGTGCGCATGGTGGCACTCGGTGCATGTGAAGGGCATGCGTTCTAGCATGCCGCCTCGATGGGTTCCCTCCCCTGCGCGATACACCGTTGACGGTGGCGAAGAACATCGCAATGCTCAGGCTCGTGCCTGACTTTTCTGGCAACGAACCTCGGCGGGAGCAGCAGGCGGACCGGCTCGGCGTCCGCCTGGTCCGCCACACCGGAGGAGAGCGCTCATGACCCGCGTCCGCGTCAGCTTGTTCTCATCGCTCGACGGATACACCTCTGCACCCGACGCGGCATCGGACAACCCGATGGGCGAGGATTGGGGGCCGCTCACCGCCGCCTACACGGCGACGCGCACCTTCCAGCGCACAGTGTTCGGCGATGCCGGCGGCGCCGGCACGGCCGGAGTCGACGACGACTACGCGGCGAGGTACTACGCCGGAGTGGGCGCCGAGATCATGGGAGCGGCGATGTTCGGGTTGCACACGTACCCCGACGACCCGGATTGGAAGGGCTGGTGGGGTGATGAGCCACCGTTCGGCTACCCCGTCTATGTGCTCACCCACACCGCCCCGCGTGCCCCGATCACGATGGCCGGCGGCACCGTCTTCGAGTTCCGCACCGGCGCGATCGAGGACGTGCTCGCCGAGGCGACAGCGGCAGCCGGCGACCTCGACGTGCGCATCGGCGGCGGTCTGCGCACCGCCCAAGCGTTCGTTCGCTCCGGGCTCGTCGATGATCTGCACGTCGCCATCGCTCCGATCGTGCTGGACCGCGGCCACCGGGTGTGGGAAGGTCTTCGCGGCCTCGAGCTCACTCACACGGTGACGACAGAGGTTGCGGAAAGCGGCACGATCCACGTCACCTTCACCCGGTAGGGCACGAGCAGGACTCTTAAGCGTCGGCTTGGCCGTTCAGAGTCACCACAGCGGGTGGATGGAGGCGCGCAGCATTCGGTCGTAGACGTCGTGGACAGCGTGGTCGAATTCGGTCAGGTCCGCGCTCAGCAGATCGGCCGCGCCCGCGTTCGCCTGTGCCTGGCCGACGTTGCGGGCACCCGGGATGACGCTGGTGACGCCCTCAAGCCCGGCGATCCACGCGAGCGTCGTGGCCGGCAGGGTCGCGCCCTCGGGGACCGCGGCGGTCAGCTCGCGCACGGCGGCAAGACCGGTCTCGAAGTCCACGCCTGAGAACGTCTCGCCGCGGTCGAACGCCTCACCGTTCCTGTTGTAGGTGCGGTGGTCATCAGGGGCGAAGGTCGTCTCGCGCGTGTACCGCCCGGACAGCAGGCCCGATGCCAGCGGCACGCGGGCGAACACAGCGACACCGGCCGACGCAGCGGCCGGAAGCACCTCGTCGAGCGGCTTGAGACGGAAGGGGTTCAGGATGATCTGCACGTTGGTGACGTTCGGGCGCGCGATCGCCGCAAGCGCCTGCGCGCACGTCTCGACCGAGACTCCGTACGCCGCGATGACGCCGTCTTCGACCAGGTCGTCGAGGCCGTCGAAGGTCGCGTCATCCTCGATCACTGCCGTCGGTGGGCAATGCAGCTGCACCAGATCGAGCGTGTCGACGCCGAGATTGCGGCGCGAGCGATCAGCCCAGGCGCGGAAGTTCTCGCGCGTGTAGTTCTCGGGCTCCTGAGCGACCCGGCGCCCCATCTTGGTGGCCACCGTGATCGCGTGACCGGGTCGCTCGGCCAGGAACTCGCCGATGATCGACTCGCTGCGGCCGTCGCCATACACATCGGCTGTGTCGAACAGCGTCACCCCGGCGTCGGCGGCTGCCGCGAGCACGTCCCGCGCCTCGCCTCGCGAGACGTCGCCCCAATCGGCGCCCAACTGCCACGTTCCCAGACCGATCGCAGATACCTGACGGCCGGTTCCGCCCAACGCGCGCTGCTGCATGTTGTTCCTCTCGTCGCGGCTTCCAGCATGGCACTGCGTC
The DNA here is from genome assembly GCF_057669765.1 of Microbacterium sp. Y832. Lineage (NCBI taxonomy): Bacteria > Bacillati > Actinomycetota > Actinomycetes > Micrococcales > Microbacteriaceae > Microbacterium > Microbacterium sp. Y832. The sequence goes on along the minus strand of NZ_JBYHFM010000003.1, from coordinate 41,875 downwards.
GCGGCTGCGTACCCCCTGTCGGTAAACGCCCTTCTACGCCGCAGGACGAACTCCCATGAGCGTGTGCTCCAATAGCTCTACATCAGCGGACTCTCGCTCGCAGACTGCGAGTTCGACGGGAGACGCGCGGGCGCACACGGGGCACAGCCAGCCCCCGCCCACATCGACACCGACACGGAGAGCGCATGAACATCACTGGAAAGGTCTTCGTCGTCACGGGCGCGGGCAACGGAATCGGCCGCGAAGTCACCCGCATTCTGCTCGCCGGCGGCGCATCGGTGGCAGGCGTGGACCTGAGTGAGTCGGGCCTGAGCGCTACTGCCGCGCTCGCAGACGCCGGCCCCAGATTCTCGAGTCACGTCGTCAACATCACCGACCGGGACGAGGTCTTGGCGCTGCCGGACGCGGTGCTCGCCGCACACGGGCAGGTCGACGGTCTGGTCAACGTCGCGGGAGTCATCCAGAAGTTCGTCAAAGTCATCGACCTTCCGTTCGAAGAGATCGAAAAGGTCATGAACGTCAACTTCTGGGGCACCATGAACATGGTGAAGGCCTTCCTGGCGATCCTGGTCGAACGCCCCGAGGCCAGCATCGTGAACGTGGCGAGCATGGGTGCCTACGCACCCGTTCCCGGCCAAGCGGTCTACGGCGCGTCGAAAGCTGCGGTGCGACTTCTCACCGAGGCTCTCTACGCCGAACTGCTCGACACGAACGTCACGGTGACGTCGATCTTCCCCGGAGCGATTGCAACCGACATCGCGAGCAACTCTGGAGTCGCCATGGCCGACGGCTCGTCGACCGATGCGCCCGCATTCAAGATGACCTCTGCGGCCGATGCAGGGGAAGCCATCGTGGATGCCATCCGCAAGGGCAGCTTCCGAAAGACCATCGGGCAGGACGCCGCCGCGATGGACAAGCTCGCCCGCCTCAACCCGCGGCTCGCGGCTCGAACGATCGCGAAGCAGATGGGGTCCCTGCTCGGCTGAAGGCCCGGCCGCAGCCACCGCAAGCACAACGTTCACCCAAGAACGATCGGACGCGCCCGTTCCGGTCCCGGCCATGCGGCAGTCCTGTCTGGCGAACGATCGACGTCGCTGATCCCGAAGGGGTCGTCGCGACCGGGAGCCGTCCTCATCTGCGGGTCACGCGGTAGAACGGGCGCCGCCATCTACATGGTCCCAGGCTCGGCCGGGAGCTCCCGGGCGCCATGGGGGACTGACGGCGGAATGCTTGACGGCGCGACACGTACGAGCAGTGCGGTGGGGTGCAGGCCTATTCTGACGCGTGTGACACGTCCGAAGCTGTCCCCGTCGAGCTCGATGGCGTGCGGCGTGTCGAAGTGTGCTTCGAACCGCCGACCCTGGACATAGGCGAGCGAGCGAAGGTCTCGAGTGCGCCGGATCATGTTTCCGGTCATCCGGGAGTGACGGGCGATGCCCTGGAGGGTCAGCCGTGTCCCGATCCGCGCCCACCCGAATGGGCCCTCCGGGCGCATCATCACGACGTCCAAAAGCCCGTCGTCGATGACTGCGGCGGGCAGCAGGAGCAGATTCCCCGTCAGTGTTCCGCAATTACCGACGATGACGGTGTGGGCGCGGGTGGAACTGACGCGTTCGTCGTCGATCCGGTAGTGGAGATGGAAGAGTCGGTTCCTGATGATCGATCTCGCGATCGGGCTGACGTACGCGAACCATCCGAGATGCTTCTTCGCGATCGCGCTGGTGTGCTGGGCCATATCCGCATCCAGTCCGATGCCCGCCATGACCACGAACACGTGCGTGCTGCGTGTTCCGGTCTCGTCCTCCATCTCGGCTGTCCCCACATCGATCCCGCGATCATCGCCAGTGAAGGCGACCGCGATGCACGCGGCGACGTCGTTGAGGGGCGTACGGAGTTCGCGCGCGAGAAGGTTGCCGGTGCCGGTGGGGAGCAGCGCGACGGGGATACCGCTTCCGTGCATCACTTCCGCGACGGTTCGGACCGTGCCATCGCCGCCGACCACGATGACCACCGCAGGTTGCTCTCCCAGAGCCTGGGTTGCGGCCGACCGTCCGGAATCTGCGCTGCTCGTCTCGTACCAGCGTGTGTGACCCCACCGGCTGGCCCGTTCCTGATCAGCGACTGCCCTGCGAATCGGGTCAAGTCGGGAGTGGACGGGGTTGTACACCACGGCAGCATGTCGGTGTGTGACGGCTACCGACTCCGCCGCGGTCACCGCGAACCCATCGTCGAGCGGACCGGCTGAGGGCCCGCTGCTGTCGTCCGTGCCGCGGAGTGGTCGCACCACCGCGGTCCTCCGTCACGTTCGCGCGTAACGCCCGTGCCCGCCTTCGCTGCTCCGACCGGCGATCTGCTCGCTGTCCTCGTTGCCGGAGGACTGGGCGCCCGTCGGCGTGCCGGGTCAAGGACGCGCTGCGCTCCGTGAACTCTCGAATGTGATCGATTCCGCGAGAGCGGTGACAGCTGCGGCACGTGTGTGCTCACGCATGGCCGCTTCTTCGGACCGGACCGTGGCAGCGTCCTGCCTCTCATTGATCTCCCTGCTGATCGTGGCAAGTCGGTCGGCGATGACGGCGGCGAGCCCGTCGCGCAACTCATTCAGATTCGTGTCGGCGATCACGAGGCGTCGGTCGGCGACCGCCAACTCGACCGTCGGATACCCAGCACCGACGAGAGCATCACGTGTCCGGGTGCCCTGAATCTCCACCACTTCGTGCTTCTCAGGACGGCGGGTGAACACGGCTTCCACCGTGTACCGGTCAGGCGCTGCCGCAGTCATCAGCGCAGCCGGCAACGATGCCACCAGCACCGATCCCAGACCCAGCGTCGCGGAATATGCATCGCTCGCGCGCATGTTCGTGTCCATACTCCCGACGCTACGCCTCCCAGATGTACGCCTCACAGGTTCGACCCGACGACGCATCAGCGGTCTCACCGGTGGGCGCAGCTGACGGACCGCTCCTGTGCGAGCGCATCCAGGCTGCGAAGGCGAGCGCTGGTACCACCGACCACGTCACCTCCTAGCCGTGCGCCGACGGCGGGAGTAGCTTGTGATGATGACGGTCATCGTGATCCTCCTGGTGGTGTGGGCGATCCTGGCGGTAGTCGGGTTCGCCCTGAAGGGCTTGCTCTGGCTGGGAATCATCGGGGTGATCCTCTTCGTGGGCACGCTCGTCTTCTTCTTCGTTCGGCGCACGGCCGACCGCCGCAGCAAGGGTGTCTGAACAGCCGTCGCGCCCGATCCACACCCCATCGCACGAACCCCAGGCTGCACGCAACGGCACATCCACCCTGTGTTCTCCTCCACCGTCCGCGACCCAAACCCAGACGGGCCGCGAGCCATCCGCTGGCGGAATGGGGATGATTGGATCGACGATCGGAGGCCAGAGCCGTCGGTCGGCGCATAAGCACCGACCTCGCAACCGCATCGCGCCCACTTACGGCTTCGCCGGCGCTTTCGAGTCCTCGAACCACAGCGTGGCGTTTCCGGGTGCGAATCGGCTCACCTCCGCCGAATACCGACGCATCGTCGGCTTCCCAGATCCCTGATTCGACACCATGACTCCATCCTCGTTTCCAAGGTCAGGAGCCTCCACCAAACCCAGGGCGCTTCAATCGCGCCGAGCGCTGCGCCGAGGAGGGCGGCGAGGAGGGCGGCGAGGGTTGGGTCCACGTCAGACCGGCCGCGGGATGACGCCGCCGACCCGCTCCCAGTGGCGCAGGAGCTCGGGCTGCACAGCGACGCCCAGTTCCTCGGCGGCCTCTTCCTCGCTCTCGCGAAGCGCGTGCTTGAGCGGTTCGGCCACGCCGTCGTCAGTCAGGCCTCGCTCCTTCCAACCCGGGATCATCTGCTCGAGGTAGTAGTTGACCCTCTTCACCTGCGGGGCCGCGTTGTACTCCACCGTGCGTACGCTGTTTTCTCCTGCGAGGGCACGCAGGGTCCTCAGCAGCTGCACCGTGACGACGTGACGGTCGTCAACGACGATGCCGCCGGTCGCGGCGAGGCCGTAGCGGAGCGCCACGCGCACGTCATCGTCGTTCGACGGACGCTCTGCGTTCTCCCACCAGTCGTTCATCAACCCGAGGTCCTTGCCCTGGGTGCGTGCGACGTCGATCAGGGTCTGATCGGCGTTCACTGTCCACGCGAGCTGTCCGAACGGCTTGACGAAGTAAAGCAATGGGTCCTCCCCCCAGGTCCATCCGAGCGTATCCACCGTCACCCACACCGCACGTCTGGCGCCCCAGTGCTCGAGCGGCAGGCTTGTTCTCGGCGGCGACGGGCGTCGGCAGACGCCCGGATCGAGCCAGAAACTCGTACCGACTGATGATTGTGTCGAGCGTTTGGGGCAGCCGTTTCGCGGCCGATGTCTGGACCGTGCCGGGAACGAGGGTTTTCGGACTACAGCCTGCGGATGAGGCGATGTACTGACGCGGACGCCTCTAGTAGAGCAACGCTGCGGTCCGCGAGGTGTTGCAGTCGGACGGTCAGCAGCGCGTCAGCGCCGCCCGGGCCTGAGTAGTCGCGCACTCGTTCGAGAACGGCGGCGATCGTTGGAATGCGGTGGCCGCCGGCCCGGAGGGCAGCCACGATGCGCGCGTCGATGATGGCTTGCCAGGAGTAACGTCTGGCGAGTCCAGAACCGACCATTTCGGGGCGCAACAGCCCCGCGTGCCCTCTCCATACGGAATCGCGGCCCGCCATTGATTGCGTAAAGCTGTGACCGGCGATGGCCGCCGGCACGGCAGCACGCTGAGAAGAGTCAGCGTCGAGCACCAGGGGCGCGCGCTCCGGCGGAGCAGCGTCGTCGATGTCAGCCGGATCTACCAGGTCGAACTGAAACTCGTCACTCTGGGTGGTGGGGTCAGAGTTCGCGAGTGCCCAGATCAGGGCGTGCCAGAGCGGCTGCGTCTCCTGGAGCTTGCGCATACGACTCACTGGACGGGTGCCGCGCATACCGTCCGGGCCGAGCCTAGAGGGACTCCGTCACTTCGGTGGTGACTTTCCGCGGATCGGGGGTCGGCCACCGGGCGGCGAGGGACCTTCTGCCCTATCCCGGCGTTCGGCACGGATGATTCAGTGGGGACGAGCTACTCAGGAGACGCCATGAACCTGCACGCCGCTCCGAGCCGCTCGGCGGCCTCGTTGCCACCCCGGCGTCCGCGCGGGCGCTCGGCCCGAGCCACCCTGGTTGCCTGAAGCGAACCGCGGACGAAAGGCCTCCCCGTGACCAACTCGCGCCCCCGCCTGAGATCCAGGAATACAGGCAGACGTCTGCCGGCGCCCGTCCTCTGGGCGACCGCCGCGATGGCCGCTCTCGCCTTCGCCTTCCTCCCGCTCGGGGAGCCCGCTCAAGCGAGGCTTACCGCCGAGACGCCCATCATCGAATCGCCGGACGGACCGAACACCGATGTCGAGGTGACCGGTCTCGGAGTCGGAGCAAGGTTGACGGGTGGGTATCCGGCCACCCCGACGCCGCAGGATCCGTTGGCGCCCTACCCCGCGGCACCCCCTGCGGGGTACACCCTGGGCGGCGGCTTCACCGCGCTGATCAACACCGTGAGCGTGACAGATCGCACGCTGACCGCCGAGATGTACTGCATCGACGTCCGCACCGGGACCCTGGTCGGCGGCGGTTACCAGAACGGTTCGTGGGACCAATCGAACGTTCAGAACCTCGGGTACGTCGCCTACATTCTCAACAACTTCTACCCCTCGTTCCCCGCTGAGCCGGCGGGTCTGGCCTCCGAAGGCGAGCAGGCCGCCGCCGTGCAATCGGCCATCTGGTACTTCACGGACGGCTTCATCCTGGACGCAGCCTCACCGCTACGGGCAGCGACGGCAGGAGTCATCGCGGCCGCGCAGCTCAACGGCCCGGTGACGGAGCCGCCTCCCCCGGCGGTATCCATCACCCCGTCCGCTGCCGCCGCGCCGGCGGGGTCGGCGGCCGGCCCGTTAACCGTGACAACGGACGCCCCCAGCGTGACCCTCTCCGTGCCCGACGGGTACACGATGTTCGCTGACGCGGCGGCCACCGCCCCTCTCCCCAACCCCTACACGACCACCACGGGGACCCAGGTGTGGGTGGGCAGCGGAACGGACGCTGTGGACGAGACGCTGCTGAGCGCTCGAGCGGTCGTGACCGTCCAGCGCGGGCGGGTGTACCTCTACGACGGCCTGGCACCCGGCGTTGATGACTTGCAGAAACTCGTCCTTGCCGAAACCGCCACGTTGGAGGCGACCACCCAAGCGCCTGTCGAGTTCTTCGCGGCGGCCAGCCTCACCGTCAACAAGGCATTTGCGGGGGCCGGAGTGGGCCGACAAGGGGCAAGTCAGCTGACCGTCGATTGCGGTGACGGCGTGGCACGGGTAGCGGACATCCCGGCGGGAGTCACCACCACCCAGACGTCGACATTCGAGGGCATCGCCGTCGGGGCGACGTGCCTGATCAACGAACCAGCGACGGGAGAGACCACGGCCGTGGCCGTGACCACCGACGCGCCGCAGAGCGTTCCGATAACGCAGACGGGGGCGACGGCGATCATCACCAACACCGTGACCGTCCGTCCCGGCTCGCTGAGCGTCAGCAAGGTCCTCACCGGCGCGCAGGCCGGCCGGCAGGGTCAGATCACCCTCTCCGTGGACTGCGGAACGGCGCTCACCGACACCGTGATCATCCCGGCGGGAGCGGCAGCGGGAACCTACACCGAGACTTTCGCGGATCTGCCCGCGGGCACCGAGTGCACCGTCACAGAGCCGGTCTCCGGCGAGACGAGCGCCGTACGCGTCATCTCCAGCGGCACGGTGAACGCCACGATCCAGCCGGGCGCCGCCGCGACGGTCGAGCTGACCAACACCGTGATGCAGCGCGCGGCCTTCGCGACGATGCTGCCCCCCACGGGTTCGGAGAGCCTGATGCCTCTGCTGTGGGTCGCCGGCGGCGGAATCGCGGCTGGCGCGCTGCTGCTGGTGATGGGCGCCGTCTCACGCCGCAGGACCGCACGTTCCACGCGGGGCTGACGCGCAAAACACGAAGGGCTCCTGCGTCTCGCAGGAGCCCTTCGTGTTTCCGACCCGAACAGTCGGCTGTTGGCACAACTACTCCTAGTGCGGATAGGAGCCGACTGCCGTTCCCGTGTTTCCTGTGGAGCACGCTCGATTTTCCTGTAGCGCAGGGGCGCCCATCAGCCGCGCGACTCTTAACTGTCCGCCCTCGAGCTGGCAGAAGGGCAAGAACGGAAGGCTCCGCCAGGAGGAGACCGCGCCGACGTCGGCGGCGATCGCGGCGATGTACCCGTCCGGGCGGACGAAGACGACCGAGCCTTCCTCCACTCCGCAGAAACGAAAGAAGTCGTCGTTGCGCTCGGAGTCGAGTTCGACGACGTTCACCGTTGCACCGTCCTTCGCCACGGGACGACTCGGGCGGCCTCGGCGGCACGAACCCCGACGGCGAGAAGGGTGAACTGCGGTCCTCGGAGGAGGTCGAAGGGCGTCGCGCGCTCCCTCCATGACCACCGACACCGCGCTCAAGCAGCCCGCGAATTCGCTGCCCGCCCACTCCGAACATCCAGTGAGTGGCCGTCCGGGCGTCCATTGCTGCACTAGCTAAGCGGCGCGACCTGATCGCGAAGAGTACCGAGCAGCTGCTTGCACGGATGGTCGCTGCCGCCGTAACGGCGAACAACAAGGTCCTCTTCCATCCGCTCAAGCCGGCAGAGGTGGCGCGTTCCAGCAACGAGGTAGGCGCCGATGTGATGGTCTTCCACGAGACTCTCGGCATCACTGACAGCCGCGTGAACCTCGAGAAGAAGCGGTGGACCGTCGCTGCCGCCGAAGCGCGAGACACCGTACGTGATACCGGGGTGGCTGGCATCCAAAACGCAGCAAAGCTCGGTGCGCGCAGTTCAGCTGCCGAATGCAGCCGGCAAGGCCACGAACAACGTCGTCGCGAGGCTGCGTCGAGGCGATACCGATACGTCGAAGCAGGCGGGCACCGAGGAGGAATGACGCTGCTTGATGAGCGCGCGTTCCAGTCGGCGCGCGAGGTCGACGCAATCGTCCCCGACGCCTTCACATGTTCATGTCATCCGTCTTCGAACCGGTTCAGGGCTCCCGGGACTGGTCGAGACGTTGCTCGATGAGTCAAGCACTCACCCGATCTACATCGGGCAAGCCGAGAAGCAGACCCTGGGCGGACCCACCTAGGGGTCAGTCTCCCGCGGTGGGCCGCAACACTCCGCCGGTTTCAGCAATCGTCCCGTTCGAGAGGTTCTCCGCAACGACATGAGCAACGCGCGTGGTGAGATCAGGGGACGTACGCAGCCAGCCGAAGGCCCGCGCCACGGACAGTGCGAGCTCCTCGCGGTTCGCGCCGACCTGGCTCTCTAGAACCTGCAACACCGCGAGCCGGAACTCTGCGTCGGGAATCTGAGCGAGCGACCGTGGCCCGGCAAGACGCACTTCCGTCACCTCGGTGCGCGGCCGCTGCACGAAGTCACCGTCCAGCGTGACCGCGGCCGCCTCGATGGCGTCCATGATCGTACGGATCGCGCGCTTGTTGATGCGGTCCATTCCGGTGTGCTCGCGCAGGCGCGCCTTGATCTGGTCGATGTGGACGGGGCCTTCGGTGTCGGTCATGGCCTCGATGAAGCTCACGAGGTGTCGTGCGTTCGACCGCTCAGTCCAGTCGAGTGCCCTCAGCTTGTACCCCGTGAGCGGGACGTAGTCTTTGATCCAGGCGGGACGGGCTTTGACGTCTAACTCCTGAGTTTCCACCTCTATCACGGGCGACGCTGCACGGGCAGGCTTCCGCCCGAGCCGCCCAACGGCTTTCTGGGTCTCCAGCTCTTTCAGGAGCGTGCGCAGGCGCTGTTCCTCTCGGTCACGGTTGCGGTACCAGTCGGTGCCCCAGATGTGGTGCAGACTCCAGCCGAGCCCTTCCAGGATCTCGTGGCGAAGGCGGTCGCGGTCGCGCGCGGATCTTGACGAGTGGTACATGGCACCGTCGCATTCAACGCCGAGCATGAACACACCAGGCGCGTTCGGGTGCTTCACTCCGATGTCGATGCGGAACCCGGAGACCCCGACCTGCGGTTGCACGTCGTACCCCCAGGAGCGGATAGCGCTGATCACTGCGTCCTCGAACGGCGAGTCCGTGCCCAGTCCCGCCGACCCCAATTCGATAGCGAGCGCAAGCGGGCCGCGCTCGGCGTAATCGAGATAGCGGCGGAGGTGGCGGCCACCCACGCTGGGCACATCGCCGATCTGCCCCGCGGTCATCGAGGAGACGACCTCGGTCAGTTCCTTTGCGCGCGTGATGGCGACGTTCAGACGGCGTTCGCCGCCCTTCTTGTTGATGGGGCCGAAGTTGCGGAACACGGTGCCGGTTTCATCAGGTCCGTATCCAATGGAGATGATGATGACGTCACGTTCGTCTCCCTGCACCTCTTCGAGGCTCTTCACGAAGATGCCGTCCAGACGGCTCTCCACGAACTTCTCGTCGAGGTCGGGACGCGCGGCGCGCTTCATTACGAGAGCGTTGAGGATCGCGTCACGCTGAGCGGCCGACATCGCGACCACGCCGACGCTCTTACCCGGACGGGTGTCGAGGTGGTGGATGACCCGGTCGGCCACGAACTGCGCCTCCTTGGGGTTGTCCTGGCCCTGGGAGCGCCGGTAGACGCCGTCGGCTTTGAGGAACTTCACGCCCGCGTCCGGAACATCGGCCAACGCGCCTGGGAAGGTCACCAGGCGGTCCTCATAGAACGAGTTGTTGCTGTACGCGATGAGGTGCTCGTGCCTGCTGCGGTAATGCCACCGCAGCCCGATGCTGGTGAAGGACCCGCTCGACTTCATCAAGTCGAGGAGCGACTCGTAGTCGTTGGCGAGATCCTCGTCCGCGTCGATGTCGTCGTCCGACGATTGCGCCGCGGCGAAGAAGGACGTCGGCGGAAGCTGCTTCTGGTCGCCGGCGGCGATCACAGCACCCGCACGATAGATGCAGTTGATCGCGTCGCCTGGTGGGACCTGGCTGGCTTCGTCGAAGATGACGACGTCGAACTGGATGTCCGGCGGGAGGTACTGCGACACGGCGAGCGGACTCATCATGAAGACCGGGTGGATCGCCTGGATCACGTCACGCGCATCGGCGATGAGTTCACGCACCGGCAGGTGACGCCTCTTCTTCTCCGCCTCACGGTGGATCAGCGTGGTCTGCCGTGAAGGCGTGGTTGGGCGGCGGCGCACCACGGCGGCGAGCACGTTCGCGGCCGCGTTGTCCACGAGAGCACGATCAAGCTCCCGGAAATTGGCCGCCATAGAATCACGCGGGAGCGGGATCCGGGACCGGAACCGCGGATCTCCGGCCTCCGTTTCCGCTACCCAGGCCGACAGTGTGATCGCCTGGATATGGTCGGCGATCTCGGCAGCGTCAATGTCGGATCGGAGGAGCGCGTCAAGAGCATCGGCGAGGCCGAGGTCGCGCAGCCGCGCCTCGTGACTTCGCGCATCAGACAGGGCGTACGCCCCGCCGATATTAGCCGCGAGGTCCGCCAGCAGCGATTCCCCATCGTCCGGGTCGTTCAGCTCCGAAGCGTACGGATCACCTGTGAAGTGGCGTGCGAACCTTTCACGTGCGGCATCCCACCGAAGGCCGGCCCGCTCGAGCGCGTCGCTCGACACCATGCCGTCCAGTGCGAGGAAACCACGCCGGTCGACACCTGGGATCAGTTCGCGTAGAACAGCTGTCCACTTGAGCCGTTCGCCGAGGGTCGCCTTCCAATCTTCAGAGACGGTCGCCCCTAGTCCAGGGAACGTGAGCGCGAGATCAGCAAGCCGCGCATCGAACCGCCGCCACATGGCGTCGCTATCGTCGGCATCGTTCTGCAGGCGAGCGACATCAGCGAGCGACCGGGTTCCACCCGCGGCGAAGGGGTCTGTGCTGGTCAGCAGTGCATCGATCTCCGCCGTGGCACGTTCGGCATCACCGGTCAGATCCGAGATCAAGCGACTCGGGTCGTCGAACGGCGCGGCCAGACGGGTCGACAGCACTTTGAAGTGTTCGAGTTTGTCGGTCAGGTCGCGGATCGACCGTTTCGTTGCCTGCCAGCCGAACTCGCTCGCCTGCGAAGTCGTCAGTTTCGCGGTACCCACGTCACCACTGCGGTCGAGCACGGTCCGGCAGCGCGCGAGGACGTCGCGGGCGCTGACCCAGGACACGTCGTCCACCGGAACATAGCCGAGCAGACGGCCCACAGTCGCAGACTCGGCCTCGAGCTCCTCACGTGCATGCTGCCAGTCGGAGGCGGTCGCGATGCTGCGGAACGCGACGCGCGGCTTCACTCGTGCATGCGGCGCGATCAACTTCGAATCGGAACCAGCCAGCCCGAAGACCTTCTGCAACGCGGAACGGCCTTCCCATCGCTCTTCGATGGGATCGATGTCGACCTTGCGGATGGAGGGATGGAACACCTCCGCCGCCGTCTGCGCCGCGGCGCGCTCCTTATCCTGCGCGGCGGCGAGCGCGTCGAGTGCCGCGGCAAGCTCATCGAGTCCGTGTCTGGTGAGCCATGCCGACTGCAGGGCTGGTTCTCGGGCGATGGCATCGGCGAGGTCGCGGAGTGTGCCGATGTCGCCGAGGAAGCGAGGTTCGCGGAGACCGAGGTCACCGGCGACTTCGTTCGCGGTCTGCTGGAGGGCGGTGATCTCGGCGGACCATTGGGCGACGGCCGCGGATCGCTCCTTAGTCACAGATAGGGGCGCGTTCTCGTCGACGGGGAAGACGGCGCGCGTCTGACTGCTCAGCGGTTTCGGTCGCTCGAGTCCGACTTGGGTGCGCCACTGGGGACCGAGCTGACTAGTGAGACGCGCATGGGCGCCGAGGACGGCCTCGGAGTCGCGGAGGAGGTCTGTCAGTTTCGCGATTGAGTCGGCGGGGGCGGTGGCGACCCATGCTTCATCACGCCACTCCTGCTGACCGGAGTGCCAGTGCTCGGCGACCGCGTCCAGCTGGCTCCAGGTGTCTGTGCCGTCCAGGCCGAGGTCGGCGCGTGCAGGGGCGACCGTGTCCATCGCAGTGACGAGCTCTTGGAGGGCGGTACGAGCCGATGCGACGTCGTATTCCAAGTCGGCGAGGACGTTGATGCCGCGCCACAGATGGTTGTCACCCTGTACGAGGTGCGGCCATGCGGCGCTAACGGCCGCGCTGAGGTCGACGATCTCGTCCCATTTGAGCGGATTCAGCGGGCCACCGTCCGTGCCGGCGCGAGGGAACGCGTCGACGGCGGGAAGGCCGGCGAGCATGCCGAGGACTTCGTGGATCGTCCATCCGGCGGGTTCCCGACGTTCGTTCATCGCGGCGGCGTACCCGCTCAGGGTCTCGCGCAGCTCCTTCGCCCGCTCGGTGCCCTGCGAGGCGCCCGTGGCGACGATGCTCGGCTTCTCGCGGAGCGCCTTCCCGAGAGACTTGGCGACCTCCGCGCGCGTGGCCTTGTGGCTGTGCAGTTCGAACAGCAGCGGGCCGAGGCCGCGGCCGGAGAGGCGGTCACGAACCACATCAAGCGCGACAGCCTTCTCCGAGACGAACAGCACCTTCTTTCCCGCACCTGCCAGCGTGGCGATGATATTTGCAATCGTCTGGCTCTTTCCGGTACCGGGAGGCCCGTCCAGGACGAAGCTCTTACCTTCGGCGGCGGCGGCGACCGCGACTCGTTGGGTCGAGTCAGCGTCGAGGATGAGCGGCACCTGCTCAGGTGGAGCGATGGTGTCGATGTCGTCCGGTTCCGCAGGCGCAAACACGAGTCGTTCGCGCGCCTCGGCAGTACTGCCACCCAGCGCCTGCACGAGCGGGCTGGCAAGCACGCGTTCCTCGTTCGCTTCGAGGTCGCGGAACATCGCCTCTTTGGCGAACATGAAGGCGGAGAGCACGCACAGCGGCTCAACCCTCCAGCCCTTCGGCATTGGCAATGCACTCACGACGCGTTCCACGGCGGCCATGCCGCCCTCGGCGATGAGCTGCTCAATCGCCGCCTGGTCTGGCAGGGCGACCCCCTCTTCACGGAGACGGATCTCAAGGGCCGGGTTTACGACGAGGTCCTCTTCCGATGGATACACCCGCTGCGGTTGCTTCGGCCCGGCGGCGCGCAGCTCCACAGGGAAGAACACCAGTGGGCTGACGCGCGCGTCACCGTTGGCTTCGTTCCAATGCAGCGATCCAAGCGCGAGATACAAGACGGACAGGCCCCGGTCGAGGAACTCACGGCTCGCCGTCGCCGCGAGGGTCTTCAACCCGCGATCCACATCGCGCTGCGTCTTGTTCACGAACAGGTGATCCGGGAAGGCGTCGTACGCAAAGTCCTCGATGACGTCGAGCGCCTGAGCTTCCAGGTCTTCCTCCCCGGCAGCCCCTTTCGCAGCGGCAGGATCGGCGGGCGGGACGAGCCCGACCACGGGAACGCCCTTGCCCTTCTCGACGACCGCGATCACCTCATCGGCCGTTGCCCGGGTGAACTCGAGAGTGGACGAGCGGGTGGGGCGGTAGTTGAGCAGGCGATTGCGTCCGGAGAGCAGGATGAGAGATTCTCGCCAGGCTTTGGCCGCCGTCGCCAGCCGCTCATCTTCCTTGACCGTGTCAGCCATCGTGCCTAACTCCCTACCTGCGTGACACCGCTGTTCCACGCCTCACTCGTGCTCGTCTTCGGGCGCGCAGACGAGGATGGATTACCGCGCCCGGCGCTCATGCACTTTCCGCTGTAATGGGAACAGCAGAATCCGAGATGGCCCGGATGCGTTCGATCAGATCGGTCACCTGCGCGTCGGTGAACAGCTCATCGGGGCCCTCTGCGGCGACGCCCGTGAACGGATCCTCGTACAGCCGACGCGGGTCGAGCACACCGGCCATGGTGAGCTGCTCGACTATCAGGTCGACGAAGTGGTGCTGACGCGGGGTGAATCCCGGCGCGGCGACGAAATCGGCGAGCGCCGCCTCGGCGGCGGAGCGATCGAGGCCCACGATGGAGCGGATGAGCCTGCCGAGGCCCCCGGCGTCGGTCGATGCGCTGTGCAGCTGCGCGGCATCCACTCCCCCGGCGTCGACAAGGACCTCCTCGAGTTGTTCCAGGTCGAGGGCAGTGAGCGCGCGTCCGGTGCGGAGCTTGCGCAGCGCGAGGTTGTCGGCGTGGGCGTCGAGGAACCCGAGCACTTTCTGCCGGAAGGCCCGCCGGTCCAGTCCCGGAACGACACGCGAGAGGGTGACGTCGCGAACACCGTCGAGAGTGTCCTCGAAGTCGGTGTAGACGATGACCTGCCGGTCACGATCGATCAGCCGCACGAGATCGCGCAGTCGCACACGCACGCGTTCGAGCAGTGCGACGCTCGTCGCCTCCCACCATGCCGGGTCGGCGATGGCGTCGAGGAGAGCAGCCTGAGCGGCAACGGCAGGGATGCTCCGCCGGTCGCCGAGCGCCTGCGCGATCGCGATCACCCGGGAGGCGACAGCCGCCGGAACGGCGCCGCCCTCGGCGAGAGCCACCTGCGCGTCGAGAAGGAGTGCGTCGAAGCGCTTCGCGGCTTCGTCGGGGTCCTGCTCGGCGGCAGTGGGGAGACCGGCGAGCGCAGCCGCCGCGTCGAGGTCGCCCACGGTGAGGGTGTCCCAGGCCAATGCCATGCCGAAGCGTTCGACGGCACGCAGGTGCTTGCGGACGAGGAAGTTGTCGCGGTTCATGCCGCCCACGCCGCGGTACAGTCGCCCGGCCAGCCCCGCGCGCAGCGCTTCGGTGTCGGCGTCGTGCGCGTCCACAGCGGCGGCGTTCAGCGCGGCGAGCAGACGAGCGCGCAACAGGAAGGTGCGTTCCGAAAGCGACAGAGAACGCGGGGTGGATCCCTCGGGGAGCTCCTCGTTGAAGAAGTCGATGTTGCCGCACACGTCGAAGATGACGAAGTCTCGTTTGTCGTCGCCGGGCCCGTACAGGTCGGGGCGTAGGCGCGTGCCGCGCCCGACCATCTGCCAGAACTTCGTGTGCGAGTGCACCGGCTTGAAGAACACCAGGTTGACGACGTCGGGGATGTCGATGCCGGTGTCGAGCATGTCGACCGAGATGGCGATCTGCGGGCTCTTCCCCGGCGTGGAGAAATCGTCGATGAGCGTCTGCGCGTACGGCCCCGCCGCGTACGTGATCACACGCGCGAGCTGGCCGCGCTGCTCGGGGAAGTTCGCGTCGAACCGCTCTTCGATGAACTCGGCGTGCCGCTGGTTCTTGGCGAAGACGATCGTCTTGCCGAGCACGTCGCCGCCGCCCACGCGGTGGCCCTCGGAGACGAGCACCTCGAGCACCTTGTCGACGGTGTCTTCGTTGAACAGCCACCGGTTCATCGCCGCCGCATCGATGGCGTCCGGGATCTCGCCGTCCTGCCACTCCATCTCGTCCCACCGCTCGCGTTCCGCGTCGGACAGATCGGCGTAGCGGATGCCGCGTTTCATGAACCCGAGATCGATCGGGCGCGCCACGGGTGGCACGAGGTAGCCGCCGGCGATCGCGTCATCGAGTTCGAACGCGTCGGTCGGCACACCGTCGTCGAGGTCGAAGAGCCGGTAGGTGTTGTGGTCAACGTCTGCGCGGGGCGTCGCTGTGAGTCCGACGACGAGGGCGTCGAAGTAGTCGAAGATCTCGCCGTACCGGTTGTAGATCGACCGGTGCGCTTCGTCGACGACGATCAGGTCGAAGTACCCGGGGCCGAAGCGGCGCAGCGCGTCTTGGCCCGCGTCGATGAGTCCCATCACCGTCTGGTAGGTGGAGACGAAGACGCGACCCTCGCTGTCGCGGTCGGTGACGAGGTTCACCGGAGCACTGTCGGGCAGGTGGGCTTTGAAGGCGCCGACCGCCTGGTTGACAAGCGCCGTGCGGTCGGCGAGGAACAGCACCCGCTTGACCCAGTTCGCCTTCTGAAGAACGTCGACGAGGGCGATCACGGTGCGCGTCTTGCCGGTTCCGGTCGCCATCACGAGCAGCGCGCGGCGTCGCTGGTTCTCGAAGGCTTCGGTGACGGCGCGGATGGCGCGCAGCTGGTACGGACGCTCCACGATCGTGCGGTCGATCGTCGCCGTGGTGAGCGGCTTGAGGGACTGCCGCCGCTGAATCGCTAGCGCGAGCTGATCCTTGGTCATGTAGCCGGCGACGCGTCGCGGTGGGTAGCGGCGGTCGTCCCACAGCCAGGTCTCGTAGCCGTTCGTGAAGTAGACCAGAGGACGCTGCCCGAAGTCGCGTTCGAGCGCGTCGGCATAGATCTCCGCCTGCAAGCGGCCCTCCTTCGCGCTCTTGGCCGTGCGTTTGGCCTCGACGACGGCGAGCGGCTTGCCGTCGTCACCCCACAGCACGTAGTCGACCCTGCCGTCACCCGTGGGGCTGGGGATGCCGTGCACCAGCCACTCGCGATCGCGTGTATCGCCGAGCGTCCAGCCCGCCTCGTTCAGGTGCAGATCGATGAGGTCGCGACGGGTCTCGGCCTCGGTCGCCAGCGTCGGGTCGGGGATGCCGTGTTCGGCGTTCGCCTTCGCCTTCTCCGCCTTCGTCGCTTCGGCGGCGACACGGAGCTCCTCGAGTTCCTGCTTCAGCGCGTCGTTGCGCTCCCGTTCCTCGGCGAGGGCTCGGCGCGCGTCCTCGAATTCGGTCTGGGCGCGCTCGAGTTCGGCGCGTGTGTGGCGGATCACGGTGGCCGGGGCGGGAGGAACCAGAGCGAAATCGAACGGGGCGGGGGCGCCCGCGCCGGGGTCGCCGTAGCAGTGGTCGAGCCAGCGGCAGATCGTGTGCACCTGCTCGAGCGAGCCCCGCGCGCGCCCCAGCGGCATCTCCTCATCTTTGTGGACCGCGTCGTTGCCGACGCGCCGTACGATCTGCAGGCTGCCCTCGACGTTCGCACCGACCGCCTGGCGGAAGGGCTGCTGCGCAGTCAGGTTCGCGAAGGAGCTGTCGTAGGGGCGGGGCAGTGCTTCAGCGGCGTAGATCCACTCGGTGAATATCTCGCCGGCACGCCGCGAGTAGGTGGCCGACGCGCGCGGGTCGCTGCGCAGGTAGGACTCGGCGCGGGATGCGGCCTCGAACACTTTCGGCCAGCGATCCCGGACGAAGTCGAAGTTCCCCACGAACGGCTCCCGGTGGCAGGTTCGGCCCTGCCTGCCGCAATGCTAGCGAAGTGCGTCGACTCCACCGCATTCGACTTCTTCGGCCGCGGAGTGCCGCAATGTCGGAGGTCTGGTGTGTCCTGATCTACTGGCCATCGGCCGGTGGCGCACACCTGGGGGTCTGCGCCTCGCACAACCAGAAAGCTCTGTCATGTCCGAGAACAGCAACAACGCCGCACACCCCGACGCTCCCAGCGGGCCGGCGCCCGCCGGATGGTACCCCGACCCGCAGGACCCTGCGGCGACGCGGTACTGGGACGGAGTCGCGTGGACCGAGCACGCGGCCTTGGTCGACGCATCCACCGCTGTAGTGGACGCCCCTACCGCCGTGGTGACTCCGCCCGTCCCGCCCGCAGCCGCACCTTCCGCGGGCGGGGCAGTCGCGGCCTCATCGAAGCGCGGGCTGCCGAGCCTGAAGTGGTGGCAGTGGGGCCTCATCGCGCTGGGCGTGCTCGTGCTGATCAGCATGATCACGACGGGTATCAGCGGTGGCAGCGCTTCCGATGACGACGGATCCTCCGAGCAGGTGTCCGTCGCCGAGGAGGTCGAGGAGCCGGTGGTGAAGGCGGAGCCCGAGGACACCACCGTCGCCGTACCCAATGTCGTCGGAAAGACGGTCGGCGAGGCGCGCGCCGCCGTCGAGTCCGCCGGATTCGCCTTCGTGGTCGACGCCGGTGCCGGCGACGACTGGGTGATCCTCTCCCAGGGCCCGGCCGGTTCCGGCAAAGCGGAACCGGGCACCCCGGTGTCGGTGACGGCCGAGGCGCCCAAGCCGGTGTACACGTTGGCTCAGCAGAATGCGATCGGCAAGGCGCAGTCGTACCTGAAGCTCACGGGCTTCTCGCGCGCCGGACTGATCGGCCAGCTGGAGTTCGAGGGCTTCTCCACGGAGGAGGCCGCTTTCGGCGCTGACAACGCCGGGGCCGATTGGAACGCCGAGGCGGCCGAGAAGGCGGCGAGCTACCTGGAACTCTCCTCGTTCTCGCGCCAGTCGCTCTACGACCAGCTCGCTTTCGAAGAGTTCACCGATGCCGAGATCCAGTTCGGGCTCGCCGCTGTGGGTTACTGACGGTGAGCGGGGTGGCCGTCACGCCGGTGGCGGCCACCCCTCGCGCTCTTGCCGCAGAGCGGGGTCACTCGTCGGCGAAGAAGTCCACGTCGACCTTGAGGAGCTCGATCGTGCGCGCCACCTGCACGCCGACCTTGTGCCGCAGCATCAGCGCCGTCAGGCGCTCACCGTCGACCAGGGCGATCTCCTGTGGAACCCGCTCTGCCGCGTCGACCGCCTCGACCGTGAAACTACTGGTAGTGAAGAACACCCCGACATTGGCTCCCCGCGTCGCGAGCGCTCCGACGAACTCCTGCACCTTCGGACGGCCGATCGCGCTTCTGCATAGCGCTTGGCCTGCACGTAGATCTTGCTGAGGCCCAGCTCGTCGCGATCGATCACGCCGTCGAGTCCACCGTCCCCCGAGCCGCGCAGCGGCGACATCGTTCCGTCGCGGCCGTACCCCATCTTCACCAGCAGGGCCCGCACCACGCGCTCGAAGTCGTACGGGTCACTCTCCTTGAGACGCTGGAGGAGAGTGGACTTCGTATCGTTCTCGATGAGTTGGATGCCGGAACTGATCAGCTCTTCGGGGTCCGCCTCGTCGACGATGGGTGGCGTCGTGTCGGCTGGGCCGACCTTGCGCCCGCGCGCCGGCACGTACTCGCTGTAGGCCGGGATGGCGTACACCGCAGGCTCGGGGATGGGCCCCGGGTGCTCGGCAAGGAGCTGTCGTCCCGTGTGGGTGATGCGGAAGTGCGCACGCGACGGCGACTCGATCGCCTTCGCGCGGCGGAGCGCGGACGTCGCCCAGCCGATCCGGTTGAGCGCCCGGGGTTGGCCAGAACTAAGGGTTTCCGCGATCTGCTCGTCGGTGAGTCCGACGTGGTTGACGATCGCTCGCTCCGTGTCGCGCTTCTGCCACGTGCGACCGTCGGCTAGGACCTCTAGGAGTGGCCGGAAAAACTCGTACCACCGAGGGATCGGCGATACAGGCTGGAGCCCGTGTTGTCCGTCATAGCTCTCCTCGGAAGGCGCGGTGCTGGAGTGAGGTGAAGAGGGCGTCAAGCCGCTCGGCCTGCGCGCGCGCCACGCGCTCCTGCTCGCGCAAGACCAGAACCTTCTCAGCGAATTCATGCTGCATCGGCATAGGGGGAACGGCGAGCTCGAGATTGCGAAGATCGCGTTGCGACAGGTTCGGCTGAGCTCCGCCCACCGCCTGAGCCTTGAGAGCCTGCTTTCTCGCCCTCAAGGATTCCACGAGGAATTGACGGTCTAGATCTGGCCCTGGGGTGATGCAGCAAACTGCTTGGTTGGTCGCCGCTTCCATTGCTAGTTGCCCGACTTCGCCTGCCGTAGCTCCGTACATTGCGACGAGGACTGTTCCCGCAGGCATCAGCTTTGCGGAGCTGTTCTGCAGTCCAAGGTCGCTGATTGTCTCTTCTGTCGAACTCACCGTTCCCTGCGCTACTTCCCCTGACTTCACCCAAGGGATGTCACCGCGGTAGTACTCCGGCCTAGCGCGCGAGGGCGTTCCCCCACTCGTCGTCTGGGCCACTTCGCTCAGCGGGGCGCTGCGCGCTACAGGAGCCGAGGACAGACTGCGGTAGAGGGAATCGATCAGTTCCTGCCGAGATGCGGCGCGACGGCGGAGCCGGCGAAGGGCGTCGGCCTCGTCGAGGATCGCTGCGATGCGGCGCTGTTCGGGGAGGGGTGGGAGGGGGATTGATACCAGATCGACGAACCCGCGCCCGATGCCTCCAACGGTGGCACCACGGAAGTCCTTGAGGATCTCGCCCTTGCCGACCGGTGAGAACAAGAAATGGAACACGTAACTCGGGTCGGCCAGGGAAGGGTTGATGCGCAGGCGGAATACGTGTTCGTTTACGGCTGCAGGCAAGTATCGGGACCCTCGGACCAACGCCACCTTGCCGGTGGTAGCGCCGTCCTTGACGATCAGCACATCACCGACACGCAACCTGCCGGTACGCATCGATTCGTAAAACTCCCGCGCAATGTACTTGGTGGGTACAGCCAGCTGTCCATTAGCCAGGATATGTTCGCCTCCTACACTCGGTATCCCGCTAGCGTGGGCGCCACCGCGCGGTCGCGAGCCCGATTCGAGCTCCTCGACCAGGCGTCGGAGGGGAACGCTCTCCCAGGTCACGCGAGCATCTCCCGCAGTCGCTTCAGGCCGTCTTGGATCTCGACTTCGAGCGCGTCGAGTTCGTCGAGGATTTCCTGCGGCGAGCGGTGCTCGACGTCCTCGAGAACGACCTCCTTATAACGATTGAGGGAGAGATCGTAGCCGTTGTCGACGATCTCCTGCTTCGGAACGTAGAAGCTCTGATCCGTGCGGGCGCGGTCGGCCTCGGCATCCCGATTGCGCCACCGCGCCAGCACGTCGGGCAGGTCGTTCGCGTCGATCGGGGTGCGCTTGTCATCCAGAGTCATGCCGTCGGCGCGGACGTCGTAGAACCACACCCGGTCCGTGCCGCCCGATGAGGTCTTCGTGAACAGCAGGATCGCGGTCGACACCCCCGTATAGGGCTTGAACGTCCCCGATGGAAGTTTGATGACGGCATCCAGCTTGTGGTCCTCGACCAGCATCCGCCGCACCGCCTTGTGGGCGTTCGATGACCCGAACAGCACCCCCTCGGGCACGATGACGGCCGCGCGGCCGCCGTTGCGCAGCATGCGGATCATGAGGACCAGGAACAGCAGCTCCGTCTTGCGCGTCTTGACGAGCTTCTGCAGATCCTTCGACACGGTCTCGTCGTCGAGCGACCCCGCGAAGGGCGGATTGGCGAGGACGAGCGTGTAACCGTCGTCGCCCGGGTGCCCCTCCGACAGCGAGTCGGCCCGTTCGATCGTGGGATTCTCGACGCCGTGCAGCAGCATGTTCATGCTCGCGATGCGTGCCATCGCGGCATCGGAGTCGTAGCCGGTGAACATTGGGCCGTTGAAGTGGGCGCGCCGTTCGGCATCCGTCCAGATCTCCGGGTGGTGAGCGCGCAGGTGCTCCTCCGCGGCGACCAGGAACCCGGCGGTGCCGACGGCCGGGTCGATGATGAGGTCGTCGGGCTGCGGCTGTTGCAGGTCGACCATGAGCTTAATGATGTGGCGCGCGGTGCGGAACTGCCCGTTCGTGCCGCTGGTCGAGAGCTTCGAGAGCATGTACTCGTAAATGTCGCCTTTGGTGTCGCGATCCTCCATCGGGATCTCGGCCAGCAGGTCGACGACTTTCGTGAGCAACGCCGGGGTCGGGATCGTGAAGCGGGCGTCACGCATGTTACGGGCGTAGCTCGACCCTTCGGCGCCGAGACGGCGCAGCCAGGGGAAGACGTGCTCGGACACGACCTCGAACATCTCCGCGGGCGCGTAGTTCGTGAAGACACTCCACCGCAGATCTCGGTAGGGGCGTCGGCCGGGCGCATCACTGTCGTACCCCTCGGGGAACACCGGGTCCTCGATCGGGTCGCCGAAGCGGGTCGCTTTCCGCTCGGCGAGCGTATGCAGGTCGTCAAGGCGCTTGATGAACAGCAGGTAGGTGATCTGCTCGATCACCTCGACCGGGTTGGCGATGCCGCCCGACCAGAACGCGTCCCATACCTTGTCGACTTGGCGTTTCAACTCACCTGTGACCACTGTTTCCCTCTTTCGCGTGCCGTGTCCACGGTAGTCGAGCCTGCGGGGGGCCAACGCGCCGTGAGCGGACGCGCCAGTGCTGCGGGGCGCCGCGACGATCTCTCCGCTCATCCTTCACGGATCTCTTCAAGGTAGTTCGGGCCGAACGCGGACGATTACTTTTCAGCGTGATCGTGGATCTGCTGTCCGCTCTGCGCCGCCCTACGACCTGCTGGTGCGCTTCGCGGCGCTGACGGGGCTGCGCGCGGGGGCGAGGTGGCAGCGCTTCGCATCCGAGACATCGACATGCGCCGAGGCGAAGTGAACGTCAAGCTCAACAAGACGCACACGAGCAAGGGCTACGCCACCGGCGCGCCCAAGACCGCGCGGGCCGTGCGAAGCGTGCCGATCCTGGATGAGGTGCTGTTCCGTGACCTCGGCGCGCACTTGCGCTCTCATCCGCACCGCGACGACCTGGAGACGGGACTGCGGCCGGGGAAGGTTCCGGGGCACAACCGCCTGAGCTACGACCGCGAGTTCGACCCGAAAGGGTTCTATCGCTACACGTTCAAGCCTGCGTGTGAGCGGGCGGATCTAGCCGGACTCCACTTCCACGAGCTGCGGCACACCTTCGCCACGCTGGCGCTCGAAAGCGGCGCGCTCGACATGCACGAGCTATCCCGGGCGATGGGGCACGCGAGCTACGCCATCACCGACAAGGTGTACGCCCACCTGCGCCCGCGGGACTACTCCCGCCACCGCGCCGCGTTCTCGGCTCACATCGCCCAGCAGAGCGTAGCGGCCGCTCCGGTTCGGGTCATCGGAGTTAGCCACCCAGGCGCGGGTTGATGAGCTCTTCGGTTGCTTGCACGTACTCAACCAGCAGCAAGAAGACGTTGTTGCAGAGATCGAGCGAAGCCTTCATGTTCCGATCACGCTTCTCCGCGTCGCCCTGGCCTCTGGACGGTTTCAGATCGAGTTCATGCGCGATCATGTTCCGCGCCGCGAAGAAGTCGCGAAACGACTCCAGACGCTGATTCGAGAACACCTTCAGGTCAAGTCCCAACGCGTCACGCACATTCTTGAGTTCGTCCTCGCCCTGCAGACTGCGCGTCGTGAGCGATTCGATGTAGGCAGTCAGCAGGGCTTCATCGACGGACGAGCTTCTCAGGACGGCAAAGACAGAGCGCTCCTGCTTGCTCAGATCGCCCAGGAACTTCATCCATTTGCCGATCGTCCGCGGGTGGGCGTTGAGCAGTATCGGCAGATTGTCGCGCACGAGTTGCTTCAGCACCGCATCCACCCCCGCCCCGGAGAAGAGGATGGCCGCCCGGAGCAGATCGCTTTCTGCATGGCCGAGCCGAGCGAGCTTGGTCCCCTCGACCTTCTTCGCGGCGCGCAGATCACTCAGGTTGTCCAGCAGAGCCTGCACGCTTGCATGTGATGCGCGGAGCCGCCGCACAGTCTGCACGAATGCCGAGAGCGCCGGGAGCTTCGCGGGAAGCGGCGTGAGCTTGAGAATGACTGGCGACGGCACGCCCAAATCCTGACAGAGCGCGCCGACAGTCGGAGTCCTTTTGGAGTCCTCGGCGATTCCCGGGCATGCAGAAGGCCCGGAACCTCTTGCGAGATTCCGGGCCTATACCGGTCGGGATGACAGGATTTGAACCTGCGACCCCTTGACCCCCAGTCAAGTGCGCTACCAAGCTGCGCCACATCCCGGATCCATCGTCCGCTGCGCGGACAACTCCACCATCCTACCCGGTCCCGAAGGGTGCCGCGAACGCGACCGACCTCTGAGGGCGGTCCGCTCCGCACAGGGCGTGGTTGTCGATGTCGCCGACCGGGAGTACCGTCGGCGCATGCCTGAGATCCGGATCGAACCGGCCACCCGCTTCGACGACGTCGAGCATGCGCTTACCGGCGGCGGCGACGGACCGGGGTGCCAGTGCCAGTGGTGGACGCTCACCGCATCGGAGTGGAACCGTACACCGGTCCCCCAGCGCGAAGCCCTTCTGCGTGACGAGATCGCGACGACGCCCGCTCCCGGTCTCGTCGCCTATGTCGACGGTGATCCGGCGGCGTGGGTGCGCGTCGGCCCTCGCACGGCTCAGCCGCGCCTCGCCCGCACGCGCAACTTCGCCACAGCGACCGAAGAGCCGTGGGATGACCCGTCGGTCTGGGCGATCACGTGCTTCGTGGTCCGCAAAGAGCACCGGCGCGCCGGGCTCACCGCGGCGTTGCTCGACGCGGCCGTCACCTTCGCCCGTGAGAACGGCGCGCGCGTCGTCGAGGGCTACCCCATCGACCCCGACGCGGGCCGGCGTCGTTCCTCGAACGAGCTGTTCCACGGCGTCGTGTCGACCTTCCGCGCGGCGGGATTCCGCGAGGTCGCCCGGCCGCGCCCCGACCTCGCGGTCGTAGCCCTCGACCTCACCCGCTGAGCGACGACACACGTGCGACGATGGTGACTCTGCCGCACACCGTCGAGGAGGACCATGCCACGGCTCTGGATCGGGTTCATCCCCTACATCGTGCTCTCGATCGTGCACGTCACGGCCCTCGCGTTCGGTTCCGACGCGGTCGCGGCCCCCACCAAGCTCACCCTCATGCCGCTCCTCGCGCTCGCAGTACTCTGGGGTTCTCGCGGACGACCCTGGACGGGAGCAACGACGCTCCTCCTCGTCGCGATCGGGCTGTCCTGGCTCGGTGACGGCGCCGGCACGTTCTTCCCGTGGGCTCCGACCGTGCCGCTGATGTTGCTGTGGTTCGGCCTCGCGCACGTCTGCTACATCGTGCTCTTCGTCCGCACCCTCGCGCGGCGCCGGCTGCCGCTGTGGTCGGCAGTCTTCGCGCTCTGGTGGGTCGCCCTCCTGCTCGTGCTCGCGCCGCACCTGGGCGCGCTGCTCATCCCGGTCGCGCTCTACGGTCTCGTCCTGGGCGGCACCGCCGCCACGGCATCCCGTTGCCACCCGCTCATCGCGTGGGGCGGTGTGTTCTTCCTGGCGTCGGATTCGATCCTGGCCTTCCGCCTCTTCCTGCCCGACGCGGTGCCCGACTGGACGAGTCCTCTCGTTATGCTCACCTACACGCTCGGCCAAGGCCTCATCGCCGCGGGCGCCCTCGTCAGCCTGCGCGCCCCCCACCGCACGACGCACCCGGTCTCATGACGGATGCCCCGGCTCGCGTCGACGCCTGGCTCTGGGCCGTGCGCGTCTACAAGACGCGCACTCTCGCGACGCAGGCGTGCCGCGCCGGACACGTGCGCGTCAACGGAGAACGGGCGAAGGCTGCACAGCAGGTGCGCCCCGGCGACGAGGTGCGGGTGCGGATCTCGGGCTTCGACCGCCACCTCGTCGTCCGCAAGACGATCACAAAGCGAGTGGGCGCTGCGCTCGTCGCCGAGTCGGTCGAAGACCGCACGCCCCCGCGCGAGAGCATTCCGGTCGTGGCGCAGCGCGACCGCGGCGCGGGTCGGCCGACCAAGCGCGAACGGCGCGAGATCGAACGATTCCTCGGGCGCTGACTACAGGTCGAGCAGCCAGCGAGCACCCTGCACGCGAGCGGCTCCGGCGGAGATCACGCGATCAGCGAGCTCACGGTCGCTCGTCACGACCGTGACAGGTCCGCGCGACGCCGCGAGCCGGGCGACCGTCGCGACGATCGCGTCGTCACCCGATGCGTCCGCGCGCACGACCTCGACGCCCTCGGCCTCAGCCACTCCGCGCGCCGCTCCCTCGACGACGACCACCCAGTCGGGAAACCAGACGTCTTCTGCGAGGTCCAGCGCCGACGCGGCGACACCGGCGCGGGCGTGCGCGGCGACCCGTTCGAGCAGTCGCTCGTTGGCCCCGGCGCGGTCGCGCCACCAGCCGTCCGGCACCGAGCCGACGACGTTCGCGGCGTCGACCACGACGACGGGGCGAACGCCCAGCAGCCCGCGGAGCCGTTCCCACGACGCCGCGAACCCGGGGTGCAGGGGGCGTTCGGCGACCTCGTCGACGGCAACCCACTCCAGGGCTCGGCTCTCGGGGTCGGTGATGACCGCCTCGAACGGGACAACCACGTCGGCGACGACCGTCGTATAGCTCCAGTAGCCGAGGTCGAAGACACTCAGCACGCGCGTGCGGGTCGCGCCTTCGGGGAGTCCCGCTTCCTCCTGCGCTTCGCGCACGGCGCCGGTCGTCGCCGGCTCGCCTTCATGCAGCGCGCCGCCGGGCAGCCCCCACGTGTCGCCGTGATGGCTCCACGCGACACGGTGCTGCAGCAGCACGCCACGCTGGGCATCGATCGCGAGCAGGCCGGCGGCGCCGAAGCGCCCCCAGTACCGCTCCCCCGTCGGTGCGACGACCCACGCGTCTCCCGGGTCGCGCGGCCCGAGAGGGCGGCGCGGCTCGCCACCGACCGGAGGAACGATGCTCACCGCTGGCGACGCTCCCGGACACGCATGTTGATGACGATGGGGGTTCCTTCGAAGCCGTACAGCTCGCGCAGGCGGCGCTGAATGAATCGACGGTAGCCCTGATCGAGGAAGCCCGTCGTGAACAGCACGAATGTGGGCGGACGGGTCGACGCCTGCGTCCCGAACAGGATGCGGGGCTGTTTGCCGCCGCGCACGGGGTGCGGGTGCTCGGCGACCAGCTCGGAGAGGAACGCGTTGAACTTGCCCGTCGCGATGCGCTGATCCCACGACTCGAGCGCCGTTTCGAGCGCCGGCACGAGCTTGTCGAGGTGACGACCCGTGCGCGCCGAGATGTTGACCCGCGGAGCCCACGCCACGTGCGCGAGATCCTGCTCGATCTCCCGCTCGAGGTAGCGGCGGCGATCGATGTCCTCCATGTCGTCGTCGTTCAGACGATCCCACTTGTTGAACGCGAGCACGAGCGCCCGGCCCGACTCGAGAACGAGGTCGATGATCCGCACGTCCTGCTCGCTGAGCGTCTCGGACACGTCGAGCACGACGACGGCGACCTCGGCCTTCTCGAGCGCGGCTGACGTGCGCAGCGACGCATAGAAGTCGGCGCCCTGCTGCAGGTGCACGCGACGACGGATGCCGGCGGTGTCGACGAACCGCCACAGCCGCCCGCCGAGCTCGACGATCTCATCGACCGGGTCGCGCGTGGTGCCCGCCAGTTCATTGACGACGACGCGCTCTTCGCCCGCGGCCTTGTTCAGCAGCGATGACTTTCCGACGTTGGGCCGGCCGAGGATCGCGACGCGGCGGGGGCCGCCGATCTCGTGCTTGGCGACAGCCGACACGTCGGGCAGCACCTTGACGACCGCATCGAGCAGGTCGGCGACGCCGCGCCCGTGGATCGCCGAGACCGGGTGCGGTTCACCCAGACCCAGGCTCCACAGTGCTGCGGCCTCGGGCTCCTGACGCGCGTCGTCGACCTTGTTCGCGACGAGGAAGGTCGGCTTGCCGCTCTTGCGCAGCAGCTTGACGACGTGCTCATCGGTCGACGTCGCGCCGACCATGGCGTCGACGACGAAGAGCACGACGTCGGACAGGTCGATCGCGACCTCGGCCTGCGCGGCGACCGAACGGTCGATGCCGCGGGCATCGGGCTCCCAGCCGCCGGTGTCCACGAGCGAGAAGCGCCGTTCGAGCCACTCCGCCTTGTACGTCACGCGGTCACGCGTGACGCCCGGCGTGTCTTCGACGACGGCCTCGCGGCGGCCGAGGATGCGGTTCACGAGCGCCGACTTGCCGACGTTCGGGCGACCGACGATCGCCACGACGGGAAGAGCGGGGAAGAACTCGATGCCGTCGATCCCCGACTGCAGCCCTTCGAGCAGAGCCGCGTCTTCCTCGTCGAGGTCGTAATCGGCCAGGCCCGCGCGCAGCGCTTCGGCTCGCTGGTCGGCGAGTTGTTCGTCCAGGTCGGCGAGTTTTTCGGCCAGGTCGTCCGGCCCCGCCTCGTATTCGTCTTCAGCTGCCACGGGTTTCTCCTGCCTCGTTCGTGAGCGTCGCGTGCACGACATCGAGCACGGCGCGCACGGTCTCATCGAAGTTAAGTCGCGTCGAGTCCACCACGGTCACCCCGGGTGCCGCTGTGAGGAAGTCGACGACGGACGAGTCGGACGCATCCCGGCGGTGCAGGGCGGTCGCGACAGCGGCGGCATCCTGCGTCGTCACTTCGGCGCTGCGGCGCGCAGCGCGCACCTCGGGAGCGGCCGTCAGCAGGATGCGCACGGGCGCGTCGGGGGCGACAACGGTCGTGATGTCACGGCCCTCGACGAAAACGCCGGGCCACTCGGCCGCGGCCAGCAGGGTGCGGAACATGGCGTTGATCGCCTCCCGCACGGCGGGAACCCGCGCAACCCCGCTCACGGCGTCCGAGACGGCGGGCTCGCGGATGGCGTCTGTCACATCGGTCTGGCCGACCCGCACCACGTAGGCGTCGGGGTCGAGCGAGATCTCGAATTCGAAGTCGGCGGACACGTCGAGGACGGCGGCCGAATCGACGGTGTCGATTCCGCGCGACAGGGCGTGCCAGGCGAGGGCGCGATATGCAGCGCCGGTGTCCAGGTAGCCGTAGCCGAGCGAACGCGCCGCCTGCTTGGACACGCTCGACTTGCCGCTGCCGGCCGGGCCGTCGATCGCGACGATGACGGGGGCGCCGTGCGAAGAGTCAGTCATTCGAGGTACTCGCAATCTTCCAGCCGCGGGATTCCAGGCCCTCTACGGCACGACCCACAGCATCGGGCTCGACGCTGATCTCGGCGAGGCCGAACTGCGCGCCGGGCGAGTGCTCGAGACGCAGGTCCTCGACGTTGACGTCGAGGTCGCCCAGTTCACCGAAAAGTCTGCCGAGTTGTCCGGCCGTGTCGTCGACCATGACGACGACCTGCTCGAAGCGCCGATTCTGCCCGTGCTTGCCCGGGAGCCGCTCGACACCCTCGTTGCCCCGGCGGATCGTATCCGCGACGGCGCGGCGAGCACCCGGTGCTTCCGGTGCGCGCAGCGCGTCGGCGACCGATCTCAGGTCTGCCGCGAGCGCATCGAGCACATCGACGACGGGCGCCGCGTTCGCGCCGAGGATCTGCACCCACAGCTCTGGAGCCGACGCCGCGATCCGGGTCGTGTCGCGCACGCCCTGCCCGGCCAGTCGCAGCGAGCCCTCGCTGACGCCGACGAAGCGGCCCGCGAGCAGACTCGCGACGAGCTGCGGCACGTGCGAAACAAGAGCCACCGAGCGATCGTGCTCGTCGGGCGACATCTCGATCGGCATGGCGCGCAGATCCAGCGCGAGGCCCTCGACGAGCGCGAGATGCGCCGACGAGGTCTCTTCGTCACGGCACACGACCCAGGGCCGTCCGACGAAGATGTCGGCGCGCGACGAGATCGCGCCGCCGCGCTCGCGTCCGGCGAGCGGGTGCGAGCCGATGTAACGGGTGAGGTCGACGCCTCGCTCACGCAGCTGGTTCAACGGCTGGAGCTTGACGCTCGCGACGTCGGTGACGACCGCGCGCGGGTGCGCCGCGAGTTCGCGCTCGATGACGTCAGCGGTCACGTCGGGCGGAACGGCCACGACGACGAGGGTCGGGTCATCGTCTTCGCTCGCCGCGCGGCCTGCGCCGTAGTCGACGGCGAGGCGCAGCTGAGAGGGCGATGAGTCGTCCAGGGCGACATCGACGCCGAGCGCACTCAGGGCGTGGCCGATGCTCGCGCCGAGCAGGCCCGCACCCACGATGCGGACGGTGCCGTGCACGCGCGGTGCGAGCGTTGCGGCACGCCCGGATGCGGCGCTGGAATCGCTCACTCGGTCTCCTGGTCCCCTGCGGGGTCCTCCCCGTCCGGCGGGGCGGCCTGTCGCGACAGCGTCAGCAGCTCGCCCCGCTCCAGCTTAGTCAACTCGCGGGCCTTCCCCACGGGCAGGGTGCCGAGATGCAGCGGACCGAACTGCCGTCGCACAAGCTCTTCGACCGGATGCCCGACGGCATCCATCATGCGGCGGACGATGCGGTTGCGCCCCGAGTGCAGAGTCAGTTCGACAAGGGATGCCTCACGACCGGCGTCGAGCAGACGCGCCTTGTCGGCGGCGATCGGTCCGTCCTCGAGCTCGATGCCCTTCGTGAGCACCGCCACGGTCTGCGGCGTCACGCGACCTGTCACCTTGGCGATGTAGACCTTGGTCACCCCGAACGAGGGGTGCGCCAGCACATGGGCGAGGTCACCGTCGTTCGTGAGCACGAGCAGACCGCTCGTGTCGGCGTCGAGGCGTCCGACGTTATAGAGCCGTTCGGGCCAGTCCTCGGTGTAGCGGCGAAGATCGGGTCGGCCGCGATCGTCGCGCATCGAGCTCACGACGCCGGTGGGCTTGTTGAGCATGACGTAGCGCTTGGACTGGTCGAGCTGCACCGCCGTCCCGTCGACGTCCACGAGGTCGCTCTCGGGGTCGATGCGGCTGCCGAGCTCGGTCACGACGGTGCCGTTGACGCGCACCCGCCCCTCGACGATGAGCTGCTCCGACACGCGGCGCGACGCGACGCCGGCGTTGGCGAGCACCTTCTGCAGGCGGATACCCTCGCCACCGGTCTCTGAGTTCGTTGAAGGGGTCGTCATCTCATATTCTCCAAATCGAATCCGTCGGCGCCGTCATCGAGCAGCGGCGAGATCGGCGGCAGCTCGTCGAGTGAGTTGATGCCGAGGTTCACCAACAGGGCATCCGTCGTGCCGTAGTTGATGGCGCCCGTCTCGGCATCCGTGAACAGTTCGGTGATGAGGCCGCGAGCCACGAGCGTACGCACGACCGAGTCGACGTTGACAGCCCGGATCGAGGCGACCTGCGAGCGGGTCACCGGCTGCTTGTAGGCGATGACGGCGAGCGTCTCGAGCGCAGCCTGCGACAGCCGGGACGGCGCCTGCCCCCCGACGAACTCGGCGACGAGGTCGTCGTGCTCGGCCCGGACGTACAGCCGCCACCCGCCGCCCACTTCGCGCAGCTCGAATCCGCGGCGCGGGCCACCGGACAGTCCGTCGTAGTCGGCCACGAGCCCTTCGATCGCCTGCCGCACGGCGGGGATCGGCGCGGATACCGCGGTCGCGAGATTCACGAGGCTCTGCGGCTCGTCGACGATCAGCAGGATCGCCTCCAGCCGCCGCGCGAGCGATGAGTCAGTTGTCATAGTCGGCTCCCAGGCTCGCGAG
This sequence comes from Microbacterium sp. Y832, assembly GCF_057669765.1. Taxonomy (NCBI): domain Bacteria; kingdom Bacillati; phylum Actinomycetota; class Actinomycetes; order Micrococcales; family Microbacteriaceae; genus Microbacterium; species Microbacterium sp. Y832. Next base: position 10,875 of record NZ_JBYHFM010000003.1, on the reverse strand, counting down.
ATTCTCATCGGACCAGCGCTCCGCGGTCCAGCGCAGGGTCAGCTCGCCGAGCGGTTCGAGCTGCTCGAACGAGAGGGCGGCGTGGCGATACAGCTCGAGCACCGACAGGAACCGTGCGACGACGACACCCTGCTGGGCGACGCCCGCGATGAGTTCGCGAAACGTCAGGGTCCCGGCGTTGCGCAGCAGGGTCACGACGACGGCAGCCTGTTCGCGGATGCTGACGAGCGGGGCGTGCAGGTGATCGAGGCCGACGTGGGGAATCTCCTTCGGCGTCATCGCCACGATGGCGAGCGCCGCGAAGTCCTGCGGCGTGAGGCTCCACACGAGCTCGGGCACGGCCGTGCGGTGCTTCTCGTCGAGCGGGACGGCCCGCACGTGACGCCGGTCCTCGGAGTTGAGGCCCGCCGCGAACCAGGTCGAGACCTCTTTGAACGCGCGGTACTGCAGCAGCCGGGCGAAGAGCAGGTCGCGCGCCTCGAGCAGAGCGACCGACTCGGCGTCGACGAGCTCGCCCTGGGGCAGGAGCCCGGCGACCTTCATGTCCAGCAGCGTCGCCGCGACGACGAGGAACTCCGAGGCCTCTTCGAGCTCTTCGTCGGGACCGAGCTCGCGCAGGTACGACAGGAACTCCGCTGTCACCTGCGACAGCGCCACGTCGGTGATGTCGAGCTCATGCTTGGACAGCAGCGTCAGCAGCAGATCGAACGGCCCGTCGAAGACTCCCAGCGAGACTCGAAAGCCTGCACCCTCTTCGGTCTCAGCGGCCTGTTCAGGCGACGGCGCCACGGGCGACCAGCTCCCGCGCGAGCCGCAGATAGGCCTGCGCGGCCGCGTGCTCGGGCGCGAAATCGGTGATGGGCATGCCCGACACCGAGGCATCCGGGAACTTCACGGTGCGACCGATGACGGTCTCGAGCACGTCGTCGCCGAACGCATCGACGACGCGCTCGAGAACTTCGCGCGAATGCAGCGTGCGCGGGTCGTACATCGTCGCGAGCACGCCATCGAGTTCGATCGTCGGGTTGAGACGGTCGCGCACCTTGTCGATCGTCTCGATGAGCAGGGCGACTCCGCGCAGTGCGAAGAACTCGCATTCCAGCGGAATGACGACGCCGTGGCTCGCAGTCAGTGCATTGACGGTGAGCAGGCCCAGCGACGGCTGGCAGTCGACGAGGATGACGTCATAGTCCCCCGCCACCTTGCGCAGCACGCGAGCGAGGATCGTCTCGCGGGCGACCTCGTTGACCAGGTGCACTTCGGCCGCCGACAGGTCGATGTTCGCCGGGACGACATCGAGCCCCTCGACGCGCGTGTGAACGATCACGTCGTACGGGTCGCGCTTGGGGTCCAGCAGCAGATCGTAGACCGTGGGGATGTCGTGGGTCTGGATGCCGAGGCCCGCCGACAGCGCGCCCTGCGGATCGAAGTCGACCGCGAGCACTTTGCGACCGTAGCTTGCGAGCGCGGCGGCCAGGTTGATGGTCGTCGTCGTCTTTCCGACGCCACCCTTCTGGTTGCACAGCGAGATGATGCGCGCGGGCCCGTGGCTGTCGAGCTTGGGAGGAGTCGCGAAGCCCTGGTATGGACGACCGGTCGGCCCGACCGGGATGTCGCCCTCAGACGCCTGCTTCGCGCCGCGCGTTCTGCCCGCCACCGACTCTCCTGTCTTCGCTTTGCCGTGCACCGATTCTCGCACACGGCTGCCCGCGCACCTCAGCGCGCGCGCGGGTGAGACGTCGCGTAGACATCGCGCAGCGTGTCGACCGAGACGTGGGTGTAGATCTGCGTCGTCGCGACCGACGCGTGTCCGAGCAGCTCCTGCACGACGCGCACGTCGGCGCCACCCTGCAGCAGGTGCGTCGCGAAGGAATGGCGCAGCGTGTGGGGCGAGACATGAGCGGCGAGACTCGCCCGCTCGGCGGCATCCCGCATGACGAGCCACGCGCTCTGTCGCGACAACGGCGCGCCGCGCATCCCGAGGAAGAGGCGAGGCGTCGCGGCACCTCGCGTCGACAGTTCGGGCCGCACCCGGGTGAGGTAGGCGTCTACCGCGGCGCGCGCATACGAGCCGATCGGCACGATCCGCTCTTTGTCTCCCTTTCCCCGCACGCGCAGCACGTCGCCGTGCGCGAGATCGTCGACGTCGAGCTGCACGACCTCGGACACGCGGGCACCCGTCGCGTAGAGCATCTCGAGCAGGGCCCGGTCGCGCAGGCCCCGCAGGTCGCCGGGCGCAGCGTCGGACGGCGCGGGTCCGGCGGCATCCAGCAGCTGTTCGACCTGGGTGATCGTGAGCGCCTTCGGCAGTCGGCGCGGCTGCTTCGGCGGGCGCAACCGCTGCGTGGGGTCTTCGGTCTCGATCCCCTCCCGCACGAGGAAACGATGCAGCCCCCGCACCGAGGATTGCAGGCGCGCCAGACTGGATGCCGCAGGAGCGGGGTCGGCGGATGCCCGCGCCGCCACGAAAGAGGCGACGAGGTCGGCGGTCACCTCGGACGACTCCGCGACACCCTGCTCGTGCAGCCACTCCGCGTAGACGGCGAGGTCACGCCCGTACGCCGCGACGGTGTGGTCGGACAGGCCACGCTCGATCGCGGTGTGACGCAGAAACGCATCGACGGCGCGCTCGAGCTGCACGGGACTACCTGCCGGCTGCCGCCGCACGCAGCCGCTCGGCCGCCGCGAGGACGCCGACCGCGAGGATCCCGTTGCGCAGCCTGCCCGCGAGCACACCCGCGACGACGTCGTGAAGCGGTGCCCATTCGACGCGGATGTCTGCCTCTTCGGCTTCGCGTGGGTGCGGGGTCTCGAGCGCCGAAAGTGCCCGCGCGAGGAACACGTGCACGACCTCGTCGTTTCCGCCGGGTGTCGTGAAGACGCTCACGAGCGGCTCCCACTCCGCCGCGCGCAGATCCGCCTCTTCGGCGAGCTCGCGGGCCGCCGTCTCGAGCGGCGACTCCCCGGCGACGTCGAGGAGCCCTGCCGGGATCTCCCAGTCACGCTGGCGGATCGGGTGACGGTACTGCTGTACGAGCAGCACCCGCCCCTCGTTATCGAGCGCGACGACAGCGGCCGCGCCGGGATGGTCCACGTACTGCCGCACGATCTCGCCGCCGCCGTAGCTCACCGTGTCGCTGCGGACGTCCCACACGTGGCCCTCGTAGACGAGCTCGCTGTCCACGACGGGGTGGTCGGCGGGCTCGTCTGCCAGGGGCGCGGAATCAGCCATTGTCGACGTCGAAGAGCTCGCTGGAGCGGTGCCGCTCGAGCGCGGCGCCGATCAGTCCTCGGAACAGGGGGTGTGCCTTCGTCGGGCGCGAACGCAGCTCGGGGTGCGCCTGCGTCGCGATGTAGTACGGGTGCACGTCGCGGGGCAACTCGACGTACTCGACGAGGTCGAGGTCGGGGTTGATACCCGAGAACACCATGCCGGCCGCGGCGATCTGATCGCGGTAGCGATTGTTCACCTCGTAGCGGTGCCGGTGACGCTCCTCGGCGCGCAGCGAGCCGTACACCTCGGCCGCGATCGACCCCTCGGCGAGGTCGGCGGGATAGAGCCCGAGCCGCATCGTGCCTCCCAGGTCGCCGCCGGCGAGGATGTCGACCTGCTCCTCCATCGTCGCGATGACGGGATGAGGCGTCTCAGGGTCGAATTCGCTCGACGATGCGTCTTCGATTCCCGCGACGTTTCGCGCGTACTCGATCACGATGCACTGCAGGCCGAGACAGATCCCGAGCGTCGGAATGCCCTGCTCGCGCGCGAACTTGAGCGCACCGAGCTTGCCTTCGATTCCGCGGATGCCGAATCCGCCCGGGACGATGATGCCGTCGAGGTCGCTGAGCGCCTTCTCGGCGCCTTCGGGCGTCTCGCATTCGTCCGAGGGGATCCAGCGGATGCTGACGTGTGTCTCCAGCGCGAAGCCGCCGGCCTTGAGCGCCTCGGTGACCGACAGGTACGCGTCGGGCAGGTCGATGTACTTTCCGACGAGACCGATCGTCACTTCGTGCTTGGGGTTGTGCACGGCCGAGAGCACGCGGTTCCAGCGCGACCAGTCCACCTCGGCGGCCTTCGTGAGCCCAAGGGTGCGCACGATGTACTCGTCGAGGGCCTGCTCGTTGAGCATCGAGGGGATGTCGTAGATGCTCGGCACGTCGACGGCGTTCACGACAGCGGCCTCGTCGACGTCGCACATGAGCGCGATCTTGCGCTTGTTGGACTCGGTGACGGGGCGGTCGCTGCGCAGCACGAGCGCGTCGGGCTGGATGCCGATCGAGCGCAGCGCGGCGACCGAGTGCTGCGTGGGCTTGGTCTTCTGCTCACCGGAAGCGCCCATGAACGGCACGAGCGACACGTGCACGAAGAAGACGTTGTTGCGGCCGAGTTCATGGCGGATCTGCCGCGCCGACTCGATGAACGGCTGCGACTCGATGTCGCCGACGGTGCCGCCGATCTCGGTGATGATCACGTCGGGGCGGGGGTCTTCGCTCGCCTGCAGACGCATGCGCCGCTTGATCTCGTCGGTGATGTGCGGGATGACCTGCACGGTGTCACCGAGGTACTCGCCGCGACGCTCACGCGCGATGACGCGCGAGTAGATCTGTCCTGTCGTGACGTTCGCGGCTTCGCTGAGCTCGATGTCGAGGAAGCGCTCGTAGTGGCCGATGTCGAGGTCCGTCTCGGCGCCGTCATCGGTCACGAAGACCTCGCCGTGCTGGAACGGGTTCATCGTGCCGGGGTCGACGTTGAGGTACGGGTCGAGCTTCTGCATGACCACGTGCAGTCCACGCGCCGTGAGCAGATTGCCCAGACTCGCGGCCGTGAGGCCCTTGCCCAGCGAGGAAACAACACCCCCGGTCACGAAGATGTGCTTGGTGGTGTCGTCGGTGGATCCCGCGGAATTCATTCCGGAATCAGAAGTCTGCATCACGGGCTTCAATCCTATCAGTCGGTCTGGATGCCCAGGTCGAGCAGTTCACGCGCATGGGACAGCGCAGCATCGGAATCGGGCATTCCCGAAAGCAGTCTCGCCATCTCGGCCTCGCGTTCGGCTCCGTCCAGGCGCCGCACATCCGACGCCGTCACCGAACCGTCACTCGCTTTGACGACCGACAGGTGGTTCGAGGCGAAGGCCGCGACCTGCGCGAGGTGGGTCACGGCGATGACCTGCGACGTGCGGGCGAGCCGGGCGAGTCGCCGCCCCACTTCGATCGCGGCGGCACCGCCGATTCCGGCGTCGACTTCGTCGAAGACGAACGTGGGCACGGGGTCGGTGCCGGCGATGACGACCTCGATCGCCAGCATGACGCGACTGAGCTCGCCACCGGAGGCACCCTTGGCCACAGGGCGCAGTGTCGCCCCCGGGTGCGCCGCGAGCAGGATGACGACATCGTCGCGGCCCGCCGCTGTTTCAGCGCCCGGGGCGACCGAGACCTCGACGCGTGCGTCGGGCATCGCGAGCTCGCGCAGCTCGGCCGTCACGGCATGCCCGAGCGCGGACGCTGCGACCTGGCGCGCCGCGGTGAGGGCGGCGGCTGCCGTGTCGAGGGCGGATGCCGCGGCATCCCGTTCGTCCGAGAGTCGCTCGATGCGGTCGCCGTCGTCGTCGAGTTCGGCCAGCCGCGCTGATCCGGTCGCCTGCAGCTCGATCGCGGCGTCGAGCGAGCCGTGTGCCCGGATGAGAGCGCCGAGCACGGAGCGGCGCTCTTCGACGGCGGCGAGCTCGTGCGGTCCGGTGTCGTCGAGGTCGGCGAGGTAGCCCGACAGCGATGCGGCCACGTCGACGATGCGATAGCCGAGGTCGGCGATCTGCGTCGTGAGTTCTTGCAGCGCGGGGTCGGGCGCGCGCTCGAGTGCGCGTCGCGCCTCTGCCGCGAGCGTGGCCGCGTCGGGCTGCTCGCCGTCGCCGGCGAGCGCGGCGTGGGCGGTCGCCGCGGCGAGCCGCAGGTCTTCGGCGTTCGCAAGACGCTCGGCTCGCAGCGCCAGGTCGGCGTCCTCGCCGGGCAGGGGCGCAGCCTGCTCGATCTCGGCGAGCTGCGCGCGCAGCTCCTCGGCCTCGCGGGCGCGCGCGTCGCGCTCGGCCGTGAGCGTGGTCAGCTCGCTGTCGACGACCCGCCAGCGCTCGTACGCGGTGGTGTACTCCTGCAGCGCAGAGCGGATGGGCTCGCCCCCGAACCGGTCGAGGGCGTCGCGCTGCGCCGCGGCCGACGTCAGCCGCAGCTGGTCGGATTGGCCGTGCAAGACCACGAGGTGCTCCGCGAGCTCGGCGAGCACGCCGGCCGGCGCCGCGCGACCGCCGACCGAGGCGCGGCCGCGACCCTCGCTCGAGATGGAGCGGCCGACATAGAGCTCGGCTCGGCCGTCGCCGAGGGGTTCGAGATCGCCGCCGGCGTCGCGGACGCGCTCGGCGACGGGACCGGTGTCGGGCACGATCCACACGCCGTCGACGGCGGCCTGGGCAGCGCCGGCCCGCACCGCTCCCGAGTCGGCGCGCTGACCGAGCAGCAGTCCGAGGCCGGTGACGACCATCGTCTTGCCCGCACCGGTCTCACCCGTGATCGCGGTGAAGCCCGGCCCGATGGGCAGCGTCGCTTCGGCGATGACGCCGAGGTCGCGAAGGCGCATCTCTTCGATCACTGCGCGGGGCCTCCTTCGGAGGCGTCGCTCGTGATGGCGGCGGGGCCGCGCCATCCCTCGACGGGCAGGCGGAATTTGCGGACGAGTCGGTCGGTGAATGCGGCCGGGTGCAGACGCGCGAGCCGGACGGGGTGCGGCGAGCGGTTCACCACGACGCGCGCTCCGGGCGGGAGGTCGTGCGAGCGACGGCCGTCGCACCACAGGATGCCGACGCCGTTGGTGCGTTCGAGAACTTCGATCGCGACGGCGTGCTCAGGGCCGACGACGAGAGGCTTGGCGAACAGCGCATGCGCCGACAGCGGGACGACCGAGATCGCCTCGACGGTGGGCCAGATGACGGGACCGCCGGCTGAGAAGTTGTACGCCGTCGACCCCGTCGGCGTCGAGACGACGACGCCATCGCAGCCGAACGACGACAGCGGGCGCCCGTCGATCTCGATGACGACTTCGAGCATGCGCTCGCGACTCGCCTTCTCGACCGTGGCCTCGTTGAGTGCCCACGTCTCGTAGATGACGTTGTCGTCCGCATCTTTGACGCGCACCTGCAGCGCGAGTCGCTCCTCGACCTGGTAGTCCCGATCGATGACCCGACGGACGGCATCGTCGAGCTCGTCTCGTTCGATCTCGGCGAGGAAGCCCACGTGCCCCATGTTGATGCCCAGCACGGGAGCGGTGCTCTCGCGCACGAGCTCGGCTGCGCGCAGGATCGTGCCGTCACCGCCCAGCACGATCACGAGCTCGATGTCATCGACGGACACATCGACGCCGAGGCGGGCGATCGAGCGGAACGAATCGAGGACGTCGCCGAGCTCCGCGGCATCCTCCGGCAGAAGGACGGGCCGCGCACCGGCGTCGCGGAGCGCACCGATGACGCGGTCCGCAGCGTGCACCGTGTCATCTCGACGCGCGTGGGCGACGACGAGGATGCTGCGCTGGTGCTCTGTCATGGGCTTCCCGCCAGTCGATTCACGGTGCTCGACCATTCTGACGGATCCGTCCCGCGGCCCGGCGCGAGGTGCACGACGTATTCACGGTTGCCGTGCGTACCCGTGATGGGCGAGGCGATGAGGCCGAGCACGCCCAGGCCCTCGTCCCACGCGTGCCACAGCACGCGTGCCACGGCATCCGCGCGCAGCACGGGGTTCGTCACGAGGCCGCCCTTGACGGCCGTGCGGCCCACCTCGAACTGCGGCTTGATGAGAAGCACGACATCTGCGTCGGGCGCGATGACTCCCCGAACGGCAGGCAGCACATGTTCGAGTGAGATGAACGAGAGGTCGCCTGTCACGAGCGAAGGCGCGGCGGCGATGCCGCTGGCGGCGGCGAGCGACTCGGCGGTCATGTGCCGCACGTTGAAGCCTTCGACGACGCGCACTCCGGGATCTTCCGCGACGGATGCCGCGAGCTGGCCGTGTCCGACATCGACGGCCATGACGGGGTCGGCGCCGCGTTCGCGCAGCACCTGGGTGAACCCGCCGGTGGATGCTCCCATGTCGAGGGCGACCCGTCCCGCGACGGCGATGCCGAACGCATCGAGCCCCGCGAGCAGCTTGTGGGCGGCGCGACTGACGTAGTGGTCGGCGCCTTCGACGACGAGCACTGCGGCGTCGTCGACGGGGGTCGAGGGCTTCACGACGGGTCGCCCGTTGACCGTCACAAGCCCGTCGGCGATGAGTGTCGCTGCGTGCGTGCGCGAGCGCGCGAGCCCGCGTGCGGCCAGGGCAGCGTCGAGGCGGGACGTCACGGGCGACCGTTGCCGGTGACGTCGGTGTCGAGCCGCCGGGAGAGCGCGTCGTGCAGCGATTCGTAGGCCGCTGCCCGCGCGGCGAGGGGCTGCGCTTCGATCACCTCGAGGCTCGAGAGCAGGTCATCAGACTCGTCACTCGCCGCAGACTCTTCCATGCCGCCAGGATACGTGTCCCCGCCGACGTGGCCGAGTGTCACGGCCGGTGGAAGGGGTCGGCGTAGAGCAGCTCGGGCACGCGGAACCCGAAGATCGCACGTCCGGTATCCCAGATCGCCTTCGCGCCCGCGCGGAGAAGATCGAGCGGATCGTCGCCTTCCGACAGGATCCGCACGTCGGGGCCCTCGATGCGGACGCTCGCTCCACGCACCGTCACGACGCCATCCCGCACGCGCGCCAGGGGATACGGCTCGTGCAGATCGCGAAGGTCGCGCAGAAGATACGTGGGCTGTGAGCCCGTGGGCGCTGCGAGCACGTGCTTGGGGCGGTCGATTCCGGTCAGCACGAGTGCCGAGGGGATGCCTGCCCGGTTCGCCCCGAGGATGTCGGTGTCGAGACGGTCACCGATGAACAGTGGACGCTGAGCGCTGAAGCGTGCAACCGCTTCTTCGAAGATCGGCACCTCGGGCTTTCCCGCGACGGTCGCCAGTCGCCCGACGGCGGTGTGCACGGCAGAGACGAGCGTGCCGTTCCCGGGTGCGACACCGCGCGCCTGAGGAATGGTCCAGTCTGTGTTGGTGGCGATCCACGGGATACCGCCCTCGGCTTCGGGTACCTTGAGGGCGAACGCAGCTTCGGCCAACTGGGTCCAGCCGACCTCGGGCGCGAAGCCCTGCACGACCGCGGCAGGGTTGTCTTCTGCGCTGCGCGTCATGACGAAGCCGGCCTTCTCGACCTCGACGACGAGACCTTCTCCCCCGACGACGAGAACCGTGGAGCCGGCGGGAATCAGGCTCGACAGCAGACGCATCGCCGCTTGAGGGCTTGTGACGACCTCGCTGGGCTCGGTGCGCAGACCGAGATCGGTGAGGTGCTGAGCAACCGTCGCGTCGGTGCGTGCCGCGTTGTTCGTGATGTACGCGAGCCGACGCCCTTCCCGTGCGCGCGTCAGGCTCTCGACGGCGTGCGGGATGGGGCCGGGCCCGGCGTACACGACGCCGTCGAGGTCAGCGAGGATGACATCGACACCATCGAGCGGTGTCTGGGTGCGTTCGCGGTCTCGGCGGAAGAGCGCCATCAGGCGTCGTCCTCCTCGTCGACCCCCGCTTCCGCAAGAATTGCGGCGACCTCGTCCTCGACCGATTCGGCGGGCGCCGTCTCGACTGCCGAATCCTCCTCAGCCTCGACCGGCTCCTCAGCCTCGACGGACTCCTCGGGGTCGAGAGCGATCGACACGGCGTGCTCCTCGTCAGCGGGGTCATCCGTCTCGAAGACCTCCTCGACGAGGACCGTCTCGAGATCACCGGCGCCGCTGGCCGCATCGAGAGCCTCGGCGGCGATGACGGCGCGACGCTGCCACTGTGCCGCCTCTTCGTCTCGACCGAGTTCTTCCAGCACTGCCGCGCGCGCTGCGAACAGCACCGGGCTCCACTCGAACGCCCGGTCGGGGTTGAGTTCGGGGATGTCGAGTTCGAGCAGGGCACGATCGGCCTGACCGAGGTCGAGACGAGCACCGGACATCGCGATCGCCAGTTCGACACGGACCGCTGCGGGCAGAGCCGTGCGATCGACGGCACGACCTGCTTCCAGAGCACGGTCGGGCCGGCCGACGCCACGCTCGCTGTCGACGAGCAGGGCGATCTGGTCGTCGCGACCGGAGATGCGCCGGTAGGTGCGCAATTCACGCAGAGCAAGCGCATAGTCACCGGTGGCATATGCCGTGATCGCGAGGGTCTCGCGAACGACCGCGATGCGGCCGGCACGGCGCGACGCCGACAGTGCATGCTCGTGAGCCAGGGCCGGATCCTCGTCGATGAGCCTCGCCGCCATCGCGAGGTGGCGGGCGACGCCCTCGGCGTTCTCCTTGCTCAGGGTCTTGAGCTCGTTGCGGGCGCTGGGGTGCAGATCCTGCGGTGTGACGTCATCCGGGATCGCGGGGTCGTCGTGCCGCGGCCGAACCGCGCGGATCTCTTCAGGGCGCGTTGCTCGGTCTGGCCGGTCGGCCCCGCCTCGCAACGGACGACCGGATCCCCCGCGGGACCCGTCGCGCGAGGCATACGGCTTCCGGTCACCGTCGCGCGCAGGGTACGGCTTCCGGTCACCATCGCGCGAGGCGTACGGCTTCCGGTCACCATCGCGCGAGGCGTACGGCTTCCGGTCACCATCGCGCGAGGCGTACGGCTTCCGGTCACCATCGCGCGCAGCGTACGGCTTCCGGTCACCATCGCGCGCAGCGTACGGCTTCCGGTCACCATCGCGCGCAGCGTACGGCTTCCGGTCACCATCACGTGCAGCGTACGGCTTCCGGTCACCATCACGCGAGGCGTACGGCTTC